>JADLHJ010000072.1 GCA_020848835.1 Candidatus Hydrogenedentota bacterium
GCGAATTGGACTTCGTCAATGCGTCCGCAAAAAGCGCGGAGGTCAATGAGCTGGTGCAAGGCTGGGCCTCGGAGAAAGACACACTGCTAACCGTCGCCATATGTCTCGACAACGATACGCTAAACGTGACACGCGCGCTGACTATCGCGGGGAAGTTGCAGCGTTATAACGTTCCTGTGCTTGTGCGCATGGAGGAAGACGCGGGACTTGCAAGTTTGCTTGTGTGCGACGGGGCGTGTCATGCGGCGGTGAAATATATTCGTGCGTTTGGCCAGATCGACCGCGTGTGCGCACTGAGCCGACTCCTCTCTAAAGAGCAGGACCGGAGAGCACGAAGTCTTCACGAGCGATACGTCGCCGATGCGCGGAAAGACCCGAATAAAGCCGCGAGCGATCCGACTTTACTCAACTGGGAAAAGCTGCCGGAATCGTACAAGGATTCAAATCGGCAAGTCTCTGATCATCTGCCAGTAAAGCTCCGTGCGATCGGCGTCCCCGACGAGCAAACGTTGACGCGTGATTTCACGAAGAAGGAAATCGAAATACTCGCACGCATGGAACACGCGCGTTGGATCGCGGAACGTCTACTTGCCGGTTGGCGGTACGCGCCTGGGGCAAAATGTGAAGAGGCGATGACCAACCCAAACCTCCTACCTTGGTCAAAGCTCGATAAAAAGATTAGGGACTTCAACCGAAATGCCGTTCGTGAAATGGCGCGCTGGCTGAAAGAACCGGTCCGAGGAAGTAATACATGACTTATGAGCCAAAGCCGATTGACACTTCTGGTGTGGCATTGACCCGAGACCTCGCGGAATTGACCGAAATGCTCGCGAAAAACGCGCATGATATCTGGGCCAAGCAGCGCATCGGTGACGGATGGCAATATGGACCTCAACGCGACGATGCGAAAAAGCAGCACCCTTGCCTGGTCCCCTATCACGAATTGACTGAGTCTGAAAAAGAATACGACCGAAAGATGGCCGTGGAAACGCTGAGGCTCATTCAGTCCCTCGGGTATCGCATTACGAAGTAAACAAGCAATGGCAGACACACAAGCCGTGACTCGCCTGACGACACATCATTTGGACATTGTTGGTAAGTACTTCAAGTCTATTGCGCGAACATTACGTCAGTCTGCATTCAGCATGGGTCCGAGAGCTGGCCAGCGGCCTCTGCAATCAAAGCATTTTGCGAGTCATTCAACATGGCCTATGTAGTGCTTGTGCGACACGGTGAATCAGAATTGAACGCTTCGAACCGCCGGGGTGAAAAATACTTTTGTGGACAGTTCGAGACGCCTCTAACTGAACGCGGTAAACAACAAGCACGTGATGTTGGCAAACAACTTGCCCTATCTACTGATGTTCGCATCCAATTCGCCGTGAGTTCCGCTCTCCGTCGCGCGGTAGAAACATTACAGATCATCACTTCGGAACTCCCTCCCCCATTGACCATTCTTCCACCCCTGGCGGGATTCAATGAGCGTTCGCTCGGCGAGTTCGAAGGTCGGACAGAGGCCGAGGTTTATCGCGAATTCCCACAATACCAAGACAATCCTGACCTCAACCGTTTTCGGAGTGATTTCCATCAGCGCGCACCGGGCGGCGAGAATCTGTCCGACGTCTCCGAACGCGTTTGGGCCGCGTGGCAGGCTGTTCAAAAGCAGATTTCCGGCGACATCTTGATTGTAGCGCACAGTAAGTCAATTCAGACTTGGCTGGGAATGGCCCAAAACCTTACCACTCAGGACACATTGAAAATCAAAGTCCCCAATGCATCCCCGATAATCGTTGTATCACCACGCATAGGTCCATCTGTATGATCTGCTAGTCCATTGATGCCATCAATACGAAACTGCTCGAGCCGCAGTCGAAAGTCACCTTGCAATTACTCAAGCGAAATTTGAGCAGAATATCTTCACTTCGGATATCCGAACTCGCGGTTTCATGGAAGGATGAAGGAACCATTAGTGCAACCGGGTGGACGGATGTGCCCATCATCGTCGATCTCACAAAGGCTTTTAGACATCTCAAAATATTTCAGACATATATATACCTAGTATTAATATTACATTTCCATGTACTGTACATGAAAATGCGGGAAAAGCGGGGTAAAACAGCAAAACTCTTGACAAATTCGAAAAGTTGTATTATATTGTCCCGCAGAGAGTTACACGTGTTTGCCGGGTTTACTCTAGCCGGTTCGGGACGAAGAGGTCGGTGGTTCGAATCCACTCACCCCGACCATTTATAAGTCTTGGCTGAATCCCAGGTTAGGGATACCCTCCGTGATGGCGGCGCGGCCGTAACTCTAGGCCGAAAGCATTTTTCCTACGGAAGATGTCGTACGCAACTTAGTTTGTTCTCCACTTTCCCTCCCCTGCGCTTCCACAAGGTCGTGTGGCGGGCGTTGGGATGGCTGGGATGAGGGGGTCGATGGCTGTGTTTCGCTTCCGGATTACATTCGACAAGGCCGTTCCAGGACTTGCCAACCAAGACTAGTCGAATTCAGAGGCACGTCTGCACGCACAAATTATGCGCTCTTAACGGCGTGTCAACTTCATCGGTATCCCTCCGAGTGGCCGGAGGTTTACGAGCGGATTCATTTTGACTTCGTAGCCATCTGGTACGCGCGCTTTCCAGCGTTGGGCGAGCGTCGCGAGAAGCAAGACGGTCTCTGCCCAAGCGAAGTGTTCTCCCAGGCAAGCGTGGGGTCCGCCGCCGAAGGCGCTAAATGCGAAGCGCGGCAACTTGCCAGACATTTCGGAGGTCCAGCGGTTAGGATTGAAGCGTTGTGGCTCTTCATAAAATCTCGGGTCGTGTTGAATCGTGTAGATGCCGACGAAGACGAGCGCACCGGGCGGCATTGTGAATTCGCCGAGCGGGCACGATTCGGTAACGCGCCGCGGAATCACGTAAACCGACGGGTAGTGACGCAATACTTCCGCTATCACTTTGCGGGTAAATGTTAACTTATCCAGATCTTCGGGTGTTGGCAGACGGCCGCCCAAGACCGTGTCCAACTCACAATGTAGTTCTTCTTCCACATCAGGGTTTTTCGAGAGCATGTACCACGCCCAAGAAAGCGTGTTGGTGGATGTTTCAAATCCGGAAATGAAAATGGATACCGCTTCGTCTCGAATCTGTTCGTCGCTCAGGCCTTCGTGATTATCTTCGTGCTGCGCCGCGAGGAGCATTGCGAGGAAGTCATCGCGTTCTTCACCAGATTCTCGGCGCTGCGTTATCAGCTTGTGAATGATGGCATGTACGCGACGCTTGGCCCGCTCGAAGCGGATGTTGCGCGGCGCGATGGGAATATTGCTAAGAAAGAATGCGAATGGCCCCTTGATCTGCGTAAACAAGTCCATCGCGGTTGCCAGCGCCTCCCCGATCTCCTGTGCTTCGTCCGCGACGTCAGTGCCGAAGAGCGTTTGCGCGGCGACTGAAATTGTCGTGCGCTGCATCTCTCGAGCCATGTCTACCGTGGCCCCGTCCTCCCAGCTATTTGAATCGCGCTCAGCGACATCAATCATGGTTTGCATATAGCGGCTTATGCGTTGCTTGTGAAACGCGGGTTGCAGCAATTTGCGCTGCCGCTTGTGGGCTTCTCCGGTGCTCATCAGGATGCCCTTTCCGAACCCGTCTTCAGCCCTTCGAAGGATCCATGTCTTTTGCAGTACTTGATGATGGGTCAGGAGTATGTCATGGAAATAGTCGGGATGATTCGCGTAGTAACAGAGCTGCGGACCCAATCGAAAACACGCGATGTCGCCGTATGATTTCACATGGTTTAGAAAACCGATGACGTCTCGTCGAAGGGCGAGAATCTCGCGAATCGACAAGAAACTACGGGGTCCGGGAGGCAGAGCTAGTGAACCAGACATAAAATACAATCCTCACAGGACGTAAGACACATGCTCAGTTTCGGCAGCCCAAAACTATACACCCGGCGGAAACTGTATCCGATACGAAGCGGACGATACCAGAACGCGAATTCACTCCACATTTGCACTGCAGCTGAACATTTGCGTGCATTGCCACGCTGGTACAGTTCGTTCGGTCAATGGACTGACGCGCCGGAATATTGGATAGTAGTGTTGGCTGCCCCAGGGTTCGTTGATGCAAGGGAGATGTGTGGAATGCCGCGTCGTGTGTTTGTGACGGGAGCAACTGGCTTCCTTGGCAAGCGATTTGTTCAGTCGTTGATTGGTGAGGAGCGTGTCGAAATCTATGCCTTGGTCCGCGCCAAGGCCGGCGAGACCCCGGCTGCGCGCCTGATGTCGCTCGGATTGGGGAATGCCAATATTAATGCCGTTGCGGGCGATGTTACTGATGCGGGCCTACCAGACCTATCCGACCGCCTGCCGGCAATCGACGAGTTTTGGCATGTGGCTGGTCTAACGGATTTTAACGAAAGCAGGCGTGAACATCTCGTAAAGGTAAACGTCGAAGGCACACACAACGCCCTCGAGCTGGCTCGGCGAGTTAAGGCCAGGCGTTTTTATCATGTCAGCACTGCCTATGTTGCCGGCATCCACAGCGAGCCCGTGCCGGAGGACTATCTTGCGCCCAATCCAGTTTTTCGAAACCCCTATGAAGAAACAAAGTATCACGGAGAAAAACTTGTGCGCGCCTCCCAGTTGCCCTGGGTGATCGTTCGCCCGAGCATCATTATGGGTGACAGCCAAACTGGCGATGTGGAAAACGACAAGATGGTCTACGGAGCCATGAAGGTTTACAACAGCTTTCGAAAGCTGGTGGAGCGGGAGTACCGGGATCTGGGGGGACCGCCAGCCGAATTACGCTATTGCATTCGAGGAATCGAAGGCGCGGACAAGAACTTGGTCTGTGTGGACGACGTCGTCCGGCTGATGTCACGAATCCGCGACGATGGAGAAATCGGAAAGACCTATCATGGCACGCACTCTCAGAGTGTCACAACCGGCACGATACACGACACGATCATACGTGTTCTTGGCATGCACTATCTCACGTTGATGCCGGAGATACCCGAATACATGGATTCGAAGCACCGGTTTGTGAATAAGGGTCTCAGGTCGCTCGCGGCGTATATGGTGAACCATGATCCGCCATTCTGCCAGGACAATGTGCAGCGTCTCGGTGGGTGGCAACCGAAACCCATGAGCGAAACGCGCGTCCATTTTTTGATCAAGAAATTTGCCGACGCGTCTCTACATTCTAATGACGATACCAAGACTCATTCGAGTAGCGGGCACATCGACCTTACGCGATTTGACGATGTGAAACGATTTGGCACTTTCTCTCTTGCGTACGACACAATGTCCGTTGACTTAAGTACGTTTCGGGCGCAGGGTATTCAAGGTTACATTGCGTATAAGGTAGTGGACCACACTGCATTGATGGTTGCCGATCCGGTTTCCGCAAATCCTGCGCTGATACTACGTGAATTTGTGCGCTGGTGCGGTGAAAACGATCTCCGTCTCTGCGCTATCCAAGTTACGCATCCAATCGCGGTCGAACTGCGCGCCGCAGGTTTCGCGATCAACAAACTTGGGATCGAGACATTTGTAGACGTGACGCCGGAAACTCTTGCTATGCCGGGAGCGGACTTCCAGTCCGTCAGGAACTATAACAATATCGCGGCACGCCACGGCGTAGAGTTGCGCGAAGGAGATTTAACCGCGCAGCGGATACAAGAAATGCGTCGTCTTTCCGAATATTGGATTAGGACCAAGAAGAACCATTCAGAACTTCGGGTACTCACGCGCAGACCTTCCGAAAATCAGGAGCCCGGCGTTCGCCATTTCTTTGCTGAGCGGGGCGAGCGCCTGCTGGCGTGCATGTTTTTCACCCCGATTTTTTCGGAGTACAAGAAGGTTGGTTATTACGCCAGCGTCGAACGATACGCTCTTGAAGATGAAGGCCTTCCCAATCGGTTCAATGCGATGAAGTTTATGGTTTATCAAGCAATCCAGCAATTTGGGCAGGAGAATGTGTCGTACGTGGCGCTTGGGATGTCGCCACTACACAATGTTGCGACGAGCGACTTCAATGACAACCCAGAGCTTACAAAACTTTTTGAGCAGCTTTATCAAGAGAGCGAACTTTACGCGTTCAAAGGACTAGCCACTCACAAACAGCAGTATCCGCGCCGTCGCGAGGAATCTGTGTATATCGCGACGGTGAGTGATACTGCGCCAGAGGACATACTCAATGTGTTCAAGGGCGTGGGGTTGTTGGACGGATAGCGAGGGGTTTCCCCCACGCTATTCTGGCCGGCGAACCGCCACAAGGCTACGGTATACGCAGGGTCCGATGCCGCACAGCCGGAAATCTTTCGACTCACTCAGTTCTGCGCCAACTTCTTTCAGGTAGCTTCTGTAATCGTAGATGGGGTGAAGCGGCATGAGTCGCAGGGCCCAGAAAAAAACAAGTGCAACGAGATAGTATAGTTTGGATACAGTTGTTGCGATTGCACCACCAGAGGTGGCGAAGTCTGCGATAAGGATTTTACCGCCTGGTTTTACGCATTGCGTCAAGTGCTGCAAGACGCGTTTCATCACGGGTTCCGGAAAGATATTGAGAAAAAAGTTTGCGGCGCCCGCGTCAAATAGTACGTCGGGGCGGAATTCAATCACGTCACTGCAGATGAATTCCGCATCAAGATCTTCTTTAGCGAAGCGCTTTTTGATTCGCGAAAGCATCGCGGGTGACAAGTCGACACAGGTTACCTTGGCGCCCGCTCTCGCCGCGAGGATCGCGTCTTCGCCTGAACCGGCGCCCACGTAGAGAATCCGGTCGCCTTTTGAGAGGTGAGGAACTTGGGAAGCTTTTGCGGCGCGAATTAGTCCCAGCGAAAACACATGGGCGAGTAATTCGTAAAACCATGCTACTGATTCATAACTCCGGGAAGTGGTATCGCCCACGATGATGGCTCCAAAGATAAAAAGTTGCAATGGCGCGTGCAGTGGTTCCAGGTCAAAGGCGTATTACCAGCCGTTGAAATTTACCTCCCAGCAAGCTTAGCGGAATTCCGTAGCCAATAGTCAAGAACCGTTCCGGAACGACATTCCACATCGCAAGGAGCATCACGGCGATTCGTGTAAGGACATTCTTGTAGGCGGGCGGATCGATAACAAAACCCGCGTGGCGGACAATTACTTTTGGGAGCTGCGCATTCGTGGTATCACCATACAGTCCGGCGTATCCCGCTTCTTTTAATCGGGGAAGGATTTTCACCGATTCTACCAATAGGCGAAATGCATCTCTGGGACTGCGCGCGAAAAAATGAATCGCGAGAATTCGATCGCCACGTTTGAACACGCCATTGTAAACTTTGGGATTTCCAGCGAACGCGCGTACGCCGACGACGCGGCTTAATCCGTAATCAATGCTAAAAACAGGGTCGATATAAAGCCAGCCCCGATGATACTCCCCACGGGCGGCACGAATGGGTCCGTAAATGAATTCCTTGCGCCCCCGCGCTGGTTGGGGTTTGAATCTGATTGGAAACAAGGCACCCATCAAAAATGCATTACCCTTTGCTTGCGCCTGGATGCACGACGTTACTCCCGCCATAGTTTAGGCGCGCAGGCCGACCAATAGCTACAGCGGCCGAACCCGTGTGCCATTCTTCAATTCATTTCGCGGTTCGGCGATAACAGCATCCCCCGCATGCAATCCTTGGAGCACCTCGGCCCACTTTTCGTTTCGCAGTCCTAGCTTTACACGCGTCAGAACAGCGCGGCCGCCGCGATGAACAAACACAGACCATTCGCCGCCGTTTCGAAATGTTGCGCGCTCGGGGACGGTCAGCGTGCCGTCACGTTCGTTTGTAATAATGCGGACGTCCACGGAAGTGCCCGGACGGAGTTTCAGGGCCGTATTGTCGAATCGAATGACGACCTTAACGCGTTGTTGTTCTATACCGAGCGCTGATATTTTTTTGAAACCTACGGGGTAAATTCGAGAGATTTCACCCTTTGCGGTGACGTCACCAAGTGCTTTGCCTGTCACTTCAACGGGTTGCCCCACACGCATTCTGACAACCTCCTCGGAAAGAATATCGCTTTCGATTTCGATGTCAGACAGATCGCCGAGGATTAACAATGGTGTGCCTGCCTGGAGGATGCCTTCCGTTTCGACGAGTTTTTCGATCACCACACCGGTGATTGGCGATCTCAGGTCGGCCTTTAAAAGCTCGTTGCGACGGACATCTTGCCGTGCCTTAATGGTCTCGATCTCCGCCTCGTATGCTTTTCTCATAAATTCATTGTCGTTGACCGATGCGGTCAGTGATTCCCGTTTCAGCCGCGCAATTTCCGCCGACTGGCTGGCAGATTCCACTGCAAGATCGCGGTATTCAAGTTCTTCCTGCAAGAGTTTGTATTTACGTTCCGCTTCGTCGAATGCGGTGCGGCTGATTGCGCCCGTTTCCAGGAGGCGCTTCGCGCGGTCGTTGTCTTTACTGGCGTTGGCCAAGTTAATTTTGGCGATTTCGAGCTGCTTGCGCGCCATGACTTCATTGCTGGCGGCGAACTGTTCCGCTTGCCTCGCAGCCTCGATGTCTTCTGGCTTTGGTTTCGATGTGTCAACACCGGTTGTCCGGGCTTCTGCCGCGGCTATCTGCCCCTCGGTTGCGAGGATATCCTTTTCGATATTAAACGGATCGATATGTGCCAGGACGTCTCCCTGTGTTACCGCGTCGCCCGCCTGCAACTCGATTCGGTGCAGCGTGCCGGCAATCGGCATATAGACCGCATAGCTCGCTGCGAGCCGAGTAGTGCCGGTCTCCACGACGTACTCTTGAATCGATTGTACGGATACTGTGGCGATCTCGACGCCAACGGACGTGCGCCCAAAATATAGAAGGAACGCGGCTGCACCCAGCAGCACCGACGCACCAAGAAGGATTTTTGATCTATTTGGCAAAAAGATTTCGTTCCTAAACTTCGTGTGCTAATCACGCATCTTGAGCGCTTCTACCATATCAAGCTGTAAGATTTTTCGCCGCGCGGCTAGATTGGCAACTGTAACGAAACAGAATGTTGTAAGAATCGTCAATGCATACGCACGTAGCCCTATCTTGAAGGGAAGTCGGAATAAATCGTTTTCATAGGCCATTACAATTAGTCCACACAGTCCAATCCCCAATGGTATGCCCACCACGAACCCTATGGCGGAGAGCAGCAGGTTTTCGTTGTATATAAGACGGCCAACTTCGCTGGGGAGGTATCCCATTACGCGAAGCGCCGCGAGTTCACGATGCCGCTCCGTCAATGACACGATAGTCGAATTATAAATAATAGCGAAAGCGATGGCGGCGGCAAACCCGAGAATGATAACGTTTACCGCGCGCATGGACTCACCCAAGCTTTTCTTCAAATTCGCATGGGAATCCTCTTTGATACGCACCGATGCAATGGCCGCGACGTCTCGGAGGCCCTTGTCCAATTCTCTAGCGCGTTGCCACTCGGAGCGAATCAAGGCTGTATTCATCGCAAAAGGCTCATCCAGGACGCGGCTAAGCGCCTCGATTTCCATGTAGCTCCCCATACCGAGGTATTGCTTCACGATCTTGGTGACATGAACGCGCCTTTCCTTAGGGACCCTGCCCATCAGCGGCTTGAGTACGAGTTCGTCGCCAGGTTGGACGCCAAGTTGTTCTGCCAGACGCTCGTCGAGCACGAAATCGTGCTTATCAATTTCGACACGATTCCCCTGGGTATCTATAAGGCGCCAAAGCGTGCTCTGAGCCGGTATGCCGACGATGGCAATCTCTTTCTTTCGCCAGTTCGTGCGGGCCTCAAATGGGTATTGCAGGACCGGCTCGACCGCTTTTACATCGCTCAAACGTTGAAGATCGTGATATGTATCTTTGCCTTGCTCGCCGTTCAACAGTACGCGCACGTCTTCGAGTTGCGTTTGCGAGAATTGGAAATCGATCATGTAGTTTACAGCGTCCATCAGAAACCACCCCATCAGAAGCATTGCCGTTGACATTGCGACACCGGAGAGCGTGAAGACGGCGCGGAATTTGTAGCGCGCCATGTTGCGCGCGATCATCTTAGAGGAGAATGATAAGCTCCCCCAAATTAGGTTGAAGCGTTCCAGAAAAATACGGCGGCTATATTTTGGTGCTTCGGCGCGTATCGCTATTGCCGGTTCGATGCGCGCCGCCTGCCGTGCAGCGCCGAAAGCGCCCGCTGCAGCGCAGACCATTGTCAACACGGCGGACTGAAGCATGATGATTGGATAAATATCCATTCGAAACGTTGGAAACTGAAATACACGGATGTAAATCTGCATCACCCATTTGACGACCAGTACACCGCCGAAGTACCCGGCAAGACACCCGGCCAAACCGAGCACCAAGGCGAACCAGACGTAGTGTGCCGCCACGCTCGCATCGGAATATCCAAAGGCTTTCATGACGCCAATCTGTGTACGTTCATGCCGCACCATGCGGTTAAGCAACACGACAAGCACCAAGGCCGTCACGCCCATAAAGATCGGTGGAATGATCGCTGTCGCGATCCCCAGCACTCTTATTTCGTTAGCCAGAAAGAAACTCGACGTTTGGTCTTTTCGATTCGTTTTCGCGAAAACGCCATAGGGCGCCAGCACCGAACTCGCAGTATTAAGGATACGGTCAATTTCCGCCGGTCGCTCCACAGTTCCTACAAAATCGTTGCAGGCGCCCTGCATTGCGAACGATTGCTCTGCGAATGTCTGCGACACCCACAGAACGCCGAATCGGTCCGGGTTAGGGATTAGTTCCTGTGCGCTGCGAATCATGTAGACGTATTCGGGCGACATACCTGTCCCGACAATGTGTAGCGTGTGTTGGCGGTTATTTATGGAGGCCGTGATGGTGTCGCCAATTTTCAATTTGTTTGCCGTTGCAAACGCATGGCTCAAGATAATTTCGCTGGTAGACCTGTGTTCGAAATAGCGGCCTGTTATCAGGACGATGTCGTTTATGACCGGCGCACGAACATCGGGGAGCGAAATGATTCTCCCCGTACGGGACTCTTCATAGCCCTCTATCCCGAGGTTAACGTCTTTAACGATTCGACCCTGCACATTGCGCACGCCGGGTATTTCGCGAAGATCGTCGGCGACCGAACGGGGCGCGCGCGCCAGTGAAATAAAGAAGTTCGCCATTCGGCAGTCCGCATAGTATTCATCGCGCGTGAGTTGCAGGTTTCGCTGGACCGATGCAACCCCCACATATTCCGAGGTGCCGGCGCAGACGAGCATGGCAATGGCAAACGATTGACCACGGGCTCTCCAAATGTCCCTCAGCAGTTTTCGCGTTAGTATCGTCATTACCATTCCAGGCTATGTACTGTAGCCCGCTCGTGATTTACGACGATGTCGCGGATTCGTCCGTCCGTCATATGCACGACGCGGTCGGCCATATTGCCGATGATCGCGTTATGCGTAATGATGACGACGGTGGCATTCGTTGTGCGATTTACGTCCGCCAACACCTGTAAGACAACCTTGCCCGATGAAACATCAAGTGCGCCGGTAGGCTCATCGCAAAGCAAAATATCCGGTCGCTTGGCGACCGCTCTCGCAATGGCGACACGCTGTTGTTCGCCTCCGGACAACTGCGAGGGGAAATGGTCCTTGCGAAGCTCCAGATTGACCAAGCCCAGCGCCTCGTTGGGGTCCATCGCGGACTTGGAAATCTCCGCAGCCATTTCCACGTTTTCTCGTGCCGTCAGGTTGGGGATGAGATTGTAGAACTGGAATACGAAACCGATATTGACACGGCGGTACATTGTGAGCGCATTGCGGTCATAACGCGACAAGTCCGTGTCCCGAAACAGCACTCGTCCGGAGCTGGGTGTATCAATTCCCCCGATGATGTTTAAAAGCGTGCTTTTTCCCGATCCGCTTGGGCCGAGTATCACTAGACATTCGTTTTCAAAAATGTCGAGCGATGCATCGCGAAGCGCGTAAACAACCGTATCCTCAACATGGTATTCCTTCCGCACATGCTCAATCCGGAATACGACATTTCGGCCTGACGATGCGTCTGGTTCGGCGGCTGGCTGATTCATGTCAATCTTATGGAATCACTAAACCCTCGCATGCGATTAGGAACACCTATACGGGAACGGCGGGCAAAACGAGCCCAATGAATAGCATGATGATGTAGACTAAAATCCCAAGAGTTACGTCGCCTTCGTAATAGTCCAAAACGAATTGTAGTATGCCGCCCAGGCTCATCGCTGGCCTCCTTTGGTATTTCGAGCTGCTTGCCGATCCTGGCCCCATCGACTCTACCGGTGCCGCTGGTTTGGTACAACTTCCTTCTTGCACGCCGGTTTGTCTTGGCTTCCACCGCGCCGTACACTCCGGGCCATGCGAAGAAGTAAGCACACATGAGCACGACTACAGCGACGCCAGAGAAGCCTGTGACCGTACAAGCCCTTCCTCGGATGGGCCAACTGGATTTCCTGCGGCTCATGGCCCAGGGATTCCGGGGTAACTTTGCGCCGCTGCATGAGGCGGTGAAGAAATATCCGCAGGGAATTGAGACTCGCATCGTCCGACAGCGCTGCATCCTCATGAACGAGCCGGCGGGAATCGAAGAACTTCTGGTCAGAAACCAGAGGTGTTATCACCGGCGCACGCGATCCACACCCTTGAAGGTTTTTACGGGTGAAAGCGTGCTCACATTAAGCGGCGAACCGCACCTACGGCAGCGCAAGCTCATCCAACCCGCGTTTCACAAGAGCCGAATCGATGCGTATGCCGACACGATGGCCACACTGGGCGAGCAATGTGCTGCCCGATGGCGTGATGGCGACACCTTCGACATGCACGAGCAGTTGACTGCGCTAACGGCCCGTATCATTACAAAAACGATGTTTAGCTCCGACATCGAAGACGACGTACGAATAGTGGGCGAGGCGATCGACACGTGCCTGTCTCGATCCGGACGTTATGTCGTCCCCGCGGTCGGCAAAATGTTGGACCTTTTGCCATTGCGAAGCACGCGCCTAATCAAGCACTCGCTCGGCGAACTCGACGCGGTAATCTACCGGTTCATACGCGATCACCGGCGCGCGGGCGGGGATTTGGACGACCTGTTGTCGATGCTGATTGCCGCCCGGTACGACGATGGCAGCGCATTGACTGATAGGCAGCTTCGCGATGAATCAATGACGCTCTTTCTGGCCGGACACGAGACGACCGCGAGCGCGTTGAGTTGGACGCTGTATCTTCTCACGCAACACGCAGACGTTGCGGAGCGACTTCGCGCCGAAGTTGATCATGTTCTGCAGGGAGGCCGCAGTCCCAAGTTGGACGATATGCAAGCCCTCGACTACACGCGCCGCGTGTTTACGGAAAGCATGAGGATGTTTCCGCCCGTGTGCGGCGTCGATCGTGAGGCCGTGACGCCCAACACTGTACTCGGAATGGATATCCGCGTGGGCGATCTATTAATCGTGACTCCGCTCGTTACTCACTACGATCCACGTTGGTATCCTGAGCCAGAGCGTTTCGACCCGGATCGCTGGCTCCCGGAACGTGCGGAGAGTGTGCCCAAGCACGCGTACATACCGTTTGGCGGCGGGGCAAGGCGCTGTATCGGCGAGCGCTTCGCGTGGATGGAAGGCATCCTGCTGTTGGCCATTTTTGCACGCGACTGGACGTTTGAGTTGGCGCCGGACGCGCGAATACAGGCACGGTTGAATATAACGTTGCGGCCATCGAACGGAGTTCGTGTAATTGCGCGGCGTCGACCTATGAAAGCGACATGATGTTCTGGGCTTTCTCGGTATTTTTCCGGCTATTCAAATTGACCCTGTTCCATGACAGGAATTCCTTTGCGCGAATGACACCTAAGCGGATTCGCGTGATGGCCGTGTTTCTTCCTGTAATCTTTTTTGGGCAGGTTGCTAATTGGATTGGTCTTTTGCTTGACGACGTGTTTTTTCGGGGATATCGAAAGGTCGCCATCCAGGACCCAGTCTTTATTATTGGCATTCCCCGCAGCGGAACGACCTTGCTCCATCGCATCATGGCTCAGGATACGGAGCGCTTTACTTCTTTCCGGTTGTGGGAGATCATCTTTGCTCCTTCGATCACGCAGCGCAAATTTTGGGCCACTGTGTCTCACATTGATCGAATGATCGGCAGCCACGGAAGGCGCTTTCTTGCCAAAGCAGATCGACAACTTTTTGCTCCGCTCAGCGAAATCCACAAGATGAGCCTTTTCGACTATGACGAGGACGACTTGGTATTGACGACGATATTCTCCTCGTCGTACATGCTATTCCCCTTTCCATTTTTCGAGGAGACATGGCGACATGTACGGTTTGATGTGGAAACCTGCGCGACGGATCAAGATCACATCATGCGTTTTTACGCGGCGTGTGTACGGCGGCACCTCTATTTCCACGGGGAGGACAAGTTATTTTTGTCCAAGAACCCAGCGTTCTCACCAAAGATCGATGCGATACGCAGACATTTTCCGAGGGCGCGCGTCGTGTGCAGCATGCGAACGCCGTACGAAGCAATCCCATCATTGATAAGTCTATTGCATGTTCCATGGGATTTTTTTGGTAACGACACGCAGGGTCTTCATTTTCGCGATCGCGTTTTGGAGTTGGCAGGTTACTGGTACCGCCATCCGATGCACCATGCTCAGGAATGGCAGGAGAACCGGTTTCTTTTCCTCATCTACGACGACTTGAAGAGCGACGTAAAATCGGCGGTGGCGGACATTTATCAACGATTTGGTTTTGTTATCGGAGAACTCTTTGCGTCTCGTCTGGAGATTGAACACGAGAGGGCGCGCGCGTACAAGAGTAACCACCAGTATTCTCTGGAGAAGTTTGGCCTGACGGCCGAAGGAATACTGCTCGGTTTCGGCGACGTATTTGAGCGTTTTGATTTTGACAAAACTTTGCAGATACCCGCAGAGCCGACTACGTATCGGGGTTGAACGTTACCTGCCGATTCGAAGCATCAACCTGATTGCCCAATCACTAATGCGATCGGGTGCCATCCGCCGTATGGGTGCCCAGAAACGCACGTCCAATCCAACACGGTAACGGGTCTTGGGCCAACGGGCGATCAGAGCATGCCCCACTGCTCGCGCGACACTATCGGGCGATGCAGAGGTCCTGGCAAAGTAGATGGCCTTCTTTACTGCAGCACTCAAATGGGGCGCGTACAATTCGTGAATTTCGTTGCCGTCGTGTTTCCAGTTGTCCATTGCCTCGAATGCCTTGCTCCAAATGGATGTTGCCATCCGCCCCGGTTCCACGATTGACACTTTGATTCCCCATGGCGCGAGTTCGACGCGCATCGCATCCGCAAGAGCCTCCAGCGCGAACTTAGATGCCGCATATACGCCAACGTGTGGACAAGATAGCAGGCCGAAAATGGAACCCATTATTACGACGCGCCCCTTTGCCTCGCGGATGAGAGGCAGGAATGCTTGTGTGACGGCGAGCTGACCGAGGACATTCACGTCGAACTGCTTTCGGATGTCGTCTAGCGCGAGCGTTTCGACGGGGCCAACTACGACAATACCGGCGTTGTTCACGAGACCATGCAACCCCGCTGGACCGACTTCCTTACCAATTTCCGATAAAGCAGTCTTTATCGTGTCTGGGTCTGTTACGTCGATCATTATGGGACGCAAACCTGGCGCCTCGACCTGCAGGGCCTGTCCGTCCGATACTTTGCGGACTCCCGCGAAGACCTTAAATCCAAGTTGGTTAAGGTGGAGTGCACAGGCCTTTCCGATGCCTGTCGAACTTCCTGTGACCAAGACAGCGCCGCGGGTACGGGAACTGTTCTCCGCTTCCATATTTCCCCTTTGAGCTTGTAAATCAATCCAATGACTACGCGCTTTGTCCATCTTAGTTGCGTTGTGTCCGGAATTCGATTTCCCAGACGATCTTTCGCGAGGGGAAAGGACTTCGCGTCGTACTGCTGTAATACCGCCGATCCCACGCTGTAAAGTGTATTCTTGAATCACTTCGCCGTCGTGAGGATACTGGCGGGTACTGCAAGGGCGCATCTAAGCGAGAAGCTGTTGCGTGGGGACCATTACTTTTTAGGACTGGACACATGACTCATCTGGTGGATTGTCTTGAGTATTGGACGCAGAAGCACCCCGACAAACTACTGTACAGTTTCCTTGATGCTCGTGGCCGCGAGCTGGAACACTACACTTTTCAGCAGTTTCATGAGCGCGTTTTCGGTTTGGCGCGACAATTGGCCGATGAGGCCGGAATTCAGCACGGCGATCGCGTGCTGCTCGTCTACCCGCCCGGACTTGAAATGATTGTGGCGTTCTTCGCGTCGCTGAATCTTGGCGCCATACCCGTGCCAGTTTGCGCACCTGTCTCCATGAACACCGGTGCTGGAGCAGCACGGATTGAGCATGTCGCGCGGGATTGCGGCGCGTGCATCGCGCTCACAACCTCGTCTTATCTCCGCGGAATCGCAGCCAACGCTAAAAATCCCATGCAGAGCGATGAGGCGCAAACTTTCCTGGCTTCCCTTCGTTGGTGTCCAACAGACACGATGACTGACCGGGAAATGACATCGTTTCGACGGCAGTCAAATCCGATTTTGTTCCTGCAATATACGTCGGGGTCTACGGGCGATCCCAAGGGCGTCATCGTCACGCACCGAAATGTCATACACAACGCGCACGAGACGATTCATCCCGGATCCATAGGGGTTTCCTGGCTTCCGCAGTACCACGATATGGGCCTAATTGGCCACTATCTCTTCGCCGTAGTCATTGGCGGGACGAACCACGGGTTTTCGCCCTTTGACTTTTTGATTCGGCCGACACTTTGGCTTCAGACCCTTTCGCGCGTGCGGGCGACGTTGACTGCCGCACCCAACTTTGCTTTCGGGTATTGTCTTCGCGAGGACAAAGTGCCGGATTCAGCGCTGTGCGACGTGGACCTGAGTTCGCTGGAAGGCATGATGACGGCGGCAGAACCAATTCACCCACAGACCTACGCACGCTTCTATGCGCGCTTCTCTCGCTATGGACTGCGCCGCGAATCCTATTATGGGTGTTATGGGCTCGCGGAGAACACGCTTGCCGTGTCCACTCGCGGGCGTCAGACGCTGCACGTTCAGAAGCAGCGCATGCAGCGGCGCCAGCTAAGCATCCAAAAAACGATGACGCGCAACAATAACCAACTTGCCCTCGTCAGTTGCGGCCCGCCATTTAAGAGCATCGACGTCCGAATTGTGGATCCTGAATCCTGTGCGTCGCTTGGAGAGAATGCAATTGGCGAGATTTGGATTGATGGCGAGAGCAAATGCGCGGGGTATTGGGAACGACCAGAGATCAGCGAAGCGATATTCCACGCACGAATCGCAAACGAAGCTGATAACCCTCGCGACTATCTACGTACCGGCGATCTGGGATTTTTGCACGAGGGCGAGCTCTTCGTCTGCGGCAGAATCAAGGACATGATCATTATTCACGGGGTAAATTACTATCCGCAGGATATCGAGGCGATTATTGAAACAGAATTCCCAGAGGCGAGTCCTCAGGGACAAGGACGAGTCGCCGCGTTCTCTTTGGATCACGATGGCGAAGAACGGCTAATCGTTGTGATGGAAGTCAGCCGCCAACAGGATAGGCTCGATCCGGCGAAAGTCGCACAAGCAATTCGTGCGCGCTATTTCATCGATCCCTACCAAGTGCTGTTCGTCCCCCCTCGATCGATTTCCAAAACAACGTCAGGGAAAGTCGCGCGCAGCAAGACTCGAGAAATGTGGTTGAGCGGGGAATTAGAGATCCTGGAATCTTATGTTCACGCGGATTTCTCGCGCCCGAAATCCACGCCGAATCTGAAAGGCCTCTTCGACAGCATCCGCGAATTGTACAACTTGAATGGCGATGAGAACGTCACACTGGCGGACATTGGTCTCGACTCACTCACGCTGGTGGATCTCACGCTGAAGATACAAAGCCATTTCGAGCACATGGGCCTCGGGGAATTGGTGGCTAACCTTGACGCGCGCTTTCTGCAGCGATTGAGCGTTGCAGAGATGTCACGACTCCTGAATGTCTACGATACCGGCTCGGAACTGCCTGTTGCGGAATTGCGCGTTTGGCTTTCATCGCGCCAACGCGAGGATGACGCGCAAGAACGCAAGCTCATGCTGGCGGACGCGCGTTGGCTGCCTCCTGCGGAGCCCGCATTGGACGCGTGCGAGAATCCGCGGTCTATCTTGATGACCGGCGCCACCGGTTTTTTTGGTCCATTTCTTCTCGGCAGTTTGTTGCAGCGTACGGAGTGCGAGATTGAAGTTGTGGTCCGCGCGGCGGACCAAAGCCACGGGCGCGACCGAATCGTTGACGCGTTACGACGTGCCGAGTTGTGGACGCCGGAAGTCCAGGAAAAGTTTCTTTCGCGCGTGCGGGTGGTGTGTGGCGACTTGGGGCTCGCACGTCTCGGATTGAACGACCAAGATTGGGAGCGCCTTTGCAGGGAAAGTGATGCTATCGTGCATAACGGCGCACAGGTGAATTACGTCCACAGCTACGAAGCGCTGCGCCCCTACAACGTGGGCGGCACGCGAGAGCTCTTGACGCTCGCCGCCACGGGACGAAAGAAGCCCTTTCACCACATTTCCAGCACGTTCATTCACGGTTGGTCGGCGCGCCCAATTGCCGCAGAACATGAGTTCAATGAAGAACTGGAAGAACTTGATTTTGGCTATTCGCAAACCAAGTGCATCCAGGAGCACATGGTGCTCAACGCTGCCCGGCAGGGCCAGCCCGTCCGCATCTACCGTCCGACGCTGATTACCGCGTCGGCGCGCGGCGTGGGCAGCAGAGAGGACATCGGCGTACGCCTGCTCGCATTCATGATTAAATACGGTATCTCCGTCGAAGCGCTGAACCAGATCAGTTTTCTACCGGCGGATATTGTCTCCGATCATATCGCCCGCATATTCAGCCTACGCGAGACCGAGTCGAATATTTTTCACGTCACGACGACAAAGTATTACAACATGATGGACGTAACGCGCAGCATTACCGAGCAGTTCGGCTACACCTTCACGTATTACGACACGCCCCGCTTCGTTGAGGAAGTCAATCGGCTCTGCACACCCGAGGACCCACTTTATCCACTGCTTGTGTTTCTCAACCGATCCCAGCACAAGTTCAAACCGATGGAACCCAAGCGGTACGACAATCGGCATTACCGCGCTGCGCTCGAGTGCGCTAAGCCGGATGTCTTTGAGCCGAAGATGGCCGATACCGTGGCGCGTATCGTCGCACACCTACAGCGGGAAAGGTTGATTTCCGCCGCTCCGTTTGTCGATTCGACCGTGGGCGAGGCGTGGGCCTTTGCCCCTGAAGGAGATGTCGCATTGGGAGTCTCCAATGCGTCGTGAGGTCCATATCATGATCTCGAAAAGGATGCGAATCCAATTCGTCGCACTTTGTCTCGTGCCTTTCGTGTGTGGGCTAGCCCTGCCGAGTTGCGAGCCGAACACGGCCGGGTTTGTACGCATTAGTGAGAACGGTTTTGATGCCGATGATAACGCCATGGACTGGAACGACTACCCGCAGTCGATGGCGTACTTCATTCCCGATGAAGCAGAACAGGGCCATCTCTACGTTGGAACTTCCAGCGGCATCAACGAGCTGATGGCTGGAACGGTGGGACTATTGGGCAACGACACAGGCGAGCGCCCGCCAGAGATTCGGCGTTATCGTCCGGACATAGGTGAAATGACCTGGCAACGAGTCCTCGATTACCGAGATGAAGAAGATGGTCCTGTTTATACGTCCACTGGTTTTCGCAACATGGCGCAATACCGAAGCGATTCCGACGGCATCAACCGACTGTACGCATCGACGTTTGGCGCTGAGCCAGCAGTATGGCGCACGGCGACCGGCGAACCGGGAAGCTGGGAGCGCTTTTACACCATCACGAACAGTCGCGGATCCATTCGCGCGATGGCTGAACATAAGGGCCTGCTTTATCTCGCCATCGCGAATGACATCGAAGCAGGTGGCGCAGTTCTGACTACACCGGGCCGCATTTTAGCTACTGACGGCGAGACTGTTTGGCCTGTTATGGAGGACGGCTTCGGTAATCCTGATAACGGTGCCATTATGTCCCTGATTTCATATAACGGTTGGCTCTACGCCGGCACGGCGAATAACAAGACCGGCTTCGAGATTTGGAAATTTGAAGGCCCGGAAGAAGGAGACCCGATTCAGATTGTTGACGAGGGAGGCACCGACCAGCGCAACCAGACCGCAATCACGCCATACATATACGAAGGAAGACTTTACTGGGGCTCCATGATCTTCATGGGGATGTATTTGAAAGGGTGCGTGCTACTTCGAATTAATAAAGACGACACATGGGACACGATTGTCGGGCCGGACAGCCTTTCCGGATATGGGCCGGGATTCGATAACCGTAACAATGCGTATCTTTGGAATATGGTTGAACATGACGGTTGGCTCTACGCGGGTACTGCGGACTTTACCGCCATTCAGCAAGCATTCGTGGACAACCTGGATAACTTCGTGCGCTTAATTATTCAACAGCTTGGCGAAAGAGCGACGCAGCATTTCGCGGACGCTGCCAAACGCGAACCAGGCCTAGTAGGCGTATTGACGCAAGGCGGCGCCGACCTTTGGAAGTCGCAGGATGGTGTGCATTGGACGCCTGTATTCAAGAATGGACTTGGCGACACCTATAATTTTGGCGTACGTACGATGAGATCCGTGGATGGCGAATTGTATCTTGGCGTAGCGAATCTATGGGATGGATTCGAGATTTGGCGCGGGCTCAAGGTGGTACAGGACTAGGCATCAGGCGCATTCGCGGAGCGCAAGAATTCGAGTAGCGCGGGTACGATCTGTTCGTGGGCGTCTTCTTGCAGGAAGTGGCCGGCATCCGCAACACGTAGCACGTTTGCGTAAGGGAAATCCTTAAGCCAAAGTTCATCGAGATAATGCGGCAGGAATGCGAAGTCCTTCATCCCCCACGCTATAAAAATCGGCCTACCCCGCAGGGCCATCAAACCATCATGCACAGCCCCCAGAAAGTCGCTGACTTCTCCCCCCGGCCCTGCCGGTATCTGTCGAGGAAATACGAGGACGCTCGTGCGAGATGACCACGTGGGGTGCGGCGCCAAGTATGCCGCGCGCTCGTGAGTGCCGAGGCGTTCAGGATGCACCACTCCACCGCGGAAAAGAAAGCCACGCACAAATCCATGAAACCCTTTGATGATCACCTCGCCCAAGAGAGGCAGGCGAATTATCCGTAACGATAGTGGCATTTTCACTCGCCATGGGGGCCGGTGAGCCCCTGTATTGAGAATACCTAACGAGTGCAATTTCTCAGGGTGGCGCGCAGCCCATGAGAGTCCGATTGCCCCACCCCAGTCATGACACACGACGGTGACTCTGTTCAGATTCAATGATTCCAGTAGCTGCTCGAGCCGCGCAGCATGGCAGGAAACTCTGTATACAGAGGCATTGTCTGGTTTTTCGGATCGGCCAAATCCCAGGTGATCCGGAACGATGACTCTATAGCCCGCTCCAACAAGCGGGGGGATGAAGTTGCGCCAGAGGTATCCCCATGTTGGATTGCCGTGTACAAGGACGACTGGGCGTCCTTCGCGGGGGCCTTCATCAACATAATGCAGCGCTCCGTCCGCGGTTTGGAACCATCGCGGTTCAAACGGCCACGTACCGCCAAAGGTCCAGTAAGCGGATAATTCCATTGGTTGTCCTTTGCGATATTACGCAACGCATTACGCCCTATCAGATTTAGATTTGCGCAATGCAAAATATACTGTTCGTTTCTCTCAACCGGTGCAAGTGTTATCTCTATAGGCGCATATTTCTTCATACTTCACGCTTCGATCATATGCGGAAAAAGCGGTGTAAAACCACGAGCTTATTGAAAAGTTTGAAAATTTGTACCGGATAGCGGTAGTTGCTGTGATAGCGGCACGGCCGTAACACTTGGCAGAAAGCATGTTTTGTAGATGCTTTCTTTCGGGAGACGCCAGCATCGAAAGGCCGCAACATCAAATTTCTTTTGCGTGTTTATGTAGACATCGCAAGAGATGCGGACGATGCCAATCCCGGGATTCGCCTCACACTCATTTCTTAATGTCTAGGCGCTTCGTAGTTGACCGGTGCGCGCAATATATTTTCGGTACGCGCTCTGACTTCGCGGGCAAGATCTGCACGCTGCGGGCTGTCCGAGAGCGCCGCTGCTGGTGTCTGCCGCAGCACCTTTACAGCGACACGGCATTCGGCAACGAGGGTGTCCTGATTTCCCCCGATTTCAACCCATGCTTGCGTGAACTTCTTGCACTTCTCTGCGGCGTCGCCGCCTTCATAATCGAGAAGCTCCGAGCGGAATTGCTTGGCCAAATCGGTGGCGTGCTTTACCGACTTGATGCTTTCCGTATGTTTTTCGATAGCATCGTCGATTCGATTGGTTAGCCCCGCCAGTTCCAGTATGTAGGGACCCAGCTCGGGCTCTTTTTTTTCGTAGTCCTGCAGGAAGGTCTTCATGTCATCGGAGAATGCCTGGTACTTATCGATTCGGCCACGAATGAGGGCGATGAACGCGACCACGTCATCGAGGGCCTTCTCGACCTCTGCGCGTCGCTGTTTTTGTTGATTGTTTTCGTAGATCTCGTCGAGTATGTCCCTGACCGAGCACGTCGGCATACCTTCAAAGGCCTCCTGTTGGCCTTCGACATCAAGAATGTACTCGCAGGGCCCCACACCCAGACTCGTGCGTACCACATCGACTACGGTGAACTTGTCGAGGGGCGTGTCGCTCAGGCGGTTCAGTGGATAGATAATGGCCGGTCCCCGGAAATTGGGGATTCCCTCGAGCGCTCGATAGTCCCCCCAGCTTTCGGCCTTCAGCGGTTCCAACCATCCCTGCCCACGGCGATCCACCCAACATGGATAATGGAACCGTCCGAGCCCCGAGGCGATACGTGTTCGTGCACCCGATCCCCACCAATCTTGCGCCGTCCAGGAGTTTTCTTCTTCCTCAAACAAACCGTGTTTCTTGAATTTACCGTCGGGCATCTCGGTGAGCATTTCCCAGCTATCGGTCAGATCGTCTGCACGTTTCCAATCCACGCGCCACAGGGCAGGAAATGGACTTTTCCAATTGAGCGGCAGTTCCTTACCCTTCTCGGTCTCCTTGACGTCCCGCATATGCCAGATGCCCTCGGCCGCAAGGAGGGCGACCCAAACCGATCCCTCCTTGCCGAACGCGATTTCAGACGATTGAATTTGACGAGCAAACGCTTCGCCTTTCGTCACGATCTGAATGTCCTGGTCCCGGTTGCTCCAGACGTCCATCACGATTGCTTCGCCATTGCCGGCCATGTGCAAGAGAAAATTCTCGCTTGGCAACTCCGCTTTATCTTTCAGAACCTCGCTCGCGTCAATGACGATGTCGTCCGCGAAGAAGTCCGGCAAAACCGCAAAACGACATGGCGCCTCTACGCGTAGCGCGGTTGCCGTTTCAATTGGAGTTACCTTGACGATGACCTGGCCCATTGCAAGTTCGTAGCGCACTTTGAGCGGTTGACCGGCGCTGACGCGGTGAGAGACCTCCACTGCTATTTCATCCTGCTCACATTTGGTAATGGTCAGCGAGTCTATGCCTTGCGCGGCTCCGGCGGCACCACTGGGAACGAGGTTGGCGTACAACTTTTGAAAACCGACTGCTTTTCCGTAAAGCTCCGTGCCGGTCCCATCCTTTCGCAACACGAGGGCGATCTGGTTGTTCATTAAGATCGCATCGCCCGAGAACGAATGATCGGTTTGTCCTTCAGGGATTTGCTTCCACCCAGTCTGGGACGTTAGTTCAGCCTGCGTAAATGGTTTGCTTGATCCGGAACCCGTGTCGTATAGGACAGTGAAGGGAGCATTAAGGCTGCTTTCCATTTGGCGGCGCATGGCCTTGTCAATCACTTCCTGTTGTGTAGGAGGGCCACCCGTCGTTTCGGCGCGTTTTGAACGTTCTCCGAAACCACCCGTGGAAACTGCGCCGTTGTTACGGGTGGAGAAAAAATAGGCCAATCCAGCCACACCGATCACGGCAACTGCGACGACGCCAGTGACGACGTAACGCTTGAGATTACTCCCTGCAGAACGAGGCGCGGGCCTGGGTCTGGAGATACTGGAGGCAGGAGGTCCAGCATGCGGTGCGGGTTTCCCGACACCTTCAATACGAGCCTGAAGTTCGTGCGCTCGCGCGTCATCGAACAATGCGACGAGCGATTCGCATACCTGCAAGGCTTCTTCGTTCTCCCCGAGAGCAGCGAGACAGAGCGCGCGCGGATACATGATGTTCTTGGTGAACGGTTGTTCCGCATCAAGCTCATTAAGCAAGCGTAGGGCTTCTGGATATCGCTTCTGGCGATAGAGTGCGTTGGCCTGAGCAAATTTCTGCTCGGCCGCTTTACTACTCACAGTATTACTCCCCCAAGCATTGAGGCGTTCACAGAGCCGTGCCGTTACTACTGGCCAGGAATCCCCCTCCCGGCCAAGCTCTGCACTTCAACGGTGGGTCTACATCAATCTTAATTTACACCGTAGGGCACTTCAACATCTGCGGCGCCGTAGTCGTCTATGCGTAATCCCGTGCAAAATTCTGCACCATGCGCATTTCCCCCTTTTTCGCTAACGGGACAGAAACGTACGGAACGAATCGTTTTCGACCAAGACGTGTGCGAGCACCGCATACCCTTCCGCAATCGGGTGGCTCGCGTCCGCGTACAACTCGCTCGGCAGCGGCGGCGGAGCAAAGTGCTCCACCCTATTTTGAACGAACCACGTTTCAATCTCGGTGCGAAAGTCCGAAAATACCGCACGGCTTTCGTCCGTCAGCATGTGCTCGTTGAACGGACCGACCAATACGAACACAGTATTCCCACGGCTGCGTAGCGTGGTCAGCGATTTCTTAAGAAACTCCCATTGAAGAGATTCTGATGGCTTTACCCACTCGAACGACTGTAGGCTTGCATCCTTCTCTGTCCATGGAATCGGGGGACTTGGCGTGCCGGGCTCTGGCTCGGGTACTACCAGCGAAATTGCTGCGATCGGATTCCGGTAGGGATTCTCCAACATCCAATTCGTCACGCTCTCGTTCTGGAAATACACCTTTCGCAGATGTTCCGTCCAACTCAAAAATGGAACGCGACAGTCGATGGCCCGGCTGAGGCGTTGCGCTCCCGACGCGTCATAAATCGGAATACGCGGATAGAACTGCGGCACCAGTTGCGGATGATTGAATGAGGACGCTTTCTCTCCTTGCAGGTCGCGGCGCTTGGACGTAGTCCAGAGGGGATTGTAGTGAAGAACGACTTTTGAATTTCTGATCCCACTCCCAAAGTGTTTGAGCAGCCCCGCGAGCGCGACGGGATGACTGCCATTCAGGCCGAGGTTTACGAATCGCTGACTGCCCAGCTTGTGGTTCAGTGCATGAGAAAGCGTTTCGTCAGACTCAACGTATTGTCCCCAGATTACGGAGTCGCCTATCAGCGGAATCGTCGAGGTCTTTGTGATGTCCTCTGCATATCGCGCATAGAGCCAGTAGTCTTCGCTCAGGGAATACGGAATGCGGTAGTCGGCGCCCGGATTAAGCGGTTCGATGCGCTTCCATATCGCCGGCAAGAGAATGTAGAGCGCGATTAATGTGACCACCGCTACCACGCATTGCTTCGGCGATAGCCTTACGGCGTTAGCGCCGAAGACGTCCTCGCTCGGCGCGTGGTACGCGCTGACGTGGTGTCCGCTATGTGAAGTTTGTTCGGTCATCAGAATTGGAAGTAGATAAAGGCCTGTTCACCGGAGGCCGCCAAGAAGGCGACGCACATCATCATGAATGTAACGACGGCCACGCGCACCGCCGCGAACTCAAGTAAAGGCCGGCCCTTCGATTCATACACGTATTCGTAAATCCAAACCGACATGATTAGCGTCAACGCGACGATCGGAAACTGAGGGTCGCTCGACCAGGATGTCGTGAAGATACGCGTTACCACAGTCCACGCCTGACCCAGATCACGTGCACGAAAGAAGATCCACGTAAACGTGACAAAGGCAAACACGAATAGTTGTTTCGCGAATGTTGGGACGCGGTCGCGGTAAAAAGGCGTGCGTTCCAACTCGCGTGTGAGCATTCGGCCGGCTGCGTGTAGTGCACCCCAAACAATAAAGGTCCAGGCGGCGCCGTGCCAAAGGCCGGAAAGCAGCATGGTCAGCAAAATGTTGCGGTACGTATTGAAGGCCCCGCCCCTTCCTCCGCCCAAGGGGATGTACACGTAGTCTCGAAACCACGTGGACAAGCTGATGTGCCAGCGGGACCAGAAATCTCCCAGGTCGGTCGCAAGATAGGGATTGCGGAAGTTCAACATCAGCCGGAATCCCATCAAACTGGCGATTCCGCGAGCCATATCTGTGTACCCGCTGAAGTCGAAGTAAATCTGCCAGCCAAACGCGAAGGTGGCCAGCGCGAGTGCGGGTGCGTCGAATGAATCGGGCGCGGCATATACTTTGTCGACGTATAACGCGAGAAAGTCGGCCATCACGACTTTCTTGAACAGCCCAACAACAAAGAGCGAAAGTCCGTCGGAGATGTTTTGCCGCGTGATGATGGATTTTGCGGAAAGTTGCGGGAGCAGATTGCTGGCGCGCTCGATGGGCCCGGCTACCAGTTGGGGAAAGAAGGAGACGAAGGTCGTGTATTGAATGAAGCTGCGCGCAGGCTCGACCTGCCCCCGGTAGTAGTCGATGGTGTAGCTCATCGACTGGAACACAAAGAAAGAAACACCCACGGGCAGCACCACTTCCGGCATCGACACGGTGTAACCGGTCTGAAACCACGCAAGCAGGGCGTTTACGTTGTCGACGACGAAACCCGCATACTTAAAGAAACCCAGCATCCCAAAGTTATTGACTACACTGATGGCGAGCCATAGTTTTTTGCTGTCGCCACGCTGCATACGCTTGACCGCTACGTAGTCGACGAACGTCGAGTAGGCGATCAAGATCAAACAATAGGGATTCCACCAACCGTAGAAGGTGTAGGACGCAAGAAACAGCCACGGGGTGCGCAGCGGCGTATTACGCACGACGAGGAAAACGGGATATACGACCGCAAAATAGACGAAGAATGTCCACGTATGAAAAAGCAATGTATGTTCCGTTTAGATGGCCGGGTCGAACGTCGCCCCGTACTTACGCACCGGCGCGCTTCACGCACCGAAAGCCATATGCGTCGTAACCGAAGCACACGTCGGCCAACCCCGGTGTTTCGCTCCAGCGCGCGGAGGAACGGCATGCATCGACCGCACTGTTCCACGCCCCGCCGCGCAACACGCGTTCTTCGCCGCCACCAGTGTTACACGGGTTTTCGCGAGGACTCGATGCATAGTAGTTCTCGCTGTACACGTCGTAGCACCACTCGGAAACGTTTCCGTGCATATCGTACAGGCCCCATGCGTTTGCAGGTTTCTGCCCAACAGGATGGGGACGTCCGTTTGCATTCGCATCGAACCACGCGGCCTCGGCCAGTTTTGACTCACCGCCAGCAAACGAGTACTCGCTGGTTGTTCCGGCGCGGCACGCGTATTCCCATTCGGCTTCGGTTGGCAACCGGTAACCGTTCGCCGCAAAATCGCATGCTAACGTATCGAGGTTATAGCAAGGTTTAAGACCCTCCTTGAGCGAGCGCATGTTGCAGTACTTGATCGCGGCCAGCCAACCGAGTTGCTCGACGGGTTGCTGCGGGTCTTTGTGTTTCGAGGGGTTTGTTCCCATCAATGTTTCGTACGACTGTTGCGTCACTTCATACACATCTATGTAGAACTTGTCGATTTTGACCGTATGCGGTGGCCGCTCGTCCGCTTCGCCGCTGTCGTTTCCCATAAGGAATTCGCCAGGGGGAACTGCGGCCATCTTTACACCCGTAGTAGTTGTAATCGCCGTGCCTTCATCAGACTTCACGGATGCAGCAGTCGAGGTAGGGACCGCAGAAGACTGCGGTGTTTCTTTCTTTTCCACATCGCAACTCAAGACCAAGCACAGCAAGGTGACGACGTGAATCATCCGGCCGCGAAAGCCGTAGCTCATAGTCCACCTGTCCTTTCGTATTTGCAGCGGTGGTGTTTCCGCTGCGTTATGAATCGGGTTGAATTCAATGGCGCGCGGCCTCGTAGTTCACTGGGTCGCGGAGCACGGCCTGGGTACGTGCGCGGATCTCCGCCACAAGGGGTGCGACGCGCGAATCACGCGCCAGTTCGAGCGCGGCCCGCTGTCTCAATACTTTTGCGGCACGGCGACATTCGGCGACCAGTTCATCCTGATTGTCGCCGATCTTCACGAAGCCTGCGGTCAGCGTTTTGCAGCGTTCGAACGCGTCCTTTCCCTGGTAGCCAACAAGCGTGCTCCGGAATTCCTCGACCAAGGCCGTTGCATGCTCCGGCGTATTCATCCCTGCTTTATGCCGCTCAACACCCGCGTCAATTTCCCTGGTTAGTTCTAGCATTTCGTCCAGAAATTCTTTGAACTGTGGATTCTTGTCCCGCTGGTCGGCCAGGTACGACTGCATTTCCCCTCCGAACGCACGATACTGCTCAATGCGCCCGCGAATGAGCCGAATGAAAGCCAATACGTCATCAAGCGCCTGGTTCACGTCTGCCGTGTGGCCGGCTTGTTCGCCATTCTTGTAAATGGGGTTCAGTATATCGCGTGTCGCGCAGGTCGGTTTTCCTTTGAAAGCTAGTCCCTGTCCTTCCAAATCGAGAATATACTGACAGGGGCCCACCCCGAGCGTGTTCCGAATGATGTCAGTTACGATGAACTCGGAGAGCGGCGTGTCGGCGCTTCTATTGATGGGGTAGACGACTGCCGGCCCTATGAACTTTGGCCCTTTTTTGAGGGGTTGGAGATAGGCCTTTCCTTCTTTGTCGAACCAGCAGGGGTACATGTAGCTACCCACTCCGCCCGTGTTCCAACGCAGGCGCGGCTTATCATCAGCCCACCAATCGGAGTCGGTCCAATCGTCTCGGCCTACTTCGAACAGGTCGCTCTTTCGGAACGAGCCGTCCTGGTTTTCGACAGCCATCTCCCAACTGTCCGTCAACGTATCGTCTCTGCGCCAATCCACCCGCCAAACCGCCGGGAACGGTCGTATCCAATCCAGGGCAAGAATATTGTTGCGGTCATTTTCCGAGATGGTGCGTTCATGCCAAATGCCCGGTCGAGATAACACCGCGACCCAGACGGCATTGCCTTCAGTAAACGCGATCTCCGTACTTTCGATGACAGCGCGGCCCGCCGCAGTTCCCAATTGCACGCGGACGTCCTGATTGCGCTTGTCCCAGACATTCATGACAATTCCACTACCATCTCCGAACAATTGCAGCAGGAAGTTTTCGCTTGGCAACTCGGCGGATTGCGCCGGAATGTCCATTGCCCCAATCGCGATGTCATCGGCAAAAAAATCCGGCAATACGACGTAGTCGCTGGGCGCGCCGACAATAACCGCGCGTGCGCGACCAAGCGGCTGCACCTTTACAAAGGGCTGGCCGATGGACAGTTCGAGCCGCATCCCCTGATGTTCGCCGTTCGTTGCGTAATACTGCGCCTCGATCGCGACGTTGTCCTGGGCGTTGTTTACGATCTTCAGCGACTGTAAACGTTTTTCCTTGTCCGTGTCGACGAGCGCCAATAACGCACACGAGACCGCTCCCGCTGTATCGAGCGAGAATACTTCCACGCTATGGCCTGATTGCCGCGCCACGACTGCGATCCGATCGTTAAGAATTACAGTATCGCCCTTGAACGAATAATCAACTGTAGCCTCGGGCACGCTGGTCCAATTGGGGCGCTCCGAGAAGTTCGTGGGTTGGAATCGAGTTTCCACCGGCGTGTTCGTATCGAAAACGAGTGTGAATGGCTCGACCGCGCTGCCATCGGCCAGCGCCACACCGAGCATGGACATCGTGGCTCCCGCGAGGATTGCGAGCCCGTACAATCCGCGCGCAATAGTTCCGCTACGCTGCATCACGCGCTATTCCTTTTTCTGAAACGCGTCGTTTATGCACGCGACAATTTTTTGGGCAAGCGGCGCCGAACTCAACGCGCGTTTCTCCACGGACAGACAGTATTGTTTGAGGCGTCGCAGATCCATACGGCACTTCGCAAGCGTCCGGTCCTGCGCGCTGCCGATCGCGCGGAGTTCGGCGTTTACACGCTCGAACGAATCCTGCCAGCTTGCCTGATCTGTTAAGCCGGCCAATTGTTCCGAAAGTGCCTTGGCGTCCTTCGGCGAACGTCGTTCCGGCGCGAGTTGGGCGATTGTTGCTTCCAAGTCGTCGAGTATGCGAACCATTTCCCTGGTTTCCGCATTGTCCGACGTTAGCGCGCCGCCGCCGATTGCGCGGATTTTTCCGCTCAGCGCCGCGTACGCGGTCACGCGCGCTTCTGCTTGTTCGACGTGCCCGGCCATCGCGCCGATTCGCTCGCGCATGGCCGTTGGGTTCTGTCGCGATTTGTTTTTTCTTAACTGACTTTCGACGTATTCGCAGACCAGCGCGGGCGTGGGAGCTGTTTGTGCGTCGAGACCTTCCACATCAAGGATGTATTGGCAGGGCCCGACCCCGAGGGTACTGCGCATCAGATCCACCAAAAGGAATTCGTTCAGCGGCGTGGCCTGAGTGCGATCAATGGGGTAGACCACCGCGAGCAACGAAGGCGCGGATTTGAACGCCGGCGGGTGGATATAAGGCGTGCTGTTCGCAAACCAACAGGGATTTGCGGTTGCGTCACTTTCACGCGCTTCGTGCCCAGCTGCGGGGGCATCAGCAAAGTTCCACGATTGCGCAACTTCGGAATCCGTTACGAGGTTTGCGCGCCATTTCGCCGAGAATGGCGGCCGCCATTCAAGCGCTACGTCTGTGTTCCTTTCGTCTGCTGCCAGCAGCCGTGCGTGCCAAAGATTTGCGTGCTCCGCGAAGGCGACCCATATATGTTTGTCAGCTACGCATTCGCCTTCCGAACGCGCGATGGCGCGCTTCTCGCCTTCGCCAGCGAATACGACGCGTGAAGAGCGATCGGTCGTCTGCCATACACACGTAATAATCGAGCTTCCATCGCCCGAAAGGTGAAAGAAGAAATTTTCCGCGGGAAGCGGCAATGACTTTTCGTTGCCGAGGCGCGCATCGTACACGATGTCGTCCGCAAAGAAATCCGGCACGACCAGAAAATTGGTCTGACCTTCGACGCAAAACGTGTCGACGCCAACTTTCGGCGTAGATTGGATATGTATTTGTCCCGTTACCAATCGATAAACGATCGAAACCAATTTATCTTGCTGAGTTTTGTATTCGGTATTAACCTCGACGGCTCCGTTTGTATTCTCGACGATTTCCACGCGTTCCAGCATTGTCGTCTCGTCGTCCTGCACGGCGGCGGCTGTAAGCGTGGCGCGATAGACGGGGCCCTTCTCTCCCAGCGCGTACACTTCCGGACCGGCGGCCTCGCGTCGAATGGCGACCGCAATCCGATCATTGAGGAGAATGGCATCGCCGGCGAACGCATGGTCGCGATCGTCTTCGGCAAGCAGCGTCCAACCGGCCTTATCGGAGATGATGTTTGGTGCCAGCCGAGAAGGCGACGACACACCAGTATCGAGAATATAGGTAAAGATGGGCCCCGTGTCTTGGATGACTTGATTGACGCTGCTCTGCGCGAACGCGCAAATCTGGCACATTACAAGGACTAGCACGACTCTCGCGACAGTCTGCGATTCTACTCTGGGCGACATGTCCGTCTACTTCCAGTCGGGGTTCATATCCGATCCGCCTTCAGTCAGCTTGACGGGATATCCACCCTTTATCGATACCACGTACAATTCCCATGGGCCTTTCTCAGTTACTCCCTGACAATAGACGATGTGCTGGCCATCCGGGCTCGGACGCCCGTAACGCTGCACACCGGCCTGGAAAGTAATGGTCCGGTTTTTCTGTCCATCAGGCTGTATCGTGCAAATGTTTGTTTCAGTTTCATAAACGATAAGCGCGCCGTCCGGCGTGAAGTGGGGCTCGCATGCGCCCTTCTTGTCGTAGACTTTTGTGGGTTCACCTCCCGCGGTCTGCATCAGGAAGATGGCATTCCCTCCATCCCACCGTGCCGCGAAGGTCAGCGAGGGTTCCTTCGGATGCCATGCAGGACCCGAGCAGTTGGGGAAGGATTCGGGGCTGACTACTTTTTCGTCACCTGAGGCAAGTGTCCGCACCCAGATGCGCTTGTCACGCCGAAAAGCAATTTGTTTATCGTCGGCGGACCACTCCGCTTGATCCCCGTCACAGATGCGTTCCGGCGTGCCGCCGGTTTTTTCGATCGCCCAGATACCAATTTTACCGCCGCGCGTCGAGCTGAATAGCACTTTTGTCCCGTCAGAATTGAATACCGGATCCACGTCGTTCTCTTCACCTTCTCCTTGAGTGAGTTGGCGTAAGTCCGATCCATCGGCATTTACCAGCCAAAGGCGCCAAGGCCCAGAGCGGTCGCTCGAAAACACGACGGTGCCTTTCAACTCAGCCAGGCCTTGGGCTTGCGCACCGGCAAGTCCAGTGAGTACCAGTGTTACAGCCGCCGCAAGGACTGTGTAAATCAGACCGTACCGCGTCGATACAGGCATGCAACTCCACTCCTTCTCCACACGCTCAAACCTCAACGGGACTTAACATTTGAGATGACGTGGGTTACCCCCGAGCTGCGCCTTCCCCTTCTTACTCCCCACAATTCATGACGGGCGCACTCCAACCCAGTATAGATATCGTTGAGCGTTCTATCAAAGGCAGGTCTGTCGTTGGCGGCCTTATCGCAACTTACAAGATCGATATCGCCCTTTTCTTCCCGTTATTAAAGCGTAGTGCACTAACGGCACGCGCCTTGCGCCTCATCTACCATACTCAATCACCTACAAATACCGCCCCGGCGTCTCCGGCCCCCCCCGGCACGTCCTCTGCGGCGATGGTGACTCTGCGTTGACGCTTGCCCTTCACCTGTCCTCTTGGAGCTTTTCCAGTTCAAGAACTTCGTACGTCGCGCTGAAGGAACATGATAGGCTTGCCATCATCACTGGGAGGCGGTCATGGGCTTCTTCGATGTAAATGTTGCCATCGGGAGATTTGCAGGCGGTGGCGAGGCGTTCGAGGATGTCGCGCAGTTGGAGGGCGAACTCTCGCGGCTGGGAATTGACGGAGCGTTGGTCCATCACGCGACGGCCGCGGAGGCCGACGTACAATTGGGCAACGCACTGCTTTCGCGAGATCTCGCTGCACACCGAAATCTTCATGCGTGTTGGGTTATGGTGCCGCCTTATTTCGATGATGTGCCCAAGCCGAGAGATTGGGTCCGAAATGCCCGCGATGCCGGAGTTAAAGCCGTTCGAGTTTTCCCTCGTCACCATTTGTTTGAATTTCGCGAATGGTGTGTCGGAGAACTGTGCGGGTATCTTGAAGCGTCTGCGCTCCCGCTATTGATCGATTTTGGTCCGCGGCATTGGTCTGAGTCGGTTATTTCCTGGAACGGAATTCGGGAAGTTGCGCGCGCCCATCCCGCGCTGCCCATTATCTTAACGGGTGCGAACGTGGGCGATGTGCGAAAGCTGCCGGTCCTGCTTCGTGAACTGCCGAATTTTTACGCGGAAATCCATGCATTCAATCCCCCCGACGCGATAGAACAGTTTGTCGAAGCGGGTTTGGGCGAACGTTTGCTTTTCGGCACGGGATTGCCAAAGTGCGCGGCGGAGTGTGTCGTGGGTCAAATGCGGGCGACGAATATATCAGACAAGGTGTTCAGCGCAATTTCTAATGGAACGGCTGCGAAGTTATTTGGATTGGACGCAGTATCGGCCGGTCGTACAGACAGAAAGTTAACGGACGGATGTGAAATTATCGACGTGCACGCGCACATTGGCTCATGGGAGCGCACGACGACCCCGTTGAAGGGTCCCGAGGCATTTTTTAAATCAATGGATCGCTGCGGGATTGACAAGATGGTTTTCAGTAGTTTCACTGCTATCCACGGCGAAACGCGTGTCGGTAACGCGGAAACGGCCGAAGCGATCACAGAAGGCCAGGGCCGGTTGTTCGGATATGCGGTTGTCAATCCCAATTATCCGAAAGAGTCAATCGAAGACCTCACGCGGCTCTTCGCGCAGTCCGCCGAATTCGTGGGGTTGAAGTTGCATTGTCAGCTTCATGGCGCGCAGTTGCACGACGCGGGGTATGCCGAATGCTTGTCGTTCGCCGATGCGCATGAGTTGCCTGTGCTGGTGCATGGGGGCGGCCAGGATGAATGGGACGCGGTAGCACTTCGATATCCGGGGGCGAATTTCATCATGGCGCATGCATGTGCGTGGGATGGGCGCAGTGCATCTGGGAAGGCGCTTTATGAACGGGTTCGGCATACGTCGAATCTTTATGTTGACGTATCGGGATCTGCCGCTCATCGCAATGCGATGTTTGCATTAATAGATTTAGTGGGCGCGGAGCGCATTCTTTATGGATCCGATTTTCCCATGTTCGATCTGGGTTTTGAAGTCGGGCGCGTTACCTTGAGCACAATACCTGACGCACAAAAAGAATTGATACTTGCCACAAACGCGCGCCGTATTTTCAAACGGTTGCGCTGAACAGAACTCAACCCGTTTCCCTGGAGCCATTGCGTATGCCAGTTCGTTATAACCACCGCTGGGACAAACACGATCACATTCGGCTGAGCGCGCGATCGCTGGACCGGGATCGTTCGCTTTATTTCGACATGCTCCCGTGGACTCCGCCCATCACGAATATGGAAGGCGTTGTAGCCTATTACGACCCGGAGCGAATTGGACTGGCGAGGAAGCGGTTGAAGGGCACCGATAGAAAACGGTATCTGCGCGACATTGTTGACCGGATATTGAAAGGCGCGCCCAACGACAAGGAGCGCGTTGCACGGATCTGTGGCTTTGTAAGCGACGCCATCTATTACAATCCGATTCAGCAGCCGGTCGAGCCCAAGACGGGCGAGTTAATCGATGATCCCGCAGTGTTGTTGGAACTGCACGACGGCCGTTGTGGTCAGGGCGTGATGATTACGCTAGCACTGCTGAAAGCCGCGGGGATCGAATGCCGCCAGCGCGACGTGTTTCATCACGTGACGTGTGAAGCCAAGTATGGCGGGAAGTGGCGGCTTGCCGACGCGTTTATGTTTGGAGCGGCGCAACCGGAAAAAGACGGTGAAGTTGTCAATGTCGCCATATTGCGCAGGGACCCCTATTTTGCCGATGCGTTTCCGTTGCGCCACTTCGCGTATACGCCAGAGGAATTATTGTCCGTGGACGGATACCGCCTTTTGGGGTACACGTTCGGCGATTGGGGATCGCTAGCCTATTATTCGTGGTACATGGGAGGCGACGAAGACTATCCGCCGATGATGCCGATCGTGTTACCGCCGTTGCGTCTGCGGAATGGGCGCGTCCGTTTGCGTTGGGCGCCGAGCGCCAAACGCAATGGCGGGACGATCGCATACCGGCTTCGCGTGTACAAAGACCGTGAACGGACGCTACCCATTTTTTCGAAGGATACGCGGGCAACCGAATATGAATGGACTCCGCCGGAGATGAATCGCATGTATTTCGTTGGCGTCACCGCGACGGATGAGCATGTGAAGAGGAATCGAAACACCTGGTATCCAGAGGCCGGGGGAAATTTTGTGTTGGTGCCAGAGAAGCAATACGGCTGGTATGGCGTTTTCTAACCAGTACGATTTTCTGTGTTCGCATGGATGTTTACAGACTTTCGCGCGTTGAGTTCGTTTGTAATGCGGGTCATTGTCTGGCGATCAAGCTTGTAACCACGGAGGATGAGCGCCGCGACAAACGCGAGCCCGAAGGCCGGGAACGCGTATAGTAGCCGCATACGGTAAAGCGTCTCCGCCGATTGCACAATCCCTTCGCCCGGTTGGTAGCGGACGATGTAGTCCAAGGCAAATCCAGTCCAAAAAATTGCCGCGGCGTTGTACAGTTTGATCAAGAACGAACTCGCGCCGTAATAGACGCCATCATTTGACTCACCGGTCTTCCATTCGCTGTAACTCGCAACGTCTGCGAGCATGGATGCTGGAAAGACGTAGACCGCGCAGTAAAAGAAAGATTGCAGCAGGCAGTAGCCGATCAGCAGCGGAAATGACTTTGGCGCGAACAGGAAGTAGCTTGCGCCATAGACGCTCCCGACGCCGATGATTCCAATTGTGAGGCAGGCACGTTTATCAAGATAACGGCCTATCCAGTTCCAAACCGGTAGAAACACCAAGCCACAGCCAATTGCAAAAAAAATATAGAGAAAGAAGGCGTCGCGAAATGGGCTGAGCGGACCGACCAACACCGTTTGCGCAAATGGCGTGTTCCACGTTTTTCCGAACCAATCGTCGAGCAGAAACGTGTACATCCAAAGGCCGGCGAGTATGCCCGCCTGCGCGGCGAAGTTGGCGAGGAAAAGAACGACGAACTGCCGGTCCCTAAAGGTAAACGAGAGCGAGCGGACCAGACCGATAAGGTGCGACTTCATAAACGTCTTTGCACCGGCGCGTTGGGCCCACGCGCGTTGCCGGTGGTCGACCGCGGGCACCGGTTCCTTGAGGAGCAAGACAAACGCCCAGAGACAGACCATCATGAGGATGCTGGCGAATACGGCGAACTCCTGAAACCCGCGGACTTCGTCGCCGCGCCAGGTGGCATACGCGCGTATCAGACCACCCCAACTTGTTCCCACATAAGTGCCTGCTTGCCGCCATGAGACGATACGTGTACGCGCGCCATACTCCGTAGCCAGTTCTGGAATTAGCGCGGCGTACGGGATGGTGACCATCGTGAAGCCGATTGAATAGACAATCTGCATGACGATGAGATACGCGTAAAACTGGAGGGGCGTCAGCCCTTGTGGGGCAAACCACATACCGATAACGCCGAACGCAAAGAAGAGGGAACCCATCGCGATATAGGGCATGCGTCTTCCAAAGCGGGACGCCGTGCGGTCGGAGATGTAGCCTACCAGGGGGTCGATGAAGGCATCGAATAGGATCGCAAAGCCGCGCACATTGCTGAGGATTGACGCGGGATATCCGAGATACTTTGTGAAGTACAGCTGCAGTTGAACGATAATGGTCTGTGGCGCTTCAATTCCAAGGGTGCCGAGACCGAACAGGATTTGCTGCCGGGTGGTAAGTGCTGTGGTGTTTCCGGGTCTGTTATGAGACATAAGGGGCTCCAGCGCGCGCCATGGTACTGTGTCCAAATAGCGTAAGAAAGTGCGAGGAAAACCATGTGGGATAGTTTCGCGCCAATGGGCGGGCGTCGCGCGACGCAGTTTGGTATCGCAATCACCTCCCTTTTGTTTTCGATGATGAGTGCTCCGGCGGAGCCAAGCGGCTGGATTGTGAGCGAAGTTGCACGCGGAGATTCTTGGGTTAGCCCGTACTGGGGTTACTGCGCGCCGAAAATCGCTACTGACGGAACTGCTTACTACACCGTCGGCCTTTGGGGGAACTCCCCGGAGACGAGCCACGGGGTTGTCTATAAACGACAAGACGGAGTTTGGAGCAAAGGGGCGGAACTGCCGGGTATCTATCAGCCGCCGGTCATCATGCTCGATTCATCCGGCCGGGTTTTGGTGATCTACAATCAGTGGGAGAAACCCATCTTGATTTTGCGTGGACGAAACCCCGGCTCGATCGATGCTTTTGACACGTTACCCCCGCACCCAGACATGCCTAACGCGTTCTATCCAGGCGCTGCAATTCGGGGTGACACATTGTACTTTGCGTTCTGCAGCACGCCGAGCTACTCGATGTATTTAAGCAGCCTTGATCTTCGCACTCTTACATGGTCACCGCTCATTACGATGCAGGAGGGCCAGATTGAATCTAAACCGAAGACGGCATGGACCTATCCCATCCTATTGCCCGACGCGAATGGCGTGCATGTGGTCGCGTCAAATTGTCCTGATGGCGGAGATGAGAATTCGTACAACATTGTCTGGTACCTCTATTACCGGCGCGGAGAACTTACGCCTGCGATTCAAGAGCGTGTCGCGGAATCACCCGTTGGCAATACCGCATACGCAACAGACATGAGTGTGGACTCGGAAGGTCAGATCCACGTGCTTCACATGTTTAACGTCCACAACTACGGCGAACCGTTGCCCGCCGATGCGGACCCCGCGGGAACATATCATTCGTGGCGTCCCGCTGACGGCGCCTGGCAGCGCGAACGCATTGCGCCCGCGACTATTGCGTCGTTTAATAAAGACGACAAGACCCTTACCGCGGTTCTTACTGTCAATGGCATACTTCAACGATTGCCGTTGAATGGGAATGCCGAGCCGCGACCATTGGTTGCGCCCGAGCAATTGCCGGGGGCACCAGGCTTTGTTGATGTGTTGTCGCAAAGCAGCGGGTCGAATTATTCGAAAGGCATGGCGCTGGTAACGGATGCGTTGCCATTGCCCAGCGAAAAGCCCACCTCGCGCGTACTGCTGGCCGTTCTGCCGCTAAACCCCGTGGGGGAAAACACATTGATCAACGGCGATTTCGCGCAATGGGATTCTTATAAAGGCGGTGGCGTCACCACAACTACGGTGGGTGTGCCGTCGGGGTCGATTCCGAATCACTGGTACGGTGGGCCCGGTGTCGGCGCAACGGCGACGTATGACGTGATTATGCGCACGGAAAGCGATCCGCGCGAAATGCCAGCACGTTATTTGCGCGTCTCGTGGAGTACGCCTCCGGAGAATTGGGGTGAAGACCACCACAAAGGCGTGCAGCGATATACATTTCTCGAGTACTTCGGGATTCAGGACGTGCATCGATTCGCAGGGAAGAGCGTGTTGTTACGCTTCAAGGCGCGGTGCAGCGAAGACGGCGTCGATCTCATTCCGATCATGTGGCATAGCTACGATGCGGAGACGCCCGGCATTGTCGCGGTGAAAGGAAAAGGATACGAACTGTTCGAATCATCTGGTGTTGCTGGAATGGTCGCGGTCGCCCAGGGTGCTCCAAATCCCCTGGCAGGCAGCAAGATGAAAACTGAGTGGCAAACATTTGAAAAAATATTGTCGTTGCCTGCGACAGACGGGAAATCCATTACGAAGGGGCATTACACCGGCGTTGGTTTTGACCTCACAGTGGGGAAAAGAATCACCGTGGATCTCGCCGAAGTTGAGCTCTACGAACTCAGATCCTAGAGCGCGCTGATGTTGGCCAACACTTTCTCGAATGCATCCGCTAGTTGGTGTAAGTACGCATCTTCCACATCAACAAATGCATAGGTGCTCAATAGACGTGTGCATACGTCCTCCGTCACCGGCAGCGACGCTGATTCCAGAGGACCATTGTATGATTTCGTATCATAAAAGCATCCTCCCAGCGAACGCCTGTCAAAGGAGGTGAACAAAGGTGCCTGGTGGAGAAGTCCGTAGGTAAAATTCATGCTGCTGTAGCGGTCTTTCTGAAAAGGCGCACCCTCGGCGTTAAGCGCGGCCTCGATACGGTCGAGTGATACCCGATTCAGCACATCGCGCGCGACCTTGAACTTAAACTCCAGGTAGCCGCCGCGGGTGCATCCTTCGCGTGGCTCGACAATCTCAATACCGTCGCCGTTTCGTAGTCGATCATTCAGAATCGCATAGTTGCGGGATCGCTTTTGGTTTAGGTCTTGGAGGCGTCCCAGTTGCGATGTCGCCAACGCAACAGCGAACGCGTGTGGCCGATACTTAGCGCCAAGGCTCATGTCGCCAAGTGTATCGAAGGTGCGGTTGCCTTCTGCCTTTGGCCCGCGTCCGAAATGGCCGAGCAGCACCATTCGGTCGAACAAGTTCGGATCATTTGTAGTCGCGACGCCGGCCTCTCCCCCACTTACCGCTTTAACTCCCTGCAAACTGAAACAACCGATATCGCCGATACTGCCAACGGGTCTTCCCTTGTACATCGCGCCATGAGCGTGTGAGGCATCTTCAATGACCGCGATTCCGCGCGCGCGCGCGATGGCCATTATGCGATCCATGTCAGCGACATTACCCCATGTATGAACGACGCAAATGGCGCGGGTTCGATCGGAGATCTTTCGTTCAATATCCATGGGGTCGATAGTTAACGTCGCGGGGTCGATATCCGCGAATACGGGCGTACCCGCACAATGGAGCACTGGCGTGACGGAAGCATGCCATGTGTAGCTCGGCACAATGACTTCCGTTCCGGGACCCACGCCAACGGCAAAGTAAGCGCTGTGCAATGTCGCGGTACCGCTGTTCATCGTCAGGGCAAAGCGCGTACCAGCGAGTGCTTTGTACGCAGTTTCGAACTCGGTAATGATACCGCCGCCATCGGCTATCGTGATAATCCCTGCGTCAAGCAGCGCGCCTATGCGCCGCATCACATCATCTTTTAAAAATGGCGGGTACTTGTCAGTCCCGTCGGATTTCACCGCCTTTGGACCACCTTGCATAGCCAGGGTTTGGCCGGAGACTAGCGCCATAATTTTCCCCATTCCAGGATTGCTGACATCCACGCTGACTTATTAAGACTCATAAACTTCTGATCATAATCATTTATTTGGGCTTCAAACGGAAACTGTCCATGACAATAGACTGATCAACGGCGCCATAGGGATCGTCGCTGCCGACGTGCGCAAAAACCAATATTTGGCCATCTGGCATTTGGATCGCTCTTGGATAATATGCAGTGCCCGGCACATCCAGCATTTGCCAGGATTCTCCTGCATCGCTGGTGTAATGAACACCTGACGTTGCTAGATGCAGAATTGGACCTTCTTGCGTTGCAAGCAATTCAGGATGTCCACTGTGCGGAAAGGGCGCTGGAACCACAACGCCCGGAGTCCATGATTCGCCCGATTTTTTGAGGATTCCTTGCCAGCGCGCTTCGGCTTTTTGCTCAGGGACCATACGTCGAAACACACAGAGTAAGTCGCCAGTGGGAAGTTCGGCGATATCGAACTCTTCACCGCCCCAATTCTTGCGAAATTCGACGGGGACCACGGGTATTGGTTTAGACCAGGTTTTCCCTTTATCGTTTGAAACTATCAAGAGCGGCTCGAAATGCTTGCTGTAGTCTTCCCGGCTTAGGCTATTTGCCGGAACTTGCGCCACGCCGCCTGTTACGATAACCCGGCCATCGCGCAGCACACGGATCCGCTTAAGATACGTGGAGTATTTTTCGGCGGGAAGGGGAATCTCGGGCTTGCCCCACGTTTTGGAGCGATCCGTTGACCGTTCAAGATATCCAGTCTTCGGCAGGTCGGGATTGTAAGGTAAGTAATATCCGCAAGCAGCGCGCAGAATCGATCCATCTGGAAGGGCAGTTTCTGCTTCACCGTAAACGCCGTTCATGCATGACTGAAATGGATCGGCACTGACTTTCTCCCATGTTCGTCCAAAATCGGTTGAGCGCAGATGAACGTTGTGGAGGTCGAGGCCTGTCATGTCGTAAGCCGGATGACCTGCCGGCGGCCAATTGAGTTTCTTCTGCACGTCCAATGGCGCTTGTGGACGGCCGTCGATAGGCCCGGTGGCTTGTGTAAAACTTACCATTGCGCTGCCATCCGGCATTACCCACGCGCCGACCCAACAGGTATAGCCAGGTGTCTGCGGTGAATGGTAGATGGTCTTTCGTTCATGATCGACTGCGGTGAAGGTATCGGCGGTCGCAATGAGATTAAGTACAACCGTTGCTATCGAGACGACCAAGAGCAAAACCCGGGACCAAGGTTGCATCGTCGTCCTCCTGCTATTGAATCCACATTCTCTCATTTCACGCGCGGGAGTACATGATACATGGAAGGGCTTCGAAGGTGGCTTGGGTGACATGACCGGGTCGAGTTATCGATTTGACAGAACCGTGCGGGTGCTTTGAGAATGAACGTATCCAGAAATCAGGGTGGACAATCCGTTGGAATAACCAGGATGATCATTACTGTGCGACAATCATTCACATTTGAACTTATTCAATTGTTGATTCTGACTTCACTCGTGGCCACTCGCGCGGAAGAAGCGAGACCGGCTGCGCCGCATCCAGCGACAAACCCGAGTTCCGCTGTGATGCTCTCTGGTTCGTGGGTACCGGAAGATTCGCGATGGATTGCTTTCGACCAATTGCCGCGGGTCCCGAGCGTGCATTCGGTCATCAGTGATGTTCGCGTGGCAGGGAGTTCGCCTTCGACAGTAAACAAGGAAAGCGGGGGTGTAAATCAGCACAACTATCTCACGCATTATGGCGGTAAATTTTGGGCCATGTGGAGCGACGGACCTGGTGTAGAGGATCGCGCCGGACAGCGGGTCAAGTATTCGACGAGTTCCGATGGCGTGCAATGGAATATGCCGGAATTCCTTACGCCGGTACCTCCGAATTCAGGCCCAGATTCGCCGGTCTATAACACGCGCACTGAAGAGGGATTTCGATACATTGCGCGCGGGTTTTGGCAGCGCGAGGGAGAACTGCTCGCGCTGGTGTCCCTTGACGAAGCGGCGGGATTCTTTGGTCCGAGCTTGGAGCTCCGCGCGTTTCGCTTCAACGATGCAACCGCCAATTGGGACGATGCCGGTCTCGTATTCAAGAATGCCATCAACAATTTTCCGCCGCTGAGACTGCGCACCGGCGAGTGGATGATGTCCCGTCGTACCCATGATTACAAGACTACAGGCGTGCATTTTATTGTCGGCGGCGTGCGCGCGTTAGACCAATGGGAATCCTTTCCCGTACTTGGCACTGCCTCTGAATTAAAAGCGGAAGAACCGGAATGGTGGATACTGCCGGACAACAATCTCGCCGCAGTGTTTAGGGACAATCGCCGCAGCGGTGCACTCTATCGTTCGTTTTCCACCGATGACGGGCGCACGTGGAGCACGCCGGTCAAGACCAATTTCCCTGATGCAACCTCAAAAATCAGCGGCCAGCGACTTCTCGATGGGCGATACGTTCTAGTCTCTAATCCTAATCCCAATAAACGCGATCCACTCGCTCTTTCCATAAGCAACGACGGTATGGTCTTCACGAAGATGCTGTACCTGGCCGGCGGCCGACACGTGGACTATCCGCATGTGATCGAGCACGAGGGACACCTGTACGTGGCATTTGCAGGCGGTAAACAGTCCGTCGAAGTGTTGAAGATTAGCCTGAAAGACATTGAGGCGATCGCGATGCCGACAACCCCACTCCTGGCTGTAACCGTGTCAGATCCTACCCCGACGGGCAACACTCCATGAGAAGTTATACAAGGTTATGCGTTTTCCTTTTTGGCGCGTGCACTCTCGCCGCTCAGGAGATCGTTGTATACGGCGGCACGCCCGGGGGTATCGCTGCGGCTATCGCTGCAGGACGCTTGGAACGGGAGGTTTGCCTCGTTGAATACCATGATCACATAGGCGGCATGACGGCGAGTGGTCTTGGGAAGAGCGATATTGAAAACCGGGCGATGATCGGCGGCGTCTTCAATGAATTTGTGGCGGAGGTATACGAATACTACGTAAAAACGTATGGAGCCGATCATGAGAACGTGAAGCTTTGTCACGAGGGGTATTACAGCGAACCAAAAGTTGCCGAGATGGCATTTGAGTCGATGCTCGCGAAATTGCCGAAGGTCACTGTGTTGAAGGGCTGGCGCCTCCAATCAGCGACGATGGAGTCCGGCGCGGTGACGTCGATAAATGTGTTGAATCGCAGTACCGGCGAGTCGCGACAACTACAAGCAAAGGTGTTCATTGATGCCACGTACGAAGGCGATCTATATGCTGCGGCCGGCGCGGAGTTTCGACTTGGGCGCGAGTCGCGCGATGAGTTCGGCGAGCCGCATGCGGGCGTCATTTATTTTGACTATCAAACGCATGAATTTCTTCCAGGCACAACAGGCGCGGCTGACGATCGTTTGCCGGCATATACCTATCGGCTGTGTTTGACAACTGATTCGGACAATTCGCGGCCTATGACTGAACCGCCGCCGGACTACGACCGCAACAATTATCTCGGCTATTTCGACGATCTTAAATCCGGACGCCTGGCCGCGCCTAAAGTTGTCAAACCGGGGCGCGGTTATAATCAGAAACATTTTGGCACGCTGGTTCGCGCGTTGTCGGTGACCGACCTTCCGAATGGGAAGACCGATGTAAATATTAATCCACGTCCATTGGGTTTTCCGTTTGCGGAAGAGAATCGCGGTTACATTGAAGGTGACGACGCTGTGCGCCAGCGGATTTCCGCACGGCATCGTAATCTAGCGCTGGGCTTGCTCTGGTTTCTGCAAAACGACCCTGAAGTGCCCGACGCGCATCGCGCACTGGCCAATGAACTGCATTTGCCAAAAGACGAATTCACTGACAACTCCAACTTTCCGTGGCAGCTCTACGTGCGCGAAGGCCGTCGGCTCGTGGGCGAATACACGCTCACTCAACAGGACATTACCGGGAAGGGAGAGGAGCCAATACATCATCCTGATACGATTGCGGTAGGCGAATTTCCTATCGACAGCTTCCCCACTCGCAAACGCCAACCTGGCGATACCGTCGTGCTCGAAGGTTACCTCGGTATGCTCGATTACATTACGCGACCATACGAAATCCCCTATCGCATCATGGTCCCAAAGAAGATTGACGCCCTGATCGTGCCCGTAGCAGCAAGTACCACACACGTTGCGTTCTCCAGTATCAGGATGGAGCCCACGTGGATGTGCCTTGGCCAAGCGGCCGGCGTCGCCGCGCATTTGGCAATCAAGCACGGGACAGCGCCGCGAACGGTACCGATAGAGGCGTTGCAGTCGATTCTGCGCGATCAGATGGCCGTATTGAACATTCCCAATCCAATTTCAAAATGAGACTAGTCCTCAGCAGATTATCCATCTTATGCGTGTTCGCGCTAGTACCTCTTGCGACGATCACGCATGCGGATAATCTTGAAAACCTGTACAGATATGATCGCCGAAGCCTGACACTGGATGATGGCGGAAAGATTGCGTACTACATTCGGGAAGGTCGAGGGCCGTGCCTGGTACTCATTCCGGGGAGTTGGAGCGGTCACGATGTCTTCGATGCCATGGTGCGATCCCTCGATCCAGATTTAAGACTTGTGATTGTGGAGTTGCGAGGATGCGGCGAAAGTTGGCCACCAACACTCGACGCGTCCATTGAGTTGTTCGCGGAAGATGTATTGCGCGTGATCGATGCGCTATCACTGGAGCGATTCTACATCGGCGGACACAGTATCGGCGGAATGATTCCGATCGAAGTGGCGAAGCGTCGGCCGGATTCCATTTTGGGTGTGATATCGATCGAAGGCTGGACTCACCACCAAGTTCAGAAAGAGGCATTCTCCAGCGCGCCGAAGACGTCACCGGAGCAGGAAGCGACATTTGCAGCGGTTCGAGACCGAGCAAAGGCGCGCATGACGAAGGAGCAATTCGACAGTTTTGCCTCCGCGTGGAAACGATGGGATGGCCTGCCCATTCTTGAAAACACTTCTGTGCCTGTGCTTGAGATATGGGGCGATCGTGGTTTGCCTGCACCAAGCAAGGCAATCATGCGCATCCCCGAACGCACCAATATCGCCTTGGTATGGATCCCCAACGCGGCGCATCACTTGCCAACTGAACGCCCTCAGGACATCGCGGAGGCGATTAATAGATTTTTAAAAAAGCCATCGGGTCCGCCAGCCGATGCCGAGTTTCGTGTTTCTATCCGCGTGGACGCGTCCCGGACCATTGGCCTAGTGGAACCGATTTGGCGATTCTTTGGGTATGACGAGGCCAACTATACTTACATGCCCCATGGGAAGAACTTGCTGACGAAGCTGGGCAAATTAGGAAATCCGCAGGTTTACGTGCGATGTCACCATCTATTGACCAGTGGCGATGGGACACCCGCGCTGAAGTGGGGATCAACTGGTGCGTATACGGAAGCCGCAGACGGGACGCCAGTCTACAATTGGACGATTGTGGACCGCATTTTCGATACCTATCTGGAACGCGGATTGAAGCCTTATGTAGAAATTGGCTTCATGCCGGAGGCACTGTCAACGCACCCGGAGGACTATCCGCAGAATCCACCGCCGAACGAACTCGCGCCGATCGACAGTGGTCAGGCATATCCGCCGAAGGATTACAACAAATGGGCGGAGCTTGTGTATCAATGGGCAAAACATTGTGTTGAAAAGTATGGCGTTGGCGAAGTCAATCAATGGTATTGGGGCATCTGGAACGAGCCGAATATTACCTACTGGCGCGGATCGCGCGAGGAGTTTTTCAAGCTATACGATTTTTCTGTGGACGCCGTGCGCCGCGCATTACCAACTGCGCGCATGGGCGGGCCGGAATCCGCGCATGGATTAGATGGCGATTTCTTGCGAGATTTTTTGCGGCACTGTTCGCGTGGCGCGAACCATGCTACCGGGGGTCAGGGAGCGCCGCTCGATTTCATTTCGTTCCACGCCAAGGGCGCACCGGAATTTATCGACGGACAAGTGCGCATGGGAATGGGCGAGCAGTTAAGGCAAGTCGACGATGCCTTTCGCGTCATTGCGTCGTTCGAGGAATTTGGAAAGTTGCCGGTTATCATCGGCGAGTGCGATCCGGAGGGGTGTGCAGCATGCCGTGAACCGCGCAACGCGTATCGCAACGGCACGATGTATTCGAGCTATACGACGGCGGTGTTTCCGCGCATTTTGGAATTGGCGGAGAAACACAACATCAATCTCGAAGGGGCGTTGACGTGGGCATTTGAGTTCGAGGGGCAGCCGCCGTTTGCCGGATTCCGCGCGTTGGCGACGGACGGCATCGATCTCCCTGTGCTCAACGTGTTTCGGATGTTCGCGAAAATGCGCGGGCAGCGCGTTTCGACGCAGAGTAGCGGCAGTGTTTCCACGCAATCAATTATGGAGAAAGGCGTGCGCGGCGTGCCGGATGTGTCCGCGTGTGCAAGCTTAGACGGCGATAAACTTTATGTAATAGTTTGGAATTATCACGATGACGATGTGCGAGGGGCGGATGCGTTGGTGGAGTTGACTATTTCGGGTCTGCCGCATGAGAAAGGTGAAGTGAAGTTGACGCGATATTGCATTGATAAGAATCACAGCAACTCGTACGAGGCTTGGAAAGGCATGGGCAAACCTATAGATCTAGCGTCAGCGCAGCGCGAGATACTTGAAGTGGCAAGCAAACTCGCAGAGTGCGAGCCGCAGACCGCGATTCCTATCAAGGAAGGAATTGCTTTGCTGGCGTTTCCGCTTCAGCGCCAAGGCGTAACCTTGATTGTGCTGGATCTGACGCGTTAAGCCATTTGCAGCGATTGCGTGAGATAATCCCTGCACTTCTCGGCCATACCCCACGGATCGTCCGGCAGACCCGGATCGACCACCAACCAGTCAACTTTGTTCTCTGGAGAATTTAATTCTGCTAACACGGCGCTTAGCTCAATGCAACCTTCTCCCAAGGACCGTTGACTGCTCGTTCCGTCCAAGTGCACAATTCCATCGCTATCCATCAGATGAATGTGGTTAATCTTCCCACGCAACCTACGCGCGAATTCGACGCAGCCATCTCGCAGAATCTCTTTCGTTCCAAACTGTCCCAGGCCGTGTCGACCGATCATCTCGGCCAGACATGAGTCAAAGCAGATCCCAAAATTTTCCTCGTTGACTTCTTCAAGAATACGAATGACTTCCGACGGTTTGTTAAAGGCGTAGACCGGTTCGAATTCCCAGCCGATGTAGAGTCCGCGGTCGGCGGCTTCTTTCGCGCAGCGTTTCCAAACGGTGCTGAGGCGTTTTACAGCGGTTTCATAGTCCACGGTTTCGAAGATGTTTGGGCGTGCGAGTGTATCCATGCATAGCGCCTTTGCACCGATGTCCGCGGCGAATTCCAGTCCGCGGCGAAATGCGTTCAGGTAGCCGCTTGTATCGTCCGTGTCGATAATACGCTCGCTCCAAAGGTCTGGAATGTAGCTCGGAAACGCCATGCCGATTTCCGCTGCCTCGTGTTTGATGCGATCGCGGTCTTCCTTGCTTGGCTGATTTTCGGGGCGGGGATGGATTGAGAAGCCGGCCACTTCGATCCCGTCGTAACCCAACTTTTTTAGGCGCTGCAATAGCTCTGTCCACGGTACTGGTTTGTCCGCGAAAGGTCCAAGCGAAAACGACCATGAACCAATAGATATGCGTTTCATTATTCTTCGTCCAGTTGGAAGTGAGGCAATTTTAGGGGGCTGGAGATAGTTCGAGATCGATGAGCGTGTAGGTTTCCAGGGATGGCAATGTAATCTGTACAGACCCGTCTCGATTCGCCAAGGCAAAGTCGGCGGTGAAACTTGGTGTGTCTGGCGTTACCGCCCGCGCCGCTTTTACTACGTGACCGGCCGGTATGTTTACCGTTACCTGCACGTTTTCGTCGCGCGTAATCTGTTTTCCATCGGGATACGTATAGTAATTGATGACATGAATCAATAGGCGCGATGCCTGGTGTTGCGGTATGACCGCAGTCGTCGTTTTGGCGTTGACCTTGATTGGAAGTGAATCCTCCGTAATCCAATCGAGCGCCGCCTTAATTTCCGCCGGCGGCGCTCCTGGAGGATTCAACTTCTCTGAGATTGCCAAGTCCCGCGGATTTGCGCTTGTGTAATCGCGCTCAGGATAGCCGGAGTCATAGGCAAAACGGCCATTGCCGATTTCTGCGCGTGTACTCGCATCGACACTTTTGCCCGCAAACTCTGATAGCCGCGCGCGACCTTTATCGTTCATGTCCGCGTCGTACTTCGCGGTATTGTGTGTGGCGAGCACACGTCCGCCTTGCTCAATGTATTGCTTAATAACCGCGACCTGTTCGTCGCTCATCAACGCGAGATCAGGGAGCACGATAACTTTGTACTTCTGTAAGATTTCGGGCGTCATGTCGCGTTCTGCGAGTAGGTAGTCGTATGGTACGTGCAAATCTTGCAGAAGCCAACCCATCCAATACGCGGGCTTGACGCTCGCTCCGTTTTCGTAAAAGTCCTTCGAGCAGATAGAAGTCACGACGCCGACGGTAGCCAGGCTTTGGTTGCCTACGAAGAGGTCTTCGTGTTGTTTCAGGAATTTATAGAAATGGGTGTTCGCTTCAGGAATGTTTTGATTCTGCAGCACGCCCCCTGCGGCATACGCTTCGGCGAGTGCGATTCGGTGCTGAACCTCCGTGCGCGCGGGCTTGTCGTTTTGGACAAGAAGAACCGGCCTCTCCCCCGCCGCCATTTTGCCCAGGAAATAGGATGGGAGCAGGCTGTATGGCGCGGCACCGTGGCCCCACTCTTCCCAATGCGCCGCGTCGTAAAGCTTCGTGATCGCGGTGAAATATACGCCGACCGAAGGAATACCGTCCGGCATCGCGGAAGAATTATGCAGATACACAAACTCGGGGTTAATTGCCTTCGCGGCGTCGCGAATCTTACGAAATTCCTTTTCCCATATGTCATAGCGCCAGCGAAGATGAACACGGTTCACGGCTTGCGTGTAATCCCGCGACGATTCGAGTGTCGGTAACGGCGTACCTTCCGGAAGGCCGGCATCGTGCGACGCCTGCTTCCAATCATCTGTGCAAAATTGGCAATGGCAATAGAGCAGGGCTGCATCTGCATATCCGCCGACATCGAACCATATCCCATCGAAGTCTGCCTTCGCATAAGCGAGCGTATTGGCTTCCAGCAGCGCCATCCATTCAGGATTGTTGTAGCAACTGCTCATCACGTCCGTGCCATAAGAGCCGCCGAGCATCATCTGCGGTTTGCCCTCGGCGTCGCGCGCGTAGTAGTGCTCGGGATCCAGTCCGTGTTCTTTGAACATGGACGGATAGAATCCCGTGCTGCTGACGGAGGACCATACCTGGATGCCCTGCTCGTGGATTTTCCGCACATCGCCGGCCCATTGCTTTTCTATCCACTCGTTTGTGAGATCGATGGGCTTGAGTCCGTCGGGTTTTGGCGCGATACGGGGGAAGCTGTGCAATGTGATGATGTCGAGTTTTTTTATCTTGTCGAAATCAGCAAGCGGGCCATCGGGCCACAGCAGCACATTGCGCATGAGGCGCGGTGTGGGCGGGCTGGTCTCCGCAGCGGCCGGTGCTTTCTTACGCGCTGCCAGGGCCTGACGAATGCTCGTGGCAACGCTATCCGCCAAGGCTTCACTGCCTGCGTCAGTGAAATGTACGCCATCGTGTGTTTGCAGCTTGATTAAACGCGGAAGTGCATACCCATACAGGTCATCGACCGGAATTTGGAACTCTTTCATCACTTGAGAAGCGATGTCGTTGTAGATGGGTACACTTTTCTTTTCGACACCGAGGCCGTCCACGTACACGTCAAATGCTACCGGCGTCGTGCTCGCCCATACCAGCGCCGCGCCACTGCACCTTAATCGCTGGACCAGGTCCCGCAGGTTTGCGGCGTAAACTTCGGGCTTGTTACGAATGGCCTTTCCATCGACGATATGCGTATCCCAAATGCCCCAATTGAAATGAATCACGTCCCACTTATCGTCGCGGAGCCATGCATCGATATTCTTCAATCCGCAGTCTGTGGACTGTCCATTACCAGGAATCCGTTCGACGACAGCCTCGTGTCCAAGTTTTCTCTGAACCGCCTCCGTGTATCCCATCGAGATTGAATCACCAATCAGCAGGACTTTTGGAAGCGTCCCATCCTGCGCCCAAGCCCCGAATGACAGAACCATTGCGAACAGGCAGACCGGCACGATAAATGATCGCATGTTACAGCTACGCCAATTTCTTTAGGATTCAATATTCGTTCGGGGTTACGCGAACTGCGGTATTTTCATTGTCTCGCCATCTTTGAGGGCGGACGAGTGCGCGACGACGCCGGAGACTGTCATGTTCAACGCGGTCGCGATGTCGACCAAGGGTTTGCGTTTCTCGATAATCGCGGTGACGAATTCGTTCATCAGGTAACCGTGCGAACCGCCGTGACCGCCTGGTTGCACCGTTGGCGGTAGTGCGGGACGAATGATATTGGGCAGCGCGACTTTTTCCTGGCCGTATGCGGGATCGAATTGTCCGTCGAAGGCAGCTTTCTGTCCGCGAATGCGGCCGCGTTCGCCCGCGGTAATTTCTGCGGGGGTGTCCCAGCTCACGGCCATGCGCGACATGCCGCCGTCGTTGGTGCGGAACAGGGCCACTTCGGTGCCGAAAGGATTCTTGTACGGATTGTTTTCCGGTTTGAGGAAATCAATGATGCTCGGCATGCCCTGGCATGACACTTCCGTGAAACTGCCGCCCGTGACGCCGATGTGATAGGCGTTCGAGTGTGTGGGATACCATTGCGGAGGATTTCCTATACGCCAGCCTTTGTAGGAATCGATCGGCGTGGGCATGAAGTGATAGTACTCGCCTTCTGAGTAAATTATCTTGCCGAAAAGGCCGGCATCGTAGATTTGTTTCATCGCGTAGAGGTCTTCGTGAAACACCGAAGTTTCGAACATCATGTAGGTGAGATTGGACTTCTTCACGACTTCGTAGAGTTCGTGTGCTTCTTCGAGCGAGCCCCAAATGGCGGGCACGCAGGTCGCCACGTGTTTGCCGTGCTTGAGCGCGTCGATGCAGTGGCGCGCGTGGCTCGGGGCATCCGTCGCGACAAACACCGCTTCGATATTTTCGTCTTTCACGAGTTCTTCCAGCGACGGGTAGGTCTTTTTGCAGCGACACTCTTTCGCGAGGTTTGCGCAGCGATCCGGAAAGAGATCGCTGACCGCGACAACCTCGACGTTCGGATGGTCTTGAAACCCGAATGCCGAACCAAACTGACACACGCCCCACCCGACAATTCCTACGCGAATCTTTCGATCGGAAATGGGTTTCCAATCTTTATGCGTGTTTTCAGTCGTCGCAGCCTGTTCGAAACCCTGGATGAGTTCGCCATCTTTCGCAGCTTGCGCCAAGGCCACTTGCCCCATCCCAAGCGAAGCCAGTCCAAGACCCGTCGCGCCGAGAAAGGACCTTCTGGAGAAATTGGAAGACATTGTTGAACTCCTTACAAGACAGAATTAAAACCAGCCCAATGAATTGTTATTAAACCGAAGCGATGCGCTATGTGCTCAACGGCACCGCGTATTGCGGAACTTTTAGTGTTTCACCGTCCTTCAATGCAGACTCATGCGCCACAATACCCGCGACGTTCATATTCAATGCGCACGCGATGTTCACGAGCGGCGTACGATCCTTGAGAATCGATTCGATGAATTCGCTCATGATGTAGCCGTGCGTCCCTTCGTCGTCGCCGGGCACAATCGTGGGCGGCAGCGGCGGGCGCTTCAGGCTTGGTAATTCTTCGGGCTTCAGCAGGCCTTCATATTTTCCAAAAAACGATCCTTTTGTGCCGCGTAGCCGGCCTACGGTGATTCCGTCCGGCCCCGGAGTGTCCCAACTCAGCGCGATGCGCGCCGTGCCGCCGTCGTTCGTGCGACACAGGGCGATTTCCGTGCCGAAGGGATTTCTGTAGACGTTGTTATGCGGCTGCATGTAATCGATGGCGCTCGGCACGCCTTGACAGGACAGTTCCGTGAAACTGCCGCCGGTCACGCAGACGTAGTACGCATTCGCGTGCGATGGATACCATTGCGGCGGGTTGCCGATGCGCCAACCGTTGAATGAATCGATGGGCGCGGGCATGTAGTGGTAGTACTCGCCTTCTGTATACAAGATTTTTCCGAAACCGCCTGCGTTGTAAATATTCCGCATCGCAGAGCAATCTTCCTGATACGCCGAGGTCTCGAACAACATGTACTTCAGACCGCTGCGCTTTACCGCGTCGTAGAGCATGTCCGCTTCTTCGAGCGAGCCCCAGACTGCGGGGGTAGACATTGCGACATGCTTGCCGTGATCGAGTGCGAGGATCGCGTGCTTGGCATGTTGTGGTGCGTCCGTACCGATGAACACAGCATCGATCGTGTCGTCTTTCACCAGTTCTTCAAGCGATTCGTAAGACTTTGCGCAGCCGACGGCTTTGGCGAGCGAATCGCGGCGATCGGGAAACAGATCGCTGACCGCTACCACTTCGACGTTTGGGTGTTTCTCAAACTGGAACGCAGCGGCATATTGGCAAACGCCGAAGCCGACGAGACCCAGGCGCAGCTTTTTGTCAGAGAACGGTTCCCAACCGATCGAAGTCTCTGGTATTGCAGCGGCAGTTTCAGAGGTTATTGGAGATTGTGCGGTGTCTTGAACTTGCGCGAGCATTGCAGCAGCGCCGATGCCGGCTGCGCTGAAAAATGCCCGCCGACTCATATTTGTGTACATGGTGCTGCTGCTCCTCAATACTTATTTCGCAACAGCGCCGGCTGCCGTCATGGATTTCATGCCGTCGATCACTTCGCGTAAAAGGTTCATGCCATTGCGGTAGAAAAGCCCTTCCACATACTCTTCTCCAAGACCAAGACGTTCGATTGCTTTCTTGATTGCGCGCAATTCTTCGTAAAGAAAAGATGTGAAGGGAATCTTCCCGTGATCGTCGGATATCGACAACGACCATGGTTTGGGCGTGACATATGTGTAGCTGTTGTTGATTTCGACGGATTTACCCGGCGCGAGTGCGATCGGGATGTCGGAACCAAAAAGGACCTTGTGCGGCTCGACTCGGGCGAAGGTGTATTCCATCACTTCCCAGTGATTTACCATCGCTAGATCGTAGTAGAGATTCGGTAATTCGATTAGCGCATCGAGGTTGCCAATGACATTTTTATAAAAATACGCGCGGCCGATATGGGCGAGCACGATGCGCGCGCGCGGGTAATTGGTGCACAGCTCTATAAGTTGGCGCTGATTGACCGGATCTGCCAGACGTCCAGGCCGCGGGATATGGAGCATCACGAGTCCGCCAACCTCATTGACCACTTCCATTGCCCAATCGGGAAGCATCTCCGGGATTTCCACTGTGGCTTCATTAGTCTTCCGCGGATAAACAGGGTATGGCTTCACGCCGAGTAAACGTCCGCCTTCCAAATCGCGGCGCACGGATTCGGCGTCGTCGCGCCAGGGATCCAAGAGTCGCAATCCGAAGAAGGTTTCGTTGTCGCAGCCGTTCGCGATGTACTCATTGTTGCGATGATGATCGCCATCAATCGTTGGCAGGCCGAAACATAGCGCCGAAGTTTCTCTGCCAGGAAAGCACTCGCTCAAGTCTTTATCAAGCTCTTTGAAGGTATAGCTCGTGATCTCCGGTCCGCCGGATTGGAACATCTTGCCCTTCGGCAATACGCCCTCGTTCCAAATATGGACATGAAAATCGAGAATGCGCGAGGGCAAGAAACCGTCGAGTTCATCTTTGAAGATCAAGCGGTTTCGTTCATGCTTTGTTGTTTCGCGCCACATACTGCTCTCCTCTGTATCGATGCGTCTCAGCCCGTTCGATGTTTGGAATCAAGTCGACACCTTCCGGACCATTACTCCGGCGGCACCATTTTCAATAGCGTTTGCGGATCGCACACGATTCCGCCGCGAATAACTTTATCAATTTTCCGCGAGTTACAAATGTCGGTCAATGGGTCCGCGGTAAGCACCACTATATCCGCCAATTTTCCGGGCGAAATGCTTCCCAGGTTGGCCTCTTGTTTCAATGCGGTAGCGTTGCGAATGGTGGCCGATTGCAGGGCAGCTGAAGCAGGCAGCCCGGATTCTACCAGCCGCTCGAGTTCTTCGTGCATCGAGAATCCAGGGATAACGTATGGTTCGGCGGTATCCGTGCCCGCGAGTATGGTGACGCCTTCGCGATATAAGATACCGGTCAATTCCTGATACTTTTCGAATTCCTTTCGCCGAAGATCGAAAGTCTCGGGCTTAAGTCCCTGGTTCGCGCGGTGGCTTTCCCAACGCTTGCGCAGGCGCGCGGGCACGTAAGCCAGATCGGGATTGGTATACACCGCTTCAAGATCGGTCAGCAGCAGCGCATTGCGGAAGATGGTCAATGTGGGGTCCACCGCTGTGTTGTGTTCTTTTATGCTTGCGATCAGGTCCTTTGCTTTCGGCGTCGTCAAATCCATTACAGAACGATATCCGTCCGGACGCGGGCCGTCGGGAATGATGTAGTCGAAGACAGACCAGATGTGTTCGAGGCAATCGATGCCATCGTGAACGGCGTATTGGGCGTGGTACAAACCCAAGTGCCCTGTGACCACGAGACCGTGCTTATGTGCTTCTTCGATCACGCGCTTACCAACCGGCTGTTGCGTACCAACGTATATTTTTAAGGTCGTAACGCCCCAGGCTTTCATATCTTCAACGAACGCAGGCACCTTTTCCGGATCGGAGAGATCCCAGCCGACGTCTTGATGAAAAGGTTGAGATCCATCGATTAGCGGGCTGCACATAAAGATGCGCGGACACGACTCGGGATGGGCTTCCGCGTAATTCAAAATCAGTTTTTGTACGGATACCTGGTCGCCAACTTCCCGCAAGGAGGTTACACCGCAGGCGAGATATAACGGCAAGACTTCCTCGCCCGTCATGTGCGCAAGATTCAATTGATGTTGAAGGTGCGCATGGGCATCTATCATGCCGGGGATGATAAAATTGCCGGTTGCGTCGACGATATCGGCCTTGGGAGGAATTACCGCATCACTTAGATTGGCGCCGACGCTTTCAATTCTTTCGCCACGAACAATAACGATTTGGTTCGGCAGCATTTCTCCGCGCACCGAATCGAAGACTGCGGCCCCGCGCAACACGAGGACGGGCGCGTCTTCCTCCGCCTCTACCGTGCTCACCAAAACCATAGCTGCGAATAACATGACGGCAAGCGCGTGTATTGTTCGGCTTATGCGGGAGCTATATTGTGCTTTGTACATCTTTTGCTAATTTTTCTAAAAATAACGGCAATATTGTGCAGATTTCTTTTGAGCGTTACTGACCGGAAGGACTTTCCGATGCGCCCTGTTTCTCACCCGAATCCGCTTTGGCCTCTTTTTGTGCTTGCTTATGCGCCTCGACCTGCTGTAGGGCGTATTCCTGTGGCGTCATTACAACTGGTTTCTCGAAGCCTGCTTTGCGCATTGCTTCTGCCTGCGCATTTTTCATGCGTTCGAATTGCGCCTTCTGTTCCGGTGTGAGTGATTCTTCCTTCACCCCCGGCACAATGACCTCGTGCGAGCCGCATCCCGGCAAGATAACTGCTGCACCAAATAGTGCGATTGCCGCAACCCGGTGCATTATCTGTGTTTTTAATTTCATCGTTTACTGTCCCCTACACGTAATTTCAGATGGTTTCGGGAGCCGGCCGGCAAGGGGCAAGGGACCCCTTGCCGGCCGAATGACGAGGTACGGGACTTGAAATCCTGCTACTCGAGTGTGGTTGTTGGCTAACCGGAACCGCCATAACCAGCGACCAGCGCGATCCACGCATTTGCGTACGGTGGATAAGGCCCGCCAGCCAAGGATGCGCCAGGAAGCGACGTCGTCAACATCGGCGCTTTGTCGTTCAATTTCACATACTCGACGTGGCCGTCCATATACAGTACGTTCGATCCGCCTGGCAAGTGATTGAATCGCAATACACCGCCGCCATCTGGCGCGATGACGTCTTTACCGTCTGTGTAGGCATCCCACATCACGAAGACCGAGCTTTGTCCTTTGGCGCCCGCGGCTGGGTTGTTGATGTCAGTGATGAAGAAGCGTTCGCTACCTTCTTTGAGGTGCGGGTAGTTGCCCGTCAAGGGCGTGACGCCGTCGTCATCGAACTGCACCGCGCCGCCGTAGGTGTAGCCACCTTGTTCCATGCCATTTACCGCGACAGGCTTGCCGTTGCAGCGCGCTTGATAAACATATTGGCAGGAGGAATCCACATCGGCCGTATCCGGGTTGTGGAAGATGAACGTCACAGGAGCATCGCAACCGCACCCCGGCACACCGAGGTCGGCGTAGAACATCCCAAACTGCGCGTCGATGATTGCACTTTGGCTCTTTAGTGCGAACTGATTGTACAGATACGAGATGGGATTGCTGAGTTTCTGCGCCAGGCACGCCTTCTTTGCGTCAGAAGTACCGGTGGTTGAATTCTGAATACGGCTGACTTGACCGGTAAAGTCTTGCTCGAGACCATAGCTTCCGGCGACATTATCTGCACCCGCATCGGAAGGGCAGCGCGCTAGTGCGGGATCCGTCCAGTATTCCGGGAATATCTGGTCTGCGTTGAGCCCCATCCAATAATGTCCAGCATAGGTGGTGTAATCTGAGCCGTCGGGGAAACGATCTTTGTTCTCGCCGGAGAACAATTTCATGATCAGTCCCCACTGCTTTAGATTGTTTTGGCAAGATGCCCGGCGTGCCGCTTCTCGCGCGCGCGCCAAGGCCGGGAGCAAAATCGCCGCCAGTATCGCGATAATCGCGATGACGACGAGAAGCTCGATGAGCGTAAAGCCCTTTCTTCGCATTGCAGCCTCTCCTCTGTTAATCCCCACTTAAGTAAAACCGAGCACGACATACAACGAACCGAACTACGTACTCCCGAATATTGCTGGCTGGCTTACTTCAACCCGATAGCTTTACGCCAGCACTATCCCTCAACCCTGCCCACGCGTCTGACGATATTTGAGAGTTCCTCCTTTTTGCGGCGAGCGTTGTCCACCAACCCGCGCCATTGTTACTTCTAAAATAATTTCTTGTTCGATTTGAACTAATTTTACGTTTTATAACACGAGCGAACTCATAAGTCAACACTTAGCTTCACTCGCTGCACACAATCCTTCAACTGTTTGTCGACTACTGAATCAACTGAAGATTGCACCCTGCACGAAAAGACAATATCACATCGTTTTAAGCGTTTCAATAGAAAATTTAGCCGATTGACTTGAATCAAACAGTTGCGTACAATTGTTTGCCGAGGTACTATTGGTTCGGCAATGACACCGGACATTTCGGTGTCCGAGAAAAAACCGCTAAGGGAATGGGCGTGAAACAAAGCACGATTACGAAGTCTCGGCTATTTACCCCTTTATCGTCATCACAGGTATTGGGGCAGCAATCGGATGGTTGGGAAGCGGCATTCCAAGATTGCTCTTCCCGTGACGAAATGATCCAGGCGCTACGGGATTTATTGGACTCTGGAACGCTTCAAGTGGGCTATCGCCTCCCTTCCATTCGCACGCTTCAGGAGATTTCCGGGTTGCGTCAGCACGATGTTTATCGTGCTCTGGAAACATTGGCGAAAGAAGGTCGCATCGAGCAGCGCCGCGGCTCGGGAACATTCGTACTGGAAACACGCCGTAAACTCTCGCATAACGGTCATGAGTCGCTGCAGATTGGTGTCGTGCCGCCATCTTGGGACCCCGGAATTTCGCACCACAACGTCACGATGTTTCTTGCCGGCATCACGGAACAGGCCGGACTGCGGCACACAATCCAATTGGTCCCGTCGCTTCTACCGGACCAGGACCCGATGGGTTTTGCCAACCATGTGCGCGCGCTTCGTTTAGACGGGATTATCTGGATCAAGCCACCTGTCGCTCCCCCGCCGGCGCTTGTCGCGCTACTGGCAGCAGACATTCCCGTGGTGGTTGTTGGCCGAACCTATGCGAACCTTCCGATCGCTTCGGCTGACTATGATTACGAAAAGATGGGCGAAGCGATCGCCGAGTATTTGGTTAAGAAGCGGCGCAAGAAACTGCTGTGCATGGTGGGCGTGCGTAACGACCAATTGATGATCAATCAAATTGGTTCGCTGCGCGCCGCGATGGAGCGGCGAGGCATGCGCTTGCCAGAGGAACAGTTGGTGACGGTGCGCGTGGCGGCGGCGGCACAACTGTATGCGACTGACCTGCGCGAGAGCGTCGAGCGATTTTTTCGGCAGCACGACGATTTTGACGCGGTGTACTCAATCTACTCGGATCAGTTCGATGTGTTGACGTCAATCCATGAAAGTGGTTTTAGGCGTTGTCCGGAAGATTTCATTCACATACACCAGGACGTAAGCAACGTCTGGGCCGGTCAACAGTGGCCGCCCTTCAAGTCGGCCATGCTCAGTTCGCCGGTCCAGCCGGTGGGAAGACAGGCTGTGAAGGAACTAGAGCGTATCTTGGGCATCGATGGAAACTACGAACCGGAAAACTTGGGTCCGCGTATCGAATTCGATCCTTACGCTTAATCCCTTTCGCGTGGTCAATCTGTTCGATTGAGTTTGGGTGTTGGTGCCTTCGAAGCGTCTAAAGTGTGCGTCCGTCCCTTTGCCTATCACATATGCAATTTACAATGAAAACTACTTTGATTGTTGAAAGGAAGATATTAGATGGAGTATCGGGTCTTGGGTGGTTCCGGGTTAAAGGTGCCCGCATTAAGTTTTGGAACCGGGACGTTTGGCGACAGCCGAAGCCGATTCAAGGCCTTCGGCACCAACGGACCTGAAGAAGCGAAGCGGCTTGTTGATATTTGTCTCGAAGCAGGCATCAACATGTTCGATACCGCGGATGTCTATTCCGACGGCGCTGCAGAGGAAATCCTTGGGTTTGCTATCAAAGGACGCCGCTATGCGGTCCTCATCTCAACGAAGGCGACGTTTCGTGCAGGGCAAGGGCCGAATGATGTGGGCTCGTCCCGCCACCACCTCACCCGCTCAATCGAAGGAAGTCTCAAGCGGCTGGGTACAGATTACGTCGACCTATTTCAGTTGCACGGATTTGACGCCCTCACGCCTATCGAAGAGACACTCGATGCTCTGCATGGATTGGTGCAATCGGGAAAGGTGCGGTACATCGGTTGCTCCAACTTTTCAGGCTGGCACTTGATGAAATCGATCGCCATCGCAGAACAGCGAGGATTGCCGCGTTATGTCGCACACCAAGCTTATTACTCTCTTATCGGCAGAGACTACGAATGGGAATTGATGCCGCTTGCACTCGATCAAAAGGTTGGCGCGGTCGTGTGGAGCCCATTGGGTTGGGGACGCCTCACTGGAAAACTAAGACGCGGAGCGCCGAAACCTGAAGTAAGTAGATTGAATGAGAAGGCGGCCGTGGATGCCGGGCCGCCAATTCACGATGATTACCTTTTTGCCGTCATTGATGCACTTGACGAAATAGCCAAAGAGACCGGGAAATCGATTCCACAAATTGCGTTGAACTGGCTACTTCAACGTCCAACGGTAGCAACGGTGATCGTGGGCGCGCGCACGGAAGATCAGTTGAAGCAAAATCTCGGGGCAGTGGGTTGGGCACTTTCATCTTCGCAAATGAAACGGCTCAACGAAATCAGCTATCAGCGGCCGAGCTATCCGTATTGGCACCAGGAGACCTTTCCGGAACGCAATCCGTTTCCCGGGGCCGCGTAAGGCTGGAGGAGTGGCTTGACAGAATGGCGGTGGCTTATGCTATTGTGTGTCATATAAACATTTAATATGTTTATAAATAACATAAACAATTGATTTCGATCGCGGTGCGGTGAAGATGAAGCCAGTTATCCACTATCTGTTTTGTTTTACAGCGTTGGCAATAGGGTCAAATACAGTCCATGCTGCGGAGTTGGTTGGCCACTGGAAACTACAAGGCGATACCAAAGATTCTTCGGGAAAAGGGAATGACGCCATTAATCATGGAGCAACCTTAGACCCCGGCGGCGCCAACTTCGATGGAATGAATCACTACCTTGAGGTGCCGGACAATGACGCGTTCGATCTCGGCGCAACGGAATTCGCGATTACTGCCTGGGTGAAGTGCGATGGGCGTATGCGGAATGTTCCCGGTGACATCCTCAACAAATTCGATCAGGCCACACGACGCGGGATCAATTTACATGTGACTGCGAGTTCACCGGGGTACTGCTCTCTCAGCGACATGCGCAATCTGCAATTCGGAATCGATAACGCTATCGAGAGCGAATGGGAAGATTGCGGGCGGCCTTGGCCGAGCAATGGACTTGTCAGCACACTTGTGGTCTACAACGGCCACCTTTACACCGGCATTTCTGACGCGACCGATCCAAAAGATGGTTGCCACATGTTTCGCTATGACGGCGGCCAGAACTGGATCGACTGCGGGCGCGTCAGCGGAACGGAGCATCTAAAGAACATCAGTGTGTTTTGCGACGTTGTTCACCAAGGACAGTTGTACGCGGGCTCGGGCATCTGGGACTGGGAGAAAGTCTGGAAAGGGCTTGGCGAGAAAAATGGCGACCCGGCGCAAATCTATCAATATGCCGGTGGAGAAGATTGGAAAGACTGCGGACAACTTGTCGCGCCAAGCGGCTTGCCTTCGTTCCGGGTCAGCAGCATGGCGTCGTTTGACGGTCACCTATATGCATCTGACAACACCGATGCGGTGTATCGATGCGAGGGCGATCAGCAATGGAGCGTATCGGGCCGTCCTGGCAGCATCGATTACAACGCCTATCCTGCCGGCGACATCGTCGCGATGATGCCATTCCAGGGAAAGCTCTATGCCGCGCGGCATGGTGCTTCAGTGTTTCGTTATACACCCGGCGTCGAATGGGAAGACATCGGTGAAGTATTTCATACCGGACGCAGCGGAAAGTTCGGCAACGATCAGATTCACACGCTCGGCGTATACGAAGGCAGGCTCCATATAGGTACGTGGCCAGATGGCAAGATTCTCCGCTACGAGGGCGGACACGAGTATTCAGAATGCGGATTGGTTGGTATTGATCCGTCCTTGAAACGCAATGAAGTTAACGATCTTACGACCTATAACGGCAAGCTGTATGCGGGTGTCATTCCCAAGGCAGAGGTTTGGCGTTACGAAGGCGAGCAGAAATGGTCTTTGGTTCGGCCCTACTCGTTAATCCAGACTTCAATACAAAAGTCTCAACGACTTGGGACCGCGTGCCTTCAATGACGGTGTATAACGGCCGCCTTTACTGTGGTACGGGAACCTGCCAAGGCCGCGGCTCGGCCGACTTCAAATACGACGTGGGGAAAGTATTCAGCTTCGAGGCCGGCAGGTGCGTTTCCTACGACGAGGACCTCGGTGCGGAGTGGCGGCACATCGCGGCAGTGCGCGAGAAAGACCAATTGAAACTCTACGTGGACGGCAAACTCGTCTCCACTTCAAAATCCTTTGACGCTGCTGCTTTTGATCTGTCGAATGACCGTCCGTTATTTATCGGCTTTGGTCAGGAGAACTACTTCAACGGATCGCTTCGCGATGTGCGGATATATAAGGGTGCGATTGACATTGCGGAAGTAGTTAAAATTCGTGATGAATCACCGTCGAATGGATAAGTGTCTCGCCGGGCGTTACCATGTTTTCCCTTGTGCTGGGGAATCGCGTGCTGTTTTCATCTATCTGAGTAGGGGTGCTTGATGTCGAAGCCTGTCACGATTGGCCTGCTGCCGCTCTATATCGAATTGTATGATCGCGTGATGCCACAGATGCGTCCTGTGTTCGCGCCCTTTCTTGCAGACATCGAAGGATCATTTCGGCGCAATAGCATTGAGGTGCGGCGTGAAAGTGTTTGCTGCACCAAGACCGAAGTGGCGGTGGCCGTAGATCGGCTGGAAAACGCGCAGGTCGATCTGCTGGTTGTGATGCATCTCGCATACTCGCCTTCTTTGGAAAGTGTAGATGTGCTGGCGAAAACTTCTTTGCCACTTCTATTGCTCGATACGACGATGGATGAATCGTTCGGCGCGGCGACGCATCCGGATCGAATTCTTTATAACCATGGCATCCACGGCCTGCAGGACCTCGCGTCTGTCCTCTTGCGCCGCGGGCGGGCGTTCAACGTCGTCGCCGGGCATTGGAAAACCTCGCAGGTGATCGACCGCGCTGCGTCACATGCGCGCTCGGCTGCTGCCGCAAATGCACTTCGACACATGCGGGTGCTTCGCGTAGGCGAGACTTTCAAGGGCATGGGAGATTTTCATGTCGAAGCCGCAGTGCTTCGTGACAAGCTGGGCATCGACGTTATTCAGTCCGACACAAAGCCGATAACCAAGGCCGCTGGTGATATATCCGATGACGCAATCACATGCGAGTTAGCATTAGATCGGCAGAAGTACAAAATCGAAGCGAGCGAAGAGGTCCATCGCCGGTCCGTGCGCGCGGATCTCGCGCTACGGAAGGTCGTGCAAGATGCTGGGTGTCGCGCGTGCAGCTTTAATTTTCTTGCGTTCGACAAGAAGGACGGGCCGCTCTGCACTCCCCCATTTCTTGGCGCTTCCAAATTAATGGCGGAGGGCTTCGGCTACGCTGGCGAAGGCGACGTGCTGACCGCTTCGTTGGTTGGCGCATTGAATCGTTCCTACCTTGTGAATTTTACGGAGATGTTTTGTCCGGATTGGAATGGCAATTCGGTTTTTCTCTCACATATGGGTGAGTTCAATCCAAACTGCGCGGACGGCGACGTGCACCTGGTGGAAAAAGACTTTCCGTTCACCGGTGCGCTCAATCCGGCAATACTCGTGGGCGCGATGAAACGTGGGCCGGCGATATTGGTCAATCTCGCACCTGGCCCTAACGATAGTTTCCGTCTGCTCGCGGCGCCGGTGGAGATTCTCAGTGATACGACGTGTACGGAGATGAAGCCCATTGTGCGCGGCTGGTTCCGAGCAGAATCAGATGTCGCGACATTTCTGGAGTGGTATTCGCAAAACGGCGGAACACATCATTGCGCGCTGGTGCACGATGCGCCACTGGAATCGATCGTGCATTTCGCAACGTATTGCGGGATTCCTTGTGTGGTGCCGCCGAAGGCAAATTAAGTTCACAGACGCAATATTGGTCGCGCATCGGTGGTGTGTGTCGGTTCTTCATTCAGGGTGAGGAGAGGTTTCATCTATGGCCCTCAGCGGGTTGGACATTGGAATCTTCGCGGTTTATTTTGCCGTGGTTATCGCGCTTGGTTTTTATGCTACGCGCAAGAGCGAAGGCACCAAGCGCGATTACTTCCTCGCAGGCGACAAACTGCCTTGGTGGATGATCGGCGGCAGTATTGTTGCTTCTAATTTGAGCACGCACCAATTTGTGGGTTTGACAGGCGCGGCATACGACCGCGGATTCGTCGCGATCACCGCAGAATGGGGCGCAATTCTGCTCGGCCTCAATGTGCTGCTGTGGATATTCCTCCCCTTCTACTTGCGCAATGGCTTCTATACGATGCCGGAATTTCTGCAGCGCCGGTTCGGCGGGGCCTCGCGTGTGGCGTATGCAGGGTTGATTCTGTTGATTTACGTTTTCGTCGAAATCAGCGCGGTGCTGTATCTCGGGGCGTTCACGCTGCACTTTCTGCTTGGTATCAACATGCTGCTTAGTATCGTTGTGCTTGCATTTCTCACGTGTGTGTATACCATCACAGGCGGATTGCGCGCGGTAGTATGGACGGAAATGCTTCAACTGGCAGTGCTCGTCATGGGCGGCCTTGCGCTCGCGTTTTCCGTTATTCATGCCGCGGGCGGTTGGGACAACGTCATGGTTACGCAAACGGAATGGAAACTTATACTACCGTCGAACGATCCGGATTACCCATGGACGCAGTACGTCGGTGGCACGCTTTGCATCAGCGCATTTTACTGGGCGACAAATCAGTTCATTGTGCAGCGTGCGCTAGCAGCAAAGGATGAAACGCACGCGCGCATGGGCGTCGTGTTTGCGCAATACATCAAGTTCTTTATCCCGTTCATCACGGTCGTGCCCGGTTTGATGGCGGCGAAATTGTTTCCCGGATTGGAGAAGGCGGACGAGGCATTTCCAACGTTGGTGAAGGAGTTGCTACCACACGGACTAATCGGCTTGGTGCTTGCAGGTCTAAGCGCCGCGATCATGTCGCACGTTTCGGGCGCGATTAATTCTTGTACGACCATCGCCAGCATCGATTTCTATTTGCCGTACATCAATCCCAAGGCCAGCGAGCTTCAAGTAGTGCGCTTCGGAAAAATTGTCGGTGCGGTAGTGGGTGTGTTGGGTGTGTTTTGGGCTTGGGTGCTTATTCATTATTCGGATAAGCCGGTGTTCATTTATCTAATGGATGCGTACGGGTATTTTGCGGCAGGAATCGCTGCGATGTTTCTGCTCGGAATCTTTTGGAAACGCGCCACGCACGCGGGCGCGCTGGCCGCAGGCGGACTCACGCTACCACTCAGTGCCGCCATTGATCTGTTTTGGCCGATTTACAACAGCGGTCAAAAATTGCCTTTCGCGAACCGTACGGGCATCGTTTTTTGGGCGTGTCTTGCACTGGGTGTAGTGGTGAGCTTGCTCACAAAACCTAAGGCCGAAGAAGAGTTGAAAGGCCTCATCTGGAATTGGAAGGACGCACTGTCCACAACCGGGAAAAATCAGCCGAGCGGGTTTATGCGGCCTGGGCTGTGGTGGGCGGTAATTACTCTGGTCGTGGTGTGGATGTATTTCCGGTATTGGTGACGCCTATTTCAGCGTGTAGGGACGTCCCGCTTTCACGTGACCGTACAGCTGGTCAATGATCGTATTGTATTCTAAGGCGCGGCGACGAAACTGCTCCTGAAGTTTCTTGTCCGGTAACGACTCACGCTTCAATGCTGCGCGGGACGCCTTACTATCAAACGCAATCAAAGCGCCTCGTGCGCCCGCAAGATCGCTGTCTGTCTGCCAATACACGGGAAGCGGCGCAAGCAACGTCGCCATCAGTTTACGGAAGTGCTCTCCTTTGCTCGCCCCGCCGCTGAGGACGACGCTTTTTACAACTCCCTGGTCACGCAATTCGGCGAAGACCCGCGCAAATTCACAAACCAATCCGAGCGCCGTGGCCGAAAGCAGATCTTCATGTGTGGTTTGGGTCGTCATTCCCGTGAACGTACCCCCTCCGTAGAAATTCGGCAAGAGAGGATTGTCCTGCGCATTCCAGGGGAGCAAATGCAGACCGGCGTGCGGAAATGGTTTTTTCGCCAGGATGGAATTCGCGGTTGCGATCGATCGCGCGCTTTTGGTCCCCGTGAACTCGCGCAACGCCCATTCCCAAGTTGCATTGCCCGTCAAAAGCGGTAAGACGACCAAGCGCCGATTGCGGTCCGGTCCTGGTAGAACAAGCTGATACGGCGCATAGCCTGCCTTGGATTCGTCAATTGCAAAATTGCCCACCCATGCCGTGCCCAGGGAAACATGTAGCGGCGAATCGACTGTGGCGGCGGCACAGCGGTAGCCGGCTTCCTGATCGATGTATGGCCCCGCCACGGGTGTACCGGAGTTAAGTTCCAATAGCGCAGCGCCGACACTCGACAATGGCTCGGTGGTATCGCCGATACGTAAAGGTGGCACAAAATCGATTGAGAGCCCGAAAGCTTTCAGCGGACGCTCATCGAGCGCGCGCGCCTTAACATTGTACGGTCCTATTTGGATTGTGCTTCCCGGTTCCTGCCGCCACTTCCCCGTTAATGCAAAAAACAGATAATCGCCGGCCCCGGCGTGCAGCACGCCGCCGCTTTTTCCCTTCAGGACTTCGGGACGATTCTTCAACAGCCATGCGATGCGCGCCATCCCATGCGGGGGTACGTCTCGCAGCGTTACCTCTCTCCAGAATGACAGGGGCAGGCGTTTCAGCACTTCCGCAAATTCACCCTGTGCGCGCGCATCATTCCAAAGAAGCATCGGGGTACGCGGCGTGCCATCGGGGGACGTAATAATGCTGCTGCCGCCTTGCGATGCGACCCCCACGCCAACAATCCGATTCCAGGCGGATGCATTGGCCTTTTTCAGCGTGCGCGCCATGCGCTTCAACACGCGCATGATCTCGGGCACGTCCTGCTCTCGGCCGCCGTTTGGGAGTTCGCGCACTGCTAAACGCACGCCATCCTGTGCGATGACGCTTCCAGTCCTGCGATCAAATACGCTCGCTTTGAGAAAAGTCGTCCCTAAGTCGATGCCAAGCAAAGTGTCCTGTTTGGGCATATTCGGTCTTTTCTATTATTTGCTTTCAAACATAATTCATGTTATAAACAAACACAATGTTTAAGTCCAATTCACAATTCATTCGAACAATCCCTCGGCACGCCGCGGTCGACCCGCGATAGGAGAACACTCGTGATCATGGATGGAAGAGCACTTCGACTCAAACGCCTCCTCGGCCAGGGCCGCTCGGTCATTGTAGCAGTGGACCACGGCCTGTTCGACGGCCCGATTCCCGGCATGGAAGTGCTGCCGGAAACGGTCCGCCGCATCAATCCCGTGGTGGACGCCGTCCTCGTGTCGCCGGGGATGTTACGGCATTGTTCGAGCGTCTTCGCCGGGTATCGGCGACCGCTCGCGCTCGTGCGTCTGAACTGGAACACCGTGTATTGCTTTTCCTGGAACTACAAGCGCGCGAAGAGTGTCGACGGCGCTTCGGTTGAAGCCGCCTTGCGCGAAGGGATGGACATTGCGCTGGTATCGCTAACGCTACAAACCGGAGACGAAGAACGTGACGCGCAGAATGTCGCGCTATTTTCGCGGCTGACCGAGGAATGTCATCAGCTTGGAATTCCGGTCATGGGTGAATACTTCCCCACGGGACACCTTGATATGAACGCGGACGAATTACACGAGAATGTTTATATGGGTTCCCGCATCATCGCCGAACTTGGCGCGGACTGCATTAAGACTTTCAATACGAAGCGTTTCTCGGAAGTAGTGAACACGTGTGCCGTGCCGGTGTTTGGGCTGGGCGCGGAAAAGTTGCCGACGCAGTTGGACGCGTTGCGGCTCGCAGAACGCATCATCGGCGCGGGCGCGGCAGGCGTTGTCTTCGGACGCAATGCGATCCAAGTGCCGGATCCGATCGCATTCCAGAGTGCGCTATGCAGGGTCGTTCGTGACGGACTTTCGCCGGCGGCGGTTGCGGACGGGTTAGGACCAGAGCTAGAGAAGGCGGCCGTCTAAGAAGAATGCCAATTAGACCTGCGTCTTGACGACGCGTACTTCCGCACCAAACTTGCGCAGATTTGCAATGTCGCGCGCTGATGCCCCGTCATCGGTGACGAGTACGATCCGCTCGTTTAATCGAGCGACCAAGGCAACGCTGTGCTTGCCAATCTTTGTGCTGTCAGCCAACACAACCAGTTTTTCGGCTTGGCGTTGCACTGTCTTATCGAGATTGGCTGTAGGAATATTGGCCGCGTAGACTTCGCCGCGCCGCGGATCAATGGCGTCCGCGCCGAAGAAAGCGATATCGACTCGGAATTCCTGCGCGCGCGTCAGCGCCGTCTCCCCCACGAGATCCGGACTATGCTGCGCAAGGGTCCCACCAAACACATTGACTTCAAATCCTTCGCGCGAAAAAAGGTCCATGGCCACGCGCAGGTTATTGGTGAACACGCGAAGATTCATAGTCTTAGGAAGCGCCCGCGCGAAATGCAGCGCCGTAGTTCCCGTGTCGATGAACAAAGATGCGCCAGGGTGCAGGAGCTTAATTGCCTCGCGTGCAATCGCGGACTTCTCGCGCGCCTGCAAGGCGTCCTTTTCGGAAAAGGACAGATCGCGCACCATGGGCGCCTGATACGCAGCGCCGCCGTGCGTGCGCACGAGCACGCCCTCTTCCTCCATGGCCGCGAGATCACGGCGGACTGTCATGGAGGTCACCTTGAGGCGATCCACGAGATCGCCCACGCGCAGGGACCCTTCTTCGGATAGCCATTTCCGAATCAAGTCGCGCCGGTCAGTATTCGATGTGTCATTCATGGTGGAGGATTCTACTGGCGGGTAAGGTCTCTCGCAACTCCTTGTGCAATATGGAAAGACTTGGCGTGCGATTGATAAGTTCTCTATAAACATGTTAATCTTTCTATATGAACATATCGCCAATGACAATAGGAGACTTCTCATGGGCACCTATGATCCCGGCAAATACCATGTCGATCTCGACCGCATTCCGAATATCAACGAATCGCCCGGCCCCAAAAGCAGAGAACTGCATGCGCGCGCCTCAAAATACTTCCGCGGCTTATCGGGTCAGGTACGTTTGTTTCCGGTGGCGTTTGAATCCGGCGAAGGGTGTGTTCTGCGCGATGTCGACGGTAACCAATACATCGATTTTTCCAGCGGTATATACGTCACTACGCTTGGGCATTGCCACCCGAAAGTCTCTGAAGCTGTCGCCCAGTATGCAAAAACACTCATGAATTGCCACGACTTTACGACCGAAATAAAAGTCCGTCTGATCGAAAAAATCGTGGAGATTATGCCCGCCGACCTTGAGGGGATTCAGCTCTACGATAGCGGCACGACTGCGGTGGAAGCGGCACTGCGTACGTGCCGCGCCGCGACAGGCAAGACAGAGTTCATCAGTTGTTATCGTGACTTTCATGGCAAGAGCGGCCACGCTGTCAGTCTTGCAAACATGACCAAATTTAGCGGGACGGGCCGCAGCCAGGGCTTCTACATGGTGCCGCGACCGGACACCTATCGTCCGCTTTGGAGACGTGCTGACGGTTCCCTCGACACGGAAGCCTATCTCGATTTCTACGATACGTTCATAAAAGAATCTACAACAGGTCAAATCGCAGCGTTCGTGTTGGAACCGATTCAGGGCTGGGGCGGGAGCGTGATGCCGCCGGACGATTTCTTCCCCAAGCTGCGTACCTTCTGCGATGCGCGGGGTATTCTATTGGTTGCCGATGAGGTGCTCACCGGCATTGGCCGCACCGGCGACTGGTTGTGCACGAATCATTGGAATACCGTGCCGGATGTGGCAACGCTCGGCAAAGGATTTGGAAACGGTTTCCCGGTGACGGCAATGGTAGTGCGCGCGCCCTACGCGGACGCGGTAGACAAAATCAGCGCATCGACCAGCTACGGCGGCAATCCGATGGCCTGCGCTGCCGCGCTTGCGAGCATCGAGGTGATCGAAGAGGAAGGCTTACTCGCACATGCGCAACACCTTGAAGAGCTGTTCATCGAGCGCATGGCCGATTGGCCGAGGCGTTATCCGATTGTAGGCCACACGCGCGCGAAAGGTTGCCTGCTTGGCGTGGAACTCGTCAAAGACCAAGGGACAAAAGAACCTTTCGACGAGGCGGGCAAACTTGTTTATCAAAAGGCGTTTGCAAGAGGTCTCGCCTGGATTCCCGCGGGACACATTCTTCGCATGAGTCCGCCCATCATCATGCCCGACGATGTTGCGATGAAGGGTATGGACATTATCGAAGAATCGATCGCGGAAGTCGCGGCCGAGTTTGGATACAGCGCGAGTCGCGCTCCCTTGGCGGCAACCGCGTAGACGATGTGAACGTCGCAATGCGATATGAGATGATTGCATTTTTCGGGAGATCGCGGTGAAAACGCTTCGTGTGGGAATTATCGGGCTCGGTTTTATCGGTAAGGTGCACGCGTACGGTTACACGACACTGCCATTTTATTACGACAAACTGGGTGTGCGCGGACGGATTACGCACGTGTGCACCAGCAAGCCCGAGACCGCAGAGGCCGGGCGCGCCCAACTCGGTGCAGAGGTCGCCACAACGGAGTATCGCGCAATCACCGAGAATCCCGAGATCGACGTGGTAAATATCTGCACGCCCAATCATCTGCATAAAGACGCGCTTCTCTCGGCCATGCAGCACCAGAAACACATCTACTGCGACAAACCGCTCGTGGTGAATATGCGGGAAGCGGAGGAGATCGTCGCGGCGCTGTCGGCGTACAAAGCCACCGCGCAAATGACGCTGCAATGCCGTTTCTTCCCTGCTGTAATGCGCGCAAAGCAGCTCATCGACGAAGGGTTCGTTGGGCGCGTATTGGAATTTCGCGCCACCTATCTTCATGCGGGCAGTGCAAGCCCGAGTGCACCGTTGCGCTGGAAACTTTCCGCGGAAGCTGGTGGTGGCGTCATTAACGATCTCGCATCGCACATTCTGGATCTAATTCACCACTTGTTGGGTGACTATGATGCAATCGTTGCAGACACTCAGATCGCCTACGCAGAACGGCCAAGCTCGGCGGATCCTTCGCGCAAGGTGAAAGTCGATGCGGAAGATTGCGTGATGCTGCTTGCACGCATGACCAGCGGCGCACTCGGCACGATCGAGGCGACGAAAATTGCGACAGGCACTGAAGATGAAGTGCGCTTTGAGATACATGGCGAGAAAGGCGCGTTGCGCTTTAACAGCATGGACCCGCATTTTCTTGAGGCTTTCGACATGAGTGCCGCTGCCGCACCCATCGGCGGTATGCAAGGTTGGACACGCATCGCCACGGGCCAACGATTCCCCGCTCCCGCAAGCGCGTTTCCTGGTCCCAAATTCAGCATCGGCTGGATGCGCGTCCACGCAGCGTGCCTTGCAAACTTCCTTCACGCGATCGATGGCGGTGAGAAAGGAGACCCTGGGCTAGATCAGGGCATCTACGTACAATACTTATTGGATCGGGTACGCGCGTCGAACAATTCGAAAGGTTGGGTGAAGTGCGACAACCCTAAATCAGTTTTGTCCGCAGGAAGATAGATTCAAAGGCAGTCGCGCTTACCGCACTATTTAAGCACCATCCCGCATTTACTCATTGCTCAACGTCCTGGATTCTGCATTCTTGGATAAAAACGCGCGCCCTCTTAATCGTGACAAGAATCACAATAGTTGAAATCGGCTTGCTGGCCTTGTTAAACTTACCTTGTACCGCATCTTTTGCAAGGCTTCGCGGTGGAAATTAGGTAGTGTCACGCTATGGACGGGGACACCGCAGTAGTGGTGTTTTGGCCGATTGGGGTATATTTTTTGGCTGTGCTGGGTGTTGTGTCCAGCATGGTGATCGGTTCCTATTTTCTCGGCTCAAAAAACCGGAACCGAAAAAACACTCAACCCTACGAATCCGGCATCGCTTCCACAGGCTCCGCCCGCGTGCGGCTTTCCGCCGACTTCTATTTGTTTGCTATGTTCTTTGTGATATTTGACTTAGAGGCGGTGTTTGTTTACTCGTGGGCAATTGCCGTACGGGATTTGGGTTGGGTCGCCTACGGACAGGTTCTCTTCTTTGTGGGCGCCGTCGTGTCATCTTTAATTTACCTTTGGCGCGTCGGCGCGCTTGAATCGAAGCGATAAATCAACCATGAACTGGTCGCTAACCAAACCAACGGGTGAAACCACAGGCGGGGCACCGTCTCTCCAAACGGCAGTACAACAGAGCCTAGTCCTTACCCGGCTCCAAGATCTGGTGAGTTGGGGTAGGAAAAACTCGATCTGGCCCTTCAATTTTGGCCTTTCTTGCTGCTTTGTGGAGATGGCCACCAGCTTGACCAGCAAGTACGATCTTGCGCGCTTCGGTGCGGAGGTCATCCGCGCGACACCGCGCGAGGCGGACGTGATGGTTGTCGCGGGAACGGTCTTCATCAAAGTTGCGCCAGTGGTGCGGCAGCTTTACGACCAGATGATGGAACCGCGCTGGGTGATCTCGATGGGCGCGTGCGCAAATTCCGGCGGTATGTACGACATCTACAGCGTCGTGCAGGGTGTGGACAAGTTTCTTCCGGTAGATGTTTACGTGCCCGGCTGTCCCCCGCGTCCCGAAGCGTTCATGGAAGCCCTTACCTTATTGCAAGACACCATCGGCAAAGAACGGCGTCCCTTGAGTTGGACTGTTGGTCCGCAGGGTGTAGTTGTGCCAGAGCGCCCATGTCAACGGGACTTGAAACGCGACGTGCGCACGAAAGCCAGCGACCTGCGCACCATCGATTCGATCTGACGCGATCACGTCAAAGTTAGAGAATATGTCTACCAGCACACTTACCATAGCGGAAGAATTGCAAGAACGGTTCGGGCCCGCTGTGTTTGGCGTGCAGGAAACGCGTGACGGAATTCCGACTATTTGGGTAGATGCAGCTTCAATAAAGGACATCATGTCTTTTCTGAAGTCCGGCGTTTCAGATCCGTATGCGATGCTCTACGACTTGAGCGTGATCGACGAACGTGTCCGCATGGATCGCGAACAACATTATCACGTGGCGAGCTACACTGTTTTTTATCATCTCGTGTCGTTTGGCAGGAATGAAGACATCCGAATCAAAGTCGCGCCAACGGGTGTGACGCCGGCCGTCGATTCGATCACGAGCGTTTTTCCGGCTGCGAATTGGTATGAGCGTGAAGCCTGGGACATGTACGGCGTGCGCTTCAACGGCCACCCAAACTTGCGCCGAATCCTAATGCCAAACACGTGGACCGGACATCCCCTTCGAAAAGATCATCCTGCGCGGGCCACGGAGATCGAGCCGTTCCAATTGCCGGATGAAAAGCTTCAGCGCGAACAGGATGCGATGATGTTTCGCCCTGAAGAGTGGGGACTTTCACGCGGCACGGACGAGTTCGATTACATGTTCCTGAACCTCGGCCCGCACCATCCCGGAACGCATGGACTCTTGCGAATCATCCTCCAGCTTGACGGCGAAGAAATTGTCGAGGCAATACCAGACATAGGATATCACCACCGCGGCGCGGAAAAGATGGGCGAGCGCCAGACCTGGCACACGTTCATTCCCTACACCGATCGCATCGACTACCTCAGCGGCGTGATGAATAATCTCGCATACTTGCTCGCGGTGGAAAAACTGGCCGGCATCGAAGTGCCGCCGCGCTCACAAGTGATCCGGGTAATGATGTCGGAGCTGTTCCGCATCGCGAGCCACCTGGTTTGGTACGGAACATTCGCGCAGGACCTTGGCGCGCTCTCCCCCACGTTTTTCATGTTCAACGATCGCGAGAAAATCCTCGGCATCGTTGAAGCGATCTGCGGCGGCCGCATGCACCCTAGCTGGTTCCGCATCGGCGGCGTTGCGCATGATTTGCCGAAGAACTGGGACAAACCGATTCGCGATTTCATTGCGTACTTCCCGCCACGCATTAAAGACTATGACAACGCGTTGATGAAGAATCGCATTTTCAAGAGTCGTGCGATGGGAATCGGCGCGTATAACGTGAAAGAAGCGATCGAGTGGGGCGTCACCGGACCTGGATTGCGCGCCTGCGGATACGACTGGGATTTCCGCAAGAAACGCCCCTACTCCGGATTCGAAAATTTTGAGTTTGATGTGCCGCTCGCCGAGAAAGGCGATTGCTATGCACGCGCGCAAGTGCGCATCGAAGAAATGCGGCAGAGCCTGCGCATTATCGAGCAGTGCGTGAACAACATGCCCGAGGGCGCGTATAAGTCCGAGCATCCACTCACGACGCCCCCGCGCAAAGACCGCACGATGCACGATATCGAAACGTTAATTAATCACTTCTTGAATGTAAGCTGGGGACCGATCATTCCAGCGGGTGAAGCGTTCTTTGGAATCGAAGCCAGCAAAGGGGCCTATGGCTACTATCTCATCAGCGACGGGAACACGATGTCGTATCGCACGCGCATTCGCACGCCATCGTTCCCGCACATGCAGATGTTGCCGCTTCTGAGCCGTGGAGTAACGGTGTCGGACCTGCTCGCGATTCTGGGAAGTATGGATTACGTGTTGGCGGACGTGGACAGATAGATGTTGAGCGACGCACTGAAAAGGGAAATTGAATCGCATATCCACGAGCCGGAGCACCGGGCGGCCGCGTGCACGGAAGCGCTACGTATTGTGCAGCGCGAACGCGGCTGGATCGATGACGAGAGTATCCGTGACATCGCGGAGTTTTTGACGATGACGCCACACGAGCTTGACGGCGTCGCGACCTTCTTTAATTTGATTCACCGGCGTCCCGTTGGCAGAAACGTCATTCGCATCTGCTCCAGCGTGAGTTGTTGGGTGTTGGGTTATGACAAGCTGCGCGATGCACTGCAAAAGAAATTGGAAATCAAGCCCGGCCAGACGACAGCCGATCAGCGTTTTACATTGATTCCAAATCAATGCCTGGGTTGTTGCGATCACGGGCCCGCATTGATGGTGAATGGCGATTTGCATCGTGACGTCGATCCCGATCGACTGGACGATGTTTTGAACAGGTACGCATAAGTGAGCGAGCGTCCACTAACAGAACACATCCCCACTGACGGCTCTGCGCTCTCGTTGAAAGACTACGAGCGCGTGGGCGGTTATGCGGCCGTGCGCACAGCGCTGGGCGGATTGCAGCCAGCAGACGTGACGCAATGCGTGAAGGACGCGGGGTTGCGCGGGCGCGGTGGCGCTGGCTTCCCCACGGGCGTCAAGTGGGCATTGGTTCCGATGGGGCCAGAAGCGGCGAAACCAAAGTACCTTGTGGTAAACGCGGATGAAATGGAGCCGGGTACCTTTAAGGACCGCTGGTTACTCGAAGGCAATCCTCATCAATTGATCGAAGGAATCATTCTCGCATCCTTCGCGATTCAGGCGGAAATCTCATACATCTTCCTTCGCGGCGAATACACCGTCGCGCAGGAGCGCATTGAACACGCGCTTCATGAAGCGTACGAAGCCGGGTACCTCGGCGAGAATATTCTCGGCAGCGGGTTCAATCTCGGCACGTATTTGCACATGAGCATTGGCCGCTACATTTGCGGGGAAGAGACCGCACTCTTGAACGCGCTCGAAGGCAAACGCGCCACGCCACGCACGAAGCCGCCATTCCCGCAAATCAGCGGACTATGGGGCAAGCCGACGATCGTGAACAACGTCGAAACGTTGTGCAATATCCCCCACATCATCAATAAAGGTGCGGACTGGTATAAGAGCGTCAGTAAAACGCCCAATGGCGGCACGAAACTTTATGGTGTCAGTGGGAAAGTGAAGAAACCCGGCCTGTGGGAATTGCCACTCGGCGCCACTGTAGGCGAACTCATGGACCTTGCAGGCGGCATGCGCGATGGACTTGCGCTCCGCGGCATCATTCCCGGCGGCGCCTCCACGGACTTCCTTGGGCCGGAACACCTCGAACTTCAGATGGACTTTGATACCGTGCCGAAGGCCGGAAGCCGCATGGGCACCGGCACGATGATTATCCTCGACGACAAGACCTGCCCCGTGGGAATGATCCGCAACCTCACGCAATTCTTCTCGCAAGAATCCTGCGGCTGGTGTACGCCTTGCCGTGATGGTTTGCCTTGGCTGGAAAAAACTTTGGCAGCAATCGATGAAGGCAGCGGCGTACCGGACGATATCAATCATTTAAAGCGGCACGTGAAATTGTTGGGTCCTGGAATGACGTTTTGCGCACTGGCTCCCGGTGCCATGGCGCCGCTGGGTAGCGCGCTCACGCGGTTTGCAGAAGACTTCGAGCGGCACATCCGCGAAAAGCGCTGCCCTTGGAAGAACTAGCACATGGCCATTATCTACATAGACGGTAAGCCGCTCGAGACGCAGGACGGGCAAAACCTGCTGGAAGCGTGCATCGAACTGGGCCTGAACGTGCCTTACTTCTGTTGGCACCCGGCGCTGGGTTCCGTCGGGGCGTGCCGTCAATGCGCGGTGAAACAATACCGCGACGAGAATGACAAGCAGGGCCGGCTCGTTATGTCGTGCATGACTCTCGTGACGGACGGCATGCGTATCTCCGTGGATGAAAGCGAGTCGAAAGACTTTCGCGCGAACATCATTGATTGGATGATGACCAATCACCCGCACGATTGTCCGGTCTGCGACGAAGGCGGTGAGTGTCATTTGCAGGACATGACACTCATGACCGGCCACAATTACCGCACGTACCGCTTCAAGAAGAAAACGTACGTCAATCAGAATCTTGGGCCGTTTATCAATCATGAAATGAACCGCTGCATTCAGTGCTACCGCTGCGTGCGGTATTACAAGGACTACGCGGGCGGCCACGATTTGGACGCTTTTGCATCGCACAACCACGTGTATTTCGGCCGCCACGAAGACGGCGTGCTTGAAAGCGAATTCAGCGGCAATCTTGTCGAGGTGTGCCCGACGGGTGTGTTTACCGACAAGACGTTAAAGGAACACTTTACGCGGCGCTGGGACTACACAACCGCGCCTTCCGTTTGCGTGCACTGCGCGCTGGGCTGCAACATCACACCGGGCGAACGCTACGGAAAGCTGCGCCGCATTCGCAATCGCTATAACCGTTCCGTAAACGGCTACTTCCTTTGCGATCGTGGTCGTTATGGGTACGAGTTCGTCAATAGCGACAAACGTCCGAAGGCGCCGCTAAAGCGCCAGATGATCGATGGCAAGCCCGTGCATGTTCCCATGACGCGCGACGAGGCGTTGAGCGAAATTGGCAAGTTCTTCAGCAACGGTTCGAAGGCAATCGGTATCGGTTCCCCGCGCGCATCGCTCGAAGCGAATTTTGCTTTACGCGCGCTGGTAGGTGCAGAGAATTTTTATCTAGGCCTTTCTAAGGCGGACGGCAAATTACTTTCTGCCGTACTGGAAATTGTGCTGAGTGGTCCCGCGCGCCAACCGAGCCTCGGCGAATTGAAGGACCACGATGCGGTATTGATTCTGGGCGAAGATATGACAAATGTCGCGCCAATCGCCGCATTAAATATTCGCCAGTCAGTAAACAACCAACCGCGCGCCAATGCGAAGGCGATGGGCATTCCCGAGTGGAATGACCTGCCCGTGCGCCGCGCGATGGATACGGATAGAGGCCCGCTGTTCATCGCATCGGTTGCCCCCACAAGACTCGACGACGTCGCTACACAAACGTTTCATGCGACGCCAGATGGCATCGCGTCGTTAGGTTTCGCCATTGCGAACTTTATCGATCCGCAATCGCCCGCAGCAAATGTATCCGGAGAAGTCCGCGCACTGGCGCAACAAATCGCGACAGCGCTGCAATCTGCCCAAAAGCCTCTGGTCGTTTCCGGTCCTTCCTGCCGCAGCGAGGCGGTGATTCAAGCGGCCGCGAACATCGCATGGGCACTGTGCCGTAAGGCAAAACCCGCAGGGATCTATTTCGCCGCGCCCGAATCTAACAGCGTTGGCCTGGGACTTTTCGGCGGCGCGAACATCGAGAATGCGGCGGAAGCCTTGCGCAAAGGCGGTGCCGATACCCTGGTTGTGCTCGAAAACGATTTGTATCGGCGAGTACCTGCCGCGCTTGTGGACGAACTACTTTCGCTGGCAAAGCATGTGCTCGTCGTTGACCATCAATACAGCGCGACAGCACAGAAAGCCGAGTACGTATTACCGGGCGCGACGTTCGCCGAAGGCGACGGCACACTCGTGAACAACATCGGCCGCGCGCAGCGCATGATGCAAGTATTCAATCCTGAAGGGGAAATTACTGAAAGCTGGCGTTGGTTGCGCCGTTTGCGTGCGGCATCTGGCAAAGGCCGCGAAGACGAATGGATCAGTTTTGACTCGTTCCTTCACGCACTTGTGGCGGAAATCCCCGCATTTAGCCACATTCTTGATGCAGCGCCGACCGCCGCATTTCGCGTCGGTGGCCTAAAGATCCCGCGGCAGTCACACCGCTACAGCGGCCGAACCGCGATGAAGGCAAACGTAGCTGTTAGCGAGACGGGTGTCACCGCCGATCCGGACTCCCCCATGTCCTTCTCTATGGAAGGCTTTTCCATGATGACGCCAGCGGCACTCATGTCGTCCTTCTGGACGCCCGGTTGGAACTCCGCGCAATCGATCACGCGTTTTCAGGAAGAAGTGAACGGTCCTTTGGAAGGCGGCGATCCGGGCGTGCGCTTGATTGAGCCGCAACCAGACTCTGCTGTTCCTTACTTTGACGCCGTTGAAACAAACGAATCGCATGATGCTGCATGGACGGCACTGCCCCTGTATCACATCTACGGCTCGGAAGAGCTTAGCGCAAGCTCACCCGCAGTGGCGGAATTGTCTCCCAAACCGTATGCAATGCTGCATTCGGACGATGCCCGCGCGCGCGGGTTGTTGGATGGCGACGCCGTCACGGTGAAGATTGACGGCCAGGAAATTTCAACATCGCTCAAAACAAACGACACGATGGCGCGAGGCGTTGTTTGCCTACCCGCTGGATTAGAGGACGCGCCGTATATCGAATTTCCCGCGGCCGCTGAAATATTGCGGAGCGTGACGTCATGAGCAGTGTCGTGACCTCCCTGCTTGTGATTGTTTTCGTGTTGTTTTCGTTACTCACGACCGCCAGCCTGCTCATCTGGCTAGAACGCCGTTTGCTTGCGCTGTGGCAGGATCGCTACGGCCCTAATCGTGTTGGACCGTTCGGCTTGGGCCAAGTGCTCGCGGACATGATAAAAATCTTCTTTAAGGAAGACTGGACCCCTCCTTTCGCGGACCGGCCGGTTTTCGTTATCGCGCCCACTTTTATTGTCATTACCGCGCTCATGTCGTTTGCGGTTGTACCGTTTTCGCCAAGCATTCTCGTAAGCGACATTGACATTGGCGTGCTGTTTTTCCTCGCAATGTCATCGCTGGGCGTCTATAGCGTCGCACTCGCCGGTTGGGCATCGAACAACAAGTACGCGCTGCTTGGCGCGTTACGTGCGTCCGCGCAGATGCTTGCATACGAAGTATTCATGGGGCTGTCGCTCATGGGCGTCGTTGCCATCACGGGCTCATTCAGCATGCAGGCGATCGTCAAAGCGCAAGAAAACATCTGGTTCATTGTGTTGCAGCCCATCGGCTTTGTGATCTTCATGATCGCGGGCATCGCTGAGACGCATCGCATCCCCTTTGACCTGCCGGAAGCGGAGAGCGAACTGGTTGCGGGCTTCCACTCCGAGTACTCCGGCATGAAGTTCGGCATGTTTTTCGTAGGCGAATACATCGGCATTACGCTGATCTCCGCGCTGCTCGTGACACTCTTCATGGGCGGCTGGCACGGCCCATTTCTGCCGCCGGTACTTTGGTTCTTCATCAAGGTATTCTTCTTCATATGTGGATTCATTCTGCTGCGCGCTTCCTTGCCGCGCATGCGGTACGACCAACTCATGGCGTTCGGCTGGAAACTCATGCTGCCGCTATCGCTGCTCAACCTCATGGCAACCGGCGCCGTGATTTTGTGGAGTAGCTAGGCGATGCTGCGCAAAATGTTTGACGTTTTGGAGGGACTGTACAGTCACCTCCGCAGCATGGGCCTCGTGCTGAAACATACCTTCGCAAAACGCGTGACGGTCCAATATCCAGAAGAGAAGCCGCCGCTGGCGCCGCGTTGGCGTGGACGCATTGTGCTGACGCGCGATCCCGACGGTGAAGAACGCTGTGTAGGTTGTTATCTTTGCGCGGTGGCTTGCCCCGTGGATTGTATTTCTCTTCAGGCTGCTGAGCGCGAAGAAGACGGGCGCCGCTATCCGGAATTCTTCCGCATCAATTTCTCGCGCTGCATTTTCTGCGGCTATTGCGAAGAGGCGTGCCCAACCTACGCAATCCAACTCACGCCTGACTTCGAGATGTGCGAATACAACCGCCAGAACCTGGTCTATGAAAAACAGGACCTGCTCATCAGTGGCGTCGGCAAGTACCCAGGCTACAACTTCTACAATGTCGCGGGTCTTGCGACAAAGGGCAAACCCAAAGGCCAGCACGAAAACGAAGATGCGCCAGTAGACGTGCGGAGTCTGCTGCCATGAATTATGTTTTCTATATTGCGGCGGCGGTCGCGGTCTTCTCCACGCTCATGGCGATCACGCGCGCAAATGCCGTCCACGCGTTGCTGTACATGATCACCTCACTGCTCTCGTCGTCACTAATCTTCTTCGTGCTCGGAGCACCGTATATAGCCGCATTACAAGCGATCGTGTACGCGGGCGCGATCATGGTGTTATTTGTGTTCATCATCATGATGCTCAACCAAGGCCCCGCAAGCACCGAACAAGAACGCGTGTGGATTTCCGGTAAGACCTGGGTGGGTCCCACCATGCTCTGCGCCGTGCTTCTGGCGGAACTGATTTGGATTGTACGTGGCGATCCGGCGTGGCTGCCGGGAAAGACGATTATACATCCGAAGGATGTCAGTAAGGCGCTTTATGGCCCGTACATTCTCGTAATAGAGCTTGCTTCGATGTTGCTTACGGCTGGACTCGTTGGCGCGTATCACCTGGGACGCCGCGAGCCGGAACGCCGGGAGGGCGAAAGCTAATGGCCGTCATCCCTGTTGAACATGGGCTCATGCTCGCCACTGTCTTATTCTCGATTGGACTCCTCGGCCTGCTCGTGCGCCGCAACATTCTGTACATGCTCATGAGCGTTGAGATCATGCTCAATGCGGCGGGTCTCGCGTTTATTGTCGCCGGCGCGCGCTGGAGCCAGCCGGATGGGCAGATCATGTTCATGATTATTTTGACCATGGCCGCGGCGGAAGTTGCTGTTGCGCTGGCACTGGTGTTGCGGTTTTACCGCCAGTTCCAGACGCTCGACACCGACGCGGCAAACACGATGCGCGGATAACTGGTGAACTTTGTGAATTCACTTTTGTGGACCATACCGGCGCTGCCGCTCGCAGGGTTTATTACACTTGCACTCTTTGGCGATCGCATTGCCAGGCGCTCCGTTTCTCGCATCGCCGTCGGCACCGTGAGCCTCAGCGCACTTTTGGCGCTCGTGTTTGCTTTTCGCTTCGTCACAGCGCCACCGGAAGGCCAGGCTTTCCAACAGGCGCTGTGGTCATGGATTCACGTGGGAAGTTTTTCCGTCGATGCGGCATTACGCCTCGATTCGCTTTCTATGGTCATGGTGCTGGTGGTCACGGTGATCGGCGCACTGATTCACTTATATTCGACCGAGTATATGGCCGACGACGAAAGTTATACGCGGTTCTTTGCGTATTTGAATTTGTTTGTTGCCGCCATGCTCACGCTCGTGCTCGCCGATAATTTGCTCTTCCTGTTTTTGGGTTGGGAAGGCGTTGGCCTGTGCAGCTTTTTGCTGATTGGCTTCTGGTACGAAGACCCCAAGAATGGACGTGCAGCCGCAAAAGCGTTCCTCGTTACGCGCATCGGCGACGTCTTCATGCTTATCGGAATGCTACTCCTCTTCTGGCATTTTGGCACGCTGCACATTCAGACCTTGCTCGGCGCGGTAAATACCGAGGGCCATTCCTGGCATCTTACGCTTGCAGCACTGCTCTTGCTCGGCGGCGCGATTGGAAAATCGGGTCAAGTGCCCCTGCAAGTATGGTTGCCGGACGCCATGGCCGGGCCGACGCCGGTAAGTGCATTGATACACGCGGCGACGATGGTGACCGCGGGTGTTTATCTCATCGCGCGGATGAACCCGATATTCATACACGCCCCAGGCATCCAGCATCTCGTCGCGGTGATTGGTGCTGTCACACTTTTGATTGCGGGCCTCTGCGCTTTGGCGCAGCGCGACATCAAGCGCGTACTCGCCTATTCCACGGTTAGCCAGATCGGTTACATGTTTCTTGCGCTTGGCGCCGGCGCTTGGTCAGCGGCGATGTTTCATTTCTTCACGCATGCAATCTTCAAGGCACTGCTTTTCATGGCGGCGGGCGCTATTATCGTCGCGCTGCACCACGAGCAGGACATGTTCAAGATGGGTGGCTTGCGCAGACGCATGCCACTTGTGTTTTGGACATATCTGATCGGTTCGCTCTCGCTGGCCGCATTGCCACTCGTGACGGCCGGCTTCTACAGCAAAGACAAAATCCTGTTTGAAGTATTTACGTCTGAACACGGAAAACTATTGTGGGCAGTGGGCGTAGCTGGTGCCTTTATCACCGCGCTCTACACCTTCCGGATGAACTTTCTTGTGTTCTTCGGCACGCAAAAGAGCGAAATTCATAAAGGTACGGGACTCGCCATGGCGCTTCCGTTAATGTTGCTTGCGGCTGGTGCGACTGTCGTCGGCTTCTTTGAACTACCGGCCGTCTTCGGCCATTTCACGCTGTTCTCAAGCTTCATCGAACACACCCTGCCTGGGACGCACGGCGATCACGCATCGCATTCGCTCGAATTAATGTTAATGGCAGTGTCCACCGCGGCGGTGTTTGCTGGAATTGCTGTGGCCTATTTCATCTGGGGCAGCGCCGCGAAAAAGAGCAGCGACGTCACTAAGCGCCCGCTTTCGCGGCTTCTTGCATCCGGCATGGGATTTGATTGGTTGTATGAGCGCGCAATCGTTTCACCCTATTCGGCAGGGGCGCGAGCGAACGCAGCGGATGCAGTAAACGCGTTGTATACGGCGCTTGTCAGCGGCATTGAAGCAATCGCCTTTTCCCTTGCGCGCACACAGTCCGGCCGCTTGCGCTGGTATATGGCCGCGATTGCGTTTGGCGCGGTCGTCGGAATTCTATTGGTGGTCTACGCATGATTCTTGTATGGATACTTGTCCTTCCCGCGGCGGGCGGGCTGGCTGCTTATTTCGCGGCAGGCAGCAACTGGCGTGTCGCGCGGGCCATACTGGCCGCGTCGATGGCTGCGCCGTTGCTATTGCTCGTCTGGCTTTGGGGCCGTCATTCGGGGTTCAGCGACGCTTCCCGCGGTACAGAATGGATAGGCCAATTCACAATCGCGTGGATACCCCAACGCGGCATCCAATTCGCACTCGCAATGGATGGCCTCGCACTGTTGCTTTCATTGCTCACCTGCCTCGTCGGACTCGTGGTCGCGCTTTCGTTGAACGGCTCGCACAAACTTCCCGGAGCCTACGCGCTGTTGCTTGCGCTCCTCACCACGGCAATGCTCGGCGTCTTTCTTGCCTCCGATCTATTCCTCTTCTTCGTGTCTTACGAAGTCATGCTCCTTCCGGCGTATGCCCTTCTTATCGGCTGGGGACACGGGGACACGCGACGCGCAGCAACGCGTTTCTTCCTGTTCACCCAGGCAGGCGGCTTGCTGATGCTTGTCGCGATCCTCGGTCTGCACGTTGCGCATTATCAGGCGACTGGCGTGCAAACCTTTCTTTATCGAGAGCTCTCCAACACGCCCCTGTCGCCGCAGGTCTCATTGCTTTTCCTCACAGGCTTCATTCTGGCCTTCGCCGTAAAACTGCCACTCGTACCTTTCCATACGTGGCAACCCGATACTTACGCGAGTGCATCGGCGGAGACCACTATTCTTTTTTCCGCTGTCATGGCGAAGACCGCGGGATATGGGCTGTTGCGATTTGCAGTGCCAATGTTTCCCGGTGCCGCTGAGACTGCCGCACCCGGGGTAATGGCGCTTGGTGTCCTTACAATTCTCTACGCTTCCTGGCTCGCGTATGGACAGACCGACCTTAAACGGATCGTTGCATATTCCAGCGCAGGCCACCTCGGTTACATCGTGCTGGGGGCGTTCGCGATGAACGACATCGGCACGCGCGGCGCGATCGTGCAGATGGTATGTCATGGTCTTAGCGTCACAGGTTTGTTCATCGCCGTGGACGTCATCGAACGTCGCACCGGCACTCGTGACATCGAGCAGCTTGGCGGACTCTGGAAGATATCTCCCCGCTTTGGAAGCCTCGCGTTGATACTAGCGCTTGCTACGCTCGGCTTGCCCGGACTCGGCAACTTCGTCGGTGAGTTTCTAATCCTGACAGGCACGTATCAACATCATCCGCTCGGCGCCGCGATCGCGGCATTTGGTGCAGTGCTTGCCGCTGCATACTCGCTTCGAATCGTGCAAAAAGTGTTTTTCGGCCCCCCGAAAGAGGTGACGGAAACGTCCGATTCCGCGGCATTTCCCATGACGATCTGCGCGGTCCTGATCGCCGCTCTCGTGTGGATTGGGTTCTTCCCGCAGCCATTGCTCGATGCCGCACGGACTGTCCGCGCAGATCGAAACGAGGCGCTCGTGGCGTCCGCGGGAGAACAGCAATGAACTCCGCGCAATTTACTGCACTTGCGCCTTTGATGGTCTTGACCGTTGCGCCCATCGTTGTGATGCTACTCATCGCAGTGCGGCGAAGGCACCGTGTATGCCTCTGGGCCACGCTCGGCCTGTTGGCGCTCACGCTTGCTTTAATTGTCCGTGGATCCGGCAAAGCGCCGGTGGCAATTACCGGTCTGCTCCTTATCGACAATTTCGCCTTGTTTTACATGGCACTTACCGTCTCGATAACGATCGGTGTCGTGCTGCTTGGGCTGCGCTATATGGCGCACGAAGAATCGCAACCGGAAGAGTACTACATTCTACTGTTGATAGCCGCGGGCGGCGCGTGCGCCATGGCCGCGAGTTCGCATTTTGCGTCGTTCTATTTGGGGCTCGAAATCCTGAGCGTGGCCCAATACACGCTGGTCTCCTACGTGCGCCGGGACCGGCGCGGTACGGAAGCGGGACTCAAGTATGTGATTCTCGCCGCCGCCTCGGCAGCGTTTCTCTTGTTCGGAATGGCTTTGGTATACGCGGAGCTCGGCACGATGCAGTTCGATGCCCTTGCCCACGCACCGGCAGAACAACTACAAAACAAGGTAGTGCTGCTTGGCGCCGCAATGATGTTCGCTGCAATCGGCTTTAAGCTTTCGATTGTACCGTTTCATTTATGGACCGCCGACGTGTATCAAGGCGCCCCAACGCCGGTAACCGCCTTTATTGCCACGGCAGCAAAGGCCGGTGTCTTTGCGGTGCTGGTCCGTTACTTTGCAGTAGAAAACTCGTACGTTGCGCATTCGTTGCACTTGTTCGTCGCGATTACGGCGGCGGCATCGATGTTGGCGGGGAATGCGCTTGCGCTCGTGCAGCAGAACGTCAAGCGATTGCTGGCGTACTCTTCCATCGCGCATATGGGCTATTTGTCCGTTGCGTTTCTCGCTGGCGGGCAAATGGCGAACGATGCCGTCGCGGTCTATCTCGCGGCGTACGCTGCCGCCACGCTCGGCGCATTCGGCGTCATTATCGCTGTCGCGCCACATATTCACGGCGGTGAAGGCATGGAACGTATCGAAGACTATCGCGGCTTTTTCTGGGCCCAGCCATTCCTCGGCACCATCTTCATCATCAGCCTGTTGTCGCTGATGGGTATTCCATTAACGGCGGGCTTCCTCGGCAAGGTATACGTCGTTATCGCCGGCGCTAAGGACGCGCATTGGATCGTGCTTGGGATTCTTGCATTGTCGAGTGTGATGGGTGTTGTCTATTACTTGCGGCTGATATTGCTGGTCGTCTCGCGTCCCGCCGTTGAACGCCCGTCCCTGGTTCCGATCAATCCGCCTTTGGGTGCCAAATCGGTGCTTTTCCTGGCATCGGTGGTAACGCTACTACTCGGCGTGTACCCAGCACCCTTACTTGCGATCACGCGCGCGATCAACCCCTTCTAATGGGTCTTGGCTTCAAACTTCGCCAAGGTAGTTAAGCTGGCCGGTGCTGTCGCCAAGTTTTTCCGTGGGAACCCCAGCGTGTTCAAGCATGTTGAGGTAGAGATTGTTTAGCGGAGTATCGTCTGCGTATTTGATATGCCTACCCGATTTGACGATGCCGCCTGCGTTGCCCGCCAACAAAATCGGCAGGTTATTGTGATTGTGAACGTTGCCGTCGCCGATACCGCTTCCATATAGAATCATGGAATGATCCAGCAACGTGCCATCGCCGTCCTCAGTTGCCGATAGCTTTTCAATGAAATAGGCGAACTGCTCCATGTGATAGCGATTGATCTTTCGGATATCTGAAATCTTTGCCGTGTCCCCCTGATGATGGCTAATCCCGTGGTGCCCGCCGGTGACGCCGACTTCGCGGTAGGCTCGATTACTTCCTTCGTGCGCCATCATAAACGTGGAAACGCGCGTCTGGTCCGTGCGGAACGCGAGCACTTGCAGATCGAACATTAACCGCGCGTACTCTGCGTAATCTTTCGGTGCGCTCTCAGGCACATCGAGTTCCACTTCGCCCGCTGCCAATTTTTCGTTCGATTCGATTCGGTGCTCAATAGTGCGAATCGCGTATAGGTATTCGTCCAACTTGCGGCGATCCGTCGGACCCAGCGACTTCTGCAAGGACTGTGTATCTTCGAGGACGAAATCCAGGATGCTCCCGCGATACTTCTTTCGCTTTTCGCGAGTCTCGGGATCGAGGTTTTCGGAGCCACCGCCAAACAAGCGATCAAATACCGCGCGCGGGTTACCTTCCGGCGGATTCGGCGTCGTTTCAGTGCGCCACGAAATGCTGTTCGAATACGCACAGCTATAACCGGTGTCGCAATTGCCAGCCAATTTCCCCGGCTCGCACGTAAGTTCCAGCGACGCGTAGCGCGTGTGATGTCCGATATGTTGCGCCGCAATCTGATCGACAGAGATGCCGTTGCGAATGTCCGAGCCATCCGTCTTGTTCGGGTGCACCCCTGTAAGGAAAACAGCGGCTGCGCGCGCATGGTCTCCACCGCCGTCGCCTAGCGCCTGCGCGTTACGTTGGCTGAGCCCGCTTAGCACAAGGAGCTTGTGGCGATGCGGCGCGAGTGGTTCGAGGATGTGTGGAAGCACAAAGTCCTTGCCGTCCGTCGCGGGCGTCCAATCCTCGACAATGACACCATTGGGAATGTAAACAAATGCCATACGAACCGGCGATACCGAGGCTGCAACCTTCGGCGCCGATGAGGCCATCGCGTCAAGCATTGGGAGGGCAATCGACGCGCCAATGCCACGCAAGAAAGTCCTACGGTTCAACGTCCGCCTTTGCGATTGTGTCGCCATTCGTTTCGACCTCTCCTCTCCGTTTCTGAAACGGCAGACTTCTTACAATTTCGTAGACCAGCGCGGAGAACCGGTAATCATTGCGCGCAAGGTTCTCGACCATTTTGTCGATAGCAGGCGCGTCGTACGGTTCCAGACCTCTTCCCAGGCCGTAGGTTAGCATTTTCTGCGTCAGACAACGAGCAAAATCGTCTTTCCGATCCATCAGCGTCTTTTTCAGTTCCGCAACCCCACTGAACGAGCGGCCGTCCGGCAAGGTGCCCGAATTGTCGATAGTCTGGCCGCCTTCAGTCGTGCGCCATGCACCTACGGCATCGAAATTTTCCAGGCCAAAGCCCAGCGGATCGATCCGCGCATGGCACGACGCACAGCTTTCATTCTTCCGGTGTTCTTCCAATTTCGCGCGCATCGGCGCGTTCGGATCGATTTTTGCCGCTTCAAGGGCCGGCACGTCCGGCGGCGGTGGTGGCGGCGGTGAAGCGAGGATGTTTTGAAGCACCCACACGCCCCGCAATACGGGTGACGTCCGCGTCGGGTAGGACGTGACCGTGAGAATACTTGCGTGGGTAAGCACCCCCCCGCGTTGCGCGGGATCGACGACTACACGACGAAACGCAGCGCCCGTGACGCCATCGATGCCGTAGTGTTTGGCGAGTGCTTCATTGAGATAGGTATAGTCCGCATCGATGAAATCCAGAATGCTGCGATCGTTTTGCACAATCGATTCGAAGAACAACATTGTCTCTTGCGTCATCGCGTTGCGCAATCCATCGTTAAAAAGCGGGAACAGCTTTGGGTCGGGGTCGGCAATCGTCATATTGCGAAATTCGAGCCACTGGCCGGCGAAATGGTCCGCGAGCGCAATCGATCGGGGATCGCGAAGCATGCGCTGAAGTTGCGTGCGCAGAACGCGCGGGTTTCGCAGCGCGCCGTCGTGCGCAGCGTCGAGAAGTTCCGCGTCCGGCATGCTGCTCCAAATGAAATAGGAAATGCGCGAGGCGAGTTCATAATCCTCAAGCCGGCGCTCTTCCTTGCCAAAACGCGCCGGCGCATTATGTTCGATTCGGTAGATAAACTGCGGCGAAACCAAGATTGCTTGCAAGGCAATTTCAATACCTTGCTCAAACGTATCGTCATTTTCGTACGCAAGATCAACAAAGCCGGTGAGCTTTTCGATTTCTTCGCTGGCCGGCGGACGGCGATACGCCCGCCGCGCCAGCGGCTCTAAAACGCGCTCTGCACATACCTTCGCGTGCGGCTTGTTAGGATGTTCGCAAGTGAACACGTAACGCTTTGCGCCCGTCACGTCGTCGCAGGATTCGCGAACGACGACATCGTGCGCAATGCGTTCGGCTGCCGCGAGATACTTCTCCATGAGCAACGGCGATAGCGATAGCACGCTGCCGATCGTATCGAACCCATAGCCCGTGTCATCGGCGGGAAAATCGTCCGCGGGCCGGAAATCAACGCCGAGCAAATCGCGTACAGTATTGTTGTACTCGGCGCGATTGAGCCGCCGCATGGTGACACGCCCCGGGTCGGGTTTTGCCGCCGCGCGCTGCGCGGTGTGTTCGCCATCGAGAAACGCAACGACCGCGGCTATTTCTTCTGCCGTGGGCTGGGGTTGCTTCTTTGGCGGCATTTGCCCTGTCTGCACCATCTCTGAAACTTTACGCCAAAACTCCACGTCGGCGAGCGCCAATTCAGGCGATTCATAAGACTCGAAATCGACATCTCCCTTTGCATGTTCGGCGTCGTGGCAGGACAGGCAATACTGTTTTGTAAAAGGAACGACTGTCGATTCGTATGCCCCGAGATTGTGTTCTAAAGCTTCAGGCGCCTTCTCAACTGCCGCGACTTTTTTCGTTGTCTCACAGCCCGTCAGGAGCAGTCCGGCTGCGAATAACACGGCGGCCGGCAAGTAAAGCGAATTCGCAGATTTAACGCGTTTCCACATGGCGGTTCAAAGTACCATCATCCTGAGGCCACGACAAACTTTCGCCACGTTTTGCTCTTGCGCATTTGACTCAACGTTACAGGAAAGAATCAACCAGGCGGCACACCCCCTGAAACGCCTGCTGCATAAGGGGACGCTTGTTCCATTCGGCAAGCGTAAGCTCGCGGCTGTTGGCCAGGTAGCGCGCTTCGACCTCGCGGTGTTTCTTTACAACCTTTTCGTCATACACAACAAGGCATATCTCATTATTTAGCGCGAAAGAGCGGATATCTACGTTGTTGGAGCCGATTACCGAAATCGAGTCGTCAACCGTCATGTGTTTTGCGTGCAGGAAAGCCGGTTGATAGAGATGAATGCGTACGCCCGCTTCGAGAACCTCCTCATAGAACGATTGCTGTGCGAAACCAACAAAAAACTGGTCACGCTGTTCGGAGAGTATCAGGTGGACCTCGACGCCCGTCATCACAGCCGTGGCCATGGCCTGCAATAGCGGTTGATCGGGAATGAAGTAAGGCGTCGTTATTACCACGCGCTTTTCTGCGTCGTGGATCATCGCGACGATAAGATTTTGAATTCCACCGCCGGGATAGCCCGGCCCGCTCGGAAGCACTTGCGCATGCGCATTGCCTGCCATTTCCGGATGCGGAAACAACCCTGCTTCGTCGATTAAATCTTCTACCTCGAGGTATCGGTCCGCGAGATAGCAAACCTGCAACTGCGATACCACCGGGCCGATCACACGCGCCATGAGATCTTCGTATATAAGCCCCTTCTTAAATTCCGCGGCAACAATGTTTTGCGATCCAACATGCCCAATCGTTCCGTCGATGATTGCAATTTTGCGATGATTGCGCAGATCAAACCGCGCGGCTTTTGAGTGAAACACGCCTACCGGCATCACCGGAGTAATCTCGATGCCATCCGCGCGCATCTTCGCACCAAGTTGACCAAAGTATGGCCGGGACCCCAGGTAGTCCACGAGCACGCGACACTTAACCCCGCGTATCACCGCGCGAGCAAGCGCATCGGTCACGCGCCGTCCCATTCGATCGTCCGCGAAAATATAGAAGAGCAGATGCACGTGCGACTTCGCGCCGTCGATGTCGTCGATCAAGGCTTGGAGGCTATCGTCGTAGTCATCGATAAGTTCGACCGCATTACCCGCTGATACGGCAAAACCGCCGAGTGCTTTTGAAAGTCTCGCGGCCTGCCCCACTACAGCGGGTACCTTTCGTTTTTCAGGAGCCTGAAGTGTGTCCCACTGCTTCGTAGCTTGAAGGACCCAATCGGTCGCGCGCTTCTGTAACTCGACCCGCTTCGTTGGCAGGTAAATCCGCCCGAACCACCAATACAGCGGAAGACCTACGATTGGGAGGAAGAATATAAACAGCAACCAGGTACGTGCGGCCGCGGGCGTTTTGCGCTGCGGCACGTAAAACAGCATGACAATCCGAATCACCCATTCGAGCACCAGGTAGAACGTGCCGATTGAGGGAATCGGATTATAGGCTGCTATGTCGAAATAGGTTTCGATGATACTTCGAATCGATACGTGATATGTTGCGGACAATTCTCGCCATCTCGCGTATCATCGTAATCGAAGAGGCGCATGAAGCGATACCCTGGCGACAGGCAGAACCTGAATGACGCCCAAATGCTATTTAAGGACTAGTTGAAGGGAACTCGACGCTCTCTTCTCGAATTCAATTTCCGACCTAGTTTTTACACCGCCCCAGTCGATTTCCACGTCGTAGGCCCCGAAGAAACCTGTGAACTGAAACTCGCCGCGGTCGTTTGTAACTCCTTTTATCTTTGTGTGCCATTCATCCTTGATAAGCCGCCGCAATGTCTCGTACGCAGGCTTTGGAGACAAGTCATGACGTAACAAGCCTCCCCCTTTCAACCACGATTTTGCATCGCAGAGGTCCCACCACGTGATTGCCGCGACGGCGGGATGCGCAAAGCACACGGTATAGAATTGTTCCGCATACTCGGCCTGCGACTGTTCGTTCCAAACGCCGCTCGCCTTGGCGCCTGTCATTCGCGCACCCGCGGAGGTCGGTGTGAATTCGGTAATATGGATCGCTTTTCCGAGTGTTGCGTATTTATCGAGAGTGGCCTTTACGCTGTCCAAGGGAAAACGCATCGTTCTCGGTTCGTGCGCCTGAATGCCGATACCGTCGAATGGTATCGCGTTTCGTGCCGCGTTATGCAGCAATTTGAAAAATGGCGGGTAGCCATTTGCCATGACCTCGTAATCATTGATGATCAGACGCGCACTCGGGTCCGCCTCGCGCGCCCAGCGGTAGGGGCCGTCGATCGGAACACCATTCACGTGCGACGGCTCGTTCACGACTTCCCAAAAAGCAATCTTCCCTTTATAGCGGCCCACGATTTCGCGCACCCGTTTCTGTTGGGTGTTAATGTCCGGCTGTCCGTTCGCCCATTGCGGTTTCGCCGCTGCGTGGTCCCATAGCAGCGGGTGGCCTTTCAGCTTTATCCCACGTTCCGCGCACCACGCGACGATCTTGTCCGTGTGCGCGTAGTTCGGCTTACCGCGTTCACGCTCATAAGAAGCCCAGTAAAAGCCGGTTGTTGCGTAGTTGAATACTTCCTCAAACCGCTTCTTATAGAGATCATTCTCAACTTCGGATTCGAAATCGTCGAAGCCGAATATATTGCAGCCAAAGAGAAACTTGTGCCGCTTCAACTCCACCGTAACGGGCGCACCTGTGACCGGAGCGCCTGCATTGTCTGTAACCTGGAGAGTAACGGTTCCTTTTCGCACATGGTCTATAGAAGCGCGCGCTTCATCAAGAATGCGCGATTCATCCGATGATAGATTCGCAGCAAAGGCGGTCCGCAACAGAAGGGATGCAACTGCGAGAAGTGTTGCGGAACTATTCCTCAAGGCTTTGTACATACTTCGTTTCAATTTTGCAGGTATTGCCGAGAACGTCTGAAAGCGGATCTACGGTCTCCGCGCAAAAACCCAGGTGCAAATGCCGGCGCCATCCTTCCGCGTATTCAAACGCTCCGGAAGTCCGCCCTACTTGTTTCGCCATCTCTTCCATCGTGGAGAGATAGCTGTCGAGACCCTGGCTGCGGTCCAGCCATTCCTTTTGGCTTTTATGCGCGGCAAGCGCGGCGCGTTTCGTCGCAAGGACTGAGGTGATATCCACATACTGTCCCGCGCGGACGACCCGTCCCAGCGGATCGCGCAGTCCCCACGGCAACGCGTGGTACAGCGTGACTTCTCCGTCGATGGGATCGCGGGGCGGCTCCGTAAAAAAGTTGCGCATGCCGCGCGTGAAGGCCGCGGTCACCCCTACGCGACACGCGTTCATGTGATCTTCCATGTAATCCTGGGGTGACTGCAGGAGCATAATCGTCGGCCGCACTTCGCGAATGATCGCGCCGAGGCGCCGAGGCGCAGTGCGGTCGTAAAACAGATCGAGGTCGTCCACCATCGGCGGGTGCCACGTCGCGCCAAGGATTCGTGCTGCCTCGCGTGCTTCCTCCGCGCGAATCGCTGCGATGGTCGCGGGATCATGGTCCGCGGTGCCCATGCAGCCGTTGCACAAATTAATGTAATGCAATTCGCAGCCTGCTTGCGCAAACATTAGCATCGTACCGGCCATCATTAACTCGATGTCGTCAGGATGTGCGGCAACGGCAAAAACTACGTGGTCTGACATTTCAGATCTGTTCCTAGGATCACTTTATGGGTGGGCGATTTCAGGTTCAAGGACGAGATTGTTATCGTCATTGATTCGCGCGACCAGCGGCCCATCGGCCTCGTTCGCAACAACGTATTTCGCGTGACCAATACAGAGGTGGGTATCGGGGTATACGCGCCTGCGGATGTGAATTCGCGATTTCAGCAGTTCCTTGGACTGTTCCTGCAGATGCCCAAGTTCTTCTTCGCACTGTGCGCGTTGCGCTTCCGCCTTCTCCAGTTCTTTCAGCAATTCCTCCAACTTCTTCTTTAGAATGGTGGTGAGCGATTTTAGTTTTGGCTTAAAGGGCGCGATGCGCTCGTTTAGCTGAATTATTTGTTCGCGGCATTGTTCTATCTGCGCGTAGTGTGCCGTTATTTGTTGCTGCAAAGCGGGATCCACGCCCGCAACGAGCATGGTGCGTACGTCACCGTGGCTACCTGCCTGACCGACGTCGATGCCAAAAACGCCGCTTGCCGTGCCGCCGATAATCTGTCCTTCCGGCATCACGATCATGCCGTGCGAGTGCGCGGTACAGTGGATTAACTCGCGGCGAATGCGAATGTCGTGACCGGCATCGAGCACCGAACGTTCGGCAAACTCCGCCTCAATACAGCCGCCCGCGCGAATGGTTGCTTTATCCCCTCCGATGACACCATGCCCGATCAAAACATCACCGCCGCCAATCACAACACTTTCCTCAACCGCACCGGCGATGTGTACCGTTCCGCCTGCTTCCACGATCGAATCCGTGTGGACATCCTTCGCGATATCCACAGCGCCCGGATGATTGATGTGTCCGGTTTTCAGGCCAACACTTCCGGCAATCGCATACGTCTGATCAACGGCAAGTACACCTTTCGCATGGCGGACTCGCCCGTCCGCCGCCGCAGTAAAGGTGTTCGTCGTCTCGTCGAAGGAAACCCCTGAACCCGCGCGCAGTTTTGGGCTGATAGGTTTGGTCGGAGCAATCGGTTTTCCGTAGACATCAAGACCAGGTGTACCCGGTTCTGGAGGAACCAACTTGGCGAGCGTGTCTCCCGCTGCGACTACGCTGTTGTCGAGTCGTTGTCGGTAGTCGATCTGGCCAGTCTTTGGGTTTGCCACGAGATGTTTGGTGAAGAAATCGCGAGACCATTCAATTGAGCCGTTTACCGGTTTGGTTGGGGCCTTGCCGGTAGCGAGCACAAGCCCCGCGATTCGGTGGCTCCTCGCCGCCGCAGTAAGGATTGCGGACTTGACCGACGCGGCTTCTAACTTGGGTGCGAGCCCCAAGCTCTCGCCTTGGGCCATTACTTCCGATACGGTCGTATCTTCTAGTCCGGGCTCCAGGATACAGTCCACCTGTGCCGCCAGACGATCCCCAGAAACGTACACGCGTGTTGCTGACATAGTCCCTTTCGCGCGGTACCGATTGCGCGTCTAACCCCACCTCTGACAGTGATTATCGTCCCTTTGGCGCAAAAGTCAAGAGTTTTTCTATTTTTCCACGCGGGCTGAGCGGTGCCATTAAACCAGTAATCACTTCAATAGACTAAATTGGCGTGCGTCCAATGCCCTTTGCACGCTCTACGTGGTAATGTTTACCACGCAACGCAACATTGAGGTAGTGATCACATGGCAAACAAGCACAATCCCGGCTTTGAGGCAATCGTCGACGACGCACGTTCCCGCATCCGCGAATGTAACGTGCCCGATGTGAAGAAACGCCTGGACGCTGGTGAGAAGTTTTATCTCGTAGACGTGCGCGAAGAATCGGAATTCGCCGCAGCGCACCTGCCCGGCGCTATCCACATCGGCAAAGGCGTTATCGAGCGGGATATTGAAACCAAAATCCCGGATGTCGATGCCGACATTGTGCTCTATTGCGGTGGAGGATACCGCAGCGCACTGGCGGCGGATGCCCTGCAAAAGATGGGGTATACAAATGTCATTTCTATGGACGGCGGGTTTCGCGCGTGGAAAGACGCGTCGCACCCACTTGCGTGAACGTAAAACTATCGTCGCGGAGGGACGGTATCGAACTTCAGTAGCTCTTCTTCAAAGATAAGCTTGAAGTTTTCGAATTGCTCTTGTGTCAACGGCGCGGGTGAGCCGACATATGGATTTTTGCCCATATCGCGCGCCGTGGTTGATACGGGATAGCCGCGCTCGGTGATGTAGCGTTTGAACCATTCGACGGTGCTGACACCGACTTCCACTAGATAGTTTGTTGAGCGTTGCGCTTCGAGCGCGCCTTCTTGGTTGCCGGCCTCGTAGAGATCTTGAATAGCCAATATGGTTGCAGGATTGAGCGTGCACCCCTGGCCAATGCAAGCCGAGGCGCCCGCGTAGAGTGCCGTAAGAAACGCACATTCCGACCCAGCAATGAACTTGAACCCGAGTGGAACCATCGCGTAGCAGAGGTTATAGATATATTGCGCGTCGGTTGTGGAAACTTTCATCGCAGCTACGCGCGGAATTCCAGCCAGACGTTCCGCGAGCGCCATGTCCACGCAATATTCCTTCTGCGTGCCGGGTGGCTGATAGAGCCAGATCGGAACCGTTACAGCGTTGCTGATGGTCTCGAAGTAGCGGACGATTAGGTCTGCGTGCGATTCACCTTCACGAGGCAATAGCGCTTCCGGCATGGTGTGGACCACACCCGCCGCACCCTGTTGTTCCGCGAATTGACTCAACTCGACGGCCTGCTTCAAGAACACGGCTGGATCCGGACGCTTGTCGTAGTTTTTATCCCAGATGCCTGCCGCTCCGACGAGCACGGGGGCCTTCCCCGTCATGTGCTTGCAGGCGGTCGATGCCATCTGCTTCACATCGTCGTATTCGTAGGCATACATCTGCCCCATTCCGGACCGCACAAAATACGTGGAAATGGAGCCTGCGTCGTGAAGGTAATCAAGGAGATTGCGCTGGCCATCTGCGTCGAACCGGCCCTGGTCGTCCCAGACCGTGAACACGTTCGAGATGGCGCCCCGAACGAAGGAATCTGTCATCCGCGATTTAGCCTTTCGGGCGGACGGAAGGCATCGGCGGACGGACCCCCGGCACCACCCCTTTCCGCAACGCCTCGCGCTTCGGCAGAGGCTTTTGGGTTTTCATGGGACGGTACCGTAACATCGCGGCAATTATCAAGACGACGGCCACTATTTCAAAGTAGAACAGCCACCCGGGGTTGTACATTTCCTGAACCCATGGTGTGTTGAGCGGCGTTTCGTATCCCAAGCGTACCTTCTCATCGACCAGCATTTTCATTTGGGACTCGAACTGGAACCAATCGGTTAGAGCCACCACATAGTGCAAAACGATGTGGAAAATCCCGAAGTAAATGACCAGTTCGAGTGCCCACTGAATTGGACCCCAAGTCCACCGGCGAGTTAAGTACAGGAGCGGCACGACAATCGCAGCGACCACCCCATACTGTGCTGCGTGTTCCTGAATATGTGCCAGAGCCAGTTCCATCGAGACGCTCCTCCTGCCACGGAAGCCTTTCTAATCGTAGCAGGAATTGGCAGAAATGGCAAGAGTTTTCGCACATAGCGGTATATGCGGTTTCGTTTTAATTGAATACTGAATGGTCTGCATTTCCTGTAAACCATTTTACCTGTTATACTTACCACATACCAACTGGAGGAAGAGCCAAAATGCGTGCTGCCCATATAACCTCTCACGGAGAACTCGATCAGTTAACCATCGGAGACGTATCCGACCCGAAACCAGCCAGCGACGAGGTCGTGGTGGAAGTAGCTGCCGCGGCCTTGAATCATCTGGATATCTGGGTGCGAAAAGGCCGCCCGGGGCTCACGTTGACCTTCCCCCACGTCCTCGGCTCGGATGCGACGGGCACTGTGGCAGAAACGGGCGCCGGAGTCGATTCATCGCTCAAAGGCCGGCGCGTGGTATTAAACCCGGGACTTTGGTGCGGGCATTGCGAGTGGTGCCTTCGCGGCGACCACAGCGAATGCTCGACGTATAGCATCGTGGGCCTTGGACGTTGGGGCACCTTCTCGCAACGCGTTGCCGTTCCGGCGGTGTGCGTCTCCCCCGCTCCCGAACATTTAAACGCGCATGAAGCGGCCGCTCTTCCGCTCGCGTACCTGACCGCGTGGCGCATGCTCACCACGCGCGGGCAGTTGGAGGCAGGCGAAACCTTGTTGATTCACGGTATCGGCGGTGGCGTTGCGATCGCGGGACTGCAGCTCGCGAAGTTGAAAGGCGCACGCGTCATTGTCTCGTCATCGAAAGAACAAAAGCTCAAGCGCGCAGGCGAACTCGGTGCGGACGATTTCATCGATTACTCAAAGACGCAGGATGTCGCTGCGGAAGTGAAACGCATCACGAATGGGCGAGGCGTCGATCTGGTATTGGACACTACCGGTGCAGGCACTTGGCCCATCAACTTCGCGAGCGTGCGCAAGGGTGGGCGCATTGTGCATTGCGGTGTCACCGCGGGAAAGATCGCCGAAGTGGATATCGGTGCATTGTATTGGAACCACATCACCGTCATGGGATCCACTATGGGATCGCAGGGCGAATTTCAAGGACTCGTCGCGGCAGTGGGCGCTGCAAAAATGAAACCGGTAATCGACAAAATATTTCCGCTTGCTGAAGCGCGCGCTGCGCAAGAACGAATGGAGACAGGCGAACAGTTTGGCAAGATTGTTCTTGAAGTATCTGGTAAGTAGCTTTCGTCTCTATTCGATTGCAAAGCCGCGCCGGGGCTGCTAGTGTCCGTGCGGGTGCGTTGTGTTCCCTGATTCGGCAAGAGGGAGTGAAGAAATGCGAAATCTGCGGCGTACGTTGGTATTGCTGTGCGTTGTCCTTTCAGTCTGTTGTTTCTCTGCGTTTGCGGAACCGAGTTATCCGATCGCAATCGACGGGCAGTTCAATGATTGGGCGGATGTGTCCGTCTACACTGACCCAGTTGACGATCAGCACGATACCGATCACAACGGCGAATTCGATACGCCGGCTTACGTTGATCATGAAGACGTCGATCTACTCGAATTCAAATTCACGCACGACGAAAACAACCTCTACGCGTATTTCAAAGCGACCGGCGAGATTGGACGGACGCAGAATTCCGGTAGCGGAACCGCGGGCCGTTATTACGTAATCGTGACCATTGACGTCGATAACGACAACGTGACCGGTTATCCGCTGCATGAAGGCGGATACTACCCGACTACTAGCGGTTACGACATGAACATGGAAGTTGAGTTCTATGACGGCGCATTCAATACCGGCCACTACCTCAACCACGGATGCCTGGACAACGCCGAGTTTCTCGCCGCACAAGTGGATCAGTCAAACGGCATTGTGGACGTGCGGCCCGGCACCTACGATTACTACACGCAGTGGGTTTGGTGGGACACGCCACAGAGTAACCCCGGAGAGATCACGTTGCCCGATGGGCACAGCACGATCATATGGGTAGAAGACCGCGGACCTGTTTATCAAGGCATCATCGAAATAGCGTTGTCGCCGGACAAACACGAAGCTGAGATGATCGCGCCGTTCCGCGGATTCATGAAATATCCAAGTAACTCTCCGATTATGGCGATCGGGAAAACCATCGACGTATCGTTCTCGCTCGAAGCGAGCAGCGAGCTCGCAGTTGGCGGCGAGTGGGCCTCGGATACCGCCGATCCAATCAATGGCTACTATCTGGCAGGGCCTTCGGAAGATAGCGATGGCGACGGCATGAACGATGGCTGGGAAACAACCTACGGTCTTAATCCGGGTTCGTCAGCGGGCGACGATGGCGCAAATGGCGATCCGGACAACGATGGGTACACAAACATTCAAGAGTTCAATGCGGCAACCGACCCGAGCGATTCAGGAAGTTTTCCGCCTGTTACGCCGGTGCCAAGCGCGGGCTTGCTTGCCCTGGTCTCGCTCCTAGTTGGAATTTCCATTCTTGCGATCTACAGATTGCGCAAGAGCGGAGTTGCAGCAGTTTAATTTTCCAACACAAACCGCATTTAGCGCGACTTCGCAAGCGACCTCATTACGAGTCACTCTTGCGTCACTATCGCTGGTGTGTCGCGGGAATCCATATAGGCTCGAATCCATACTGCGGGGTCATCCCCTAGGTCCTTGCCAGTCTTGACGCGAAGCGCTGCAATAATCTCGCGAATCGCAGACGCTCGCGCGCGTTCAACAATTCGATCAAGTTTAGAACCCGGCCTTTGCTTAGATCCGGACGGATAGTACGTTACAACATAGTTTAAGGAGTTGACAGCTTCGGGACCCGTCATGTCGCGCGATTGGCGTCTCATCTCTTCGAAGATTCTTGTTTGATCTTCCGCAAATTCGACCCCCACAATCTGGTCGGCCCAGCGCACAAAGAAATATCCGGCCACACCGACGAGTGCAAGGCCTACCAAAGCTGAAAGTACAGCTGCGCGGTTCTTGTGCAATACGTTCGTCGCCCCCAAACGAAAGCGCTTACTCTTTCAGCAATTCTTCGCGCTTTTTCATTTTCTCGGGCATGTGCGCGCGGACATATGGATAGCTTGGATTGAGCTTCACGAAATCCTGGTGATAATCCTCTGCGGGATAGAAGCCTTTAAGCGGCTCGACCGCTGTCACTATCTTTTTCCCATTAAAGAGTGATGTCGCGGAGAGTTCCTGAATGTACGACTCCGCCACTTTCTTCTGATCTTCGTTCGTATAGAAGATCGCCGAGCGATACTGCGTACCGTGATCCGGACCTTGTGCATTCATCGTTGTGGGGTTGTGCGTGCCCATGAAAATGCGCATCAGACGGCCATAGGTCACCTTTGAAGGGTCGTAGGTGATTTGCACGCACTCCGCGTGGCCGGTGTCGCCTTCGCAGACCGCTTCATAATTTGCTCGCGCGGGATCGCCGTTTGCGTAACCGGACGTTACATCCTTCACGCCGTCGATACCATCGAACACGCCTTCCGTACACCAGAAGCATCCACCAGCAAATACTGCTTTCGCTTCGCCCGTCTCTGTAGCAAGTGGCGTATCGTCCTTCGGCAAGGGCAATCGCGTGACCACTTTTGGTTCTGCCGGGGTGAACTTTGATTCGGAGGTGGCAGCCGCCGTCTGCACAGGGACCTCTTCACCGGCGGATTTTGCGTCTGCGTCGTCCACGAAGGTCAGCGATTCCGAATTCAGGCAATAGCGCAAACCGGTCGGCGCGGGACCGTCTTCAAACACGTGCCCCAAGTGGCCATCGCAGCGCGCGCACATGATCTCCACGCGTACCATGCCGTGCGAAGTATCGCGTTCCTCAATAATATTTTCCTTGCCCACCGGTTGGAAGAAGCTCGGCCAGCCAGTACCCGAATTAAACTTTGCGCCCGAGTGAAACAACGGCAACCCACAACCGGCACAGAGGTAATAGCCATGCTTCTTGTTGTCCAACAGCGTGCCACAGAAAGCGCGTTCCGTGCCTTTCGCGCGTAGAATGCGAAATTGCTCCGGCTGGAGGCGTTTCTGCCATTCCAAATCGCTAAGCTCAACGCGGGCGACCTTCACGGGCTCCGTCAACTTGCCCTCTTTATCCAACACACGCACTGTGACCATGGAAGCACTCCCGGATTCTGTTTTCGCCGCGTTGTCCGCACCATGCACGGGCGCCTGCCCGCCGGGTGCGAAAACGCGGAGCATCGCGAACGCACCCAAAATGACCAGGAAGACCCGCAATCCGCTCAATGTTGATTTCATGGCTATACTGCTCGCATTCCGGTTTGAGTTGCCTTGTGTAAGATCCGAGCCATTTTACGCGGTTCCGGACGCAGCGCCAAACCGGGTACGCCGCGCGGTCCGTCATGGCTTAGATTCGTGGCGCGGCCTATTCAGAGTCAGGAACGCAGGGACTGCGGCGATTATTTCGTCTCGCGCTGCAGAACATATGGAGAAATCTGGAACCATTTTATTCCTGCGGGGATGCTAATCGTGCAAGGCTTTCGGACGTTCTCACTTAGCGGAGGCGTAAAACATGCGGGCAATTCACCTTTCATTGGCTTTCCTAACCATTCTAGCCAGTGCCGAAGAACGAACCGAGCATTTTGACAAGGACCCCGGCTGGGACGGCCTAAACAATCGTTCGACAATAGAAATGCGCGCGGTGATTCAGGACTTCGGGTATGTGACGCTGAACCAAGTCGCAGATAACAACCTCGCGGGCGCCCAGAAGCTGCCGGACGGAGCTAGCACGGAGCCCGCTTTCCGTGCCCAACTCAGTTATACGGTGCCAGCAGGTATAGATTGGCGCGAAGTTAAAATAATTGTTATCGATAGTTCTGGCCATAGTAATGTCCTCTTCCAGCGAGTAGCGAAAGCCGGACATACAATTGCAGCGCCAGTAACGTACACAAAATCCATGATCGCCGAAGTGTATATAAGCGATAAACTCGTGCGTCGTATTGTGTACGAAAGCGATAGCCCGCCTCGAACGGAGAACATCCCCACCGGCGCTATCGGCGGCACAATCACGCCAGATGGGCATCCCGCCTATTACGCCAAACCGATACCTGAAGTGACGATGGATTCGTCGCTGAGCGCATCGGGCACGATGACTGTAAAAAAGGGCGGCGGAAACATCCTCTTCGGTTTCTTCAATTCAAAAACGGTGAACGAATGGCGCACGCCGAACACACTCGTGTTCCGCATCTACGGCCGCGGAGAAACGTTCCACGCGCATACGGAATACACCTCCAGCAGGTGGCGCGCGACCGCCGGCGTTATCGGGCGCTACGACAAGGAAGCGGATCGGATGCACGCGGTTGAGAACCCGAGCGATGCCACCTATACATGGTCGATAAACTACGCCCCGAAAGGAAACGACGGTACGGGAACCATGACCTGCACCCTGAATGACCTAACGGCCATTACCAATATCTCACCCGAACTGCGCAAGGATGGCGCGACGTTTGATAGGTTCGGGTTGTTGACCGTCGTAAAGCACACCGACGATCCAGGGGAGTTCTATTTCCACATCGACAAGATCAATGGTGAACCGGTCGATTTGTCAAAAGACCCGATGTGGGATGCGGTTGGCAACAAGGCGAAATTCCTGAGCGACGAGACGCGGCCACGCTTTAACTTCGGTTATAGCCAAACCAATTTTGCGGGCGGCGAAGAATCCGGTGAATTTGGCGGTCTGTTCTTTCGCGGTGACTGCCGATATCCCGAGAAGCTGGCATATTATGGGGCCAAAGTGGAGCCGCTCACCTTGGCCAAACCGCTGCGCGCGTCCGGAAAGGTCGTATTCAAGCGCGGCATCTCCGACAGCACGACACTCCTTGGGTTCTTTCACTCCGAGCACAGCGTGCGCGTACACGACTCGCAGAAGACGGGTATGCCGAGCGATTTCGCGGGATTCGCAATCGAAGGCCCCAGCGCGCAAGGCTTCTACGCCTACCCGTGCTACCGCGTCCACGACGGCGATTCTAGCAGTGGGTACCCAGAAAATATGCCACGGATATACCCCGATGGCGCGCCGCACACATGGAAGCTGGCAATCGATCCAGGTACTGATGGAAAGGTCGTAATGTCATTTCAGCTCGATGATGCTCCTGTTACTACACTCACAATTCCGGCGCAACAAGTGTCCATTGGCGCCACGTTTAACCGATTTGGCTTTGTGTCGCCGTGGATTGACGGCAATGGTCAACACGTATATCTCGACGACATTACGTACACCGTAAAACAATAGGCATTGTCGCCCGCCGCGTGTTTGATGCATCATTCGCTGTATGAATCGCCGCATTCTCCATATCGATATGGACGCCTTTTTCGCGTCTGTGGAACAAGCGCGCGATCCCTCGCTGCGCGGTAAGCCCCTCATTATCGGCGGAAACAAAACCGACCTCCGCGGCGTAGTTTCCACTGCGACATACGAAGCGCGCGAATTTGGCGTTCGGTCGGCGATGCCGCTGGCGCAAGCAAAGCGCCTTTGCCCGCACGGCATTTTCATGCGCGGCAATCACGCCCTGTATCGAGATGCCTCTCGTAAGGTCCGCGCCATTCTTGAATCCATCACGCCGCTGGTTGAAGCGGCCTCTATTGATGAGGCCTACCTCGACATCTCAGGTTCGCTTAACCTGTTTGCCGGCGACGAAGGAACCGCGATGCATATCAAGAAGCGAATCCGCGAAGAGCTCTCCCTCCCCTGCACCATCGCAATCGCATCGAACAAACTGATTGCGAAAGTGGCCACTGAGTTTGCGAAACCAGACGGCTACATCAGTGTGCCGCAAGGGACTGAGGCCGAGTTTTTGCGCCCGCTACCGATTCGCAAGCTGCCGGGAGTCGGTCCCCGCACTTGCGAGTCGCTGGAAAGATTCGATGTACGCACAATCGGCGACCTTGCGACGATGCCACAGGAAAAGCTTTTGAGAACGCTAGGCTCATCGGCGCTCGGTCTACAGCGCGCGGCCAAGGGAATTTCGACATCCGAAGTGACGCCACACGGTGTCTCTAAATCCATTAGCCGCGAGACGACATTTGAGACGGACATTACCAACTGGGAACGCGTCGAACGCGTCGGCGTCTACCTTGCTGAGCGTGCGGTGCATGCGTTGCGCGATGAAGGGTTGCATTGCAAATGCGTCGGATTAAAGATTCGGTACGCCGATTTCGAAACAAAAACCTTCGCGCAGAGTCTTCCTGAACCGACCTGCATTGACGGAGATGTAATCCGCGTCCTGCGCACGCTCTTTCCAAAGGCGCGGCAGCGCTCCGCGCCAATCCGTCTGATCGGTGTATCTTTAACTTCGCTTTCCGAAAGCCATCAACTTCAACTTTTTGAGGAGAACAAGTCAGAGAAATGGGAGCGCGTGATGAAAAGTGTGGATGACGTGCGGGAACGTCACGGCTTTGAGTTTATCCGCACGGCGAAAACTATGCGCAGCAAGCAGAAAAAGGACTAACGGATCTCAAGCATCCGGTCGATGGGCAAGCGCGCTTTCTCGATGATGTCGCTGGGCAACTCGATCTTGTACTGAACCTTTTTCAGCGATGCGAGCGTGTCTTCCAATGTGATCTGCGCCATGTGTGGGCAGCGGTGGCTGCAGAGGCGAAGCATTTCCTTATCGGGATTCTCCGCGGCGATGTTGTCGCCCATGCTGCACTCGGTAAGAAGCAGATAGCGATCTGCCTTGGTCTTCTTTACATACTCGACCATCTGCTTCGTGCTACCGGCGGCGTCGCACTTCGCCAACACTTCCGGGCTGACTTCCGGGTGCGCAATGATCATCACATCCGGAAACTGCGTGCGCACGTCTTCCACGTCCTTCGGCGTGAACAACTCGTGCACTTCGCAGCGCGCATTCCAGCCAATGATCGCCTTTTCCGGGAGCGGCTGAGCGCCGTCCTTGCTCGCACGCACGAAGGGGATGCCCGCTTCCTTCGCGGTGTTGTGCGCGAGAAATTCATCGGGTAGGAAAATAATATGCTTGTGCCCTTTGGATAGGAGATGCCGTACGACGCCCGCTGCATTGCCGGAAGTGCAGCAATAGTCCGATTCAGCCTTCACATCCGCATAGGTATTCACGTAGCTGACCACCGGTGCGCCAGGATACTGCGCGCGAAGCATGCGGACGTCTTCAACCGTGATACCCGTCGCCAGCGAACACCCCGCCCGCATGGATGGGATTAAAACAGTCTTTTCTGGATTGAGAATCTTCGCCGTCTCCGCCATGAACTTAACGCCGCAGAAGATGATGATGTCCGCGTCCGTCTCTGCGGAAATCCGCGATAACTCCAGCGAGTCGCCTACGTAATCCGGAACGGAGTGAAACAGCGCCGGTTCCATGTAATTGTGCCCGAGGATGACCGCGTTCAGTTCGCGTTTCAGCAGATTAATCTGGTACGCATAGTCCGCCTGCACCTGCAACTCTACGTCAGGCACAATCGCAGACAGCTTGGCGCGCATCCGCGCGAGCGTCTCATCGCGACTCGGTGCCTGCTGTATCGATATCGTTCCGGGCATTTGGCTTTACCTTCCGTGCCACAATTCCGGCACGTTTCAGTCCGCGTAAATTCACGGCTCCTTGTACTATTTTATCGCGAAATCCATTTAGTCAGCAAATACCGGTCGTGGTCATGGAAACCCAGTTTGCGGTAGACCGCCTGCGCGTCCGTGTTCGAGCGCTCCACTTCAAGGTGCAGCGATTGCACGCCGCGCGCGCGGCAATGTTCTTCGGCCAATTCAATTGCACGCCGGCCCAACCCTTGACCGCGGTGTGACGCGCTGATGTACAGTTCGTCCAGAAACGCGTCCACGCCGCGAAACTCCAGGCTGTAGCCGAACGTGACCACCGCGTAGCCTACCGGCACATCACCATCCTTCATTAACCAGACGATACCGCGCTCCGGCTTGTTCACGAGGTTAAACAGTGCGTCGCGCGCCGCGGCGGCGTCAAACACAATGTCATCGTGTTCGTAAAGGTGCCGCATTAAACCCAACACGGAATCTGCGTGATCCATTTCGGGCGTGAGTGTTAGGAATTCAACCGGCATGCCGGCGTGACCCTTCGCTATTCGGTGCTGACTGGCGAAGCTTTGCCGTCAAGCAGCGACAACAACGTGTGCCAGGCAAGCGTCGCGCATTTGATGCGCACGGGAAATTCACGAACACCTGCAAATACGGCTAGGCGCCCAGCGCTCTCTTCGTCGATTGGCGCGTCGGGTGGTGCGGTGACCATCTTGTGAAACGTCGCAAAGAGCTGCTCCGCTTCCTTAATGGTCTTGCCTTTAATGAGGGTCGTCATTACGGAGGCGGAGGACTTGGAAATGGCGCAGCCCGCGCCACTGAAGCTGACGTCCTCGACGACGTCGCCATTGAGTTTCACAAAGAGCGTGAAATGGTCACCGCAAAGCGGGTTGAAGCCTTCGAGCTTGCGCGTCGCATCCGGCATTTCCCGGAAGTTTCGCGGCTTCTTGTTGTGCTCGAGGATAACCTGTTCGTACAGCGCGCGGTTCCCGGCCATTAAGCAAAGACCTCATTCACTTTTCTGAGGGCCGCGCCGAGCGCGTCGAGGTCTTCTTTCGTGTTGTAAAACGCAAGCGATGCGCGCGCCGTCGCCGGGACACCAAAGCATTGCATTACCGGTTGTGCGCAATGGTGTCCTGCCCGAATCGCGACACCTTGATCGCTCAGCAGTTGTCCGATGTCGTGTGCATGGGCCGACTCCATCACGAAGGAAAGTGCACCGGCCTTTTCGCGCGCGGTGCCGATCATTTTCACACCTTCGATGGATTGCAGGACCTGCGTGCCATACTGGGTGAGATCGTGTTCGTAGGCGGCAATTCGGTCCATGCCGATACCGTCGAGATAGTCGATTGCCGCGCCGAGCGCGATCACGCCTGCTATGTTCGGGGTGCCTGCTTCAAACTTATATGGCAAACCATTGTAGGTGGTCTTTTCAAAGGTGACGGACAGGATCATATCGCCGCCGCCCATGAAAGGCGGCATCAGGTTCAAGCGCTCTGCGCGTCCGAACAAGACACCGATGCCCGTCGGCCCGCACATTTTGTGGCCGGAGAATGCGTAAAAATCGCAACCAATATCCTGCACATCTATCGGTAAATGCGGCACAGCCTGCGCACCGTCCACGAGCACGGGCACGCCGTGCTTATGTGCAATCGCGCATATTTCCTTAACCGTATTGATTGTGCCCAATGCGTTTGAAACGTGCACGACGCTTACGATCTTGGTGCGCGGCGAGATGAGTTTCTCGAACTCGTCCATCTTGAGCTCGCCACGTTCATTGATCGGAATGACTTTCAACTTTGCCCCGCACGACTCGCAAAGCATTTGCCACGGCACAATGTTTGAATGGTGCTCCATCGCAGAGATAAGCACTTCGTCGCCTTCGTGGAGATTCTGGCGTCCAAACGTTTGCGCGACGAGATTGATGCTCTCGGTCGTGCCGCGCGTGAATATCACTTCGCAGGTCAACGGCGCATTGATGAAGCGCTGCACTTTCTTGCGCGCTTCTTCGTAGGCGTTTGTCGCAATTTCGCTCAGGTAGTGCATGCCGCGATGGACGTTTGCGTTCTGGGCTTCGTAGTAATGGCGTTCCGTGTCAATCACCAAACGCGGCTTCTGGCTCGTAGCAGCATTATCGAGATAGACGAGGTCCTTTCCCCCACGCCGCACGTGCAGAACAGGGAAATCGTCGCGAATGCGCGCGATGTCCGCTGTTGTAAGCGGGGGACGCCGAGGTGGCATTGGTCTTCGGGGTGCGCTCATAGTCGTGGTCGCCATCGTTCTAGACTACGCCGGTATCGGGCTGTATTTGTTGAACACAAATTGTTCGAGGCGCGTGCGAACAGGATCGATCTCAATCTGATTCACGACTTCGTCCGCAAAGCCGTAGGTCAACATTCCCAAGGCCATTGCTTCACTCATGCCGCGGGTGCGGAAATAGAATACGAGCTCCTCCGGCGGCCGGCCCACCGTCGCGCCGTGCGTGCATTTCACGTCGTCCGCAAAAATTTCCAGCAGTGGCTTCGTATCAATCGTGGCTTTATCGGACAACACCATATTCTGGTTGAGCTGGTTCGAGTCGGTCTTCTGCGCGACACGATGTACGTAGACCTTGCCGCTGAAGACCGCGTGGCTCTTGTCGTCCAATACACCCTTATAGCCGATCCAGCTCGTGCAATGCGGTTTCGCGTGTTCTATCGCCGTCGGGTTGTCTACGAGTTGATCGCCGCTGGTCATGTACAGACCGTGCAGCGAAGTGTGCGCGCCTTCGCCATCGAGCTGCACGCCGATTTCGTTGCGAATGATTTTGCCCGACTGGCTGATCGCGTGCGACTTGAAACTACCACCGCGGTCCACACGGACTTTTGTGGTCGCGAGGTGATACGCCTCGCCAGATTCGTGAATTAGTTTATAGAGATGCAGCGCGGCGTTTTCGCCCACCGCGACTTCCGTGATCGAATTCGTCAAATAGCGCGAGGCACCGTCCAAGGCCACATGACTTTCCACCACATCGGCCTTCGCGCCAGATTCCAGTACAATGAGGTTTCGCGGATACGTAACCGTGTTGTCGCGCTTTGTGTTCACATACAGCACGTAGATCGGGCCGGCGAATGCGGCATCTTTTGCGACATGCACGAACGCGCCGTCCGCAAGAAACGCGGAGTTCAGCGCGGCAAAGGGGTTTGGAGTGCCATTTAGATATCGGCCGAGATGCGGTTCAATGAGCACTTCGTGCGAAGTCAGCGCTTCTGAGAGGTTGAGCGATGTCACGCCTTCCGCTGCTCGCGAGAACTGGGGAGCAAACTGCCCATCGATGAATACGAGTTCCGCGACGCCGCCTCCATATCGAAACGGCGCGAGCGTGCTTACATCAACCGCTGCTTCACCGGCCACAAGATTAAACGGCGTGCGAAGGATCGGCGCAATATTCGTGAAACGCCAATCCTCCATCTTGCGGTTCGGCAACTCGAGTTCGTTAAATCGCGTCGCGCTCTTCGCGCGGATCGCACGCGCCCATGCGGGCCCTGTCTCGCGGAAACGCTCGACGCCTTCTAGAAAGCGCGCCTTATCGACGCCTTGTTCCTGAACTTCCGGCATGGGCCCACCTTACTCCGCGCCCGCGCCGACGGCCGCTTCTTCTTTGATCCAGTCGTAGCCCTTCGCCTCTAGTTCCAAGGCGAGTTCTTTGCCGCCGGACTTTACAATGCGACCGCGCCACAGCACGTGCACAAAATCCGGCACGATGTAGTTAAGAAGGCGCTGATAGTGGGTAACAACAATCATTGACCGTTGAGGACTTCTCAACCGGTTCACACCATCAGCAACGATGCGCAGTGCGTCGATATCCAGACCGGAATCGCTCTCGTCAAGAATTGCGAGCTTTGGTTCGAGGACGGCCATCTGCAGGATTTCGTTGCGCTTCTTCTCGCCACCGGAGAAGCCTTGGTTCACGGGCCGATCCGCAAACTTGGGATCGATTGCGACCAGGTCCATCTTCTCTTTCAACAAGTCGCGGAACTCAAGCGCATCCAATTCGTCAAGGCCATGGCTCTTACGGATTTCATTCAATCCAGCCTGCAAGAAATATGCATTCGAAATACCCGGAATTTCGACGGGATATTGGAACGCCATAAATACGCCCAGGCGCGCGCGCTCTTCCGCGGGCATTTCCAAGAGGTCCTGCCCAAGAAACGACACACTACCTTCGGTCACTTCGTACGCTTCGTTGCCCGCGAGCACCTGCGCTAGCGTACTTTTGCCGGAACCGTTTGGCCCCATAACCGCGTGCACTTCACCGGAACCGATCTTTAGATCCACGCCACGGAGAATCTCATTCCCCTCAACGTTCGCGTGGAGATTTACAATCTCAATCATCGCTACCCGACGCTCCCTTCCAGACTCACCTTTAACAGGTTGGACGCCTCGACGGCGAATTCCATCGGCAAGTGATCGAAAACTTCCTTGCAGAAGCCGTTCACCACCATCGAAATTGCGTCTTCCGTCCCAATGCCCCGCTGCTTGCAATAAAACAATTGGTCTTCGCTAATCTTCGATGTTGACGCCTCGTGCTCGACGCTCGACGTGTTGTTGCGCACTTCGATATATGGAAATGTATGCGCCCCGCACTGATTGCCAATGAGCAGTGAATCGCACTGCGTGTAGTTACGCGCGTTCGCCGCCTTCGGCATTACCATGACCTGGCCGCGGTAGCTATTGTTACCGTGACCCGCGGAGATGGTCTTGGAAATAATCGTGCTCTTCGTGTTGCGGCCCATGTGGATCATCTTCGTGCCGGTGTCTGCCTGCTGATAGTTGTTGCTCACGGCCACCGAGTAAAACTCACCGACGGAGTTGTCGCCCATCAACAAGCAGCTTGGATATTTCCAGGTGATCGCGGATCCAGTTTCCACCTGCGTCCAGGAGATACGCGAATTCACGCCCTGGCACTTGCCGCGCTTCGTCACAAAGTTGTAGATGCCACCCTTGCCAGTCTTATCCCCTGCGTACCAGTTTTGCACCGTCGAGTAGTTAATCGTCGCGTTGTCCAGCGCCACCAATTCCACCACCGCGGCGTGCAACTGGTTTTCGTCGCGCATTGGCGCGGTGCAACCTTCAAGGTAGTTCACATACGCGCCTTCATCGGAGATGATCAGCGTGCGCTCGAATTGGCCTGTCTCTGCCGCGTTGATGCGGAAATAGGTGGAGAGGTCCATTGGGCATTTCACACCCTTGGGTATGTAGCAAAACGAACCGTCGCTGAAGACCGCGCTGTTCAATGCGGCGAAAAAATTATCGTTCGCGGGTACGACGGAGCCGAGGTATTTTTGGATCAGTTCCGGGCATTCGTGTACCGCTTCGGAGAAAGAGCAGAAAATGATGCCCTTCTTCTTCAGGATTTCCTTGTGGGTCGTAGCGACGGAGACGCTGTCAAACACCGCATCGACTGCCACACCCGCCAGGCGCTTTTGCTCGTCAAGGGGTATGCCAAGCTTCTCGAACGTTTCCAGAAGCTCCTTATCGACCTCATCCAGACTGCTCAACTGTTTCTTCTCGCGCTTCGGCGCGGAGTAATAGCGCTGTGACTGGTAATCGATCTTGGGATAGGAAACGTTCGGCCACGTGGGCTCGGTTAGGGTCTGCCACTGCCGGAACGCCTTGATGCGCCAATCGAGCAGCCAAGCCGGTTCTTCCTTCTTGGCGGATAGCCGGGCGATGATGTCCTCATTGAGCCCGGGCTCAAAGGTTTCGCTCTCGATCTCCGTGGCCCAGCCGTACTTATACGACTGATTGGCCATTTCCTCGATTTCGCGCGTACTCTGTTCCACACGCGTGCCCGTATATTCCGCGCCGGGAATTGTGTCTTTGGTTGTACTCATCTTGCCTGCCTCGACCCTTGGAACAGCGGATTATACGCTGGATTGTCCCGTTTACGCACCTCCGAAGGCAGACCCGGGACGATGATTGTCGTGCCCCTAGGTTCCATCCCACGTAAGTGATTCGTCTAACGATTGATAACGAATGACTTATGAACAATATTCCCACGCAAAATGGACAAAATGCGCGGGCAAAACATTAAAACATCTTAATGTGCGGAACTTATACGGAACCAACCCTGTTTAATGCGCCGGACCTTCGGTTTGAAGTTTTCACAGTGGAAGGTTTGCAGTATGCAGTCAGTCAAGCGGTGGCATCTAAGCGGCACAATACTGGGAGCGGCGTGCGCCCTCTTCTTCGCAGTTGGCTTCAAGGGGGGAGCGTGGATTAGCGAAACGATATTCCGTGCCGAGACCAATGCCGCTGTTGCCCGCAATTTTTCTCCTCCGATTACCCCACCCAGCACGGCCCTACCTAGTGGACGCTGGAATCCTCTTCATTCCTCTACAAGCGGTGTCACTCCGCTGGGCCGGCAGCTTGAGGAGTTGAGCGTGATCAATGCACTTGGATATCTCGATGGCACGCAAGTACCACAACAGAACTCACTATCGGTTTCGCGACCTGCTCCTGAGAAAGAATATAACTCGTTGACGCTTGTCGTATCTGGTCACGCGCCCGGCGCGCAATTAATCGATCTCCACGGCAACGTCATCCACAAATGGGGCTGTACCTTCGACGACGTCTGGCCTGGGCGCGACGTGGGCGTCGGTGAACCGCAGAAGCATTTCTGGCGCCGTGTGCATCTTTATCCAGACGGTTCGGTGCTTGCCATTTTCGAATACCTCGGCGCGGTAAAACTGGATGTGAATTCGAGGATTATTTGGGCGAAGGAGAACAGCTTCAATCATGATATCGCAGTCACGGATGACGGCATGATCTACATGCTTGAGCAAAAGCCCACGGCGCGGCCTGCAGTAAATCCAGAACTCAAGATTATGGATGACCACGTCACACGGCTGACTCCAGATGGCGCAATAATCGACTCCGTGTCCTTGGTAGACTGCGTGCTAAGTTCCCCTTGCCGGACATTGATGGATCGTGTATTACTTGAAACTGCGGATATTTTCCACTCGAACACATTGAAAGTAATCACGCAAGAGCAAGCGCGCGTGTGGCCCGTCGCAAAGCCCGGTATGGTGCTCGTATCTTTTCGGGAGTTGCACACCATCGCGCTGATCGACCAGCACGATAAGAAGGTTGTTTGGTGGAGTTCCGACGTCACGCGTTATCAGCATGAACCGATTGTCACCCCGCGCGGCACGATAATGATGTTTGACAACATCTGGTGTCCCGGTCGCTCGCGCGTCGTTGAAATCGACCCCAGCAACAACGCAATCGTCTGGCAGTACTCAGGCACGCCGCAGCAGCCTTTTTACAGCCTCACCTGCAGCATGGTCCAGTATCTCCCGAACGGCAACCTCATGGTGACGTCCTCCGACGAAGGCCGCGCGTTTTCGATCGACGTGAAAGGAAAACTAATATGGGAGTATGTTAACCCGCACCGCGCCGGGCCTAATGATGCATTCATTGCAACGCTCTTCCAGTGCACGCGACTACCGAAAGACTTCCCAACGCACTGGGCCGATCCCCCAACAAACGCTGACCAGGCCAAGACAGCGTCGTTACGGTAGAAATTATTGTAGCGCCTTGTACGAACGCTCCTTGATGAATGACAACTTGAGCACTGCGCCGGGATTGTTGGTCACGAGGTATATCGCGCCGTCGGGCCCGACGCCGACATCGCGCGCGCGGCCGATGTTTTTGAGAATTAATTCTTCGTGAAGTACGCGCTTGTCCTTGACGATTACCACTCGCAATTCTTCGTCTTTGAGCGCAGTCACGAGCAACGCATTCTTCCACTTCGGGAATTGGCCGCCGTTATAAAAATCGACCCCGCACACGGCGATTGACGGGTTCCAATATAATGCCGGGGCATCGATTCCATCCTTCTCGGTTAATTCTGAAACGAGTTGCCCTGTATAGTTGCGGCCGTAGGTCACGACAGGCCAGCCGTAGTTCTTGCCGCTTTCGATTACGTTGATTTCATCGCCCCCCATCGGGCCGTGCTCGGTTTCCCAAAGGTACCCGTTTTCAGGGTGGACTGCGAGACCTTGCGCATTGCGGTTACCATAGGAATAGATGCTCGGTATCGCTCCTTTCTTCTTGCGGAAGGGGTTGTCCTTTGGAATGGATCCGTCTGTCTTGATTCGATGTACTTTACCGTTGGGACGTGTCAAATCTTGCGCATGGTCCTGAAAACCACGCTCCCCAATCGCAAAGTACAAATGGCCCTGATCGTCAAACACGATGCGGCACCCATAGTGGACGCGCGATGGCAGGTAGGATTCGCGTGGGGCCTCGAACAACGTTTGCTCGTCCGTCCACTTGTCGTCCGCGATTTTCCCGCGCACAATTTTTGTCATGGCCGGACGCGGACTGCCGGCTTCGGCGGGAAGCGCGTGACTAAAGGCGAGATATACCCATCCGTTCTTCGCGTACCCAGGATCGACGGCTACGTCCATTAGGCCACCCTGGCCCTCGGCGAGTACTTCGGGTGTTCCTGCAATCGCATTTGAATCGAGCATGCCATTTTTTACGAAGCGCAACTTTCCAGCCTTCTCCGTTATCAATACCGTCTGCGCGTCAGGAAACGCGATTCCCCATGGATCGTCCAAGTCCTGCACCCATTGATCAACCTTGACGTGATAGTCCACGGTTTGGACTTCGGCTGGCGGTGCAGGCTTCACCGCGCCCGCGGACTTCTCCGTGTTGAGGATATATTCGGCGACCGCATTGATCTGTTTGTCGGTCATAGAAGATTCGTATGCGGGCATACCAAGATTAGTGATGCCGTGTTTGATGTTCCTTGTGACGTAGCCCTTGCCCGCGCCAAACTGCCACACGCCGTCGACCATGCTCTGGGCGTTGCCACCTTGCAGGTTTGGGCCGTGGCACTGCGCGCAGAACTGTTTGTACAGCGCTTCCCCGTTGGGCGCCTCTTGGGCGTTAGCGAACGCCACCGCAAAAATGCCAAGTAAAGCTGAACGAATTGACTTCATATGGGCACACTCCTCCGCCTGACGAAACTGCCAGCCTTGCGTGGAGGTAAACGCGGGAGGATGCAAATATATTCACAGCGCGACCAATCTAAAAACATCATACGCCGCAGCCCTTGAAGGGAGCTGCGGCGTATGCGTGAAAAACTGTTGTTAGTAGCGGTAATGCTCGGGCTTGTATGGGCCATCCACCGAAACGCCCATATACTTGGCCTGCTTTTCGGTGAGCTTTTCAAGCTTTGCGCCGAGCTTTCCGAGGTGAAGACGCGCAACTTCCTCGTCCAACTGCTTGGGCAGCGTGTAGACCTTGCCGATCTCGTATTTGCTCGTTTCGGTCGCCAGCGAGATTTGCGCAAGCGTTTGGTTGGAGAATGAGTTTGACATAACGAAGGACGGATGGCCCGTTGCGCAACCTAGATTAACCAGACGGCCCCGCGCCAGCAGGACAAGGGACTTACCGTTCGCGAACGTAAACTTGTCCACCTGCGGTTTGATTTCCATTTCTTTTACGCGGCCGGCCTTCACTTCGTTTTCCAACCAAGCGATTTCGATTTCTGAATCGAAGTGACCAATGTTGCAGAGGATCGTTTCATCTTTCATCTGCGTGAAGTGTTCACCGCGAATTACGTCGCAGCAGCCCGTCGTCGTAACAAAAATATCTCCGAGCGGCGCTGCCTCCGCCATCGTCACCACCTGATACCCTTCCATGCAGGCCTGCAAAGCGCAAATGGGATCGATCTCTGTGATCAATACACGCGCGCCTAATCCGCTCATGGCGTCAGCACAACCCTTGCCAACGTCGCCGTAACCCGCGATGACTACGACCTTGCCCGCGACCATTACATCCGTCGCGCGCTTGATACCGTCGGCCAGCGATTCGCGGCAGCCGTAGAGATTGTCGAATTTCGATTTCGTCACAGAGTCGTTCACGTTAATCGCGCGCGTAAGCAGTTTGCCGTCGGCCATCATGTGATAGAGACGGTGCACACCGGTCGTTGTCTCTTCCGAAACGCCGATCAACTCTTCAACATAATCGTGCCACTTCGTCGGGTTTTCGGCGTGAACGCGGTGCAACAATTCGTCGATGATCTTGATTTCACCATTCGAAGAATCTACCGCTGGCAGTGAGCCGGTGGCGTTGTACTGGTTCTCGAAATCATAACCGCGGTGAATCAGCAGCGTCGCGTCACCGCCGTCATCGACGATCAACTGCGGGCCGGAACCGTCGGGCCACGTAAGAGCCTCCAGCGTATAATCCCAATACTCTTCAAGCGTCTCGCCCTTGATTGCGAACACCGGTACGCCCGCCTTCGCGATGGCCGCGGCCGCGTGGTCTTGCGTCGAGTAGATGTTGCAGCTCGCCCAGCGCACGTCCGCGCCGAGCGCCTTCAGCGTCTCGATCAACACTGCGGTTTGGATGGTCATGTGCAACGAGCCGGTTACGCGCTTTCCTGCGAGCGGCTGCTTTTTGGCATAGCGATCGCGGATTGCGATTAGACCAGGCATTTCCTTTTCCGCGATGTCGATTTCCTTGCGGCCCCAGTCCGCCAACTTCATGTCGGCGACGATGTAGGGCAACTGCTTCTTCTCAATGACTGCCATTCTTCTCTCCTCGACTACCGTTTTACGGTTGGTTTCTTCTTCGGTTCAAAGACCAATTCGCATACTTCCACGGGCCGTTCGCTGCCCATGAAATTTACCTTTGCCGTCTTGCCAATACTTGGCGCAGACTCGATACCTTCGATTAGCTTTTTCGGCGCGGCAACTCGACTCGCTGCTTTCGACTCCGCCCACTCCATCGTGAGGAAGGCAATGTTTACCGTTTCGCCCATGATGTCCGGGCGCGCATACTCCGGATGCCCAACCGAGCCGAGATAAATCTCGCCGCTGTTCAGGCCGATGCTCAGGTCCGCGCCGATCATCGTCTTTGCTTCACGCGCTACGCGTAACGCGCGCTCGCGGTGCGATGGACCGGACACGAATGCGAGATACCGATCGCCCATGTACTTCACGGGTACGCCGTCGTAACGCAAGGTCAGCTCGGTCAACTGATAGAACAACCCGTTTGCCCAAATTGCAAAATCGCGCGGACCAATCTGCAAGGAGCGCTCGTACGCGCCTGCGATACTCGTTACCAACACGCTCGCCTCGAATACGTCGCGGCCCGTTTCACCGACGCCGAGAATCCAATCAACGGACACGCCAAGCAGTTTAGCTAATCCGCCGAGAATTCCAATGTCGGGCGCGTTCTCGCCGCGCTCCCATTTGGACACGGCCTGTGGACTGACGTTGAGCGCATTGGCCACGTCTTGCTGCTTGAGGCCGCGCTTTTCGCGCTGGCCGCGGATACGTTTGGCTAGATCGGGCAGAAACATGGATTTGCGCTCGAGATGTGCATGTCATATCCTAGGCGTACTTGGGGGAATGTCGCAATGACGCTTCAGTTGTGGGCGGTTTCGCGGCGGTTGATCGGCAATTTCCGTAGATACCTTTCTTTTCGGGTAAGGCCTCTGATCTTACCAATTTCTAACGCCGTGCTAGCTTTCGGCAAAGACTAGCACCGCACACTTTCCGTCAAACCTCCAGGACATCCACTTGCTCGGTGCGGGTGCGCCTCTTGGTGAAGTTCCATTGTATTAACATTAGGAGTAGAAGTATGAGAAGCAAACGTGGATTTACGCTGATCGAGTTGCTGGTGGTCATCGCGATCATCGCAATCCTGGCGGCGATACTGTTGCCGGCATTGGCTCGTGCACGCGAGGCCGCGCGCCGCGCGTCGTGTCAGAACAATCTCAAGCAGATTGGTATTATTTTGAAGATGTACTCGGGCGAGGCGCGTGATTTCTTCCCGCCGTTGCAGGGGCTTGCACCGTACTTTGCGGATGGTGTGACAGATTTTCAGCCGGACTGCAACATGCAAACCGAGGCGGAGTTTTCCCCGCGGGTCAGTTCGTGGTACCCAGAGTACTTGTCGGACTGGAACGTGCTGACCTGCCCGTCGGCGCCGGACAAGGGCGACGTTGTAGAACACCTTTCGATTATTTCGGAAGGTTGCCCTTATGCGGGTCTGGCGGACAATCCCTCGGATAGCTACATCTACACGGGATGGGTCCTGGACCTTTCCGATGGCGGCGATCCGACGACGGCGCTTCCTGGGAACCTAACGGTATCTACCCAGGTGCTGAGTGTGTTCGGCGCACTGGACGCGGAAAATGCGTTCTCGACAGCGCTTCTCAGCCCGGTAGACGGTGCGGCGGCGTATGCAGCGTTGGACAGCGACGTTGGGGTGCCCGCCGGCTTCGGTAACGCTGGGGGCTCAAACGTCTTCCGTCTTCGTGAAGGCGTGGAACGCTTCCTGATCACGGACATCAACAATCCGGCGTCGAGTTCACAGGCGCAGTCGACCGTAGTCACATTCTTCGACGTGATTAACTCGGACCTCGCCAACGACGGCGGCGCGTCGATGAATCACGTGCCGGGCGGGTGCAACGTGCTGTACATGGACGGCCATGTTGAGTTCAAGAAGTACGATGCGCTCGGCACATACCCGGTAAACAAGCTTCAGGCGGACATGACGGCGTTCGTCGTGTAATTGCGTCCGCCCGTATCGATCTGGCGATTGCGTTCCGGAGGCGGGGCTTAATTGGCTCCGCCTCCACTATTTTTCTCGGCACACACTTGCGTGGGGAGGAAGCGCGCGTGTGTGCATTCATCTACTTGCCCACGGCGTTGCAGTATTGGAACCGCGGATCGCACGGATCGCGCGGATCGGGATTTCGGGAACAAGGGTGAATTGGTTGACGGCGCGTTGGTGTGAACGTGCGACGGTGTGAAGGCAATACGTCGGGTGCGAATTAAGCCGTCTTTGATTGACTACGTTGCATCGGAATGATGTGGGTGAATGATTGTGTTGCAGCGGACAAATAAATCCAAGTTGCGAAACGACCTCTGTTTAATTGTCAGGTTGAAACAAAAGTATAAAAAAGATGCAAGGACGACTCATCCACAGATTACACAGATTGCGCAGATAACGACGAATGAGGGGCGGTGCAGGCCTACGTGTTTATCTTCTTCTGATGAACCACTGCCATTACTAGGTGCCTCTCCCCTGTTTACGTCCTAAAGACGACGGAGGCGGAGCCCGTTGGACCCCGACTCTGTCGTTTTTTTTGATCGAAAGCGCTCGTCCTATCTTGAAACATCCGTGGCCATTATTCCACCGCCGAAGCCGGAGGCTCCGTCGCGCCGTTGAATCGGTTTCGCGCCAGGCTCATCGGTCATGAGAACGAATTCCCCATCCATCCAGAACCATTCGGGGTCACCAGACCGGCGAATCTCACCAATTTGCCCCATAAGCCTGGCACCGTTTGGAATTTCATCGCCGCTGATGAAGTATGCGTTTTTGTCGTCGTCCGGCCCGAGCAACTTGATGTTGCTCCGTTTGTGCGTCGAGTTGTAATCGAATCCATTGTTGTTGAGCCCGTTCGAGACATGACGTGAATTCGATTCCACCGGCAGCCAGTTTCCATCAATCTGGGAAAATTTACTGACTATATACTCGTAATAGGCGGATCGGGTCGGCTCCAGCGGATTTTTTTCGTAGACGTCCCCTTCTCTCAACTGGATAATGGACTTCACAACGTTATAGCCTCGCGCCGGAGCGAACCAGACCGAGAAATCGCCGAATGGGGTGTCTGCATCGACTACGTAACATTCCTCCCCGCCGAGTGTTTCTTTGCCGGGCCGCAATGCGATATTCCGGGCGTCTTGGAGGATCTCCTCCATGCGCAGTCCCGCCGTCAGCGGGTAACCGAGCATGTCTCCTCCAGGATAAGATCCGAAAAACACGCAGCTTCGGCCATAGTCGAAGGCGCTCCGTTGTATCGGAGAATTGACAGCGTCCGGAGTAATCTGCAGCATCCCAGGCCTACCATGGAACTCACCGCCGCTCGCGTCGTATTGCGCGTGCGCGTCGCCGTTGTAGACCCAGATATGAAACGCCGCGCGTTCAGGGGGATAATTTTCGGCCCAATGTTGTCCCCAATTCCAACGCTTTTGGACAATCCGAGTACCGTCTGTGACTACTGACCCGCGTTCGGAGAAGTCGTTCCGCCCGGGTTGCGCCGCGAAGGACTGAAAGAAGTAGGTACCACTCGTCCGGTGCACGTAATCGAAGCTGATGCGCCGAATGCGCTCCTGATTCGACGTATACGCATCGACGACCTCGCGCCAGGTCGCGGGTTCCTTCGTTACCGGTTCTTCGACTGCCGGTGTAACAACCGCGGGCGTCGCAGTGACTGGCGCATCAGCCACGGGAGACGGTACCTCGGCGGGCGTCACGGCCGGCGCGGGTGCGATTACAGACAGAGCGGTGACGGGCACGTCTGCGACGACGGCGCTGGCGACCGGTTCCGCCTGTACGAACACCGCGTATAGCGCAATCGCGCCTGCGAGCACCAGTGTCGCGGCGGCACCCGCAAGTGTCTTTGCGCCGAGCCACGACGCGACGGGTGCGCGCCCCATTACCCCGCCGGTCAAGGCCAGTTTCCCCAAGCCCGCAGACAGGCTCGCGGGTACCGGCGGCCAGGCGGACGCTTGCTGCGAGAGCATCGCCATCAATGCGCCGATAGCAATGGGAAGGCCGTTCTGTTTCATGCGTTCGCGGATCAGCACTACACCTTTCTGGATCCGCTGGGATATTGCCCCGTGCGTGACGCCCTCGCTTTCGGCGATGGATGTGACGGACTCGTCTTCGATGAAATGGGCAACGATTACGGTGCGTAGTTTTTCGGGCAGCGCCTGAATCGATTGATCGATAAACTGGCTGATGTCGTCCCAGTGTGCTTCCGTTATCTGCCCCCGCGCGCGAATAAACTGTTCCTCGCGCTCGCGCCGCCGTTGATCGGAGCGGCGACGATTCAGCGCCTTATAGGTTGCAACACGATGAAGCCACGCGCCGAGAGAACCTGTCGGTCCGGAGCGCGCGGTCGCGAGGGCCGCGAAACACTCCTGGGTAATCTCCTCCGCATCCGCGTGGCTACGTAGGATTCGCATGCTCGTCCCATAGACGATCGCGCAGTAGCGCTTGGTCAGGGTCTTGAAGGCTTGTGCATCGCGTTGCAGAAACCACTGCGTCAGTAATAAATGATCGGCTGTTGACATTGTTGATTCTCCAGATGGGGTGCCTTGCCAATTGGCTCTGCCCTATATCTCACCGATCGCATCGATTTCGTTAGTTTAGCGTAGCGGGGCACTGTCGTGCGTTGGGGTGGGGTATTCACAGACGCGCTGGGATTGTATCGTGCGCGTCCTCATCTATTAGCCCACGGCATTGCACTCTGCCTGCCAAACCGTGAACCGCGGATCGCACGGATCGGGGTTTCGGGAACAAGGGAGAATTGGTTGACGGCGCGGTGGCGTGAAGGTGTGAACTTGCGAAGGTGTGAAGGCAATACGTCGGGTGCGAATTAAGCCGTCTTTGATTGACTACGTTGCATCGGATTGATGTGGGCGAATGAGTTGTGTATCAGCGGACAATGAATCCAAGTTGCGAAACGACCTCTGTTTAATTGTCACGTTGAGACAAAAGTATAAAAAAGATGCAAGGACGACTCATCCACAGATTACACAGATTGCGCAGATGAAGGCGCGATATTCACGAGCCGGGCTTCTACCATTTCGCCACGGAAATCGCGGGGACCCGACTCATCTCCGACACCGGGCCCCTGAACACCAGCACGCGGATCGTGGTAGCCGAACTTGAAGCGGCGGGTCGGGGTGAGCTTATAAACCTCAGCTAGGTTGCGCATTCGAGTGCTCCAGGGTGAAAGGCGCCCACATGCGTCCCTTCCTCTCCCCCGACGGCACAAAGGGCTTTTTCAACTCGGATGAATCGGGAGTCTTGCAAGCGTATATGGATACTGGATTCTGAAAAGGGACTGCCATTAATAGGTGGCTGTCCCCAATTTCCTCAGAGGATTAGCGCTGCAAAGCTGATTTTATCAAGAGCGGGGTGAGCAAAGTCTTAGCTTGAATTGCGGTCAGAAATAGCTGGGTGTTCACTTTCATTATCAATACTATTCATCGATCCACTCCAACAAATAACGAGACATGCGCGCGTTGACCGATTTGAAGCGCTGGTCCATACTCCCACGTGCTGGGCTCACGGTCGGAATGCGCGGGCTTATGAAGGGCGTCAACGCGCCGATTACTCGGGCCATTATCTTGTACAAGAATGGAGGAAGTATGTTGAACACTCACTTACGTAAGGTCATTGCGATTATGGCGATTTGTACTGTTTGTCTTGGCAGAGCATTCGCCGAGAATGGTGAACTCGGAACTGTCGTGTACGGTCCGTTGTCGGGCCATCCCGACGCTGTAACATCAGATAAAGCCGCGAAGGGAAATACTGGCCCGTACACGATCACGACATCCGCAACGGCACCGTTGCTGCCCGAAAATGCCAGCGGTTATACGCCGAATGGATACTTTGTTGTGAACATCGCGGATAACTCGGAATGCGGATCGACGTTCGATCTGAAGGTGGTGGGCGCGCCGTTCAGTGCGGTGACCGGTCCCTCGCGGGTGCAGCCGACGGAGTACGTGAACCGGCCCGCCGGCAACGGTTTTCTGTTCGAAAACGCAAACCCGGGCCAGTACATTGTGGAAGTGACGCCGCACGATCCGTGCAACCCAGAACAAGGGTATTATTCGGTTGAACTAGTCGTGCCCGACGGGGACGCGCCAGCGATCACACTTTCCGTGACTATTGTTCGTCCTTCCGCTCCAGGGGCCGACGACGGAAGTTTTACGATTAATGTCGCCAACGCCGAAGGGTGTACTGGCACGTACACAGTGAACAATCCCGCCAATAATACAACCGTTACCACCTATATCGGGTTCCCCCAAGGCAACTTCTTCTTTGCAGCGGCGGGCGCGGGAATCTACACAATTGGCGTAACGGAAACTAGCGGTTGCGCAACGCTGCAAACGGACCCAACCTATATTTCGTTCGAAGTTCCGGATGGGGTATTGGGCTCGTTAGCGTTACTGACTCCGAACGGCGACGAGAAGTGGAAAGCGGGTTCGAAAAAGGCGATTACGTGGGACCAGGATGGCGAGACGGGAGTTGCCGTAAAGGTTGACCTGTACCGCAACGGTGCGTTTGTCGAAACGATCAAATCGAACACGCCGAACGACGGGCTATTCAAATGGACTATCCCCAGTGGTCTGACTGCGGGCGGGGGCTACGTGGTCCGGGTGGCCTCGACCGCTGACCCGACAATCAAGGATTACAGCGACGGGTCGTTCCGCATCAAGCCCGCCAAGAAACGCGGAAAATTGACGCTGAAGTAAAGGCGTAACGTTCATCTTCCCCCAGCCGGCCACGTGGCGCCAACCGCGTGGCCGGCCCATTCCATTTTCTATAGCATAACGTTACGGCATGTCTTTCCATGAAGAGCAGGGCGGACTAGAACTGGTCTTCGTCCAGAGTGCAGGAGCAGAAATGCCTCTGCAATGCTCGTGGGCGAAAGGCGCACACATGCATCCCTTCCTTTCTCCCGACGGCACAAAGGGCTTCTTTAACTCGGATGAATCGGGTATGCTGCAGGCGTACATGGTTACTGGATATTGAATGGCGACGAAATAGGTGGCTGTCCCCTATTCCGCGCTATTCCGCGAGCGAGTTCATGCTTGCTGAAATCCTCCGCGTTCCTCCCTAATTCCTTTTGGCCTCGCAAGGTGTCGTCCGCGGTTTTGATGCGTATTACTATATCCGCACGCCAATATCAGGCTCGTAGGTTATTGTTCGCTTTGTGTTATTTAGTTAGGATGCAACTACTCAATTACCGCCCGGCATGGAAGCCGGGCGCTACGAAGACACACGAAACTCTCAAACTAAAAACCTAGCTCGTTAGGATTTAGTCACTGTGTTCGAAATACGCCAGACTCAAAGGCAACGATTCACGCGCGGCTGTAACATTGCAGGCGTATCGCGCATGTTTTTATTCGTTAAGTTTGGAGCGAGTGGTTGACATTTGGGTTTGGGTGTGGGTATATTCTCGCGTCTTTACGTGTCGGGCCGGGCTGTTTTGGACAGTTTTGGCGGCGGCATAGAGAAGGCCTCTTGGAGGCTTCGCCTTCGCGATGGGGAATCGCTGTAGGGGGATAGAAGCAGTGGCCCGGGGACGGGTATCCAGGGGTTTGACTTTGCTCTTTCAATTGTGAATACTATCACGATTGTTTGACTGGTGACACGGCTCGCTTTGATACGGTTCGGGCCGTTTACTAAACAGTAAGTAGGTTTTGGGTCTAAAGCTCTGCGCGGGGAACCCTGTTGTTTTCCGGGTGGGGTGGCAAGGCTGAATTTGGGGTGAAGAGGTAGCGCGTGGCTCAGCTATTTTCGTCCGGAATGAATACTGTCGCCCGGGTAATCATCATAGGCGGAGCGCTCTCTGTATTTCTGGGCGGGGCCGCGGCCATGCATTTGTACTGGTCGCCTCTCGGCACAAACGTTAATGTGGCGAAGGAGCAGGTCGTTCCGTTCAGCCACCGCCACCACGTCACGTCGATGGGTATCGATTGCCGGTATTGCCATACGACGGTTGAGACCGGCGCATTCGCAGGCATCCCCCCCACCGAAACGTGTATGACCTGCCATTCGCAGGTTTGGACGGAGGCGCCGATGTTGGCGCCGGTACGCGAGAGCTGGGACACGGGTAAGCCGCTTGAGTGGAATCGCATCAACGACCTGCCGGACTTTGTCTATTTCAACCACAGCATTCACGTGAACCGGGGGATCGGCTGCGTGACCTGTCATGGCCAGGTGGACGACATGCCGTTGACGATGAAGGCGCAGACGCTCCACATGAAGTGGTGTATCAACTGCCACGAGTATCCCGAGAAGTTTATTCGTCCGAAGGACAAGGTGTTTGATTTGCGCTGGACCCCGGCATCCGAAGGCAAGACCCAGGCGGATTACGCCCATTTGGTCGAGGAATACGGGATCACGAAGAACCAGTTGACCAACTGCTCGGTATGCCACCGGTAAGCAGGCGAACGATGGATAGAGCAGCACACGTGACACACGAAGACAGCATAGCCGCGGCGGAGCCGGTGAAACTGAGCGAAGTGCGGGCGACGCTCGCA
>JADLHJ010000073.1 GCA_020848835.1 Candidatus Hydrogenedentota bacterium
CCCAAGAGATCAAGTCGCGCGTTCTCGCTGCGACCGATATTGTGGAGCTCATCGGATCCGCGCTGGAGTTAAAACCCTCCGGCGCGGGCCGTTTTAAGGCCCTGTGCCCATTCCACCACGAAAAGACGCCCTCCTTCAACGTCAGCCGCGACCGCCAGACCTTTTACTGCTTCGGTTGCCAGAAGGGGGGAGACGCCATCAACTGGGTCATGGAGCATGACGCGCTTCCTTTCCCGGATGCCATGCGCAAACTCGCCGACCGCGCGGGAGTTGAACTCCCCGCGCCCAGCGAACGAGACGGTAAGGAAGACTACCTCCGCCGCCAGTTGATCGATCTCGGCAGTTTCGCCGCAGGGTTCTACACCGATCTGCTCAAAGACCCCATGAAAGGCTCCAAGGCGCGCCAGTATCTCAAGACCCGCCAACTCAAGGACGAAACGACCAAGCGCTTTGGTATCGGCTTCGCTCCGGAAGGCTGGTCGAACCTCCTCGACGCTGCCCGCACAAAAGGTTTCCGTGACGCCGCTCTCGACGCCTCCGGCCTCGTAAAGCGCGGCGAACGCGGCTCCTACTACGACACGTTCCGCGACCGCCTCATGGTCCCGATTCGTGACGTCTCCGGAAATGTCGTCGCCTTCGGTGGACGCGACCTTGGCGGTGAATCCCAGGCGAAGTACATCAACAGTCCTGAGACCGTCATCTACAAAAAGAGCCGCGTGCTCTATGGCCTCTACGAAGCCCGCGAAGCCCTGCGCCACGAAAAGCGCGCCATCCTCGTCGAAGGCTACTTCGATCTCATGCGCTGCTTCGATGCCGGAATCCAAAACGTCATCGCAAGCTGCGGCACCGCGCTCACCACGGAACAAGCCATCCTGATTCGGCGTTATGTACCAGAAGTAGTCATCGTATATGACGGAGATTCCGCCGGCGTGAATGCCGCGCTCCGCGCCACCGCGATTCTCACCGCCGCGGGTCTCACCGTCCGCGCGCTGGCCTTGCCCGATGGCAAAGACCCCGACGATTACATCCGCGACAACGGCGCGGAGGCGTTTCACAATCTCGTGATCGCCGCGCCCGATTTCGTGACATTTTATGTGCGCATGAACGAATCCCGCTTGGGCACCATCGAAGGTAGGACGGACGTTGCGAAGGAAGTATTCACCATCGTTCAAAGTCTCGACGACGCCATGCGCACCGACGAGTATTTGAAACGCCTCGCGCGCGAACTGCAGCTCGACGAGTGGAGTGTGCGGCGCGAATATCAAAACCAGTTGAAGCGACGCGACGCGACTAACTCCGTCGAAAAGCAGCCAGCGAAGGCACAAGCGAAGTTCACGCTCGACGACACGGACTTCATCGCCGCGCTGCTTTCCGGCGATCAACTCCGGGACCGCGTGCGCAAGGAACTGACCGGCAAGACCCTGAAACCCAGCCCATTTGCCGAGGTATTGATTGCAGTGCTCGAAGCCGGGAACGGTGACGTACTCGGGCGTGTTGAAGGCGAAGACGGCGAGCGTCTCTACGCCGCAGCATCGAACCACCACGTCGATCCCGATACCGGACTGGAAATAGTGGAAAAACGGCTAACCAGCTTACAGCGCGAATCTTTGTTGGACGAAGACGCCGCGGTCGTCGAGCAAATGCGCGACGCCAAGCGCCGGGGCGATATCGCCACCGAGACCCAACTGGTCACGCGCCGGGTAAGCATACGCCGAGAAATAGATAGGCTGGCTCCGGCATAAGGGGTGCCGGACCGGTTGTTTAGAAGTAATTGAGCAGTAACACGGCCAAACGCGCGAAGGGTGGAATCAAAGGACGCTATGGGAACGACGAAAACGCCGACAGATCGCGATGCGATGAAGAACAAGGCCATCGAGCTTGCCAAGAAGAAGAAGGGCAAACTCACTTACGATGACCTGAACAACCTCCTGCCCGCCGAAGGCGGCAAGGACATCTCCGTGGAGATCGACGAAATGATGGTCATGCTTAGCGGCATGGACATCGATATCGTCGACGACCTCCGCGTGGACGCCGAAACCAAACAGGTGCAGGAAGAAAAGGAAAAGGCCGCGCGACGCGCCGAAGCCCGCAAAGAAGCCGCGCAGACCCGCCTCGAACGCGCCGACGATCCTGTCCGCATGTACCTTCGCGAAATGGGCCGCGTACCCCTGTTGACGAAAGACCAGGAAGTCGCGATCGCAAAGCGCATCGAGGCCGCCGAAAACGATCTCACCGAACTGCTGCTCAGCACCCCTTACACCTTCAAAGAAGTGTCCATGCTCGCCGCGCGCATCCTCGCCGGACGTATGAGCTTCGCGCAGATCACCGACGTCGAAGATGTGAAGGAACACGAGAAGTTCGTCAAGAAGCTGCCCGCGTTCATGGACGAGATGGGCGGTATCGAAGGTCAGGTCGAGCTGCAGGAAAAGCGTGCGCGCCGCACCGGCCTCTCCGACAAGAGCCTCGACAATATCATGCTGCGCATTCTCGAACTGCGCCGCATGCAGGCGGACATCGTGCGCGAGTTCAAGCTGAAGACCAAAGAGATCATGAAGATCGCGCGCAAGATCAAAAGCCTCAAGCGCCGCATCCAGTCCTCGCGCGACGAGATTGACCGCGTAGAGCGCGAGATCGGGTTCTCCGCGCCGGATATTCACAGCATGTCGGTCCAACTTCGCCGCAGCGCATCCGCCGCCAACAAACTCGGCGTGGACAAGGACCAGGTCTTCGACGCCGAGCGCCGCCTGCTCCTCGCACAGCGCAAGATCGATCAGATCGAAAGTGACGCGAAACTGAACTCCGATGAGATCACCGCACTCATCGACACGATCAAAGAGAAAGAAGAAAAAATCTACAAGGCGAAGATGGAGCTCGTCGAAGCGAACCTCCGCCTTGTGGTCAGCATCGGCAAGAAATACACCAACCGCGGCATGTCCTTCCTCGATCTCATTCAGGAAGGCAACATCGGTTTGATGAAAGCGGTGGACAAGTTCGAATACCAGCGCGGTTACAAGTTCAGCACCTACGCGACATGGTGGATTCGCCAAGCCATCACGCGCTCGATCGCGGACCAGGCCCGTACCATCCGAATCCCCGTACACATGATCGAATCGATCAACAAGCTCGTGCGCACCAGCCGCCGCTTGGTACAGGAATACGGCCGCGAACCCAGCGCCGAAGAGATCGCGGAACAAATGCAGATGTCCGCGGACAAGGTCCGCAGCATCCTCAAGATCGCGCAGGAAGCGATCAGTCTGGAGACGCCCGTCGGCGATGATGGCGATAGTAACTTCGGCGACTTTATTGAAGACAAGTCCGCCGAATCACCCGCAAACGCGACGGCCTTTACCGTCTTCCAGGAAAAGCTCGACGAAGTATTGTCCTCGCTCACCGAACGCGAAGAAAAAGTATTGCGCCTCCGCTTCGGCCTCGGCGACGGCTACCCGCGCACCTTGGAAGAAGTCGGCAGCGTGTTCAACGTCACCCGCGAACGCGTCCGCCAGATAGAAGCCAAAGCGCTCCGTAAAATGCGCCACCCAACCCGCGCCCGCGATCTGAAGCCTTTCCTCGACTGGACGCTAACAATAAGCAATAATAATTAGTCGTCGCGTGGCGTACATCGTCTTTGTAGCGCCTGGGTTCCATCCCGGGCGGCTTTCGCCACACCCGTGGGCCCATAGCTCAGTTGGTTAGAGCAGGTGACTCATAATCACTTGGTCGTAGGTTCGAGTCCTACTGGGCCCACTTACACATTCTCCGATGAAACGAAGATTGCCTCCGTCTTTTACACAGACAGCATGGCCGGATTTCTGCTCATCCAGCACAAGCTTCGAATTTACGTCCCCGTCTTCTTAACCTTTGCCGGTTTCATCTTAACGGGCAGCGCCGCCATCGTTGGTGCTTTCACCTGAGACACTGTTTTCACGTGCTTCATTTGGCAAGTCTCCTGTAGGTAATTTCGGACGTTGTGTATGATCGACTGGAATCGCGCGGCGCTTGTGCCGTTGCCACCCGCATGAATGCAACCGTTAAACATCATGCGCCACGCCGAATGGAGCCGTCAATCTCAATCGTTACATGCCGGGATACAGCGTTTCGTTGTACAGCGTCGGGATTTCGAGTAGCCGCGCATTCGTATAGATACACGCGCCCTTCGCGCCGAACAGGATGATCTCGTCGCGCGAGTCGCCCCAAACATCGGCCGCGAGCCCGTAGAAATTGCTCTTGCGATCTTCTTCGGTTCGAGCCGGCACAAACGACAACGGCAGTGTATCGACCACTTCGCCTTTACCATCGCTAATGGTGGCTGGTCGACCGGGGCCATACCCATAGACCATAAAACTTGCTAAACCGCCATGCCCCGACCAATTGACCGGCACAACTGCGATGGCCCACGAGCCGGCCGGTTGCTGGCGCTTCCAGATTTCCTTGCCCTCGATATCGTAAAGATGAAGATTCGCCCAGGCCTTTTCATCGCGTTGCTGATCCGGCGTAGGCCTTCTATCCACCACGACAAAATCGAACGGCGCATCCTCTCGGAACTTTCCCGCGATCACGTGTTGTGCCTCGCCGAGCGGATGGCTCCACAACTCCGTACCTTCGACGGCCAGGCAATGAACACCGCCATTTCCGAAGGCGAGCCGCAACTTGCCGTCAGGCGCGCGTTCGATCCAAGCGGCATCCTGATGCGCGCCTGCCGGATCTTTGGAAAACAGCACTTTCCCATCGTGATCAACCAGCGCATACCCAACAAACACTTCATCCTTGCCATCATCATCAACATCAGCGATGGCGGGGAAGTGGCCGGTGGAACCCTCCCAATGCCAAAGGACTTTTCCATCATGCGCAACGCCCCACATGTTCCAATAGCGGTCTTTTACAACGAGGTCTTCGCGTCGTCCGCGGCCTGTCAGATCCGCAAACAGAATGGAATCGTCCGCGGGCGCGGGTAGCGGGAGTGTGCCTTTTTCTAGTCCGGTCTGACCATCGAGTATGGCCAGCGTCGCATTCCCTTCGTAACGGTCCGCGCGCTCACGCACACTCTTTCCATCATAGGGCGGTTCCGCATATGTGCCTTGGCGCACATATAAAACGTCGTTCCAACCGTCATTGTCCCAATCATAAATTTGTACAGGCAGATCGCAGTATGCGGTTCCGTTATCGGCAGACGGTGTACCCGACTGCCACAGAACTTCACCCGCGATCGTCGTCGCCGTCAGACAGGTGATAATTCGCGGGCCATACAGATTTTGCACAAACAACAAATCCGGCGCGCCATCACCGTTCAGGTCCCCGATGCGGAGGTTTTCCGCGCCGAAATCTTTTACGTCAATCGTGCTCACCAGGTGCACAGCCGGACGGCCCTTCGTGGCCCCTTGGCCAAATGCCTGCGACGCTGCAATGAAAATGATCGCAAGCGAAACCCGCAATCGTGGCATACCGATTCCCCTTTTATCGTGAACCAAACATTAATCTTCCTGGAATAGCGCGCCCGCGGCCCAGTTGTATTGATTGTTCGCAGCCCCCGACAAGCCGCCGCTCACGCTGGCGTAATTACCGGTTGGCGCATTGCTATAGCCTCCACTCACGCTCGAAGAAGTTCCATTGGCAGCGCCATGACTCCCGCCGCTGACACTCGCGGTGTTGCCGAAGGCGATGTTTGTATCGCCGCCGCTCACACTCGACGAACTGCCGAACGCAGTGTTCAAATACCCGCCGCTGACGCTTGAGAAATTGCCCGATGCGGTATTCTCCGATCCGCCGCTCACCGTGGCAACGACATTGGAAGCCACATTCTCTCGTCCGCCACACACGCTCGTATAGTCGCTTGTTGCCTTGTTAAGAATTCCAGCGGTCACGCTCGATGCAATTCCGCTAACGGTGTTCTCTTCGCCAAACACAACGCATCCAACCGTCGAATAACTATGCCCACGGCCAACGATCAAATTGTGCGATCCATCGCGCCCGGGACCTTCGGTCGATGGTTCTTCGTTGTAACCAACGACAAGGTTGCCGAGTTTCTGCGGAACCGGCAACGCTTTTTCAGTACCAGCGTCGAAAACTTTTTCCTCATTGAAAGTGTGACCGCTCCCATCCCGCACATGCACGTTGCACCCCTCAAAGATCACATGCGGTCCTTCGAGACCATTGATGGGATCGTCAACCACCCTGACGTATTGGAGTTTGGCCTCAAGCTTTTTCACTTTTTTTTCGAGCTTGTCGACGCGGTCTTGCAAGGCTTTGCTCTCGTCAGCGGCGCGAGTAGGTAATGTGGAAACGGATACTGCGATTGTAGCGCCTGCCGTCACCATTAATGCCGAACGAAAAAACGCAAACATCGCACACCTCCTCAGTTGTAACCAACCTTGCCCAAAAATGCGCGAAGCCGCCCTATCGCGCATTGCCATATCCGCGACAGAATATCACGGATTACCCGCGCGCGTGGCGATGATCTATAAAGGTATACGTTTCGATTTCGCAATCTGCGCCGTCTTTTCGTGACACATGCATTCGATTTGCGCCAATAACGTGTTCTGGTACCATTACGCGGCAAGGCTCAAACCATTCTCGCTACGGGAGCGCCCATTGAAACTGCTCGTCGTGTCCGATCTGCACTACAGCCTCAAGCAATTTGACTGGCTCCTCGAACGCGCGGCGCAACATGACCTACTCGTGATAGCGGGAGACCTGCTCGATCTCGCCGGCCACGCGGACATCGACACGCAAATCGTCGTCGTCGAAAAATACCTCGCGAAACTCGCCGCGATGCTCCCCGTCGCCGTCTGTTCCGGCAACCATGATCTCGATGAAGAGAGCGCGAACGGCGATCGCCACGCCGAATGGCTGCAGCACGTGAATCTCGAAGGCGTCCTCGTCGATTCCCAAACCGCATTTCACGACGGATTGATGATCACGATTTGCCCGTGGTGGGAGGGAGACGACGCAAAGGCCCGCGTGCAATCTTTGATCGAAGCCGACGCCGCCCGCCGCGGATCCTCGCGGTGGATATGGGTGTATCACGCACCACCAACCGGATCGAAGACCTCATGGAACGGAAAAGTCTACTCGGGCGATACCTTCGTCGCGGGCCTTATCGAACGCCACAAACCCGACATAGTCCTCGGCGGACACATCCACAATTCGCCCTTCTACGATTCCGGCTCCTGGCACGATCGTATAGGCGACACCCTCGTGTTCAACCCTGGCCGCCAGATGTCATCAATCCCAACGTGCATCTCAATTGATTTCGACGCCATGCACGCGACTTGGGAATCCAGCGAAGGGGAGGAGCAAATAGAAATTCCAGCCACCAGCGCTTACTCGCCCGCGGGCTGACGCGTCTTCACCTGCCGCGGATGCCGCACCATCAACGCATCCAGCACGCCATCGATCATCCCCACGTGCCCTTCCTGCTCGCGAAGCTGATGTTTCACATCCACCAAATACTTGTTAAGCGATTCCAGCCGTCGCGCGAGAATTCGAGACACATAAAACATCACATCGGGATTCGCCTTCAGAAACTCGATCGGCTTCGATGCCACACGGCACTCCACCTTCGTCGTCGCAACCACCGTAGCTGTATGCGGACAACCCAACAATACCGACATTTCCCCAAACATCGCCCCGCGCTCGCGGATCCGCGTAATGACCTCCGCTTCCTTGCGCACTTCTATGCTGCCTTCGGTAAGAAAAAACAACTCCGACTCAGCGGTACCTTCGCACATGAGAATATCGCCCGGCTCGAAACTGCGGGCGGGCAGGGCCTCAATAGCGGCGGGCAGCATATCCATACATCGCACCTCCAACTCGTTCCCAAGCTCCGGCCGTCAACTCGTTCCCAAGCTCCAGCTTGGGAACGCACACGTGCCAGAAGCTCCGCTTCGCGTCTCGCGCCGCTGCCCGTAACGACGCCACGCACCCTGCATCATTCCCGGATTGATCTCCAGGATTTTCGTATGGTAGCATATCTCCTCGCTGAGCGGGAGTAACTCAGTGGTAGAGTGCAACCTTGCCAAGGTTGACGTCGCGGGTTCGAGTCCCGTCTCCCGCTCCATTTTTATTACACCATCGGGGTACGTGCCGCCTCCAATTACCGGAATCGCGAGCACTCTGCCCCTCCGCGTTACGACCACGCGGGCCGTTAGCTCAGTTGGTAGAGCAGGTGACTCTTAATCACAAGGTCGCAGGTTCGACTCCTGCACGGCCCACCATCTTTTCCTTCATCGCCATGCGATGACACTCCGTGATTAGCATTGTCTTTATTGGCGATTCTGCGCGTGTGCGCGTTTGCTTGCGCCGCAGCGTGGTTCACTGCCGAAGTGTCAGGAAATGACTCTGAATTGCACGTTTTGCCGATGGTTACTGCAACATTTACTGCAACCGAACTATCGCCCTGCATCGGCAATTCAGGCAAACCTTCGAGCGCCCGGCCAACATCGTGAAGTTCCAAATGCGTGTACGTGCTCAACGTCAATTTTGGGTCACTGTGCCGGAGCGCCGTCTGCGCCACTTGCACTGATGCACCGCTACGGCCAAGTAGGGTAGCGAAGGTGTGGCGAAGGGAATGCATGTCAAGCGTGCGCCCTTGTTCGTCTGTCTTGTGGATGCGCCCTTCGTCGTCCTTCGTCGCGATACCCGCCGCAACCAAGTCCTTGTCGAATATCCGCAGTGAGGGCATATTGTCGAACACCCGCGCGGTACTCGAAATCTGCAACGGTATCGGTTGCCCACTGTAGCCGCTTCTAAGCCATGAAAGCCGGGCAGCAAGATAATCCCGCAGATCGCCCGCGATGTCGCGCCGTAGCGCAATCCGCGCTGCTCTCCGGTTCTTTGCGTTTCGCCCTTCGAGCGCGATGTGCGGAGTATCGCCTTCGAGCACAAGCGCGCCCACGGTCAACGTCGCAGCTTCGTTGCACCGCAGCCCGGTCAACGCCATCAGCTTGTACGCCGTCGCGCGTTCCAGTCCAAGCAATTCCAACCGCGCACGCGTCGAGTCCTGCACGTCCGCTTCGCTGCCGCGATTCGTGAGCTTTTCCTGCAAGGGCCGCGCCTTGGCCGCTTGGATCAGCTTGTTCAATTCCTTCTCGGTGAACGCCCGGCGTTGACGCCGCACGTCTGCAAGTTCATTCGCGCGGGGGATACCCGCAAACGGATTCACCGCGATGCGCCGCACCCGCACGAGCCAATTGCCGAAGGAAATCGCCGCCACGCGGTACCCGTTATAGACGCGGGCCGAATACCCCTGCGAATCCAGCCATTGCTCGAATACTTCCCGCCGCAGATCGGACAGCTTGGAAAACTTACACGCTTCGATCGTCACCTCGAGGTAGCGTTTCGTTTTCTTGCGGTGATGCTCGATTGTTCCCTTGCCCTTGAGATGCGCAATGAACGATTCAATATGCGCCGTGAGCGCCGTTTTCGCGTGGAGCGCCGCCGCCTGCTCCGATGGGGTCATAACTCCGGCGCGCACGAGTTCCGCCTCGCGCTCCAGCTTAGTCAAAACGGCTAATGCCGCGCCTTTGTCTCTACAGCCGGTCGCAATGACGCGTACAGAATCCTGACCATCGCGGTATTCGGCGTAGTAGGTGCTCGATTCCATTGCGATACGCCCGGCATCAGTGACCCGCGCCTGTCGCATCTTCCCTTTTGCATCTTTCCACCGCGCCCACGTTTCCGAGCGCGTAGTGCCGTCGTTGCCCTTCACGCGACGCGGGAACATCTCCGCGCCGTCAGGCATGGACCTTGTCACTATTTTCTTGTAAATGGTACCCATTGATTCCCTTTCTCCGGAATCCAGCAAATGCTTTTGCTAACTTTTGTTTAGTCGTATTTCGAAGATGATCATCATTCTCGAAGTTGATCACCAATTTGTACGTGATCATCTTCAGCCATCTTGATCACCTTCATGCTGAGGCTCGTTCCGCTTCAGCGTCAATTATCCAATACCATTCCTGTTCGCTGCTACCGGGCCTGCCTCGTTTTTCGGCTTTGATTCCTAAAGCCGCCTTGGCCCGACGCAAAGTTGGTATTGCGATACCATTTTCTTTCGCTTGCGCATGAATCTCTCGTGCTCGTCCAGGTAAGACCTCCAGCAGAAATTCCTTGGCCGTCGAAAGCTGCGATTCTTGCTCGTGACTCACTGGTGCTAGCAGATCCCGCGCGCCGTGGGGCGATTCGCCAAACCACTCCACGGACGGAACTCCCGCTGGGGAAATTGCGAGGCCAAAGCACAGCGAGGGAGCAAATCGTCCAACATTTGTTTTGCATATTGCGAGCACACGCCGACTCGGATCATTCGGGTCATTGGCAATTACGAGGCCGATTCTCGCGGACGCTATAATGCCGATGCTGCCGCCACCTCGGTATAGTGGACTCGAACCCGCTACTTTGTTCAAGTGTCGCACTATGAGGATGGCGGCTTCTGTTTCCTCAGCCAGTTGTTTTAATGGATGCAGTGCCCTCCTGACTTCCTGATCCTTATGCGCGCTGATTCGACTTCCTAAGAAGGCCATCAAGGGGTCAATGACAAGGTATTTCGCCGAGCTTTCTACAATTGCCGCCTTAATGCGATCGATGTGTTCCGGGATGGATAAAGGGCCCGCGCCCTCGGAATCATTTACTGCGATTGTGAATATACGCGAAAGGTCGGCGCCCGCGGCCTCCAGTCGGGGACGGATGGTGTCGCTCTCGCCGTCTTCGGCGTTTAGCATTACCACGGAGTTTGGAGGGCGGCTTTGAGTCTCGCCTGGGAAAGGCCTTCCGGTTGATATGCGCGCCGCGATATCCACGGTGACGAGGCTCTTCCCGCCACCAGGATCTCCGTCAAGCACCGTAATCTTGCCTGCTGCAATCCGATCAGGCCACAACCACTCAATCGGTTCGGGCTCAATATCGCGAAAGCTAACCAAGCCCAAAGCCCTTGGTCCGCTGGCGCAGATAATAGGCGCAACGTCCGCGCTATCCGTATTGAGGCGACTAGGAACTGAAGATCCGAGTTGGTCCACCAATAACATCAATTGCTCGCGCGTACCACCTGCGGCGATCCAATCGGACACGTCGCCTTTGTCCGGTAAGTCGGGCAGTTCAAGGACTACTACGCGGTGCGCAATACCTTGCAACGATGCAGCGACTTGCTCGGCGTGTTTCCTACCTGAGTCATCGTTATCAGGCAGAATGACAACGTCGGCTGTACGCAAGGCATCGCTCATGCTATCGGTCCATTTGCCGGCGCCTCCTGAGTTACACGTGGCCATAAGGCCGATGGAGTCAAGCGCCAGGACGTCCTTTTCGCCTTCGACAATGAAGATACGTTTACCTTCAGCGATACCTTTGGCTAAGAGTGGCCAGCGGAAGACTATCCTGGGCGTTCCGTTCAGATTCCAATCCCAGCCTCCCTTCCCGTCGGGGCGTCGCTGGCGAAAAGACTTGGGGTTCAACCGAACGACTTGATATACAAGCTGGCCGTCCAAGTCCGTGTAATCATAGGTGGCGAGAATATCGATGCCTGCCGGCGTCGGCTTTGGGTTCTCATCCGGCAACGGTATCCGAAATTCCTCAACAATTCGCTTAAATGGGCATCCCGCATGGCAGTAAAGCAGAGCCATGCCATTCGCAGCGCGGTTGACGCTAAGGGAAGGCTCACGGTCGTCGTGCGTAGGGCATAGGGCAATGTAGCCACTTCCCATGCGCTTAGCACCTTTCAGTTGAGGCACCACATCATCAAACATGAGGTCTGACATCGCCACCCCCTTAACGGCACCGCGGACAGCCGTCCGCGATCCATTTTTCAATGTCTGCTTTGCGCCAGCGTAAGAGCGTGCAGCTGCCAACACGTACAGGCCTCGGACAGAGCCCGCCATCGCGCATTCGCCACACGTGCCGAACACTGCAGCCGAGCATGGATGCTAAGGCTCGCGCGTCGATAAGAGAACCGTCTACTGGATGAGATCGTTGATCTGACATGGTCACTAGCCTTTAGTTGAGAAGCGCGCCACTGCGCTGCACATACTAATAGCGTGACAAGTTACGATGACTACGGTTGCCAGTTGTTGTTAGAGGATTAATTACGACGAAGACATTGAAGAATTTTTTTTACGATTTCACGCGCAACATACGATCTGTTACGTAACAAAACGGTCCTCATGCTTGATTTCTATCTGGAACGCTGTCATCCACCCTTCGTTAGAACGATGCTTACGGTCTAATCGCGGTAATGGGTCTCCAGGAATTTTAAAATAATCTTGAAGTGTCGAACGCAGGCGATAAACTTTCTGCTTCACTCTGTTCCTTTCTGGAGCGGTGGGCATGAGTACACCGTTAAGCTTGGCAAAAAGTACTAGCAAGCGACCCTGGTCGTTGAGCCTTCCAGTTCTCCTGTCCACCAAGCTAAGCGTTCCCATATCAATTCGTCTCTGTGCGCCTCCTAAGTTCACATGTATTAGCGTTTCATTAACGATGCGAAGCGTTAAATCACGCCATTTTGCGTCTAAGGAAAGAACGAACGGCTTAGTCGAGGCGAGTTCACATGCATCTTCAACTGCATCTTGACGCCCTCGATCTATTGCTGCAATTAGATTTCGAAATCCACATCTAATTTGATCAGACAGATCGAATGCACTGGTCGCTGCTACTGCGCGCCAGCTATCTTCCACAGTGATTCCAGGCGTCTTAATGAGAATTCCGAACTCATCTTTCCAATCAATGTCCTTCATTCGAAGGACGCCGCTATTGTGAAGATTAAGGACGACGTCCATTACATGCTCGGTTTTCCAAAAAAACCACAACACCGAATCAAGGTGAGAAAGTAATGCCGTTAGTGCTTTGACTACAGGTAGCCACCGTTCAACGGGAGGGGCGATTCTAAGTGACGTCGCACTTGCTTGAGAAAGGTCGATATGTGGTCCATCGAATTGTGGGCGCAGGGCAGCACCGTCGGCCCCGCCGTCGCAGATCAGCTGCGTGATATGGGGCTGCAAGTCCCAAAATCCGTGGCCCTCATATCTTGCGTTCACTGGCAAATGACGCTTCTCGGTAATACACAAACGCTTTGTCCTATCATCAAGGGACACGAGAAATAACGCCCAATCCGTCAATAACGAATCAGTGTCGAATTCCCAAGTTCCGTCCGAGCCGGGAGGCGTCGGAGATTTGATTATTTCCTTAAATGGTTCGATGTCCATATGGTTTGCCCAATAATGGCGTCAAAATGAGTACGATGACGTCAAACTACAAACTCCTACCCCTAAGTTACCCCTAAGTTTTGCAGCGATTTTACCATCGGCTTAATGACAAGCTCTGACTAGCCTTATAATTCTAGGTCAGGTAATGACATGATTAGCAACAAAAACAATTTACTATAGCTCGCCGATTCTCAATTCTTGTCCTAAAGCATACGCTGGTAACAAGTTATGGCTTGACTGCTATGAGGGCGACTGCTTGTGATTTTTTTCACTCCGATAACGCCGCGGTAGGAGTGTTTGGGATATGTACGGGATGGGGTTTGCAGAGTTTTGCACGACAAGGTGCTGGGCAGGGCGCATAAAATCGACAGGAAGTGTCATTCGTCGCAGGCTGTCGTCATCGCATTGATTACCCAGCGCACCTGCGTTATCGTTCTGTACGGGTGACAGAGGGGAGTAATAAGGACGATGGCGCGTGGGAAGAAGGGCGGCAACGGGGCGAATTCCGGGGCGACGGTGGGGTATGAGGCGCAGCTCTGGCAGATGGCGGATGCCTTGCGCGGGAGCATGGACGCCGCGGAGTACAAGCACGTCGTCCTCGGCCTGATTTTCCTCAAGTACATCTCGGACGCCTTCGAAGAGCAGCACGACAAACTCGAAGCCGAAAAGCAGCACGGCACCGACCCAGAGGACCCGGACGAGTACCGCGCGCAGAACATTTTCTGGGTGCCGCCGGAGGCGCGGTGGTCGCACCTGAAAGCGCAGGCGAAACAGGCCACCATCGGCCAACTGGTGGATGACGCCATGGCCGGCATCGAGCGCGACAACCTGTCGCTCAAGGGCGTGCTCCCAAAGGACTACGCGCGCCCAGCTTTGGACAAAACCCGCCTCGGCCAACTCATCGACCTCATCAGCAACATCCGCATCGGCGACAAAGAGAGCCGATCGAAGGACGTGCTGGGCCGGGTCTACGAATACTTCCTGTCCCAATTCGCCAGCGCGGAAGGAAAGAAAGGCGGCGAGTTCTACACACCCCGCTGCGTGGTGAAACTGCTCGTCGAAATGCTCGAGCCTTACAAGGGCCGCGTGTACGACCCCTGCTGCGGCTCGTCGGGTATGTTCGTGCAGTCCATCGAATTCATCGAACACCACTCCAACGGCAACGGAAACGGCGGCAGGGCGAAGAACGACATCAGCATCTTCGGGCAGGAGAGCAACTACACCACCTGGCGCCTCGCGAAGATGAACCTCGCCATCCGCGGCATCGACGGCCAGATCGCCCACGGCGACACGTTTCACAACGACCGCCACCCGGACCTTAGGGCCGACTTCATCCTCGCGAATCCGCCCTTCAACATCTCCGACTGGGGCGGCGACCGCCTGCGCGAAGACAAACGCTGGCACTACGGCGCGCCGCCCGTCGGCAACGCCAACTTTGCCTGGGTACAGCACATGGTCTACCACCTCGCGCCGGCGGGCGTCGCGGGCTTCGTCCTCGCGAACGGGTCCATGTCGTCCAACCAATCCGGCGAAGGTGAGATCCGCAAGAGCCTGATCGAGAACGATCTCGTCGATTGCATGGTCGCCCTGCCCGGCCAGTTGTTCTACTCCACGCAGATCCCCGCATGCCTATGGTTCCTCGCGCGCGAAAAACGGGGACTGTCCCAAGCGAAGCGAAGCGGAGACGGGACTGTACCCGCTTTTCGCGACCGCCGCGGTCACATCCTCTTCATCGACGCACGCAAACTCGGCCGCATGGCGGATCGCACGCACCGCGAATTGACAGACGATGACATCGCCCGCATCGCGAAGACGTACCACGCATGGAGAGGGGAAAAGGAAGTGGGCGAGTACCAAGACATCCCCGGCTTCTGCAAAAGCGCGACTCTCGAAGAAGTCCGCAAACACGGACATGTCCTCACGCCTGGCCGTTACGTCGGCGCCGAAGCGCAAGAGGACGACGGTGAACCCTTCGACGAAAAAATGAAACGTCTCGTTGCCCAACTCCGGGACCAGCAGCGTGAAGCTTCAAGGCTCGATGCCGCGATTGCCGCCAACCTGAAGGAGCTTGGGTATGGCGAGTGAGTGGCACACGGACTCGCTTGCGAGCCTGATCGACGTCAAACACGGATTCGCGTTCGCGGGCGACAAAATTTACGAAGAACCGCGAGGCGATGTGCTGCTCACGCCTGGGAACTTTGAAATCGGCGGCGGCTTCAAGGGTGACAAGTTCAAATATTACGACGGACCGGTCCCGGACGAGTACGTGCTCGACGAAGGCGACCTGATCATCACGATGACTGACTTGAGCAAGCAAGCCGATACGCTAGGCTTTCCCGCATTCGTGCCCATCGCACGCGATGGTCGGCGCTTTCTGCATAACCAACGAATTGGAAAGGTTGTGCTTCGACATCCGGAGTCTCTCGTAACCAAGTACCTCTACTACGTCATGTGCGGTCAGGAGTACCGGCATGAGGTGCTCGCAAGCGCGACCGGCACAACGGTCAAACACACATCGCCAGATCGGATTAGGCGGTTTCGTTTTTCCTGCGCGCCCCTTGCCGAACAACGCGCTATCGCCCACATCCTCGGGACGCTGGATGACAAGATTGAATTGAACCGGCGGATGAACGAGACGCTGGAGGCGATGGCGCGGGCGCTGTTCAAGTCGTGGTTCGTGGACTTCGAACCCGTCCGCGCCAAGATGGACGGCCGCTGGCGCAAAGGCCAATCCCTCCCCGGCCTCCCCGCACACCTCTACGACCTCTTCCCCAACCGCCTCGTCGACTCCGAACTCGGCGAAATCCCGGAAGGGTGGGCGCTTGGAACTGTTGGGGATTTATGCACCGCGATTTTTAGTGGCGGGACACCGAGAACTGAGCTTTCCGAGTACTGGGGCGGCGATATACCGTGGTTGTCTTCGGGTGAGACGAGGGATGCATTTATAGTGGACACTGAGCGACGAATTACAGTTGCCGGCGTATCGAACTCAAGCACCCGCCTCGCTAAGGCGTTTTCCACAGTGATTGCCAGCGCCGGGCAAGGCAATACTCGCGGGCAAACATCGTTGATTGGTTTCGACACCTACATCAACCAATCTGTTGTTGCGCTTCGAGCTAGCCTCGCTTATAGCTCTCCTTTCCATTTGTATTTTGATCTGGAACGGCGATACGAGGAATTTAGGCGGATATCTGATGCGCATAGTTCGCGCGGAAGCCTGACGACAAAATTGATCGCTCAAGTGCCTGCAATAATTTCTTCACGAAGCATTATCGAAGTTTTCGACAAGATTGTCGATCCACAAGTGTCACGCATTTTTAGCTTCAAGCACGAGTCGCGTACCCTTGCCAATTTGCGCGAGACTCTTTTACCAAAGCTCATCTCCGGTGAATTGCGCCTGAAAGCCGCCGAGCGTATCGTTGCAAAATCACTATGAGTCGCATTGCCGTCAATCCATCGTTACTTTCTTGGGCGCGCGAGCGGGCCGGGCTGGACACGCTTGCCTTGACGGGTCGCTTTCCAAAATTCCCGGAATGGGAGCAAGGCGCGCTTCAACCCACGCTGCGGCAACTGGAAACCTTCGCGCATGTGGTGCACGTACCGATAGGCTTCTTGTTTCTTCCTGAGCCACCGGAGGAATCGCTGCCGGTGCCGGACTTCCGCACCATGGCCGATCGTCAAGTGGCGCGGCCCAGCCCAGATCTCTTAGACACGTTGTATCTGTGCCAGCAACGCCAAGACTGGTTTCGCGATTATGCGCGTCTGCATGGATTGCCAAAGCTCGACTTCGTAAACAGTGTTCGACCGCAGGATGACGTGGTCCGCGTGGCGGAGTCGATTCGACAAACTCTCGGTGTGTCTGTGACCGCGCGTGCGCAACTGTCCACTTGGACTGACGCGTTGCGCCAGCTTATTTCGAAGGCCGAGGATGCGGGCGTACTTGTGATGGCGAGTTCCATCGTGGGCAGTAATAGTCATCGCAAACTCGATGTTGAAGAGTTTCGCGGGTTCGCTCTCGCCGACGACCTAGCGCCCCTGGTGTTCATCAACGCCGCCGACAGCAAGGCGGCGCAGATGTTCACGCTGGCCCATGAACTCGTGCACCTTTGGGTGGGCGAGAGCGGCGTGTCCGATGTGGAAGCGGGACGTGTGCCGCAGCAGCGCGTTGAGCGTTGGTGCAATGCCGTTGCCGCCGAACTGTTGGCGCCCTTGGACGCGATGCGTGCTGAGTTTCACGCCGATGTCGCAATGGCCGAGGAAATCCAGCGCCTCGCCCGCGTGTTCAAGGTGAGCTCGCTCGTGGCACTACGCCGTTTGTACGACGCGGACATCATCACCGAAGAAACCCTGTGGTCGTTGTACCGTGATGAATTGGCGCGGTTGCGTACGCTGGATCGCGGCGTAACCGGCGGGGGTGACTTCTATCGAACGCTTGGCGCACGCACCGGCAAACGATTTGCCCGCGCCGTATTGTCCAGTGCGCTCGAAGGGCAGACCCTCTTTCAGGACGCCTTCCGCATGTTGGGGGTGCGCAAGACATCCACGTTCTATGAAGCGGCACGGGAGATGGGGGTCATGGTGTGACCTATCTTCTCGACGCGAATGTTTTTATTCAAGCCAAGAACCTCCACTACGGACTCGACTTCTGTCCTGCATTCTGGGAATGGCTCATCGAGAGCAACGATGCCGGGCGGACGTTCACCATCGACAAGGTGGCGGATGAAATTGACGCCGGAGGTGATGAGCTAACGGATTGGATGAAAAGCACTGGCGCAAAACTGGTTCGGCAAACGGACACGCGTGTCGCGGCACAATTCGTCAAGGTAAGCACATGGGCAACTGGTCAGCAATACGAACCCGCGGCCGTTAATACGTTTTTGCAGGTGGCTGATTTCTATCTCATCGCGCATGCGCTGGCGGATGATCACGTAGTGGTTACCCACGAAGTGCCCGCTAATTCTTCCAAGCGCATCAAGATTCCGAACGCCTGCATTGGTCTTGGGCTCCGCTTCATGACTCCTTACGAAATGCTGCGCAAAGAGCGTGCGCGTTTTATTCTTGGCACGGCAGGCGCAACGACGTGAAAGCACGTGTGAGTTAATCTCAGTTTTTCCGCAAACAGCGTAGACAGGAACATTTTGGACATGGCCGACAAGCTGAACTACAGGAAAGCAACTCCGGTTTCACTCAAGGATCATTCCGATTTCAACGAGAAATGGTTGCAGGCCCGAATTGCCGATGACCCTGCGATTTTGGGACTTGGCGAGTTGGAAGTCCGCAGTCTTGAAGTCAGCCATCCAAAGGCTGGGCGCTTAGATCTCCTTCTCCGCGATCCTGAATCGGACCGGCGGTATGTCGTGGAAATTCAGCTTGGCGCAACCGATGCCAGCCACATCATACGCACGCTGGAGTATTGGGATATCCAGAGCAAGCGGTACCCGCACCTGGACCATTGCGCCGTGCTGGTGGCGGAAGACATCACGTCGCGGTTCCTCAACGTTATCGGCCTGTTCAACAGCGCAGTGCCAATCATTGCAATTCAACTGAACGCGTTGGCCGTGGATGGCTCCATTGTGCTGAACGCCGTGACCGTTCTTGACGAAATCGTCCGCGCCGACGACGAAGAGGAGGACGATCAGAAGTGGGGCCAAGGAGCAGATCGGGCTTTCTGGGAGCAAAAAGCAGGTGCTGCAACGTTGCCAGCTGTAGACGCGTGTTTTGCGATATTGCGCGAATTTCGGCCTAACCTGACGTTACGGTACAACCGTCAGTACATTGGTGAGTACGAAGACGGTATGGCCGAGCACATCGTCAAGTTCTGGCCGAGGAAACAGTGGGTACGTGCTGGAATTCGCATCGCAGATAAAGAAGTGTGGCGTCAACGGCTCGCGGAAACGCCTATCGAAGTCTTGGATGTAAAAAGCCGCCGACTGGTCATTCAATTTACAAAGGACGTTTTTGAGCGGAATCGCGAGCTCTTCCTCGAACTTTTAAAGGCGGCGTGTGAAGAGTCTGGGGATGAGGATTGAGCGACGTTTTGCAGAATTGGATGACTATGAAATGACATTAGGAAGACTAGAACGCGTGGATCTGCGTGCGGCGTGGGAGACGGAGGACGGCCATTTCACGCCCTGGCTTGCGCAGGACGAGAATCTGCGACTTCTTGGACAGACGCTCGGAATGGATCTACAGCCGCATTCCACTGAAGAAGGTGTCGGGCCTTTCCGCGCGGATATCTTGTGCAAGGACGTGGCAAACGACTCGTGGGTGCTGATTGAAAACCAGCTGGAGAGAACCGATCACAGTCACCTCGGACAATTGCTTACATACACCGCCGGTCTTAACGCCATGACCGTCGTGTGGATTGCCAAGCATTTCACGGATGAGCACCGCGCTGCGTTGGATTGGCTGAATGCGAACACGCCGTCGTCGGTAGCGTTCTTTGGTTTGGAACTTGAACTGTGGCGGATCGGCGATTCTCCATACGCGCCGAAATTTAACGTCGTGTCGCGTCCCAATGAATGGATCAAAGAGGGCCATTTGGACCTCACCGATAAACAGCGATTCTGGACGGAGTATTGGACGGCATTTAAGGACTATCTCGATGCAGCCAATAGTTCGGTAACATACAGGCAGCCCGGAAAAGGAGCACGAATGAGTTTTGGAATTGGTCGTGCGAACTCGGGACTATACGCGCTTTGCTCGACTGGTAAGCAGGACTTAGCCGCCGGCGTCTACTTCACTCGCGAACACAAGGACAGCTTTTTTGAACAAATAGTTTCGCAAAAGGATCAGATCGAAATTGAATTAGGATTCGCGCTGACTTGGGGTATGCCCGAGTATTCAGACAGATACATCTGCGTCCGACAGGACGGTTTTGACTGGGAGAATGTTTCAGACCGGCCACGGCAATTCGCATGGTTTAAAGAAAAGTTGGAGGCGCTTGACCGCGCGTTCCGACCTCGCATAGCAGCGCTACAGGTGCCGGAAGAAGGCGAATTGTCGTGAATGCAGGATCCGGATTCACGGAGACTGTCGTTGAAGAGGCGGCGCTGGCGTGGCTGGCAGATTTGGGGTACGCGGTAGTTCATGGTCCGCAGATCGCGCCGGGTGAACTTGACGCGGCGCGGACGGATTTCGGGCAGGTCATACTTGAAGGGCGGTTGCGGGCGGCGCTGGAGCGGCTAAACCCGGAGTTGCCACATGAGGCGCAGGAAGACGCGCTGCGCAAATTGATGCGTCCTGAAGGTGCGACGCTGGAAGCGCGGAACCGTGCAGTACACCGGATGCTGGTGGACGGCGTGACGGTGGAGTATCGGACAGGCGATGGCTCTATCCGTGGTGCGCAGGCGCAGATCATCGATTCTCAAAATCCCGCTAACAACGACTGGCTTGCGGTCAATCAGTTTGGTGTCATCGAAAACAAACATTCGCGACGGCCGGACATCGTTCTGTTAATCAACGGTCTCCCGCTGGTGTTAATCGAACTGAAAAACGCCGCGGACGAAAACGCATCAGTATGGACGGCGTTCCAACAATTTCAAACGTACAAGGCCGAATTGCCGACCTTGTTTTCGTTTAACGCGTTGTTGATGGTGTCGGACGGGGTGCAAGCGCGCGTCGGTTCGTTGACCGCGGGGCGGGAATGGTTCAAGCCGTGGCGCACGATCGCAGGGGAGGCCTTGGCCGATACGCACATGCCTGAATTGCAGGTGATGATCGACGGGGTATTCGAGAAGCGGCGTCTGCTCGATCTGATCGGTAATTTCCTCGTGTTCGAAGATACCGGCGATGGCAAGCTCATCAAGAAAATGGCGGGCTACCACCAGTTCCACGCGGTGCGCGTGGCCGTGGCGGAGACGTTGCGCGCGGCGCACCTCGCGGACAAAACAAGGGAAGAGGGCCGCTACGAATCGGGGCAGCGGAGTGGCGGCGACCCGGGTGACCGGCGCGTCGGCGTGGTGTGGCACACGCAGGGTTCGGGCAAGAGCCTGACGATGGCGTTCTACGCCGGGCGAATCATCCGCGAGCCCGCGATGAAGAATCCGACCGTGGTGGTGTTGACCGACCGCAACGATCTCGACGACCAGTTGTTCGGCACATTCTCGCGCTGCCAGGACCTGCTGCGTCAGCCGCCGACACAGGCGGACAGTCGCGCCGACTTGCGCGAGAAGTTAAGCGTGACGAGTGGGGGAGTGGTCTTCACCACGATCCAAAAGTTTCTGCCCGAGGAAAAAGGGGACAAGCATCCGGTGCTGTCCGAGCGGCGCAACATCGTCGTCATCGCAGACGAGGCCCACCGGAGTCAGTACGATTTCATCGACGGCTTTGCCCGGCACATGCGCGATGCGTTGCCGAATGCGTCGTTCATTGGCTTCACCGGTACGCCTGTGGAATTGACAGACAAGAACACGCGCGCGGTGTTCGGCGATTACATCAGCGTCTACGACATCCAGCGCGCGGTCGAGGACAAGGCGACAGTTCCGATCTATTACGAGAGCCGGTTGGCGAAGCTGGCGCTGCAAGAGGCCGAGCGTCCGAAAATCGACCCGAACTTCGATGAGGTCACGGAAGGTGAGGAAGTCGAGCGGAAGGAAAAACTGAAGAGCAAATGGGCGCAGCTCGAGGCCGTGGTTGGGTCGGACAAACGATTGAAGGTCGTTGCAGCAGACATCGTCGAGCATTTCGAAAACCGGCTTGCCGCGATGGACGGCAAAGCGATGATCGTGTGCATGAGCCGGCGAATCTGCTTCGAGTTGTACCGCGAGATTGTTCGGCTGCGGCCGGATTGGCATCACGATGACGATGCGCAAGGTGCGATCAAGATTGTGATGACCGGATCGGCAAGCGATCCCGTGGAATGGCAGCCGCACATCCGCAATAAACCGCGGCGCGAAGGGTTGGCGAAACGGTTCCGCGATGCGAAGGACTCGCTACGACTCGTTCTCGTGCGCGACATGTGGTTGACAGGCTTTGACGCGCCGTCACTTTCAACGATGTACATCGACAAGCCGATGCGTGGGCACGGGCTGATGCAGGCGATTGCGCGCGTGAACCGCGTGTTCAAAGACAAGCCGGGCGGCTTGGTGGTCGATTATCTTGGGCTCGCGCATGAATTGAAGGCGGCGCTGGCGACCTACACAGAAAGCGGGGGAACGGGGAAGACAGCGATTGACCAGCGAGAAGCCGTTGCCGTGATGCGCGAGAAGTACGAGGTGTGTTGCGCGTTGATGCACGGCTTCGACTGGACACAGTGGAAGACGGGAACCCCGCAAGCGCGGTTGGGACTACTGCCGCCGGCACAAGAACACATCCTGCTGCAGGACGACGGCAAGAACCGTTGGCTGCGCGCAGTGCTGGAGTTGTCGCAGGCGTTTGCGTTGGCGGTGCCGCATGAAGACGCGATTGCGATACGCGACGACGTCGCTTTCTTTCAGGCGGTGCGTGCGAGTCTGGCCAAACGTGCACCGGGTGAAGCGCGGACGGATGAAGAACTAGATCACGCGGTACGACAAATTGTGTCCAAGGCGGTCGCATCGGACGGGGTGGTGGATATTTTCCAGGCGGCTGGCTTGAAGAAACCGGACATTTCTATTCTGTCGGATGACTTCCTGGCGGAGGTCCGCGGGATGCCACAACGAAATCTCGCGGTGGAGCTGCTGCGTAAACTTCTGTCCGGTGAGATTCGCAAGCGAGGCCGAAAAAACCTTGTGCAGTCGCGGTCGTTCTCCGAAATGTTGGAGCAGGCATTGCGGCGGTACCAGAACCGCGCCATCGAAGCCGCGCAGGTCATCGAAGAACTCATCGGATTGGCGAAGGATATGCGCGAAGCCGACCGCCGCGGCGAGGAACTAAACCTCAACGAGGATGAAGTTGCGTTCTACGATGCGCTGGAGAAGAATGACAGCGCAGTTAAAGTGCTGGGCGATGACACGCTGCGGGACATTGCGCGTGAATTGGTCAAGACAGTCCGCGCCAATGTATCCATCGACTGGACCATGCGGGAAAACGTCCGCGCGCAATTGCGGGTCATCGTAAAACGCATCCTTCGCAAATACGGGTACCCACCCGATAAGCAAGAGAAAGCCACGCAGACGGTGCTGGAGCAAGCTGCCCTGTTGTCTGAAGCGTGGGCCGTCTGACGTTTCTTGTCTGTCCGTAAGGCACCGAATCAAAAAGTGCGCATATTCCACGCAAAGACCAGGAGGTACCAGCTATGAGGTGACTATTGGATCGCTTAGCACGATTGCGACACGGGTGAGGTGTGCCCAGTTGGCCCCGCCCGGCTCAAGATGAGATGGCGAAAGGCGCCAGGTCGCTCCGGGAGTACCCGGGAACGAATGCGAGGCGATCCAATGACAATCAACCACCAGCCCAACCCCTTTAAACCCTCCAAAGCGAAGGACGAGCAGTCGTTTAGGCTTGACTCTTCCGCACCGCCACCGAAATCCTCAGCGCCCGCGTCGACAGCCGCTTCAGCCTGGGAGGAAGCTGTCAAGACCTATCGCCGATGGATCGGGCACGCCGACAGTGCCACAATTCGCGCCGCGCGGCAGCGATTCCTGTCATATTGTCGCAACCTGGAGCAGAGACCTGAGTTTGCCAATGACGCGCCGTTGGTCGCGTTCGGTTTCCTCACGCACGCTGCGTTTAATGAAGCCCGCCGCAAGACGCGTATATTTCACAGATAGCGAAAGTCATAGGGGAGCGTAGCCCACAGAGGGCTACGCTCCTTGCCTAACTTTTGTCAGACGGGTAAGAAACTGGCGGGGTGCCGTCAACGCACGGTAGTAAGAAGTTCGTGTTGCGTGATGCGCGGTGCGCTGTGACGGGCAAAAGTGTGCGTCGTATGCCGCCCGCAGCGTAATTGGCTCTCGCCTGACCCTGAATCGTTGCCGGGGGGTCCGACCCGGTTGTCGCGTTCGCCCGGCACCCCATAGAAGGTTCTTAAAGTTTAGAATTCCAGTTGGCCTCCTGAATCTGTGCATTGAGCTCGCGAATCTCCGCGGCTACGTCGTCCAGTTGACGCCGCAGCGCAGGCACATCGAGCGCCGTAACCCAGCGTATCTCGCGCGCGCTGTACCGCGTCATCGATTGATTCGGACTTGCCGCTTCGATTGCGGTGTTAAGGAAGGTATGTCGTCTGCGCAGGCGGTCCCGCGCGGCCATTGCCGCTGTCAGAGAACGGCCGTCCTTGAGCGTTTGCTTAACATTCGCCAGGTTGATCGCGAGCGTAATTTGCTCAAGCTCGGCGTTTACCCTGTCCGCCTCGCTCAATAGTGCGAGTGGATCCTCCACTGGTTTTTCACCTTCCTGGAAGATGCTGGCAGCGGTGATCCGTTGGCGCAGGGTGCCGAGTCTATTTTGTGCCTCGGCTCGAAGCATGAGGGCTTTTGCGAGTTTCACTGTGGGCTCTCCTGAATAGTCAGGTAGACGCGCGGACACCTTGTTGGCTTTGGTGTGGTTTTCCGTACCCAGATGGGTCAGCGGGCGCTGATACAATTTGTATGCATACTTTCCGGTGTGAACAAACGAGGCGAACTGTTCAAAGGCCAGCCGCAGCGCATAAACACCTGGCGCCAATGTAGAAAGGGTTCCCATGAGAGAAATTGCTCTGGTTATGCGCGGCTTTGACAAGCCGCATGCGCCTCTGCTGTTGCGGCGTTTATTGAAATATGCGCATGCTTTTCGATCAGTCGTTATGTTCAATCGTGTGTCGACCAGTAAAATTCGGCGCGCGGTGACCGCCTTTGAGGATCTAGAGACTGAAGCACCTGCGCGCCGTCGCGTACTTCACTTAAACGGTACGTGGTGCAAGCCCCGGAGCGAATTTCAGTTGATCGCTCGCATCGAGATCGGCGCGGGCGGCGCGGCGCGCGGTGTCATCCACTGGCAGGGCTTAGGACATGAACACCGACTTTGCGGAGATGAAGTCGTGGAAGGTTTCTTGTCCGAGAGATCGTTGGATATAGAAGGCCTTGAAATCGGACCTGGCCTCGCGCGCGATCATTACCGCGTTACTCTCGCCCCTGGCAAACTCTCCGGAAGCTTTACCGGAGCCAGCCGAGCCTTTGGCGATTGGAGCGGACGCATGACCGGGACGTATCGGTTTGAGGAGGAAAAGTAGGACGATTGTGCTTGAGCTTACATTTTAGTGCGTGGGTGTGGATTTTCTGTTCCGGCGGTATGGTGAGGAATCGAGGATTTGATATGGATTACAGAAGCGAATTCTCCACTGGCCAGGACTGAGAATAGCGGCAGATTTGTAGTGGACCCTCATATTGGCTAGCCTGAGTGATGAGTTTTCGGGCCGTAACGCTGCCGCGTGGCCCCGGGGGGGATGTCGATGGCCACTGCATGGAAGCGCGTCTACATTTTCGTTAGCTCCACCTTCAATGACATGCACGCGGAGCGCGACTATCTCGTCAAGCGTGTCTTCCCTCAACTCCGTGAGTGGTGTGAAAGGAGAAAACTCCGACTCGTCGATATTGATCTCCGTTGGGGCGTCACGGAAGACGACGCCATCCGGCACCGAAATGTTGTCAAGACTTGCCTTGCGCGCATTGACCAATGCCGCCCCTTCTTCCTGTGCTTTCTAGGTCAACGACGCGGGTGGGTGCCCGAGCGAAACGATATCGCCAACGAAACGTTCTCCGCATACCCGGAACTGGACGCAGAAGCAGGCAAGGTCTCGATCACCGAAATGGAGATTCTCCATGCAATCGTGAGGCCGCTCCACGGCAACACCGCACGCGATCCCAATCACCCCGAGCATTACGAGCCTGCGAAGCACGCGTTCTTTTACCTGCGCGAACCCAACTACCTCGCGCAGCTTCCGGCTGTGCCCGAAATGATACGCCACACGTACACGAACGAATGGATCGACAATCCAACTTTGCGCGCGGAAGCCGACCGAGAACTGGAGCGTTGGCGCGATGTAGAAATACCGCGCACACAGCGCTCTATCCGGCGCTACGCTGCGCATTGGTCGCTTGAAGCACATACACCCGAACTTGCTCTGCCGCTGCGATGTACCGCGTCCAACGAAAACAATATTGAGCGTTGGCGCGAACAGTGGCGCAAGGTTGGCATCCATGTTACTGGTGTCGACGTTGAGGCCGATCCCGCTGAAGCCGATAAAGCGCGCAAATTCAACGAGAAGCTTACCGCCGGCCGCCTGACGAATTTTACCTGCGAAGAATTATCCCTCAGCTCAGCGATTCTTCGAGATCTCCAGGACGGAATAACGGCCCGCTACCCCGACCATACAGAAGATACCGATGCCACGCCGTTACAAAAGGAACTCGACCAACAAGAGGAATTTCTCGCTATTAATAGCGAAGGATTCATCGAACGCGCAGGCGCATTCGCCGACCTCGATGCCTACGTCGACGGGGACTCGCGCCAACTCTTCGTACTCACGGCAGAAGGTGGCATGGGCAAATCCATGTTGCTTTCAAACTGGATTGATCGCCGCCGCGATCGCTGCTGTGACGACGTCGCTTACCGCTTCATTGGTCAGAGCGAGGGATCCTCGAGCGTGCCCAACCTGCTCCGATCGCTCCTGCTTGAACTGCAAGAGGTACACGGACGGATCCCAAAAGGCACGCACAAGTCGTGCGCTGGAAACGATGGGCCAGAACAAATTGAAGAAGTTCCGTTGCAGATACCGCTCGATCCCGTCGAAATCCAAAACTTCTGGCAAACCAATCTTTCCGACTTTGGCAAACAAGGAAAGATCGTCTTCGTCATCGACGCGCTCAACCAGCTCGAGTCCGGACTGAAAAACCTCCAGTGGCTTCCGTTGAACGGCCTCCCAGAGAACGTAAAGATCGTCGCCAGCTTCCGCCGCGGAGCCGATGGCTCACAAGAGTTGCTAAATCGGTGGGCAAATACGCCAAACGTGTGCCTGGCCGAGGTAAAGCCTTTCGAGGACCGCGACGATCGCCGCGAGCTCGTGAAGCAATACCTCGACCAATATCTCAAACAGCTCGACGAGAAGCACATCGAAACGCTTATAAACTCCGAAGGTGCACGGAACCCACTCTATCTGAAAGTTGTCCTGTCCGAACTGCGCGTGTTCGGCGCCTTTGCGCAACTCGGTGAGAAGATTCGATCTGATTTCGGCACGACGCCCGTCTCCGCATTCCAGGCCGTCCTGCGCCGCCTCGAACGCGACCCTGTGTACACCGCCATCGACCCACAGCAGGCCGTCCCGCTTCTCTTCGGCCTGCTCGCCCACGCCCGCCGTGGCCTCGAGCTCAACGAGCTCGCCGGGCTCTTTGCCATGCAACTGAACGACCCGCCAAATGAAGAATTCGTCCGCGACGGACTGTTTCTCTTCCTGCGCCAGGTCGAATCGTTCCTCGCCCGCCGCGACAACCGGTACGACTTCTTCTACGAAAGTTTCAAGACCGCCGTCACCGAACGCTACGTCCGCGAACCCGACAAGGAACAGACGATGTCGCGTGCCAAGAAACAATGGCACGGTGCCCTGGTCGATTACTTCGAGAAACAACCCTACTTCCTGAAGACCGCCATGACTTCGCAGTCCGCTGCGGATACCGAACCGGCATATGTGCGCCGGGCGAACGTGCGTAAGGTCGATGAACTGCCTTGGCAAATGGTCGCCGTAGTGGAACAACACGAGTCGAGGACGGATGCGACCACCGCGGAACGCGACTGGGTCAGGCTCGAAACGCTGTTGACCGATCTGCATTTCGTCGAAGCAAAATCGGCGGCACGCTTGGTATTTGAAATGCTGGAAGATTACCGAAGTGCTTTGGATGCGTTGCCCGAGGCGCGGGCTGAACTCAAAGAACAAGAACGCCGTGCGGTACGCGCCGCAAGATGGACCGTGGAGATTATCGAATACTCGCGCAAATGCAACGCCGGTGAACGACCGCCCCTCCCTGAAACCATCCCGTCAATCGAACCGTGGTCAGACGAACGAATCGAAACCGAGTGCCAACGCATCATCGCGAGTCCGACCCGGCTTGATCATCTCCGGGAATTCATTGCTTTTGTCGCCTCTGAGTGCTATCCCTTGCTGGAATTCGGGCAGCGCGATGGATTCGTAGTGCAGCACGCGTACAACCAAGCCCCAGCTGGTTCGGTCCACGAAGCAGCACGTCTAGATATATCAAACTCCATACTTCCCGTCGTGCTGCGTGTCTGGCCGCCGGGGGCGCGATACAATCCTAAACCGGCACTACAAGCGACACTAGAAGGACACAGGTATCAGGTCAAGGGCGCGAGCGTAACCCCCGACAGCGCCCGGGCAGTGTCCGCAAGCGGAGACAATAGTCTACGGGTATGGGATCTTGTAACGGGGCAGTGCATGAGGACGCTCGAAGGCCACACCGGCCCGGTCAACGGCGTTAGCATGACGCCGGACGGTACACGCGCGGTGTCGGCAAGCTCTGACAATACTCTGCGGGTGTGGGACCTCGATACGGGACATTGCCTGCGAACGCTCGAAGGACACACTTATACGGTCAATGGCGTGAGTGTGACGCCAGACGGGACGCGCGCAGTGTCGGCAAGCTCTGACAATACCCTACGGGTGTGGGACCTCGATACGGGACATTGCCTGCGAACACTTGAAGGCCACACTGATGATGTCAACGGCGTGAGCGTAACGCCGGACGGTACGCGCGCGGTGTCGGCAAGTAAGGACAGGACCCTTTTTGTGTGGGATCTCGATACGGGGCGCTGCATTCGGATGCTCGAAGGCCACACTAATGTTGTCAGCAGCGTTAGCATGACGCCAGACGGTACCCGCGCGGTCTCGGCAAGCTGGGACGAAACTCTGCGGGTGTGGGACCTTGAGACGTGGCAATGCCTGCGGGCGCTCGACGGGCACTCCGGTTGGGTCAACGGCGTGAGCGTGACGCCCGACGGGACGCGCGCCGTGTCCGCGAGTGGGGATCAGACCGTGCGGGTGTGGGACCTTGAGGCGGGGCGCTGCCTGCGGGCGCTCGACGGGCACGCGGGTTGGGTCACCGGCGTGAGCGTGACGCCCGACGGGACGCGCGCAGTGTCCACGAGCAATGAACGAACCGTACGAATGTGGGACCTCGAACGGGGGAAATGTCTAAAAGCAGCAGAAGGCCACGCCGATTGGGTCGTGGGCGTCAGCATTACTCCTTGCGGTACACGCGCCGCATCGGCAAGCTGGGACAACACTCTCCGAACATGGGACACTAATACGCTGAGATGCCTGAAGACGCTCGATGGACACACCAATCGAGTAAACAGCTTGGCCGCAACGCCGGACGGGACGCGGCTAATATCGGCCAGCGACGACCAAACCATGCGTGTTTGGGACATCGAGAGTGGCAAATGTCTTAACATCCTCGAAGGGTGCCTTGGTAATGTCATGAGTGTGAGCGTGACGCCCGACGGCACGCGCGCAATATCGGCAAGCGTCAACTATACTTACCGAGAGTCGAACTCGCCGTCCAATGCTCTATTACTTCCAGGTTATTATCTTCAGGTATGGGACCTTGAGCTTGGGCAGCCTTTGAAGACGTTTGAAGAACACTGCGACGGGAGTGAACACCCTAATTTTTGTGTTTGCGTGACACGAGACGGTACTGGCGCGTTGACTTCCAGCGAGAACGGTGCCGTGAGAGTTCGCGATCTCGATAGCGGCGAGAGTCTGATGATCCTCTTAGGTCATACGGGCAGAGTTCGAAGTATTTGCGTGACGCTTGACGGCAAGTGCACAGTGTCGGCAAGCGAGGACTCCACTTTGCGGGTATGGAACATTGATACGGGGCAATGCATGAAGACCCTCGAAGGACATACAGAGTGGGTCCTTGGCGCCAGCATTACGCCCGATGGCTCGCGGGCAGTATCCGCAAGCTATGACACGACCGTGCGGGTGTGGGACCTTGAGACTGGGCAAGTTGTGGCGGTGATCGACATTGGTACGCCAGTCAGAGCAGTTGCACTATCGGCTAATGGCCCGGGAAGTAGCGCCTCTGCCCGGTCCAGCACCATTTGCGCCGGCTTGATCACCGGAGAGGTTATTTTTCTCGACGCTTCGCGGGTCATCTGAAATTTGACCTGATGGTAAGTTAATCGCCTGGCTCGAGGCACCATGTAGAAGATCCTCGAATTCTTCACACGCACACGCGGGCGCGTCTTCTGGCCGAAGTACACATCTGGGATCGCGGAAGTAAGAATACGAATGCGCGCAGATTGGCGCAACGCCGCCATCAGCGCGAAGGACCGGCGCCTGCGTTGCATGTACGATTTCCAAATGGGTGATTGTCATACCGGTCTAGGCTTGCCGTCCGCGAAACCGGTACTTTTCCTCTTGCGGCAGGTTTTTCGGCGCCCAACCGTAACGTTTGCCGAGGATGCAAACGAAGAACGGCCAGCTTCAGTTGGATCTCCTTGTGCATATCGCGGAACGTGGAGGAAATGAATACGTGGAATGTTTCCCATTGCCCTGACATGACGCGTCAAGTTCCTCACTGCAAATGGCGGCCTAGCCACGTATCATTACATGCCATCGTGTCTATGTAATTTACTTCGCGAAAACTATATTGTGGTTAACAGCCCTGACGAAATCGGGATAGCGGCGAACTTGCTCTCGGTCCTTGGCCTTATCGGCTTCTTTTAGTTCACTGAAGGGCTTAAGGCAGTCGTGCCGCTTCTTCTTGTCGTTTCGGACAGGATGATATGAATAGCCCATCTTTCTGTACCATGCCATCCAGCCCTCGTGCTCTGCGTTGGCCAGAAGTTCAAGGTGGTATTCGATATGCTGACGGACGGATTGCTCTTCTTCTGACGAGGCATGGCCTTTATTGAGACACAAGCCAACGAGAGCAAGCACCCTGGGAATTCGTTCGGCGGCGCCATAATTCGAGAGGGCTTTTATTTCGTTTCCTTCCTCGCGCGCGAATTCTTCCAATGTCTTTTCCGTACCAGGTTCTTGCCAACCCGCGCGCAGACCCAATTGCGTGTATGCGTCGTGAATCTTAGGGGCGATGGCGTTAACAAATTCTTGCTGAAGTTTGTCGGCCTGAAATTCACACGCGCCAGACAGACTGGCCAGAAGATCGCGAAACTCGCGGAGGTCGGCGTGCATGGCAACTTGACCGTCCGGCGGCAAATATGACGGTTGAAGTTGTCCCGGAAGCGCCATCTTGAGCGGCGAGAGAATTTTTGTCAAAGACCTCGCCCCGTGCGTGTAGCGCGACACTCGCAGGATTGCGTTGAGCAATCCCGGATCGATGCGAAGACGCTGTTCATGCGCGAGACCTAATTCAGCGCGCATGATGAGGGAACGACGAATGGGAAACCAGATGTCGTCCGTGTCCTCAGCCAGCAAGTGTCCAGAGACGTCGACCGCAACTTTCTCTTCCGTACGGTCAGCGGGTTTGGAGCGACGATTTGGACCGACCACATTAAGGAATGCGTCAAGCCGACTCTTGAAATCAGGTCCCTTTGCGCGTCGGAATTCATTGAAACGTTTTACCGCGTCGTCGGTTTTTCCCATCGCCGGCGGGCCAAAGGAGTCGAATGTCCATGAAGTTCCCCCAGCGAAAATGAAGACAGCCTTGCCAAGCGTGTGCGTCAACATTCCCTGTTGGAAACGGCCGTCTTGCATTGGCGCGAGAAGATACTGCAACCAATAGTAGTCCCGCGCATCGAATTCATCGAAGAACGCGACCGGCAACTTCCCCTGCAACACCCTGTCGCGGACTTGGTGCAGCGCGCCATTCAGATCATCGGATGAAGCGAATTGGGAGAGATTGAATTCGAGCCATGCAGCCCTATCGCCAAAGATTGTTTTCGAGAGTTCGCGCACAACAAACGATTTGCCCGCGCCCGGCGGGCCGAATACCCCGAGGGAGAGCGGCTTTTTCCCGTCGTCGTGGACCGCGTACCGGCGCAGCGTCTGAGCGACTGCGCGAAGGGATTCGATTTCAACACGATCGGCAGTGAGAAACTTCCCGATTCGGAGGTGCGGCAGGTTGTCCAATGCGATCGGCCCGTTTTCGGCTGCTAGTCGCGCAAAAAGCTGGGCACGCTCGCTCGGTTTCTGTGCGGCGCCTTTGCGGGTAAACGTCAGCAAACTTGCGTCCGCCGTCGTAAAAGTCTTGGTGGCCTCCGCGAACGTCATGCTCACCCGCGTGAGGCATATGCCGGGTTCTTTGATAACCTGTGCGACTCTTTCAAATGGGAAGCCTCTTGGTTCTTCGGTCGCAGCGCCATGCCCCTTTTCCCGCAAATCGTGCATCGCCGCAAGTCCCGCCTCAATATCGCCAGATAATGGTTGCGGAAAAGCGTCGGAAGGTTGCGGCGTGGCAAAAGCCCATGTGACTGCGGCGGCCATGCAAGATAGAAAACCAAACGCAGTACCGTCGGTCCGGTACGCGTGGTCCATTTCAATGCTGCCCGCGTTGTAAATGAAACAAACGCGGCTCTCGTTGGCTGATATCCCCAGTTTGTTTTTTGCGGAAACAAGATCGAACCACACGGCGCCTTCTGAACTACAGGTCACAACGAGGTGGCGGCATCGCGAGAGGTGATGTAGGCGTCCTCCCTCGCCAATTTCGCGAATGATGTCTGCAAAGGTTGCTTCCCAAGAAAGACCAGTGCTAATGCGAGCGCTAGACTTGCGGAGTTCGTCGACAGAGACAACACAGACTAGCTTTTCCCGGAAGTCGGCAGACAACGAATCCAACAGCTTGTTCCCATGAAATGGTGCGGACGTTTTCAGAATGATTTGTGATGCGCGGTCAAATGGAAGCGATTCCCAACACGATGCGCGATTACGAAATCCCATGCCGCCTTCAGAGATGACAATGTACTTGGGTTGAGTGGGTACGTTGAGATCTCTTTTCCAGAGATTGGACAGGCTCGCCAAGGAGGTGGACTTGTCTTCTGCGACTGTGTCCTTTTTTACGCTGTCCGGATTCAATTCCAGTCGACCAAACCCCATCACGTCTTTGCAGCGCCAGTACTGTTTTTCCGTTGAACCGCTGCGCGGAAACCGGCGCCAAAGCGCGTAGGCGCGGTGCGCATCGTATTTCTCGTGGTCCGAGTCGCTTGGCATTGCGCTCTCGCACACAACCTCCGCCCCAATAATGGGGAGTTTCTCGAGAATACCCGCTACAAGTCCGGCGCCACCCCATTGCTTGACGCCATGCACACCGCGGACGTTGTCACGGAAGTGGAATCGCAAACCTTCGTAGATATGGTGGTCGATGACGAAATCACCCGTCACAAGGATTGATTTGCCGACGTCAGTTTTCATGAGATCCCCCCCCTGCCCGTCATTCGAGCCCTTAACGTTATTTTACAATGCGATACCCGAGGGACTGAATGAGCCTCAGCGTTTCCACGGCCATCTTTCGATCGTATTCTTTTTCAGACTCAGTCAATTCGTGATAGGGGACCAGGCAAGGGTGCTGTTTTTTCGCATCGTCGCGTTGAGGTCCATACTGCCATCCGTCGCCGATGCGCTGCTTGGCCCATATGTCGTGCGCGTTTTTCGCGAGCATTTCGGTCAATTCCGCGAGGTCTCGGCTCATCACTACATCCGAAGTGTCAATCGGCTTTGGCTCATAAGTCATGTATTACTTCCCCGGCTCGGCTCTTTCAGCCAGCGCGCCATTTCACGAACGGCGTCTCGGTCTTTGTCCTTGTTCTTTCTGTCGAGCTTTGACCAAGGTAGGAGGTTTGGGTTGGTCATCGCCGCTTCACATTTCGCCCCGGGCGCGTACCGCCAACCGGCGAGTTGGCGTTCCGCCATCCAGCGCGCGTGCTCCATGCGCGCGAGTATTTCGATTTCCTTCTTTGTGAAATCACGCGTCAACGGTTGCCCGTCGGAAATGCCGATCGCACGGAGTTTCACTGGCAAATGATCAGAGACTTGCCGATTCGAATCCTTGTACGATTCCGGCAGCTTTTCCCAATCGAGTAAAGTCGGATCGCTCGCGGATTTATCCGGGTCTTTCCGCGCATCGGCGACGTATCGCTCGTGAAGTCTTCGTGCTCTCCGGTCCTGCTCTTTGGAGAGGAGCCGGCTCAGTGCGCACACGCGGTCGATCTGGCCAAACGCACGAATATATTTCACCGCCGGATTGCACGCTCCATCGCACACGAGCAAGCTTGCAAGTCCCGCGTCTTCCTCCATGCGCACGAGCACAGGAACATTGTGGCGCTGCAACTTCCCCGCGATAGTCAGCGCGCGCGTTACGTTTAGCGTATCGTTGTCGAGACATATGGCGACGGTTAGCAGTGTGTCTTTCTCCGAGGCCCAGCCTTGCACCAGCTCATTGACCTCCGCGCTTTTTGCGGACGCATTGACGAAGTCCAATTCGC
>JADLHJ010000074.1 GCA_020848835.1 Candidatus Hydrogenedentota bacterium
AGGTGTTTGGACGCTCCGCAAGCATCGCGTAAATCTGATCGTTGCCCTTCACGCGCAGGATGGGAATGTGCATCGTCATCACGATGAGCTTGTCTTTCGGCACGGTCGCGAGGTAGTTCTTCACAAATGCAATCTGGTCGTCGGTAAACCGCCCTTCGTATTTTCCGTCCGGCTTGAAATACACATCGTCCATGACCAGAAAACATACCTGGCCATATTCAAAAGCAAAAGTGCCGGGGCCATAGAACCGCTCGAAGGTCTCATCCGACATTTCGTCGCTGCCGGAATTTCGGTTGTTATCATGATTTCCGAAGGTGTTGTACCACGGTATGCCGATCTGCGCGATGCTCTCGTTAATCTCTTTGAACAATGCGGGATCGTCCGCAACAATATCGCCCAGCGAGATCCCAAACTTGGCATCGGTGCCGATACATTCCTCGACAACGTCGTGCGTAACAAAGTTCACCTCGCGTAGCCCGCGCGCCTGCGGATCGCCGAACAACAGCATCTTGAATTGCGCAGGCTCCTCGCGCGCGTACAGTGGGAAGTCGATCGATTCGGGCAAAGGTCCCGTTGGCGCGACGCCGAATGGTTCCACCGCCGGAGACCCATTCGGTTTGTGGATGTAGTACGACTGCGGCACCTGCTCCCCATTCACCGGCGTCATCCAGTTTGCGGGCTTGATAACAAAGAAGATCGTGTCATCATCCACCGGCAACGACCACGCGCCATTCGCATCCGTCTGCAACACTTCGCGCCCGTTGGAAACGCAGACTCCCGGAACTCCCTTCTCAGCCGCTCCGCGTTTACCGTCGCGATCGGTGTCGTCGAATACGACACCCACTGCAGAATGCTGCGCAAAGGACGCAGCAGCGAATACGGTAAACAGGCAAAGTGTGAATAGAAATCGCATGTGTTTACTCCTCTGCCGGACGACGCCAGCGCCGCCACCAAGCGTAACTTAGAATGAATATGAAGACTGGCAAAGCCAGCATCGTGGTCCAGAATCCAATCACATAGGACGTGGGCGAATATCGCAAACGGATTCGGTGATGCCCTGCGCTAAGCGAAATCCCGCGAAGCGCATGATTCGCAGGTATAACGGAATAACGCGGCTGCGGCGACTCGTCTATCCTATCGACCTTCCATCCCTTTGCATAAGCATCGGCCATAAGTAGGACCGCATCGGATTCCAGGTCGATTTTCAATGTTAACGCGTCTGTGGATTCCTCGCTTACTTCCACCTTTCCCCGGATCGTTCCACCGCTTGGAACGTACTCCTGCGTCGTTTCCAGAACCACGGTTTCACGTGGATCAAAGGTCTCGCTATGAATCATATCGAGGCGCTTTTCTTCGTCCGGTTCCACGACGACCCGCGATGGAAACGAAAAGCGCGGCAACGGATTCTCGATCGCGCGGGTCTTTCGGCGTTCACCAGTACGCGAATCGACGACGAACGCACAGTTCACCATTGCCAGAATGCGTTCAGACACATCGATATTGTGATCCATGTCGATGCTTTCCATGTTGAACGCCGGCGCATATCGCACCAGATCGCGGTACCGTTTCAACATGATCGGATCATAGCCCCACACATTGCGCACTCGCCACGGCATCAGGTTTAGGCCGATGCGGCGATCCATAATTCTGGTGCCATCAGGCAAATTCGAATATGTGGTGCCCACATCTGGATTGACCATTTCCGAGATATCGACCGTAGAACGGCTGCACCACGCAAACCCAACCAATTCGAATATCCCAAACGCAATCAGCGCAAACGCGCAGCGCCGCCATTTTGCTGCGGCGGTTAATAACACCGCTACAACCGTGCTTGAAGCTGAGGCAATTAGCAATGAGTACGCCGCGAACTGCGCGCTCGCGAAAGGAAAATTTTCCGGCAGCCGCTTGATTTGCTCCCAATCGGGTCGAATGGAGGAAAGCATTTCGGCCCAGCCCCCATCGGCAAACGCGCGGCGCACCACAAACGCGAGCGCAAATTGGGTCGCGGCAAGTACTGTGAATACAAGAGCGAAAATCCAGGTGCGTCGTGGAGACTGCAACAATTCCCGGGCTCCCGCGGCCGCCAGCATGGCGATGAACATTACCGCAAAGATCGTGAATTTACCGGGCCCGCGAAACAGATCGAACCCCGGCACAATTCGAAGCAATATCCCGAAAACCGGCGTGTAGCGCCCTAGCGCAATCATCACAATTAATGCCGCCATTCCTAACCAAATCCAGCGCGCGCGTTCCCGGCCATAGACGATTCCAAGGCTAACCAGCGCCAGCGTTGTGATACCCACGTAGGCCGTCGCTTCCCAAAATAGCCAGCGTCCCCAGTATGGAAGACTTTCCGAATCGCCAAACAGAAAAGGCGCGAACGCGGTGAGCAGATTTTCGGGTGGCAATGAAAAGCTGGTCGCGGCGTCATAATTCATGCCCGCCGATCGGGTGGTCTCTTGAATGATCTCGAGCGCAGGAAAAAGCTGGACAGCAGCGAGCAGGGGAGGCACAACGGCGAAAATCGCCATCCCCGGCGCGGCGCGCAACCACGCACCGCTCTGCGCGCACCGCAGCGCTGCATAAATCGCCAGCACAAAACCGGATTCAACTGCGGCCTGAGGATGTCCAGCAAGAATTGCAAGTGCGAGTGCGCCGGCCCCGGCGAGTGCATACACCAACCGGCGCGAATCGATATACGCGTCTACGCACAGCAAAGCCAATATCGCCCAGGGCCACGCGGAGGTGAGCGAGAAGTGACCTGCAAGTATGCGCAGCGCATAAGGCCCGCAAAACATCATCAGCGCACCGGCATAGGTCGCGGCCGCGCGGGGCATTTTCCAGTATCGCGCCCAAGCAAAAGTAAATGCGCCAATCAGAAACATGTGAATAACGACTTCGAGCGAGATCGCTTTGGATACGGATAAAATCAGGTAGTGAAGGTTGAGCGGATAGAACACCGCTGGTTGACAAGCAGCAAGACATGGCGTGCCGCTGAATGAATAAGGGTTCCACAACGGCACATTGCCCTTCGCCATTTCCGCATAGGCGAATTCCCGCATCGGCGCGAAGTAGTTGTCCGCGTCCCGCTTTTCCTGGGAAGGCACAATTGGCCGCGCGCTGAAAAGCGCATCGCCGAAAATCCCCAGGTCCAACGCGAGTAGGAGGCAAAGCGCGCCGACGGTTCGCGCGTCCAGGCGCGGCACTGCGTCGCGCAGCCGTCGAAAGGATGAATACTGCATGCACCCTCGGAGTGGTCAGTGGGAAAGGACAAGATAGTAGACTATAACGAGTTTAAGAAAAAGTTTGCGAAGACCGAAATGGTCTCGGGATGTCCGCGTTTCGCTATTGGCCCGTCTATATGACGAAACGTGGAGAGGTGGCGATGCGGATTGATGCTGACATTGTGCGCGAAGTTCTTTCGGGAAAACGTGAGGCATTCTCCGAACTAGTCGAACGGCATTACCCGAAATTGAGTCTGAAAAGCGTATCGCTCCACCGTCAAATCAGGTAAAGTGATAGTTACGCGCTATTTCTGTCTACAACTTCCGCGCAAGCGTAATACCATCCCGCACACTAAGCATCACGCACTCTACCCGCCCATCGTTGCGGACGTGCTTGTTAAAATTATCCACTGCGATGTCGAGTTCGTCGGTGGGATTTACCACGCGGCCGCTCCACAGCACATTGTCGGCGACGATGAGGCCACCCGCGGGGACTTTCGGCAGCGCGGCTTCGTAATAGTTGATGTAGTTCTGTTTATCGGCGTCGAGGAATACGAGATCAAAGGGTCCATCCAGTGACGCGATCGTCTCAATCGCCGGCCCGAGCCGCAGCTCGATCTTTTTCCCGTCCGGGCTTTGGGACCAGTATTTCTTCGCCATCGCGGTTGCCTCGGGGTCGATGTCGCAGGTGATTACCTGGCCGTCGTCCGGCAAGCCTTCCGCGAAACATAGCGCGCTATAGCCGGTGAAAGTCCCCACCTCAAGCACGCGCTTTGCCCGCGTGATTTGAGCGAGCATTTTCAGAAACCCGCCTTCCACCTTCCCGACCTGCATTGTAAACGCCGCCATCTTCTCGCGCGTCTCGCGCTCCAAATGGTGAAAGATGGCCGTGCGCTCGGAGGTGTGTGCTTCGATATACGCTTCTATGGCTTCAGGGACGATATCCGGCATCTTTGACTCCAGTTGGTTTCGGGTGAGCAGTGCGCATGGTAGGGGATTGTTACGGTGGTTTTCATGTTATGAACCGTTTCCGGCATACCCAACGCGGCGCGGCGAGCTTTGGAAGTGGGGCGATTTCCTGTGATAAAGTACGCACTTTCGTGACGCAGTAAACATTGAGCGTGGCGTGCCGTGCCGGTGCGCCCACGCCCGGTTTCCGGGGATACCAATGGCAAAGATCACAAAAGCCGACGTGGAATACGTCGCGGGTTTGGCCCAGCTCACGCTCGACGAGGCGACCAAGGAAAAGCTCGTGGGGGAGATGGGGGACATCCTCGCGTACATGGATAAGCTCAACGAGCTGAACACCGACGGCATCGAGCCGACCATGCACGTGCTCGAAATGAGCAACGTTTTCCGCGAGGACGAAGTGCAACCTTCGCTCGATCGCGAAGCGGCCTTGGCAAACGCGCCGAAGACGGATGGCGAGTATTTCCTCGTGCCAAAGATTCTGGACACGGGCGACGAGTAATCGATGCGATGTAAATGTGGCCACGTTTTCGACCAAGACGCGGACCATGAATCGTATGCGCTCGTAAACGATAAGGACTATCCGAAATTCCTCGTCGCGGAAATCGAAGTGCAGCAGTGCACGGACGAAGAATCGAGACAAGCCGCCCTTGCGCGGTCTTCGCAATATGTTGGATTTGTACTGGAATGCCCCAAGTGCTCTCGACTGGCCGTGCACACGGCGGGTGCAAGAACATTGGCATTCTATAAGCGAGACGAATAGGACGACATGAGCAACGACTGGTACAAGAAAACTGCGCACGAAATTCGCGACGCGGTACGCGCTAAGAAAGTTACCGCGCTGGAAGTGACGGAAAGTCATCTCGCGCGGATCGAGGACGTTGACGGCAAAGTGAAGGCCTTCACCGATGTATGGGCCGATGCCGCGCGCAATCAGGCCAAGGCCGTCGATGCACGCATCAAGAACGGCGAAGACGTTGGCGTGCTCGCGGGCGTGCCGATTGGCTTGAAGGACGTCTTCTGCACGAAGCGCGGCACGACGACCTGCTGCTCGAAGATTTTGAAAGGTTATCGCAGTCCCTTCGACGGTACCGCAGTCGAGCGCCTGCAAAACGCCGGCGCAGTGTTCCTCGGCAAACTCAACATGGACGAGTTCGCGATGGGTTCGTCCACCGAAAACTCATCCGTTCAAATCACGCGCAACCCGTGGAACCTCGATTGCGTTCCCGGCGGTTCCAGCGGCGGTTCGGCTGCAGCCATCGCCGCGGACGAATGCGCTATCACGCTCGGCAGCGACACCGGCGGCTCGATACGTCAGCCCGCCGCCTGCGTGGGTTGTGTCGGCATTAAACCGACCTACGGCCGCATCTCGCGCTACGGCCTTGTCGCTTTCGCATCCTCATTGGATCAAATTGGCCCCTTCACAAAAGATGTCGAAGACACGGCTATCGCGCTGAACGTCATGTGCGGCCGCGACCCGAAAGACTCAACGTCCGCGGATTTGGCCGTCCCCGATTTCACGAAGTCGCTCAAGGCAGACGTCTCCGGCTTGCGCATCGGCCTGCCAAAGGAATACTACACCGACGCATTAAACGCCGAGATGCGCGAAAAGATCATGGACGCGGTGAAAGTGTTGGAGAGGCAAGGCGCGAAGGTCGTCGAAGTTTCTTTGCCGCACACTGACTACGCCATCGCGGTCTACTACATCATCTGCACCGCGGAAGCCAGCGCCAACCTCGCGCGTTTCGACGGTGTGCGCTACGGCTACCGCGCACCGGGCGTCGGCTCAACGCAGGAACTTTACACGCGCACGAAGACAGACGGTTACGGCCCGGAAGTACGCCGCCGCATCATGCTCGGCACATACGTGCTGTCGAGTGGCTATTACGACGCGTATTATTTAAAAGCGCAGAAAGTACGTTCTCTGATCCGCAAAGATTTCACAGACGCCTTCGAGAAGTGTGACGTTGTTCTCACACCGACTTCCCCGACGGCCGCATTCAAGATTGGCGAAAAATCGGCGAATCCACTCGAAATGTACTTGAGCGACATTTACACCATCAGCGTAAATCTCGCAGGTATCCCAGGTCTTAGTATGCCCTGCGGTCTGGTCGCATCCGGTTTGCCGGCAGGCATCCAGATAATGGCAAAGCCCTTTGACGAGGAAACAATCTTGCGCGTTGCCTATACCTACGAGCAGAAGCGTGGCTTTGAAATGGGCACGCCCACGGCGGTGAAGTGATGAAATACGAACCAGTCATCGGCATGGAAGTCCATGTCGAATTAAGCACAAAATCAAAAGTCTTTTGCGGCTGCAGCACGAACTTTCACGCGCCTGCGAATTCGAACGTCTGCCCCGTGTGTTTGGGCATGCCCGGCGTGTTGCCGGTAATTAACAAGCGCGCTGTCGAAATGAGCGTAATGGTCGGCCTTGCGCTGAACTGCACGATTTCCCGCTGGTCAAAGATGGATCGCAAAAATTATTTCTATCCCGACCTCGCAAAGAATTATCAGATCAGCCAATACGATCTGCCCCTGTGCCACGATGGGTTTATTGACATCAAGGCAAACGGCACGTCCAAACGCATCGGCATCACGCGCGCGCACCTCGAAGAAGACACCGCGCGCAACACGCACACGATCGGCGGCGGCGACAGCGGAGTGGATTTCAACCGTTGCGGCGTGACGCTCTTGGAAATCGTCACCGAACCGGACATCCGTGGCGCCGAAGAAGCTTTTGCTTATCTGACGGAATTGAAGCAGCTCCTGCGCTATCTCGACGTAAGCGATTGCAACATGGAAGAAGGCTCCCTGCGTGCGGAAGCGAACATCAGCATTCGCCCCACCGGCACGGAATCCTTCGGCACCAAGACCGAAGTGAAGAACGTCGCCTCATTCAGCGGCATACAGAAGGCCATCGAGTTTGAAATCGCCCGCCAGGCAAAACTAATCGATGAAGGCGGCAAGGTCGTTCAGGAAACACGCGGCTGGGACGCCGACCGCGGCATCACCTTTTCGCAACGCGCGAAGGAATCTGCGCACGACTACCGCTATTTTCCCGATCCCGATCTTGTGCCTATCGTGGTGGACGAAGCGTGGGAGGGACGTATCCGCGAGTCGTTGCCGGAGCTCCCACAGGCGCGCCGCGCGCGCTTCGAATCCGGCTATGGATTATCTGCCTATGATGCCGGTGTTCTTACTGCCGAGAAGGAGATGGCGGATTACTACGAGGCCGTCGTCAAGCAGGGTTGCGCACCCAAGCAGGCGGCGAACTGGCTTTCGGTCGAGTTACAGGCGCTCCTGACCGAGCATAAGCAGGAGTTGACTGCCTCGAAGGTAACCGCCGATCGTCTCGCTGCGATGCTGAAGCTGATCGAAGATGGTACAATCAGCGGTAAGATTGCGAAGGAAGTCCTGCTCGACATGTTCGAGAGTGGCAAGGAACCAAAGGCCATTGTCGAAGAAAAGAACCTTGTCCAGATTAGTGATACATCGGCGATCGAATCCGCGGCGCGCGAGGTCATCGCGGCGAATCCAGGTCCAGTCGCGGAGTTCCGTAGTGGCAAGGAAAAGACCTTCGGCTTCCTCGTCGGTCAGTTGATGAAAGCGACAAAAGGCAAAGCCAATCCGCAGATGGCTAACGAAGTGCTGCGGAAAGTATTGAAAGAAACCGAGTAGGTGTGACGCCAAATGATTGGGCATCCAGCCAAATAAGTGAGCATCCAATAGAGTAAAGTGTTGGCGATTAAGCACCGAAGGTGCGATACGATTTCTAGCCTGGGCTGTAAGGCCCAGGTAAACTGCAAATGCCTTCACCTCGTTTGAGGCCTGAAGTGCCGACACGAAAGCACGAGAGAAAAGTAGATTTTGAAAAAAGTAGTCAAAAAAGCCCCGGCCCCCGAGCCCGATTTTTTCCCCGACACGCGGCGCATCGCATCGCTCGCGGACGAACACAAGGCGATAGACATCCGCGCTTACGATCTGCGCGGTCTCACTGTCATTGCCGATGCCTTTGTTGTCTGCACCGGCAATAGCGAGCCACACGTGAAGGCAATCTCCAGCGCGGTCCTCGCGGGCATGCGCGAGATAGGCGTGAAAGCGCGTCACTCCGAAGGCAACTATCGCAACGGCTGGCTGGTGCTCGACTACGGCAACATCATCGTGCACATCTTCCGCAAGGAACAGCGCGAGTTCTACGATTTGGACGGGCTATGGGGCGACGCGCCGCGGATCGATCTCGACTTGTAAATTTGGACCCACCAGCCCGCGGCAATTGTAGCGCCCGGTCTCCGCGCCGGGCGGCTTTGCCACGAGCTGCCATCGCCGGGTAAAATTAGTACTGCATGGCAAAAGACGAATTAGCCGATCGCGGCAGAATCTATCACTTCAAATGCGACCGCCTACTAGGCCGAGGCGGTACCGGTTCGGTCTATCGCGCCATCGACACGCAAAAAGGTGAGGTCGTCGCGCTGAAACTGTTCCACGCAAACTTCTTCCGCAACGCCGCCCAGGTCCGTGATTTCTCAAAGGCAGTACAGTCTTTTAAGAAGTTCAACCATCCCAACGTCGTGCGCGTGATGGAATTCATCGAAGGTCCCGAAGGCCTTTGCATGACAATGGAATACGCCGACGGCCCTGACCTGAAGTGGTACATCGAGAACCGATCCTGGAACCTCGAAGAACGCCTGGTCATCGTCGCGCAGATCTGCAACGGGCTCCAATACATCCACGATCAGGGTTTCACACACCACGATCTGAAACCGGGAAATATTCTCTTCACGCGTAAAGGCGTCGCGAAATTGTCCGACTACTCGCTCTGCCGCGCGCGAACAATTCCATTCTTGGACTCCGGTCTGGTTGAGCAGATCACCCCGATGTACGTAGCGCCTGAGATTATCGAAGGGAAGAAGGCGACACACCGCAGCGACATTTACTCGCTCGGCATCGCGCTATATCTCATGTTCGCGGGCAAAGTGCCCTTCGAAGTGGACAACCTTCAACTACTTTACCATGCTCACCTGCGGGCAGTGCCGTTTCACCCGCACCAGGTAAACCGCCGCTGCCCCCAGGCGCTTGGCGATGTCATCATGAAGATGATTGAAAAAGATCCCGCCAAGCGCTACGAAAGTTGCGACCAGCTCCGCATCATCTTGTCTGACGTCTGCCGTCCGCGGATATAAACCGGAAATAAAAAACGCCGCGCGTACCATTCAGAACGCGCGGCGGTTTTTCTAACTGAAACGAGGGCCTATTGCCACCAGTTGCGATACCAGTCAATGAAGAAGAATTCAGATGGAAGCAACACGGTGAAGATAAAGTCACCGAGCGCAATAAACTGTCCCGTCAAAAGAGCCAAAAGCATAGCTTAAATCCTTTTGTATTGTGGTTACACCGCTTATGATTCGTTGCCACCGCCACCTGAGCTTGAGCCGCCACCGCCAAAGAAATTCTTGTACGGGATAGAACCACCCAGTTCGAAAAAGATGTTGCTGATATTGGCTGCGCCCACTATACCGCCGAAAGCCAGCGTGTACGCGTTCTGTATATAAACCAGCAGCGTGTCGTATTTCAGCTCTTGGACTGTCTGCGCAGTCGCCGGACGTCGCGTCAGAAGCTGCAAATGAGTTCGAACATTTCGCATTGTATCGTCCCCTCGTGATCCTAATTGTTTAAGATTGGGTATTGTCGTCTGAGCCTGTGATAAGTTCCATGAGCGTTCCCAAAGACAAGGCATTGATAAACAACGCCTGACCAATGAGCGAAATATCCGCCACAAGCCCAGACGTGTTAATTGCGATTAAAGTACTGGCATCCTGCTTAAATTCAAGCTTGGACGCGTATGCAGATTGCGCGCGTACCGGCTTCCGCGTAATGACTCTCGTGTGCCTCATGTTTGAAATCGCCTCCCACTTGGCTCTTTCGAGCTGTTCCCTGGCGTGCCCCAAGTCTGGGTGCTCCGCACCAGCGTCAACCATTATCGTATAAACGTCCTACCGCACACACACGCGGCTGGCGCTTTCCAGGCCCCGCTAAGTCGAACAATTTGTTCGCTTGCACACTACTCGGCATCCACTTACCAACCCGGTAGTGCTCATACTATACACCCAAATAGGCAATCTGTGTCAACCGTAGAATTCTATGATTGCGCATTTCGAAGTGCCGAGTTGGAGCTCAATTCGCGAGGCCAACCCATTCGTGAAGGTTCTTCAACCGGCACTACAGTTTAGGACCCGCCGCTTCGGCAAGCCGCTTGCCCTCCGGGGTGTCTTCGAACCGCTTAAAATTATCGATAAACATCTGCGCCAGTTTCCGCGCCGTTGCATCATACGCCGCGCGGTCGTGCCAGGTTTCGCGTGGATTTAGGATGTGAGAGTCTACATCGTGCACAAACTTCGGCACGTGGAACCCGAAGACCGGCATATCCACGTACTCCGCCCGGGATAACGTGCCGTCCAGAATTGCGTCAATGATATGGCGCGTATCGACCAGACCCATGCGATGGCCCGTGCCATATACGCCCGCCGTCCAACCAGTGTTCACCAGGTAGGCCTCGGCGTCGTGGTCGTGCATTTTCTTACCTAGGATTGTGGCGTAGACGGTGGGGTGGAGGGCAAGGAACGCGGCACCGTAACACGTCGAGAAGGTCGCCTTCGGTTCCGTAACGCCCAGTTCGGTACCCGCTACTTTCGCCGTATACCCGCTGAGGTACTGGTACATCGCCTGGTCCGGGGACAGTTTCGCTACCGGCGGCAACACACCAAACGCGTCCGCCGCAAGAAATATAATTTTATTGGGATGTCCACCCTTCGACACCGGCTTGACGATGTTTTCAATATGGTAGATTGGGTACGACACGCGCCCATTCTCGGTCTTGCTCGTGTCCGCGAAGTCCACGCTGCCATCTGCGAGCACGCGCACGTTTTCCAGCAGCGCATCGCGCTTGATCGCGTGATAAATGTCCGGCTCGCTGGCCTCTTTCAAATTGATCGTCTTCGCGTAGCATCCGCCCTCAAAATTAAACACGCCATCATTGTCCCAGCCGTGTTCGTCGTCGCCGATCAGCAGCCGGTGCGGATCCGCGGAAAGTGTCGTCTTGCCGGTACCGGAAAGGCCAAAAAAAAGCGCGGTGTCACCGTTCTTGCCCATATTGGCGGAACAGTGAAACGCGCCGATTCCGCGCAGCGGCAGGAAGTAGTTCATAATCGTGAAGATGCCCTTCTTCATCTCCCCGCCGTACCACGTGCCACCGATGACCGTCGTATGCTCTTTGATGTTGAACGCCGCAAATACTTCCGTGCGAAGGCCCCACTTCGCCGGGTCAGGGCAGGAGGTCTTCGACGCATTCAGAATCGTCCAGTCCGGTTTGAATGTCTCAAGTTCCTCGTCGTTCGGACGCAAAAACATGTTCTTGCAAAAGTGCGCCTGCCATGCAACTTCCGTAACGATTCGGACGGAAATTCGCGTGTCAGGGTTTGCACCGCAATACCCATCGATCACATACAGCTTCTTGCCGTTTAACTGATCGATCGCCAAATCTTTCACATGGTCCCAGGTCGCTTGCGACATCCGCCGGTTGTTCGAGCCGGGATTCTCCGGGCTCACCCACCAAATCTTGTCCCGCGTTATGTCGTCCTCGACGACATATTTATCCTGCGGTGAGCGGCCCGTGAAACGCCCCGTGTCCACGGCGACAGCGCCAAACTTGGTCGGGGTGCCCCGCTCAAGCCCATCTAGCGTTGGGTCGAGCTCGTGCTGGTAAAGCTCCTCGTAAGACAGGTTCCGGTAAAGCTGCATCCAATGTGTGATACCAATGGATGAAAGATCGACGTTGGGCATATTGGTGATGGTCTCCCCAGACCTTGCTATCCCATTCCCCCCGGAATACTTCATAGCAAGTTCGCCGACAATCATACCAAGAATATATACATGTACGCGAGTTTGCCCGCCTTCACTTGGATTTTGTATGGTAATTGCTTACCCTATAGACTGGAAATCCCGCTTACCGCGTATGCGGAGCGGTGAAGGAGAAATATGACGGACAATAAGAGCCGCGTCTTCACGAGCGGCGAGGTCGCGCAAATCTGCGGGGTATCACCCGATACCGTGTCACGCTGGTTCGATATGGGCCAAATCGAGGGCTACCGCCTGGGACCCGGCGGTGATCGCCGTATCCCGTTCGACAGCCTCCGCCAGTTCATGCTCAATCATGGCATTCCCCTTGATCGCCTCGAAGAAGGGGAGCGGCGCATCCTCGTTGTAGACGACGATCCTTATTATCTTGATGTGATTCCTGCTGCGCTTACCAAGACAACCGACTACCAGGTTTTTGTCGCATCAACCGGATTCGATTGCGGCGCGCTCGTGGCGGAACATAATCCGCACCTGATCATCCTCGACATTCACCTCTCCGATATGGACGGCCGCATGGTATGCGAACGCGTGAAGTCGCGACCCGAAACGCGCAACACCCGCATACTCGCGATTTCCGGTTATATCGACGACGACGAAGCAAAGATGCTCACCGACTACGGTTTCGATGATTACATGAAGAAGCCTTTCAGCCTCGCGGATCTAGGTGATAGTGTCGAGAAACTTCTCGCGATGCCGGCCGCTAAAATAGCGCGACCCAAGAGCCAGGTTTAACGGACCTCAATGCCCTTTGAATTGTGATCTCGGCTGTTGAGCGCCATGCGAATCACCTGGCTTAACGCAGAGATATTGTATGGCTTAGTCACACACACGTCGAAATCTGTCCGGCTGGTCGCCCCTCGAGAACCCAAGTCACCTGTACCTAGGATGATCGGGATCGTGGGCCGGATTCCGCGTATCGCGCGCGCCAATTCGTCTCCCGTCATCTTCGGCATCGTGAGATCGGTTAACACCAAATCGAACTGATCCGGGTCTTCTTGGATCAATTGCAATGCGTCCTGCGCTGAATGTGCGGTAGTCACGCGATACTTCAGGCGTGTGAGCGTACGCGAGAGCAACTCCGAGATCATTTGCTCATCATCCACCACAAGGATGTGTTCCAATCCCCCGCTCGGGGCGGCCGCATCAGGTTTCGCCTCCGTTTCTTTCGTCTCACAAGTGGGTATATAAACTTCGAACACTGTGCCTTTGCCGGTTTCACTATCGACCGTAATCACGCCGCCAAGGCTGGTCACGATGCTGTGCACCGTGGCAAGACCAAGGCCTGTGCCTTCGCCGAGTTCTTTCGTGGTAAAGAATGGGTCGAATATCCGCGCCATTGTTTCACGATCCATTCCATGACCGTGGTCGCGAACGCGCAATCGCACGTAGACCTCGGGTCCCCTCGAAATCAATGCCTGGGTTTCCGTTCCGTTCAACATGACTGGCTCAAGTTCGATTTCGATCAGTCCGCCTTTGGCGCCCATCGCATGCGCCGCGTTGGTGCAAAGGTTCATCACGATTTGGTTCAAATGCGTCGGATCCGCGGAGATCATCGGGCATGCATTCGAGACGTATGCGCGGAGATCTATCGTCGCCGGCAGGCTCGCGCGCAGAAACTCGATCGCTTCGTTGACCGCCATTTGCGGATACAGGTTGACCCAATCTTCGCTTTGACGCCTGCTAATCGTGAGGATCTGGCGGATTAACCGCTTCGCGCGATCGCCCGCGCGCAATACCTTTTGAAGATCCGACTGCACGCCATCGTCCTCAACGTCTGCAATCGCCATCTCCGTGTAACCCACCATCGCGGTGAGAATATTATTGAAATCATGCGCAATGCCACCCGCTAGCGTTCCGAGGGCTTCAAGGCGCTGTGCCTGATTCAACTGCGCCTCGCGTCGTTCCTCGATGGATACGTCCCGAGCGATTACCACGATACTGGTCAGATCCCCGGTGCCGTTCCCAATCGGGTTTAGTTTTAGATCCAGAACATAGTCTGACCCATCAGGACGGACAGTCTCGTAACGGCCGCTCCACGTCGTAAGAGAACGAATCGCATCGTCTATGGTCCGGTTTCGATCGACATCTTCCCCAACGACATGGCTACGGACTCGTCCATTTGCGTTGGCCGAGATCCCCGTGATATTAGCGAAAGCCTGATTCGCGTACTCAAGCGTCCAGGATGGCGTAATGATCGCAATACCTTCGTTCGCCTGCTGAATGGCGCGGAGCAGGCGCATCGCGGTCGCTTCAGCTTCGCGTCGTTTGCGGCGGTGCCTGGCCTCGCGCACCTCGCGCTCGATTACTGACGGTAGCCGCGTAAGGTTTTCTTTCATGACATAATCGTTAGCGCCAGCCTTTACCGCTTCCACTGCGCGCTCTTCGCCAATCGTGCCAGACACCAACAGAAACGGCAGGTCCGCATCGTGCTTGCGTAGCAACTCCAAGGCCTCCATGCCCGTGAAGTTCGGCAAGTTAAAATCGGAAATCACGACGTCCCAGTGCGATCTAGCCAGTGCGGATTCGAAACGAAGCGCGTCCTCGACTTGCTCAAACCGGATATCTATGCCAGCTTTCCGCAAGGTAGCCAGCAAAAGCATCAGATCGTCGGTCGAGTCTTCGACAATCAGCACGTTTAGTTGTTTTTCGTCGTGGTGTTCCATCGTACTAGCCTTCAACCGATTGAGGGTACAGGCTCGTTCAGCAACAACCAATACAAGTTCAACTGGCGCACGGCCTCGGTGAACTGTACAAAATCAACCGGCTTTCGTACATAGCTATTTGCCCCAAGGTCGTAGCCGGCCTTTATGTCAGAGTCTTCTTTGGATGATGTCAGCAACACCACCGGCACGCGCCGCGTCCGGTCGTCAGCGCGCATTCGGCGCAGGACCTCCAGCCCGCCTATGCGCGGCAAATTGATGTCGAGCAATACGAGCGTGGGTTGTCGTGTGGAGTCGCGTCCTTCGAAGTCTCCCGTTCCGTACAGAAAATCCAAGGCCTCCTGGCCGTCCCGCGCGATGACGATCTCATTCGAAAAGTTGTTCTTCTTAAAGCCGCGAATCGTAAGCTCGACATCGTCCGGGTTGTCTTCGACGAGGAGTATTAACATCTGGTTCATGCGGCCTCCGTGGTGTTCAGCGTGAAATAAAATGTTGCACCCTTTCCAACGGCGCCATCGGCCCAAATCTTTCCGCCATGCCTGCGCACAATGCGTTGGATCGTCGCCAGCCCAATCCCCGTTCCTTCGAATTCATCCACCCGATGCAACCGCTGGAATGGGCTGAAAAGCTTGTCGGCATACTTCATGTCGAACCCCGCGCCATTATCGCGAATGCAGAACGCGGTAGTGCCATTGTTACGCACGTCTTTGAATTCAATCCGCGCATCTTCCGTGTTGCGCGTGAACTTCCATGCATTTTGGAGTAGGTTTTGCAGCACGTTTCGCAGTAGTTCCGGATCGCCTTCAACCTCTAAATTGGGTACAACGTCGCAGGTAACTTTGCGATTCGGATCATACTCCGCGAGTTCGTTGAGAATGTTCTGCGCGATCTCGCTTAGGTTGACTTTGCCGATTGTTAGTGCGCGGCGCGACATCCTCGACATGTTGAGCATGGCGTCGATTAACACACCCATGCGTTGTGTCGCAGTCCGCACGCGCTGCAAATAGTTCTGCGCCGTGATGTCCAATTGCCCATGATAATCTTCCATCAACGCGAGGCTAAACCCATCGATCGCGCGCAGCGGCGCACGAAGGTCATGCGACACGGAGTACGAAAACGCCTCCAATTCTTTATTGACCGATTCCAGGTCCCGAGCTCGGTCGTGCAATTCTTCGTTTAATTTCCGTATCTTTTCGTCCGCTTCTTTTTGCGCAGAAATATCGTGCAACACCACCACCGCGCCGGCTTTGCCGTCCTGCTCGTATGCCGAGGCCGTAGTCTCGCCCCAAAACGAACTGCCGTCGAGCCGCAGACATTTGTGTTGCATAGGGGGGATGGTTTTCGCTCCCGCGTCCAACTGCAGAATCCTTGCGCGCCCTAATTCACGGGTTTCCGGATCGATGAAATCAAGAACTGGCTTGCCAATCAGATCGTCTTGTGTGCGTGCGCCCAGCAGTGTGACGATTGAAGGGTTTGCATAAACAAATTTTCCCTCGCGCTGAATCAACAGCCCGTGCGGCGTGAGCTCCGTTGCCGCGCGGAACAGCGTCTCGCTCGCCTCAAGCGCCTGCTGTGCCCTTCGTTCCGCGCCAACTTCCCGGAAAACCAACACGACACCAATAGTCTGCCCGTCTACATTACGAATGGGAGCGGCGCTGTCTGCAATCGGGTTCTCAGATCCGTCTCGGCGAATCAGTGCAGTATGGTTCGCCAAGCCCACCACGGCCCCCGTACGCAGCACACATTCCACCGGGATTTCCGCAGGCTCGCGCGTTTGCTCGTTCACGATTCGGAATACTTCCGAGACAAGCCTCCCAGCTGCTTCCGCGATCGGCCAGCCAGTCAACTGCTCCGCCACAGGATTCATCCGCGTGACTCTGCCCGAGGTATCCGTCGCCAATACCCCGTCGCCAATTGAATCGAGCGTCACCGACAGGCTTTCCTCGCTCGCACGGACTGCTTTCTCCGCGGCAAAACGGCGCTTTAGCTCGCGGTGGAGCGTAATCATGAGCCCAAGCAGAATTCCATGGATTAAAATATAGACAGCCAGCATCAACAAAAGAGAACGTCTGCCTGCCGCGACAAAGGAATCTTGGCGCTCGACGAGAAGCTTCCCTTCTTCCGCATTGAGTTCGCGGGCCAGATTTCGCATTTCCGCCATGGCCGGTTCGCCTCCGCCCGCGGCAATGATTCCGGCAAGGGTATCGCGGTCGGATGTCTTGACCGCCTCAATCACCCGCTGATAAATGTTAAGCTGATCGCGCGCCAAGGTGATGTACTCTTTTACGCGCTGCTGCTGGGGCGGATTATCTGACACCAATTGATGCAGACGGGTGAGCGCTTCTTCAATTCCGATAGTCGCTTTGGCGTAATCGGAAGCGTATTTCTCCTCTCCCTTGGTAAGCAGAAAACCACGGGCGGAGGTCTGCGCTTCGGTCGTGCGTGCAAGGACATCCAGCACACGGGCCTGCACGTCGAGGGTGTGTGCAACAAGCGCATTGGCGTGGGTACGCTGCCTCGTGTTGGCGTACATGCTCAAAAACACAACCGTGTTGATGAGTGCAATTCCGGTAAAGCCCACGACAAGCTTCTTCTGAACAGAAAGTTCCATCACTCACGACTTCCAGCAAGGCTTATGCAGTGGGACAGGTGCCCCAATTGTCTATTTATATAATGGTTATGTATGATTGTCAAGAATTTTCGTCCAATTATTGTATTTATTGAATATAAATCATTGCAAATCCTATTTAAGCCAATTGTCCAGTAGCGCCCCAAAAGTGCGCTATTCTTTAGTTTCTATTCCGCGCAGATTCTGAAAGTCCGATTTCTCGCGCGCAGTGCTGGCGGCGCCTGCCACCACTCCAGTAAACTACCCGTAATGCGTGGAAGTGTCCTTAAAGGCGGCTATTCTGGATTTGAGGAAGCGGGGTGAAGCCCGAAAGACCGTTTGAATCGTGGCGCGTCATGCGCGAACGGCGCCGGCACCAGTATTGGCGCGCGGCGGTTGTGGGACTCGGTGCCGGTGCACTTGCACTGGCTTTTCAGTCGGCGCTTGCCGGAGCCGAAGCCGTCAGAATAAGCGCCTTGTCCTTTTTACATGACGCCTACCCTGGGCTAGGTTTTGTCATTCCGCTAATTGCATGCGCGTTACTCGGCGCTCTCGTCGCCTGGGTCACTGCGCGATTCGCGCCGGAAGCCTCCGGCAGCGGCATCCCGCACGTCAAAGGCGTGCTCATGCATGTCGCGTCGATGAACTGGCTCCGCATAATTCCCGTTAAGTTTCTCGGCGGTGTCCTGTGCATCGGCTCGGGGTTTTCCCTGGGACGGGAAGGCCCGACCGTCCAAATGGGCGCGGCAGTCGGAAAGCTGGTTGCCGATGTGCTGAAAGTCCCACCCAAGGCAACACCGCGGCTCATCGCGTGCGGCGCGGGATCCGGTCTGGCGGCGGCCTTCCACGCGCCCTTGGCTGGCTTCATATTTACCATCGAAGAACTACAGCGTGAGTTCTCCGCCCTTACTTACACGATGGCGCTCATCGCCGCCGTCGTGGGCGACATCATCGCGACGGCGTGGTGGGGGAGCGATAACGTTTTTCACGTCGAAGGATTTCCCGCCGCGCCCTTGCGCACACTCCCTCTGATGGCGCTCGTTGGTTTGTTTGCAGGCGTTCTCGGCGCGCTATTCAACCGTTCGCTGCTGGAGGCCCAATCGCGGACGCAGCAGCTCACCTCGTTCCCCCCGTGGATGCGCGGCGCGCTGGCCGGGGCAATCCTGGGGTTTTCCGCATGGTGGCTGCCAGACCTTGCAGGCGGCGGACACCACTTCGTCGAGCGAATCCTGGGTGACGGGAGCGGCATATCAAAATCGCTTCTCGTGCTCGCGGGACTACTAGCCGGAAAATTCCTGCTGACCATTATTTCGTATGCCTCCGGCGTGCCCGGCGGTATATTTGCGCCGATGCTCGTCATGGGCGCGTGCCTGGGACTGCTTTTCGGCACCTCTGCGTCACTTTTGTTTCCAGACTGGATTCCCTACCCTCAGTCGTTCGCTGCAATCGGCATGGCAGCATTCTTCGCCGCGGTGGTGCGCGCGCCGCTGACGGGCATCGTGCTCGTGCTCGAAATGACGGGCGACTATCATCAACTTCTTCCGCTCCTGACCGGATCCATGGTCGCCTACGTAATCTCGGAACGCCTGGGCGTCGAACCCGTCTACGAAGCGCTTCTTGCCAGTCAGCTGCACCGGAAGCACCCCGACGTTCCGGCGCACCGCGAACCTGTTCTACTCGAATTCGTCGTCCAGCAGGAGTCGGCCATGGACGGCAAAGCAATCAAGGAAATCCCAATACCCGAACGCTGCCTATTCGTCACCATCTCTCGCCACGGAAACGACATACTCCCGGATGGGGATACCATCCTCTTCCGTGGCGATCACGTCACCGCGGTCGTCAGCGGCGCGGACGCGGGCGAATCCGTCCTTCGCGTACTGTCGTTGAGCAAGGTCTAGCGCGTCACAATCAGCATACTAGACTAATCGGGTAGTTGCGCTCTTCCGCGCATCCGATATACTGATGAGCATGTCGGCGCCTTATTTGAACACAACGGCATCTGGACTTGTGCCAAGCGCGCATTTACCGGCCGCTAACGAAATTGCCTATCCCGCCGAGTTTGTATTCCGTACGGATCAACGCCGCCTCGTTTTTGCCGCCCTCGTATGCATGCTCGTTGTCCAATCGATTTTCGGACTGATGGCGCTGGCGATGATGTCTATTCCGCTGGGGATTGTTTTCTGCGTTCTGCTTCTGCCGGCGCCATATCTGATTAAGTTTGCGCGTGGCGTACTTACGCGCGTGGTGCTGGATTCCGAGCGGCTCTATGTCATTCATCGCGACTGGCTGTTGCGCGGCGGTACACGGCAGTCGATCGAAGCCTTCGCGCTGGATCGATGCGTCCTCACAAAAGATTCCGGCCACATGGTAATCCACCAGCGTGATCCCAAAAAATACTTCCGAATTCCCAAGGGTATCCACCACGTTGAACAACTGGAACAAGCGCTCGAACAGCGCGTGCCTGTAGCGACGATTGAAGCGATCCACTCCGAAATCATTGCATCCAACATCGACCGCGGTTTCGATTTTCGATACGGATCGGGGCTCAAAGCACTCCTCACATCATTGGGATTTGCGGCCGTATCCGCGGTGTTCAGAGGAATTACGACCGGAGACTGGAGCCCATTGAACTTGCTTCGCCCATCGGGTGAATCAGCTATCATGGTGCTTGGGGCGGCGGCGGCGTTTCTCGGTTACTTCTTGGGTCCGAGGTATACGGCCAACCGCCAGGAACTTTCGCAAACATGGCTGGGCCGGACGAAGACGTTTCCGTACGACGATATTGACACGTGCTATTACCACGAACGTTTAGGCCTGAATCTGCTCACAGTGAAATCCGGCGAACGTAGCATCACAATCTTACCAAAATTTCTGACAGACTTTGACACGCTGGCGCGCACGTTGCGGCAATACTGTCCAAATGCCTGGCCTCGATACGAACATCCTTACATCGTGAACATAAAGCCGTTCTCGAACGTCATCTCGATTGCATTGTATCTGCTGTTTGGCGGTTTGGCAGCGGGGATAGGCGTGCTCCTCGCCTACACCTTTGATCGCAACTTGATTAGCACTGCGATGATTTGCGTCGCTATAGCATGGTGGATTGTCGCTACCGTAATTCGAAGGCACATGAGCAGCAGGCTATTGCGCCTCGTATTCGGCGAGGATTTCATCCACTGGATTTCTGCCAAAGCCGGCCGACGCTACCCTATCAAATCCCTGCTCGGGGTTACCGTAAAGGAAAACTCCGGTATGTACGAGTTCTCCTTTGAATTTCAGGAACCGTACAAAGCAATTAAGCTTAGTTCCTCAAGCATCGACGAGCCTGGATTGGAAATAATCGAAATCTTGCGGCAACTGTATCCGCATACAGAAATCGCAGGTTCCGGCCTTGCGCACACGACCGTGTCGACGGAAAAGAGAAGTGCCTAAGCCGCACCTGGGTATTTAATGCTACGCCAGGACCTCGTGAACGACTCTCCCAAACACGTCCGTCAAACGGAAATCGCGCCCCTGGAAGTTATACGTGAGCCTTTCATGATTGAGGCCGAGGCTTTGCAGGATCGTAGCATTTAAATCGTGAATGTGGACTGGGTCCCTCACTACATTGTAGCCAAACTCGTCGGTCTCGCCGAAGCTCATACCGCGTTTCACACCGCCGCCAGTCATGAACACCGTGAAGCATCGTCCGTGGTGATCGCGGCCATAGTTCTTCTCGGTAAGCTCACCCTGACAATACACCGTGCGGCCAAACTCGCCGCCCCAAATGATGAGCGTATCGTCGAGCATGCCGCGCTGTTTCAGATCGGTAATCAGTCCCGCCGTCGGTTGGTCCACGTCGCCGCAGTTGAGCGTAAGGTCCTTCGGCAAATTGCCGTGCTGGTCCCAGTCGCGATGGAACAGTTGGATGAACCGCACGCCGCGTTCGGCAAGTCGGCGCGCCATGAGGCAGTTGTACGCATAGGTCCCCGGCTTGCGCGATTGCGGGCCGTACAGATCGAACGTCGTATCCGGTTCGTTCGACACGTCCGTCAGTTCCGGCACGGAGGTCTGCATGCGGAACGCCATTTCGTATTGTGCGATGCGCGTATCGATTTCCGGGTCTTGATACGCCGCCGCCTGCACTTCATTTAGTTGCGCGATCCCGTTCAGCATCCTGCGGCGCGTGTCCGCATCGATCCCCGGAGGGTTAGATAGGTACAACACCGGATCTCCGCCGGAACGGAATTTCACGCCCTGATATTCGGACGGCAAGAAGCCCGAACCCCAAAGCCGATCGAACAGCGCCTGCGCGGGACGGTTCATGTCCGACCGAGAAGTCATTACGATGAAACCCGGCAAATCCTGGTTCTCGCTGCCGAGACCATAGCTCAACCACGCGCCGAGACTTGGACGGCCCGGTTGCTGGCTACCCGTCTGAATGTAAGTGATTGCCGGGTCGTGATTGATTGCCTCCGTATTCACCGACTTGATGAAACAAAGGTCGTCGGCGATATTGGCGATGTGGGGGAGAAGATCACTCACCCACGCGCCGGACTGGCCGCGCTGGCCGAACTTAAAAATGGAAGATGCCATCGGAAACTTGGCTTGCCCCGACGTCATCGTCGTCAAGCGCTGTCCCATGCGCACACTTTCAGGCAGGTCTGTACCCTGTACCGACTGCAACTTCGGCTTCCAGTCGAACAGGTCAAGCTGAGAAGGACCGCCGGACATGAAAAGATAGATAATCCGCTTCGCCTTCGGCGCAAAGTGGGGACCCGTATGCGCCGCGGATTCCGTCAGCGCGGCCAAGGCCTGTGGCGTCAATAGTGATGACAGCGCCGCCACCCCAATCCCGCAACTGCACCGGCTAAAAAAGTGCCGCCGCGTCATCAATAGTTCCGCCTTCGCAATCGGATCCATGTCTTACTTCCTGCGCTAAAACCAAGCGTAAAGGGCCGCTTGCGAGTATAGCACAAGACTGCGCGCGTGAGGACGAGCGCGAAAAGGGTGAGACAAAAATGAGAAAGCTGGAAGCTAGTGGGCCGCCTCGCCGTGGCCGCCTGCCGCTGCTTCAACGACGCGCTTGTCCATCGGGAATTGGTCGTGAGAGAGCACTTCCAGTTGCGCCGACGGCGCGCTGTCCCACGCATCAGGTTGGACCGCAAAATCGCGCGCGAAGTAATCGGGCAGAAACATTCCAAAGAGGATCATAAGCCAGAAGAAACTCAGTACTACAAATACCCAGGTCAGACGCGTGCTGTAGTACGTGTTCATGAAGAACAGCACAATCAAAACCGCCTTGGTAACGGCAATTGCGATCGCCACAAACGCATTCATCGAACCTAGGTTTACGTACGATGCGGCGATGGTTAGAAACATCAATACGGCCAGCGCACTGGCATTAATCACATAGTTGCGCAACGGAACAATGTAGTGCCCGTGCGAGTGGTCTTCCGCGTGTGCGTGCGAATGCGTCGACATGTTCTCAACGACTCCTAAAACTATCCGTGCCGGTGAAGCAGGTACAACAAGGGGAACAGGAACACCCATACAATATCGACGAAGTGCCAGTAAAAACCGAATAGCTCGATCTTCATATAACGCTGCGGATGGAAATACCCGCGCATCGCCAGCACAATCAGCCAGATCAGAATGCCCGCGCCGATAATCATGTGCAGCGCGTGCATGCCCGTCATGATGAAATACAGACAAAAGAACAACTGGAGCTGACCCTGCGTCGGGCTACCGATTACAGGACCGGTGGCGTGTGCGGCGTCAAAAAAGAAATGTGTGCCGGGCACCAGGTGGTGCTCGAACTTCGACTTGTACTCGAAATACTTCACAAAGAGGAACACGAAGCCCAAGACCAACGTGGCGATTAGTCCCCAGATCAATTGCTTGTTCTTGCCCTTTTGCGCGCACCATACCGACGACGCCATCGTCACACTGCTCAACAGCAATACGACGGTATTGAACCCGCCAAGCACAATGTCCAGCTGTTCGCTGCCCGTCGCCCACGCATCCGGGTACTTCATGCGGTAAACCATATACGCGGCAAAGAGCCCGCCGAAGAACATGATTTCCTGTGCCAGGAACAACCACATTCCCAGCATGGCCGATTCGGTCTGCTGTTCGTAATCCTCGAAATGATGAGCGACGACGCTATCAGTGCTGTGCGACACTATCCGCTTCCTTTACATCAATCGTATACGCATACGGGTCTTCAATTACGACCGGGCGGCCGTCGGGGAAGTTAAATGTCGGCGGGGGAGAGGGCACTTGCCATTCGAGGCCCTTCGCGCGCCAGGGATTGTCGCCAGCAGGCTCGCCTTTGAAGAGTGACCACAGCAGGTAAAACGGCTGCATCCCGTAACCAAGCCCCAGCACGCTTGCTCCCATGGTCGACATAATGTTCAAAATCTGAAACTCTTCGACGTACGAGTGATACCGCCGCGGCATCCCGAGGAAGCCTAGAATAAACTGCGGGAAGAACGTGAAATTGAACCCAACGAACACAAGGATCGCAGCGATGGTCGCGAGGAGCCCGGGGTACATCCGCCCCGTCATCTTCGGCCACCAGAAGTGCAAACCGCACATGTACGCCATCACCATTCCACCGACCATGACGTAGTGGAAGTGTGCAACAACGAAGTACGTGTCGTGGAAGTGAATGTCGTTCGCCATCGACGCCAGCACAAGGCCCGTCAAACCGCCGACGAGAAACAGTCCGATGAAGCCAAGCGCGTAGATCATCGGCGCTTCAAACGTGATCTCACCCTTGTACATCGTCGCGGTCCAGTTGAACACCTTGATCGCCGACGGTACCGCAACAAGGAAAGTCAGCAAGGAGAACACCATGCCCGCATAGGTGGACTGCGTGCTCACGTAGAGATGGTGGCCCCACACGAGGAAACCGATGATCGCGATCGCCATACTGGAAAACGCGATGAACTCGTACCCGAAAATGCGCTTGCGCGAGAAGCAGGGAATCACCTCTGACACGACGCCCATTCCCGGCAGAATCATCACGTAAACCGCCGGGTGCGAGTAGAACCAGAACAGGTGCTGGAACAATATCGGGTCGCCGCCGATCTGCGGATTGAAGATACCAACGCCCCACACGCGCTCAATCGCCACGAGTACCAAGGTAATCGCGACCACCGGCGTACCAAGAATCTGGATGATACTCGTCGCGTAGTGCGCCCACACAAACAAGGGCATGCGGAACCACGTCATCCCTGGCGCGCGCATCTTGTGCACCGTAACGATGAAATTCAATCCCGTAAAGATTGACGAGAACCCGGCGAGGAACGCAGCAAGAATCGCAATCGTTACCTGCGATGTCGCGAAGGTCGTGGAGTAGGGGGGGTAAAAGGTCCAGCCCGTTTCCAATCCGCCGCGCAACAACACAACAACGGCCAGCACACCGCCGAGCATGTACAACCACCAGCTGAGCAAATTAATCTTGGGAAACGCCAGGTCCTTCGCGCCGATCATAATCGGCAACGCAAAGTTCCCAAGCGTCGCGGGCACGGATGGAATAAGGAAAAAGAAAATCATGATCACGCCGTGCAGGGTGAATACCTTGTTATAGGTATCGCCCGTCATGAAATCACCCTTCGGCGTGAGCAGCTCGATGCGAATCAGCGACGCGAACAATCCGCCCACCGCGAAAAATACAGTGATCGATATCAGATAAAGAATTGCGATGCGCTTATGATCGACCGTGAACAACCACGACATCACCGTCGTGCGAACGTTCGCGTAGTGCGACTTCGGCATGACCGCCGGCGCAATATCAGGGGTGAGGGTTATGCTGCTCATGACTTGGTACCATTCTTTTCGTCTTTCAGCGACTTGATGTAGTTGACCAGCGTCATCAAGTCCTGTTCTTTGATCTGGTTCTTAAACAGCGGCATCAATGGGGGATAGCCCTGCACCATCTTCGCCGATGAATTCATAATCGATTCGCGGATGTATTCTTCGTCTGCGACGAGCGTACTCCCGTCCGCGAGTTTCACTTCTTTGCCGAATACACCCGCGAGTTTTGGGCCGCGCGGAGTTGTTCCCGTGTGGCAGGTCACGCATCCGAGTTTCGTGAAAAGTTTCTCGCCGGAACTCGCCATCGCAACGCCCGTGTCCGCACCCGCGAGCCACGCCTGATAACGTTCGGGCGACATCACCGTGACCTTGCCGATCATTCGCGAGTGGTCCGTGCCGCAATATTCCGTACAGAAAAGGTGATACTCACCTTCCTTAGTCGCGTTGAACCAAAGCTGGGAAAAGCGGTTCGGCAGCACGTCTTTTTTTACACGGAACGCCGGAATGAAGAAACTATGAATCGTATCTTCGGATGTCATCGTCAACTTGATCGGCACACCCGTTGGCACGTGTAACTCATTGATCTCACGTTTGCCGTTCGGATGCTGAATCTTCCACATCCACTGCTTGCCCGTAACCAGCACTTCCATCGCGCCAGAAGGCATCTGCGTGAAGTCAACGTACAGCCAAGCCGACCAGAAGAAAACCAGGATCGCCATGATCAGCGGCACGATTGTCCAGGTCAATTCCAGCGTTGTTCCCGTAATGCTGAGCGTCATGAACTCCGTCTCGCCGGTTATTCGGCGGTCCGCTTTCGATCCTTTCCGGTACTTGAACGAGAAGTAGATGATGGCCACGACGACGGCAACAAAGAAAAAGATCGAAAGGCCGAGCCATCCGTAGAAAAGGAAGTCCATGCGCCCAGCGATTGTGGACGCTTGTTCCGGTGTGAAAGCTATTTCCGACATCTTACTTCTGCACTCTGCCTTTTGGTCTGTTGTGCCTGGCTCAATCTACTCGTTAATGCGTCGGTACCGGATCCACGGCTTTTGCGCGCCGCTTTCCGCGAAATTCCTTAAACAAGAATCCGCCGATCAACATGACAAGAAAACCGACGGTGAGCAGTCCGCCAATTCGAATCGCGGACATCACCACAAATCCGTAAGACCCGCTCGCGGGATCGTATTGGTAACAGAGCATCAACACGTCATCAACCAGCGAGCCAATCTTGCCGTTTGACGCATCAATCAACCCGAAGCGCAAATCGCGCGCGGGATATTCAATCCCGTAGAAATACCGCGACACGCGGCCTTCCGGAGTTAGCACCATAATGCCGCTCGCATGGGCGTACTGGTCTACGCTGGGCAAATACGAGTATTGAAACCCAACCGAGTCCGCCAGGGCGCGTACCGTCTGCTCGTCTTTCGTCGTCAGGAAATGCCAGCCGCCGGCCGCTTCTGGCTTCTTATACGTCTCGAGCATGTGCTTCTTCTTCAACGTAGCCAGGTCCGGCTTCTCTTTCGGATTAAAACTGACCGTGACCACCTGATACTCGTCGCCGAGTGTGAACTCGAGTTCGTTAAACGATTTCAACATGCCCAGCATGATTTCGCCGCAAAGCATCGGGCATTCGTAATACACCAGCGCGAGAACGATCGGCTTGCCATTCGTCAGGTCTGCTAACTTCACGTCTTTGCCGTTCTCATCGACAAATACCAAGTCCATCGGTACCTGGCTGTCGAGCCGCTGCAGTATCTGGACCTTCGGCGGATCGGGCGACGTCATCACCTGCGCGAACGAGGAGACGCAAACGCCAGCGCACAACAACAGCGCGGTCGGCAATCGAGTCCCTATCGTTCGTGCCCGTGTCATATTTCTTTCCTAGAGCGCAGGTGCGGCCGGCGCAGGCGCCGCGGCCGGTTGTGCCGGCGCAATCATCCCCTTGCCCGGTTCATGTGCCTCAGCACCGTGCGGCAAATGCTTCTCCGCCACAACATCAATCGCGCGGTCGATCGGTATCTGCACGATCTGCGCTGTCTTGTCTATCCACCTATATTTCGTCAGGCGGTCCTTTTCAGAAGCGTGCAGCGCCTTGATGTCCAACTGTGGCAACGGCTGCAAACGCGGCAGTGCGGGGAGGGTGCGATCTTCCGCGGTCGGCAGCACGGCCACAGCACCGCTACTCGGCTGGTTCTCCCAAACTTTCCACGACACCAGCGCGACGATCGCGCTCGCGATCGTAATCACCGTTAGCGCAATGAAATAGAACGCGAGGCTCTTGCCGTGCACGTCGCGCGTGTCATAGCCTTTGACGCCGTGTTCGTGGACGGTTGGCGGTTGATGCTTAAACGACATGTTCGGCCGCCTCCTGATGATGCGCAGCGAATGGCCCGATACCAAGCGACTCGTTCATACGGTCGTCGTTGAGCGGTAGCAGCGGGTACTTATTTAAGTTGCGCACGAACATGAACACCCAGAACCCGCCAACGCCGGCGAGTGCCGCGACACTCATTATAAATGCAACCGGGCCGTACCCTTCGCCGTTCGGGTGAAACGCTGGGACAATGATCCAGAACACATCGGTGAAACGCGCAATTAATATCCACTTCGCCATCAGCAACAACCCGCGGCGCGCGCGCTTTACCCGGCGCTGCAAGAGAATGAACAACGGCAGAAAGAAGTGGAAAATCATCAGCAACACCGAAATGATCGCGAAGAAATTCCCTTGGCGATGAATGTACCACGGAATTTCTTCCGGCAGGTTGCCCGAATACGTGATCAGGAATTGCGAAAACTGGATATACGTCCACAACACCACGAAACCGGTCATCAAACTGCCGATGTGGTGGAAGTAGTCCGTCTTGATTACCGGCGCATGCGGCTTGTCGTCCGCAATCTTGTTGAGAATAATCACCGACAAGGCTAGCGTTCCTAAGCCCTGGCCGACAATATAAAGCGGTCCGTAAATCGTCGAAAACCATTCCGGCTCAAGCGACATACCCCAGTCGCACGCCGCAAAAGTCATCGTTATCACGTACATTACGAGGCCTTGCGCAGAAGTCGTGCGGAATCGACCAATGATGGTCTGGTCGCCGGTCTGGTCAAGCTTGTGACTTAGGCCTGTGAGGCGGAGCATCAGAAAAATCCAAACAGCGAAGTAGATCGCCGCGCGAACCATGAAGAACCATTGATTATACCACGAAATATTGAGGACAGGGACCATAAGGCCTTCGGCTTTGTGCTTGGCGGCTGCAATGCCGTGAAGTTCCGCAAAAGGTTCCGGTACCCAGGGGTACAGATATTTCATTCCCACGAACAAGATGGGAAGTATCAACACCGCGGTGAACAGAAGATTACGCGCGCCCGCTTCGAGAATACGCTGAATCATGAAGCCCCAGCGTCCCGCTACCATATGGTGCAGCATCAATGCGGACAAACAACCAAGCGCCAGTCCGTTCCAGAATATAAAGGCGTAGAGGTACGACTGGAAGAAATTGTCAATGCCGGCCATCAGGGACGTGCCAAGCAATACAGCAATGCCGGCGACGCCGACGATCAACGCCTTCCGTTGCAGCGCGAGTAATCGCGGATTTTGTTCAGTGTGTTGCAGCATGACTACCTTCTTGCGCGGGCTCGGCCGAAGCGGACGCCTCTTCCATCAGTTTCTTGCGTTCGTCATCCGGCACGTCGGCCAGCGAAGCGTTTTGGCTCAACTGAAGCG
>JADLHJ010000075.1 GCA_020848835.1 Candidatus Hydrogenedentota bacterium
AAGGCGATGCTCGGGACTCGGAACATGGAACTCTCAAAAACAGTACAGATTCAATTGCAGCAATTCGACGGACGGATCGTCGATCTATTCGGGGACTCTGACGGTAACGCCAGGGTTGGAAAGATGGACACCAAGCAGTGCAACAGACGGCATGAACGGTACGCGGTGCCGGTGGCGGCGTGGATTGAATTCTACGGTGACGCCAACTCTCGCGGCACCATCTCGCGCGACGTCAGCTCGGAGGGCGCTCGGTTCTCCAGCATTCGCCCCACGCTCGTGGGCGAACCGGTGATCGTGCGGATGCAGCTCGGGCGTGCAAAACCGGTAATGGAGTGCAAGGGCCGCGTCGTGTGGTCCAAGTACATGCCAAACCGCTTGCACGAGTACGGCGTGCGCTTCGTGGATTTGACCGAGGAGGAACAGAGCGGATTGCTCGGGTTTCTTACGGGACACATCCAGTCGCCTGCATACGCAGCCGTATAGCGTCGTTTAGATAAGTATCAGCCACACATTTTCCTCACACGGCACAATTCACACCCCTAGAATGTGCCCCTCACAAAGCGAGGACGCCCTTCAGCACAGGGCGTCCTCGCATGTTTTTTGCTGCTATCCGAAGCAGTGATCGAAATACTATCTGGTAGTTTGCGTGCTCGTGCTCCTGCTCGTCATCGTACTCGCACTCGATACTCGAAGTAACCGATTATGATGAGGAGCAGGAGCACGCGACGTATTGGAACCTTGATATATGATCAAATTGGAATCACGAATCCCATACCTCCCATCATTCCCATTCCTCCCAACTCCTACCACTCCGCATCAATAAACCCAAGATCCCTCCCGAACCAATAGGTCACAAACATATCCGTCGAATTCTCCTCCAATTCCGATTCGATCTTCTTCATCGTCCCATCTTCCTGCGGAACGTTAAATGTTCCCTTCACGCGATCGAATCCCCACATCCCCTTCGCGGCATCGAGACATTTCTCGCCAACCACCTGCTCGCCCGTCAGCACCTGATACAGCATGTGGTACCAAATCTCGATGTCGCGCTTGAAATCGGAATTTTTCCAATCCCACCAATGCCGGTTCATCGCCGTGCGATAACGATTCAGCAGCAGCGGATCGGTCTCGTAGCGCAACAACTGCCAGTACGACTTCGCTGCGAGGTGGTCATCCCACGGCACCGTCCATTCCTTAGGGAACAACACCTTCGCAAACATCGCCTGCTCGTCGTAGTGGTACCGCTCGATCAACATCTGATACGAGGACAGGTATCGCGGCTTGCCCGTCATGTGATACGCCGTGCGCAGGCCCGCGAGCATCTCCAGCGCATTCAAAGGCTCGTGCGGCAAATCAGGACAAAAGTTCCCCCATAACGTCATCTTGCCGTCGTAATCCACCAGCTTGAAGTTGTGGTCCAAGCATCGCCCGACAAAACGATCGATAAACGCCGCAGCCCGCGCTTTATGTTCGTCGTCCGCGCAGAGGTCGAAATAGGTACTCACGCCGTAACACAAATCGACAAACTTGTCGCTGCTCAAATCTCCCTGCCAACGGTAGCCCGGCATGGATTTCGATGCGTGCCACTCCGTCGAGAAGAAATACACCTGTTCGTGCCACAGCGGTTTGTCTGTCTTATTGAAACTGCGCGCCACCACGCCCGGCACCCCCGTGACGCGTTCAAGCTGCTCGATACCCGCGAAGACTTTGTCCGCATACTCCCTCGCCTTCGGGTCCTTCGTCGCGTGGTACATGTGCGAATAGCCCGCGAGATACTCCGCCGTCACCCCGCATACGTCTTCCTGACTCCCTACTAGCGGCTTCTCCAAACCAGCCGGCGGAAATATCACCTGCTGCATGAACACGCCTTCATTCCAATGGTTGTCGCGCATGAGTTGATCGAACATCTCCACGCGCACATGAAGCGGGTCATCTTTCTTGGGAAACAGATTATTTTTTTGTGCATTCGCGGAAAACACAAGAACGACAAAACATACACTGAATACAGACTGCATGCGTTTCATACGGCGTTCCCCTTAGTCCTACATAGCGCCTGAATCCAGACGTCTTGCTGATCACTTGTGAAATGGAATGAATGCGCCCTGCCTTCTATCCGGTAGTCGACGCGAATAGCATTTGCAGGACGCAGGAATTGGTTTATCTCGGTAAGTTTCACGTCTCCAATCGCCTCGATAGGTACTTCGAGAATGGCGAAGCGCCGAAGCGAAGTGTTAAAGCGGATGATTAACCGATTGGTCGTAAGGGTCAGCTTAAGAAATCGCTGAAAATACTGTAGAGAATTATCGAACCACCCCGAAACCTCCCTTTCCTCCAGGATAGTTGCTTCGTTTGCGCCAATAGGGTCCACAATTGCCCGAGCTGGCACCCAACCAAATGGAGGAAGCACGTGAATCGTCACACACAGATAAGCAAAGAGAAAGCCAGACAACCCCGCGCACAGATATAGGTACGGTCGCGTTTCAGGCGTTAGAAATGCTGGGACAATACTTGCGAGCGAGAGAACGTCATAAACAAAGACGAGCAGCATCAGCGTGCTGGCGATTCGGCATACAAAATCTAAAACGCTGAGAAATTTCTCCAGTCGAATTCTTGGTCCACTTTGAGTTCTACTTAAACCGGCAAGCATGGCGCCTACTCCAAATCCTTCACGCAACGGAACCCCGTGTAATAATTCCCCGTCGTGTTCGTCGGAAGATAGAACCGGTGCGAACTCCGAAACGAAAACGGATCGCAGAAATGCGATCCGCCGCGGCATACCTTGAATTGTTCGCCGTACGACTCGCACCCGACTTCATTCCCGGCATACGGCTTGTACCAACTGTCCGTCCACTCGCGCACGCCCCCGGCCATATCGAAACATCCATACGGACTCGACGCGTTCATGATCGTGCCCCCGCGCGGAATCGTTTCGTCCCACGCGACGAAGGTCGCATCCCAGGAGTCACCCCACGGATACAACCGCGCATCCGTCCCGCGCGCGGCCTTCTCCCATTCTTCTTCCGTGGGCAGGCGTTTGCCAACGGACTTCGCGTAAGTCGCCGCCTGCTCCCAAGTCACAATGCACGCGTGATTGTCATTGCCGTCCTTATAGATAAACGCCGGATCGAACTTCTTGAAGTCCGCGTTACTCACCTCGTACTTGTCGATGAAGTAGGCCTTCGTCGTCGCCAAATGCTCCGGCGATTCATCCGTATCGCCGAAATTACTACCCATCGTAAATGGCCCGGCAGGAACATAGACCATTTCGCTAGGCGGCGTCGGTATGGTGTTAGGCGAATCTACGGCGAGAAACAAGATTGCTAATCCCACGGCAGACAAGATTGGTAACCTGCGCATAGCTTTTCCTCCCCATATGCTATGAGAACGCACCTTCCGGCGATGCTACGCCGCTACCGGTCGTATTGCAAGGGAGTGGGCTAGGGGAGGAGAGGACGATTGCGCTTTGTCTTGCCTCAACACCAACTATTCAAGCTATCACTCAGCGAGCGTCTGGAGCGATCGCAGGTACCGAAACAGCCTGTGGCGGGACAGCTTTAATCGCGCGCGGCCGCGGAGCCGCGGTTGGCGCAGCCAACGGCAGAGGCCTCGGCACACCATGCGACAAGCGCACGGAATAGGTCAGGACGGTTTCACCGTCCTTCGGCACCGGCAAGGAAAATACCGCTGTCCGCGCGTCCTTCTTCACAAACTCGTGGGACTTCGTGAGAATCGTCCAATCGTTATCCAGTTCTTCTACGACATCCACGACAACATCGAACTCTTTGTGATTGCGAATCTTGATCTCATACGCGGATTCAAAAACCTGATCGGTCACCACACGGAAATCGGTCTGCGTGCGCTCGGCGACGACGTCGAACGCGTTGCCAAGCCGTAGTTTCACTTCTTCGTCTTTTGGCGTGTGCTTGATGCGGTCCTCGCCAGCGAATTGCAACGCGCCGCTTTGGTCTTCCTGATATACGCGCATCACGCCCGCAGGCAACGGCATGCCGAGGTTGTTTTCCTTCTTGTTATCGAACACGAGAAATACGCCAACTTTCTGGTCGCGGATAGGTGCGATCTGCTGACTGTAGAAGTACGCGTTGCCGCGGTATTCGTATCGTTTACTCGCGGTCACATTGGCAGCAGATAGAAGGCTCACTTGCTTGGACTGATTCTGCTTAATGGTGGTGCGCCGTGGAAGAGTATAAAGGTGATACTCGCCAAAAGCCTCTTCGCGCATAAGGGCGGGAGCGTCGTACACCGCACCATTGTCAAGCATTCTACGCGGAACTTCTTCGCGCACGCGATTGACCTCACCGGCGACCAATTTAAGTTGCGCATTCTCGAATGTCGCCCCGCAATGGTTTGCAAGCGTCACCCAGCCTTCCACGTCGAGAGACTTCTCATCCTTGGCGAGAGTTACAACGTAATCCGCATTCCATGAAATTCCGCCTGTAAGGTAGGAAACCTCGAAGTCAGCTTCCAAACTTTGTGAGCTTTCAAGCAGCCATTGCAGCGTCGGTCTCGCTGCAAGTTCCTGGGGTAACTCGGGCAATGCGACATGGCCAGGTCGCCCAATAAAGATCTCGTTGCCAACCTTATACACCGAGCCTTCATTAACACTGAGTAGTTCAGCTTCGACGGTTCCGGCTGAACTGTGCGAATTGAAGTCCTGAATTTTGACCGTCTTGCCGACATTCTTTTCCATCAGCTTGCTCGGTGTGATGAGGTCATACTCGTAGTTCTGTTCCAACACGCGGACCGCGAGTTGGTTTGCATTAAATTTGACCGTTTGCGGTTTTATCTGCGCCGCCACATCCGAAAAGCGGACTGTATGTTCGCCTGCGTCCACGCGTATCCGCCGGGAGTCGCGCACAAGCGCCAGATCGTTGTTGTAGACAGTTACCGAAATGTCCGTGCGGTCGCGCTGCGAGCTCACGCCCTCAGGCGTAGCTGGCATACGCATCCGGTTGCGGATGTCTACAGAACCGCCCACTTGGACATTCTGAAGTTCGGCAGTTGCTGCGAACGCACCGAGCAGAATTCCGAGACCAAGCTGCTTGATATAAACTTTCACGAGAACTCCGTAAGCTGCTGATTCAGTATTCAGCGATCTAATACCGCACCTGCACGCGATAAGTCAGCTTCACTTCACCATCCTTCGGTACCGGAATGCTGAACACGGCGGTACGCGCGTCCTCTTTCACGAATTCATGTGACTTCTCCAGGATGCGCCAATCACCAGGCATCGGCTCGACAACGTCAACCGTGATGTCGGTCTCTTTGTGGTTGCGCAACGTGATTTCGTAGGCGGATTCGTGGACGTTTGTGCCGATCACCTGGTATTCCTTCTGCACGCGCTCGCCGATTACATCGAAGGCTTCACCGAGGCGCAGCCGTACATTTTCGTCTTTCGGCGTGTGCTTGATGCGGTCTTCACCCGCGAACTGGAGCATGCCCTCGGAATCTTCCTGATAGACGCGCATCACGCCCGCCGGCAACGGCACACCGAGGCCGTTCTTTTCCTCATTGCGGAATTCGAGGTAAACGCCCACGTGTTCTTCGCCCGTCGGCGGCACCTGCTGGCTGTAGAAGTATTCCTGGCCGCGATACTCGTACTTCTTCCCGCACTTCACATTTTCGCCGTTCAATAGCGCGAGCTGTTTCGACTGGTTCTGCTTAATCGTCGTGCGGCGCGGCATCGTGTAAAGGTGATACTCGGCAAACGCCTCTTCCTGCGGCATGGGTGGTGCAGCGGCAGGCATCGCCTTCGCGGCGAACATCATCTCCATTTGGGGTTGCGACGGCGGCGCAATGTTTACTTCACCTGCGACCAGCTTCAACTGCGCATTCGTGAAGGTCGCGCCGGACTGGTTGTTCATCGTTACCCAACCCGCGACGCCCAACGAAGTTTCTGCCTTTGCGAGCGTAATCACATAGTCCGCGCTCCACGACACGCCATTGGTAAGGTAGGTCACTTCAAGGGTCTGATCCGCGGCCGTATTGTTCAGCGTCCAGATGAGCGACGGCTTCGCAATTAAATTTTCAGGAATCTCCGGAAGCACAACATTACCCGGATAGCCGAGAAAGATTTCGTTGTTGACCTTGTAGATAGGCCCTTCGTTCATGCTGAGGAGTTCTGCCTCAACGGTCCCGCTGGTCAGCTCGCTATTAAAATTCTGCAGCTTGACCTTCTTGCCTACATATTTCTCCATCAGCTTATTTGGGCTGATCAGGTCGTACTCATAATTCTGTTCCAAGATCGCGATGCTGCCCTCCGCCGATTTAGATTTTAGCCCCACGGTCTCCGGCCGAATCTGCTGCGCCACATCCTCGAACTGAAGCATCGATTCGCCCGACGGCAGTTTCACCGCTCGCGTGTCCCGCACCAAGGCCAAGCCGTTGTTATAGGCAGTAACAGCCACATCCTTTTGGTCGGCGATGGTTGTAGATGATGCCGGTGTCTGCGCCCATGCCACTGCGACAGCCGTGATTCCCAATACAATTGCGCGACAAACCATTGCTGCGACTCCTTTTATATGTCATCAAATATGGAACGATGTCTGTTGGACACCGCTGATAGGCAAAAGTTCGACCCAAGTGCCATCCAGTGTACCATTGATTGACGAATCTGTGGCATCGTTGAACAAAGGAAAGCGAGTGGTAATTTCTCGATTTGGCTCTTTCACGGGAGGTTGCAGCATATGAAGCGTTTACGCGCGTTGCCCGCGATATGTTTGAGTTTCATGGTTTTGGCATGCAGCAGCCATTCGAATGGTTGGGATCCACCTGCTCATGAAACCAAGCTGAAAGCGCAAATCGAAACCGAAATTAGCTCGCTTAAAGATCACGCTTGGGCCGGTAGCTACTATGAAGGGGATGGTACTGGCGTGAATATAAATTTGACCATAGCGCCACAAAACGGATTCACCATCACGTGGCAAGGGTGCTTGGGACTCTACGGTCATAACTATGGCTCGGTGGTCGAGAAGGATGGACAAATCATGCTCGTAACCAAATTGCCGAATGAAGAAGGAAAATTTGGCAACTTTGACACAGCGTATTTCCCAGTGCGTTGGGGACAGCGGCATTATCTAGTCGGCGTTAACCGCATGGCGGAATTCTGCAATCAAGTGAACAGCAGATATGAACCGCGTGATGGGGCCTGGGGAATGACACTATTGCGATCCGGCGACGAGGACAAAAAAGTGGGCGGGTCTCCAGAACTTCCCGAAAAGTACAAACGCTGGATTCTCAGCAAGCCAATCGATGCACGAATCCTTAACATCGGGCCTGCTACGAATCGAGGGTCTCTTTCAGATGAGTTCCACTTTATCGACCATGAGATTATCGTGGATGCCGGTGCGATTGATGGTGTATTCGAAGGAATGGAATTTACGGTTGTTGAGCCCAATAGCGTTTACAGTGATCTTACAATTACAAACATCGAACTTGAGACGTCCAAAGGTGTGTATTCATACATGAGCAGCGATCCAGGCGATTCACCGAAAGAAACATGGAAACTATCGACACGTCGATAATTTGTGGATTTCGATCTACTTTGTAAGCTGCTGGATGACGTCGCCCGTGGCGATTATTATCCCGCCTTCCTCGCGCAATCCGCCGGTAGGCATGGGTTTGCCGTCGTGGCCCCGGAAGTAAAGCGGTAACCCTTCCGCAAAGCTCACGGGAAAAACATTTGGATCTTGCCGCTGATGGTGGATGTGAATGTGCGGTTCGCTTGTATTTCCCGAATTTCCGCATTCTCCGAGGAATTGACCTTCGGTAACCACATCGCCGTTCTTCACAGCAACGCTGCCATTCTTCAGGTGAGCAATAATCAGGTACGTATTGGTATCCAACAGAATGGCGACGTGGTTGCCAAGCGGCTTCGTGTAATTGTTCGACGATACGCCGGGCGTAGCGTCCGGTTCGCCATCGTGCGCGGCGATGATTTTTCCGCTGATGGGTGCGACGACCGGTGTCCCGTAACAGCCATAGTCTTCCAGCTTTGACGAGCCGGAGAGATAAGGTTCAATGAGCAGATCGTAGGCCCAGCGTTGATCGGGGGCCATGGCGTGATAGTTTATCCCGACCGAGTCGCCGCCCCAACCGACGCGAATTGGCCCGTCCGCGGGCAGGCGCACAGTGGCCGATGGCTCGGTGTCCTCGAGCGAAGCAGGGTAGGCGACGATACCTAAGCCTAAAGCGACTGGTCCCACGCAAAGCAGCGATACGATGCCGGTTGCGAGTATGGGTTTTGTCAGTCGCCGCCGGACCGCTGCATAGATTGCAACAGCCACGAACGTGAGCATCCCCAACACCGGCGGAATCAGTTGCAGCAGGTACCAGCCCGCGATCTTTACCATGCCGCCGGAGAGCATCATTCCAATCAGCGTAAATACGCTGAGCGCCATTAGTACAAATGGCGCCCAGCGGATCACTCGCCAAAGGCGAGACTGCATCTCTTTTCGCCTTTACAGTTCCCGAATTAATGTCCAGTCGCTTCGCCCGCCGCGCGTTTCTTTTCGTAGTCGGCGATGAGCGGTTGTGCGATGTGATCGGGCACTTCGTCGTAATGGTCGAACTTCAGCGAATAGCTGCCGCGCCCGCCCGTCATGCTGCGCAGTGTGGTGGAGTAAGTGAGCACCTCCGCCTCCGGCACCATCGCGCGGATACGCTGACGTCCCGGGCCTGCGCCTTCCATTCCAAGGATGCGCCCGCGCCGGCTGTTCAGGTCGCCGTTCACGTCGCCCATGTAATCGTCGGGAATCGTGATTGCGATTTCCATGATCGGTTCGAGCAAGCAAGGCCGCGCCTCGCGCACCCCCTTTTGAATCGCCATCGACGCAGCGATCTTGAACGCCATTTCTGACGAATCCACATCGTGATACGAGCCGTAAAAAAGATCCACCACGATATCCACCACGGGATAGCCCGCGATGACGCCCTTCTCCAGCGCCTCTACGCACCCTTTGTCTACCGCAGGAATGAAATTCTTTGGTACCGTACCACCGACGATGCTATCGACGAATTTATAGCCCTCTCCACGTCCATTCGCCGATATGCGCAGATGCACATCGCCGTACTGACCGTGGCCCCCGGACTGCTTCTTATGTTTTCCTTGTACTTCGGATTTGCCCTTGACCGTTTCTTTGAACGCCACCTTCGGCGGTTTAGTCGTCGCCTCGATGTGGAACTTGCGCTTCATGCGATCGAGCAGAATATCGAGTTGGAGATCGCCCATGCCGCGCACGATGTGCTCATGCGTAGCCGGGTCGCGATAGTGACTAAAGGTCGGGTCTTCTTCCGCGAGCCGGTTCAGTGCTTCGCCGATCTTGTCTTCGTCCGCGCGGGACTTCGGCGTGATTGCAAGTTTTACCATCGACTCAGGCAATTCGATCTTCGGCAGTTTTACGTCTGTGCCCGGCGCGGCGATGGTATCACCGAAATGCGTGTGCTTCAGTTTTGTCATCGCGGCAAGATCGCCGGGACCTACCGAATCCACCTGTTTCTGTTCCTTGCCGTTCATCAAGAATAGTTTGCCGGTGCGCTCTTTTGATTGCGTCGTGCAATTGTAGAAGTCTGAATCCGAACGCAGCGTGCCCGTGAATACGCGAAACAAGGTGAGCTGGCCGACGTAGGGGTCTACTACCGAACGGAAGACCTGGCCGACAAACGGCGCATCCGGACTGATTTTCAACGCGGTCGGGTCCGCCTTGCCATTCGTCACGGTCACAATTCTTTCGAAAGGTGTGGGGAATGCATGTGTGATGACTTCGAGCAGTTCACGCACACCGACATCCTTGTCCACGCTGCCTGCGATGATCGGGACTATCTTGCCCGACTTAATTCCGTTATGAAGCCCTTCGTCGAATTCATCGTGCGAAAGTTCACCGGTCTCTAAAAATTTTTCGAGCAGCTTGTCGTCGCTTTCGGCGACAGCGTCGGTCATTTCGGATTTGAGTTGCGCCACTTCATCGGCCACGGCGCTGGTGTCGCCCGTAAGAATATTGACGGCGCCTTTGAGGCCTTCCGCTTTTCCGATCGGTATGACAAGCGGCACGCATTGGTTGCCGTAGGTTTTACGGAGTTGATCGACGACCTGATCGAAGTCGGAATGTTCGCGGTCGAGTTTATTTACAAAGATTGCGCGCGGCGTTTCGTATCGATCGGCAAACGTCATTGCGTTGTCGGTACCCACTTGCACGCCGGTGGTCGCATCGACCATTACGATGATGTTGTCGAGAATAGGGGCGGAGGCGGCGACTTCGCCGAGGAAATCGGCATAACCCGGATGGTCCACCATGTGGATGCGAATGCCTTCCCAGTCCACATGGGCCAATTTCATGCTGATGGTTTGTTTGCGCTGGATTTCTTCTTCTAGGTAATCGCAAACGGTGTTGCCGTCCTGTACGCGGCCTAATCGGTTGGTTTTGCCGGCAGCATGGAGAACGTGCTCGATGAGAGACGTCTTACCCGTGCCACCGTGACCTAAGATGCCTACATTGCGTACCTTTGCCCCGTCAAGCGCCATAACTCAGCCCTCCCGCACAGTTGATGTAGTGCGCACAGTAGGCCGCGGCGCCAGCCCGAGCACCCTGAACTCCGCAGCCGGAGATGGAAGTATACATCCGCGCTCGCGCGCCTAACAAATCGCTAACGGGCTGCGCGACATTAAATGAAAAACGGCCGGTGCATGCGAGCACCGGCCTTTACGATGAAACTTGATCAGGAAGTCTAATGCATGTGACCGTGGCCCATCGCCTGCATGTGCAGTGTCAATCCCGCTTCATTCACAGGGAACGGCGCGCCGCGTTCGCCGGAATACTTTTCGAACGTGACGTGCCCGTCCATGAATAACACATTGCTGCCGCCCGGCACGTGGTTGAACATCGTCGGTCCGGGGGCCAGCATGTCCCACATGACTGCGATGGAGGATTGCGCCTTCGATGAACCTGCAGGATTGTTGATGTCCGTGATGAAGAACCGCTCGATCCCCTCGCGCAATCGGTGGACCGTGGTGAACCCATTGAACATGTGGTGATCGAGTTCCCAATCCTGATCGGCTGCCGCCGGATCCATTTCAATCGCTTCCGACAGAATCGGCGCTTCATGCTCCAACGATTCGAAATCGTCGTCGCTCTGGAACATCGAGTCTGAAAGCGCGTAGCCCATGTAGAAGTAAGGATGGTCCGTTACCTCGCACGGATCGACGCGGCCGTTGTTGGCCAACGCGCTCGTGTGCCAGTGGACCGACTGCGTCTCACCTTCGTCCCACGCTTCGAGCGCAGTCGCCGGCCCCGCGGAACTCGGGCAGATGAGTATCTCAAGGTCCGTCAGATATTCCGGGCATACCTGCGTTGCGTCGAAGATGGCGTTGAAGGGTGTTACGTCGCCCATGCAATTAAAGACCTGCATGGCGGGAAAGCGTTCGCCGTGACTCTCGCCCGAGTAAAGCTTATAGACGATTCCCATTTGTTTGAGGTTGTTCTGGCAACTCGCCCGGCGCGCCGCTTCGCGGGCGCGGGCAAGCGCGGGAAGCAATATCGCCGCCAGTATGGCGATAATCGCTATTACAACCAAGAGTTCTATTAACGTGAAACCACGTTTCTTCATGATGAATACTTCCTTTATATTCGCGATACGAGTCGCGCGGTCGCGACTCGGCACGCGGGTATGACGCGTTTGCTTGTTCACAAACGAATTGCGACGAAATGCACGACGACACTGCGTGTAATCGCTGTTAAGAGTTCAATTTGTTGAGAGACTAGGCGAGAGCGGAGGGAGGATCCCGTGGGCGGGATTCTGCGCAAACACGCGCAGTGATAGGTGCAATGCAGGATTGCGAAGACAGCGCTTCGGGGGACGCTGGATTGGCAGGTATCGCAACGGCGGCCTCAGCTTTAATAAGGCCTTTGACCAACGTGCAAAAAGCGCACTGGGGATGTTCCGCGCCTTTCGTATGAATGCTTGGAACGTCGAAGTCCGAAGATGACTCCAGAGAGCCGGCGCAGCAGGAGGGTACCGCGGTATGGCAGGCGGCAGCGCCGTCCTGCAACGAGGCGAGCGTCGCGCAGAGGCCCGGCACCAACTCGCGCGCGGATGCGAGCAGCGAATACGCCGCTAGCGCCAGCGCGAGCATACGGAACCAAGAGGCCTTGCGCATCATTTCAAATAACACACCATTGTGGACAAGTTGCAGCGGGGCGAAATGTGAAATTGCCCCAAAAACATCGGATTCTAGCATTGTACCGTTGAACGAATCAACGCCTTTGCTATGCCGCTGTATTCATTCCGTTTCGCATGTTAGGCTCTCAATGGTCTGCGAAGTTTTGGAGGGCGTAATGGTTAAGCGCGCGATAGCGTTGGTGCTGGCGTTGGTGCTCTTGCTCGTCGGCGTCATTCTTTTCCGGACGTTACGATTTAATTCGAAACAGATCAACATTGCTCCTGTCACCGACATCGGCATAGACACCAATGTAGCCGCGCAACATCTCTCGGCAGCTATTCAATACGAAACCATTTCGTTCGGCGTCCCATCGCCAATCAGCAAAGACGATTTTGAAGCGTTTCACGCCTACCTCGAAAACACGTATCCGAAAACGCACGCGAGATTAAAGCGCGAAAAAGTTGGCGGGTTCAGTTTGTTGTATACGTGGACGGGTAGCGATGAAACGCTGAAACCCTTGGTGATCATGGGTCACTTCGACGTAGTCCCTGTCGCGCCTGGCACTGAGCAAGATTGGGCGCATCCGCCATTTTCCGGCGCGATCGCAGATGGCGCGGTGTGGGGGAGAGGCGCCGCGGACGATAAGCAAAACGTCATCGGCGCGATGGAAGCGACCGAATGGCTGCTTTCGAATGGCTTCACGCCGAAGCGCACGATCATGTTTTCCTTCGGGCACGACGAAGAGCTTGGCGGCCCCGATGGCGCACAGAAGATCGTCGCATTGTTTAAGGAACGTAAGATCGAACCGGAGTGCGTGATTGATGAAGGCGGCTCGATTATTCATGGCGTGATGCCCGGCTTGGAACCGCCTGCCGCGCTGGTGGGAATTGCGGAGAAAGGCTACGTCAGTTATTCGCTCACGGTGAAGCAACCCGGCGGCCATTCATCGACACCGCCCCCGCAAAGCGCGATCGGTATCTTGTCCGCTGCAATCGCAAAGCTGGAAGCCAATCCATTTCCCGGCGGCATGACAGGACCGTCGAAAGAGATGTTCTCCGCTTTCGGCCCGGAAATGCCCTTTGCGCAGCGCGCCGTATTTGCAAATCTTTGGTTGTTCGGACCAGTCGTAGAACGCATGCTCTCGGGCGCGCCGGAGACGAATGCAATCGTGCGCACGACTACCGCGGTCACGATGATCTCCGGGGGTGTGAAAGACAACGTGCTGCCGCCGGAAGCAAGGGCCGTTGTGAACTTCCGCATCCTCCCCGGGGAGACCCATAAAAGTGTCTGCGAACGCATCACGAAAATCATCGATGACAGCCGAGTGGAGATTGCATCAATTGAAAAGGAGCCGCGCGATCCGTCCCCGGTGTCCGACGTGAACGCCGCGCCATTCAAAGTGTTGGAGAAGACGATCCGCGAAGTCTGCCCCGACGTCGTCGTCGGGCCATTCCTCGTATTGGGCGGTACGGACTCGCGGTTTTTTTGTGAAGTGACCCCGAACGTGTACCGCTTCGTGCCTTCGCGCTACCACGAAGGCGAGATCAAGATGTTGCACGGCACCAATGAGCGCACGCGCGTAGAAAACTTCGGCGAGATTTGCCGTTTCTACGCGCAGCTCATTCGCAATTTCAGCTCTTAGCTGCGGATTCGAACTGCACGATCAACCGTGTATCTTGCCAATCTTTCATGGTCTCGGTAGTCATTCGCGCATCGCGCACTTTTTCGAGCGCCTTCGTGGTGTAATCCACCTGCGTTTTTGAGACTGTACCATACCCTTCCAGTGCAGGAAGCATCGCGCTCGTGAACAAATCGCGCTTTGCAATGAAGGCTTGCTGACGCGGCGTCGCCGTATCGAAAGGAGGGTTCAACGACGATGCGAATGATGTCGGCTTGCCCTGGGAAATAGCATCTATAAACATCTTGACCGAATCGAGCGTGCCAGCCATGACAAACGTGTTTTTCGCCACAGCGTAATAAACCGATACTGGCGGAAACACAAACGAAAAAATATCGACGTTATTATACGTTTCGGCCTTTATCGGCATGAAGCCAAGCGACCGCAGCGTCTCCCGCGCGGTATCGCCATCCGTAAATTCAACCAGCAACGCAATTTTTGACGCGTCGGAGCCAGGCCCGGTTATCGCGATTGTCGCTTCATTACCCACAAGGTCGATTATCTTGTCGAACGACTGCCCCATTTGCGCGACCGCGCCGCCTTGTTGTTGCAGGCCTGCACTGCCGGAAGTCTTCAACGTTTCCCGAGTTTGGGGAGTGATTTGCATGGTCCAAACGCCCAGAGTGGACTTCGGAAGCGTATTCAGATGGAGAAGCGGCGCAGGTGATGCAGGCTTCGCCGCTGCGTCAGGCTGGGCTGCATTGAGCAGACGCGAGCGCACCGTGAGATGGTCGTCCTTAAAGCCCCAAGTGATTACCATCGGTTCACTGCTATCGTGCGATTGAATCCATCCATTCCAAAGCTGCCATGCAGCGGCGCGCGGATTTGACGCGGCATCCACTAAAGAGGCCGTGGAACTGGATGGGGTGTCCGGGATCTTGTCCGTACGCACAAGCTGCACGATCTCATCCGCACTATCCGCTGGACACTCCGGTGTGCCGTATCGCACCGATGCCGGAGTTTTCATTCTTTCGGCGACGCCTTGCACCATTTCCACACTCGTCCCCGCGACGAGCGTGTCGTTAGTAAATAAGTACGCAAAAGATCCGTCTTCCTTTGTCTGTATGGTGGTTTTCGGTTCTGCGAGGTCTGTCGCCTTCGTTGCGCCGGGGCCGCTCCATTCCGCCACGAATTTCTCCGCTTCTTGCCGTTTCTTATATGGAAATACGGCGACCATAGGTGCAATCGAATTGAATCCTACGTAACTGAGAATCTGCCGCTCGAATTCCAGTTGCCCGGGCGGTGACGGAGGTGTTTCCCCCTCTTTTCTCGCGCCGATGAAAACCGCCAGCGGCCGTTCAGGGTCGAGGCCTTTGATCGCCGCGATGTCCGCGACGGACTTCGCTTCAAACGCGTTTGCGCTTCGCGCCATCTGGCTCGTGACGACGGTGATCTCTGCGTCCATGTCCACGCCTTCCGGCGCGCCGCGCTTCAACAGCGCTTGGATTTGCTGCTCCGCCTTTTCGACGGACGGTATCGCAACCGCGACAACGGCCGACTCCGGCATCAACTTCAAAACACCAATCGTATCGGGCGTAGCGGATAGCGTGTTTGCAGGGGCCGGCTTTTTCTGACACGCTCCGAAAAGCATCAGCCCGGCAACCAAGAGCGGGAGCGCCCTGCGCCATGTGACACTCGCCGATCTGCTCATCGCTATTTTCGTTCGCATACTTCCCATAATCTTCATACGTCCCATAAATCCCATCATGCCCTACTCCGGCTGTGGTAACTCTCTCGGATCCGTTGCCATGACTTCGATCGCATCATGTTGCGGATAAAAACGGCGCACGAATGCGTCGAGCGACGCTGTCATCAGTCGCGAGCCACGCCCCTCGATCTCCGCCAATAAGGGTCGCAACGTCTCGTCTTCACGCAAAGCCGAAGGCTCTCGCCCGGCCTCTCGCAACGCATTGACAACATCGCCTACGGTAATTCGATCGAGCGAGCGCGCGGGCGCATAGGTAATCGGTTCAGTGGCAAGCGTTGCCACAAGTCCGCCTTCTTCCAGTTGATCCATCACTTCGTTAATTACACCCGTGGGTACATTCCACTCCACCGCGACACTTTCGATGGCCATTCCGGGACTTCCTTCGTCAAAACGCCGGCTGATCTCCACCATAGCGCGCAAACCTACTGCTTCCTTGTACGCATGGCTTGCGTTGGCGCTGTGCCGCTCCATCGCAAACGTGCGCTCGTTCTGATAGGCAAAGGTCAGCTCGGCGCCGAACAACACGATGATCCAACTCAAATACATCCACGCCATCAACAAGGGAAATAGCGCGAACCCCGAATAGATCAAGCTGTTCCGCGTTACGCCGATCTGCAGATTGAAATAGGCCCATGCCGCCAAAAGCCAAAGTGTACCGGCAACCGCTGCGCCAAGCAGTGCGTAGCGCCACCTCACTTTTGTATTCGGCACAATGACATAGAGCAGCGAAAACACAGCCCATATCGAAAAATACTGCGCCACACGCAGCATCCATGCGAATGGGCCGAGCTGTATGCTCGGCTTTTGCAGGGCAATTGTAACACCCAGAACGGCCGCGACCGCGAAGGGAACAAAGATCATAATCAACAGGTAATCGCTGAAGATGCGGTACCAGGAACGCGTCCGTCTCACGGACCAGATCGAGTTAAACGCAGACTCGACATTCCACATCATTCCAAACACGGTAAACAAAACGGCGGTCGCAAGTCCTATAACGGTTATGGCGTTCGGGTCTTTCTGACTGTTTTGCATTCCGTGTGCAAGGCCAAGCAATACTTCGATTGGGTCTTCAATTTTTTTATCGGCTCCAATATTCAGTTTGATCGCATCCGTATCGACGTCGGCGAAGATCCATTGAAGCAGCCTGCGAATGACTTCTTCGTTCGCGTCTATTGGCGGCGCTACGGAGGTGGCGCCATTAATGTCGGGTGCGGAAATCTCTATGCCGCTGACGTTAGCCGCAATTTGTTTGGGGAGATTGATGGTCTGCTCGATAGACGGATTTCGCGGCGCAATATCAGTCACAAAATCCACGGCGTAAACGCCGAGATTTAGTTTTTGAATGACTATCAGCAGAATCCAAACGCACGGCACTACGGAGAGCAGCGACGTAAAAGTAAGTGCCGCCGCGCGCATAAGGAAGGCGCCCTGCAATAGGTTCCTCACCAGCAGGATCAGTACGCGTACCTGCTTGATGATTAGCCCGTGCGGGATTTCCTCGCCGGGCCGGCCGATGTACCAGACGTCATGTGTGACAAATCTGCGGCCGCGTTCGAGCGCGTCGAAGATTTGTTGTACACGCGCTGAAATGCGCGACGGTTTGCTTTTTGATTTGCTTGGCATGACGCGCGCGGTTTATTTCCTGCGAATGGTCGTCTTGCGGCCGGAAGCGCGCGACGTGAGCATCGCGACAATCTCGCGCGTGTCTTGCTCCAGGGGAACAATTCGTTTCGACGATACGGTGTCGGTGTCTTTAATTAGCCGCAGCCAATATAGTCCTTCACGGGCCTCTTTCGCCGCGTCTTCGAGCTTGGCGAGATACTCCGTGCGTGACTCGGCGTGCTGGGCCTCATCAATGTCCGCGCCGAGCGAAGTTGCGCAACGCAAGAACTGCTCGCCTAGAATCACGCCGGATGCGCTTTTCCCTTCCTTACAGACATATTCGTACAAGCGCACCGCGCGCACGGAATACAGAAAGGTCCGTTCGCGCAGGTCCGGGTCCGGTGCTTCCGCCATAATGCCTCCTAAATCGTATTTACCGACGCGCGGTTATCTTTCACGGAACAATCCTCACAGCGCGTTTATTTTGACTGGCACTTGGATGGCGTGCAAACTACCGGTTTAGTCTTGGTGTAGCGAAGGCACAATTCCATGAGTAGTACTGATAAAGAACCCATATATTTACCGAATTCCCGCTCGTGTTTCGTGTGCGGCGAAGAGAATATCGCCGGGCTTCAGCTCCGGTTCTTTGTCGAAGATGACAAAATAAAAACCTGGTTCGAGCCAAAGACCCATCACTGCGGCTACCCCAATGTATTACACGGCGGTGTAGTCGCGGCCCTCTTGGATGAAACCATCGCGTGGGCGGCCAATCGCGCCCTGGCGCGCATGACCGTCACTGCCGAGCTCAAACTTCGCTACCGCAAACCGGTGCCCGGCGACCGCCGCATGCTCGTCTGGGCGGAAATCACGAAGTCGAGCCGTCGTATAGCCTACGGCATCGGCGCACTCGTCGATGAAACGGGGGAGGAGTTCGCCCGCGCGGAAGGTTCTTTCATACCACTTTCCGCGGAGCAGACCCTCGCGATAGACGACCATCTTATTTACCGCGGTGGTGAAGAACGCGTGTTCGATATCCTGCGCAATAGCCCGTAGCGATTATGTCCGGCTAAATTCGCGGTCAAAAATCGTAGTTCCGCGTTCACGCAGTCTTGACTTAGATTCCCCCGCCTTCGCCACGTCATTGAGCAAATTGAAATGATCGCACCTCAAACGGGATGATGATGCAAGTTTTTGGACGCGGTGTGTACGGCACACAAAATCGGGCTGCAAAAAGTGACCAACGGTACAATCGATATCGCATACCACTTCCGTTGCGCCGACGGCGACAAAAGGAAAGCTTCCCTCTGCATAAAGCTAGACGCGAAGCAGCTGGAAGCAGTTCGATCGACCAACGGTGCACCACCGGACTGGGCGCAACTCGACACCCACCAGTGCAGTGTCTGCCCGCTTTCAAAGGAAACAACTCCGCAGTGCCCTGCGGCGCTCGCATTTGTCGATATCCTCGATGAATTCGGCCCCCTGCTATCCTTCACTGAAGTGGAAGTAACCGTCGAAACACGCGAACGTACCGTCCATTCCAAAACCACCGTGCAAAAAGCCCTCAGTTCGCTCGTGGGCCTTAGCATGGCAACCAGCGGCTGCCCGATTCTGGCGCGCTTCAAACCCATGGCGCGGTTTCATCTTCCGCTTGCCACGCGCGAAGAGACCATATTCCGCTCCGTGGGCGCCTATTTGCTCGGCCAGTATTTTCTCATGCGCCGCGGAGAAACGCCCGACATGGATCTCCGTGGCCTTCGCGAAACCTACGATCTTATTCACGAAGTAAACGTCGGGCTCGCAAACCGCCTTCGTGTGATCCCCGCGGGCGACGCGCACCTCAACGCACTCGTCATCCTCGATCTGTTCGCGCACGCGTTGCCGTATTCGATCGACGAAAGTCTCGCAGAACTTGAACATATGTTTACATCATTTATGCCGCAATCATCTGTATCTGATATCAAGGAGTAGTTCCACCGTGTCACAACGTTTTGTCCGGCAACTGGAATTTGCACTAGGCCTCTTGTTCATCGTTTCCGCAGCTTTGAAAGCCTTAGATGTCTACGGCTTTGCCGTGCAAATCGGCGCCTATGGGGTCATTCGCAACCCGGTGATCCTTCCGCAACTCGCATACGTAATGATAGCTCTCGAAACAGCACTCGGCGCGGCGCTGCTCGGCGGATACGCATTTGGCGGAGCAACCATCGTTGCGACGACTGTGCTTCTCGTCGGATTTACCGGGCTCATCGCCTACGCGTGGGCATTCAAAGGCCTGGCCGACTGCGGCTGTTTCGGCTCATATATTAAGATGGGCCCCGGCCTATCAATCGCGAAAAACGTATTGCTGCTCGCAATGACAGGTTTGGTCTGGTACGGCCAGCGCAAGAAGCAGCAGGCCGAACCAAGTGCGGAAGAAACGGTGCCAACCCTCGCCACTGCCGAGCGCAACGCCAACCGGAAATTTATACTCGCGTCACTTGGTATTGCCGTGGTGGCCGGTGCAATTGCGATGGGGAAGCCCGCGCCGTCCACCAAAACTACGACCGCGACACCAACGCAAACGAATGGCACGAATCCCGCCAGTAAATTTGCCGAGTTTGTACCTGAAATGGGCGGGGCCCCGGTACCACTCGCGCAGGGCGAATACTTCCTCGTGATGCTGAGCGCCTCTTGTTCTCACTGCCGCGCGGTGACCGCATCCCTAAACGATCTCATTACGGTTGAAGGCGTACCACAAATCGCCGCGCTTCTTATGGGCACCGAAGATGAGATGAAAGACTATATGGCCGCCACCGTGCCGCAGTTTCCAATTCAAGTCATTGACACGCTCAAATTCATGAGCTTATTGGAAACGAACGCGCCGCCGGATTTCTACCTCATTCGCGACGGCGCGGTTGTCAAGCACATGGAAGCGGAAGAACCCGGCTATGACGAACTGCTAGCCTTTGCCACCGGCAAGGATGCGCCGCCGGCCGAAGACCAAAAGTAGCGTCACGCTCAACAAGACAGCCCAGGTTCCCATTGCGGGAAGCGCTTTGCCATTCGAGTTCGGGTTGTTCGCGGCGATCATGAATGAATCGATATCGCCGCCCGCGTCCTCGTTGTTTTGGTATTCCTCGCCGTTGGCAACGCCGTCCTGATCCAGATCGCCCAGCGCGGAGAACGGTTCGCTCGCCGTCTTGGTGATCACAAACGACGTATACGTTCCGCCAAGCGAGAAGTGGCTTGTCCAGAAGTCGGCCATATCCTGCGAGCAGATCATCAATGCCGCGATCGCGTGATGGTATGGCTGCATCTGCGCCGCGTAATTCGGCTCAGCCTGTAACGAAGCAATCGTCGATTCATACATGTCGTGCACAAGGTTCGAATAGGGATGTGTCTGCACGCTCAGCACATACGCCACCAGTCCAACCTGATACCGATCCGGCATCCCGTCATTGTCGAGATCCGCCGTCAGGTAATCCTGGCTAATCGTGTTGTACAACGCTTCCATTTCCGCATCGAACAGGTTCAGGTAATGCACATCAATAGTGCCCGGCATGATTTTGATCGCATAGGACTCGCCCGTATCCACCTCATCGCCGCCGAACGTCGTGTCCGCAGCGCCAACCGACAGCGGGAAATCGGTCGAAAGTGTGCGTCCCGCCAGCAATACGTGTCCCAAGCTGTCAACCGCCACGTGCCCTTCCGGCTCGTTATTCGCGCCGCCGATATACGAAAGGTACTTCAGACTTCCAAGAGACGGATCGAACTGCGCGACGAATCCGTCGCGATTGCCACCCTGGTAGTCAGATTGAAATGCCAGTGGCGTTGTCGGCAAATCCGTGGTGCCCGTTTCGCCCGCAATCCAGATGTTGCCACCCGCATCGCGATCGAGGCTCAGCGCAATCATCCCGCCATTGCCCGTCGAACCTCCAAGCAGTGTAGATGCGACGATGTCAGTGCCCGCGGCGTTGAGTTGAGTCAGCACGGCAACGCTGAAGCCTGCGGCGCGCGTCGTCTGATAAGCGCCGGGGGTCGTCGGATAGTCATCACTCTGCGAATTACCGGTCACGTACACTTCGCCGCTCGGATCGACCACCATGTCCCATGCCCAATCCGTCGAGGTGCCGCCGATAAATGTGGAATAGATTAGATCGCTGCCCGCGGCATTGAGCTTCAACACATAGATGTCGCGCGTGCCATTGAATGTTTCATCATAAGCGCCCGTGGTCGCCGGGAAATCGCCCGAATAGGTGAAGCCAGTGATGTAACATTCGCCGGTGGGCGTCGCCGTCAAGGACATTCCCTGATCGCGATCAGAGCCTCCAATATACGTCGCATACCCCAGGGCCGATCCGTCGGACGAAAACTTCGCGACAAACACATCGCGCGACGCGTTGCTGCCATCATTTGGTCCGTTGTGAGTTTCATCATATGCGCCCGCAGTCGCAGGAAAATCATCCGACTGCGTCAAGCCCGTGATGTAGATGTTTCCACTGGCATCCAAACCAAGTCGCGTCTTTTCCCAAGCCTCCTCATCGCCACTGCCACCCAGGAACGTAGACCACAACACGTCGCTGCCGTCCGCGCTGAGCTTGAGCAGAAAGATGTCCTTGCCGCCATTGTGCGTTTCGTCGTATGCGCCCACCGTCGTCGGGAAATTTGCCGACGCCGTAAGCCCCAGCACGATCACTTCGCCTGACGCATTCACATAGATCGCGTCCGGCTCTTCATCGCCGGGCCCGCCGAGGAATGTCGAGTAGATTAGCTGCCCGGTAACCCCGTCGATCTTCGCAACCCAGGTATCGCCACCATATTCCAGCGCGCTGCCGCCGTTGAACGTTTCGTCAAACGCGCCAGTCGTCGTCGGAAAATCCGAAGACCGTGTCGTGCCGCAGACATAAATGTCGCCGTTCGCGTCGGCCACGAGGTCTTGATTAATGTCTTCGTCGTTTCCGCCAAGATAGGTGCTCCACACCATCGATGCCGGATTGTCGGCATACGCCGAAACGCAAAGACACACGAGCACCGTGAGAACTGCTAACTGCCGCATAACCGCACCCCTGAATTTAAGTCGCACCCGGTTGCGCCGCCGCCCACATGACCGCGCAATTACCACTTGCACTGTATAACCAGTTGTGAAAATTGTCAACACGCCGTGAGTAGAATTCGTAGTTTCGAGTCGTTAAATTTCAAGATACTTTTCTCGTCCACCTTTTCTGCTTGCGCAGCGCTAACCGATCCGAAGTACACTAGCGCCTCGGGCGGGTTTGTCCTCGCACAACACCATCGCAACGGAAAAGGAGAGATGTGTTCCATGTCCATTCGGCAAATGCTTGTCGTTATTTTGTTTGCGAGCGCGCTTGCGAACGCGCAGCCCGCGAAGTCGCTCAAGCCCGAGGGCGGCAAGCAATGGTTCAGAGGTCAGACCCATACGCACACGCTATGGAGCGATGGCGACGCCGCGCCCGAGCTCGCCGTGGCCTGGTATAAGGAACACAAATACGACTTCCTTTCCGTCACCGATCACAACACAATGCTGCGCGGCGAGAAATTTTTCTTCGTGGGAGAGAAATCGCGCCTCACTGCCGAGCGTGTCGCAAAGTTGCAGGAAAAGTTTGGCAAAGATTGGGTGGAAATTTCCGAAGCCGGCGGTGAAGTTATGATGCGCCTCAAGACCTATGATGAGTTACGCAAGCATTTCGAAGAGCCTGGCAAGTTCATCTTAATCGAAGGTGAAGAAATTACGTCAAAAGCCCACGTCAACGGCCTGAATGTTCGCTATAAAATCACAGCATCCAAAGCGGAGACGACGGAACAGGCCGTTCGCGATCACGTCCACGCCGTAGATGAACAGGGCAAGCACTACCACGTACCGATGATTTCTCACGTCAACCATCCCAACTGGGGCGATCTCGGCGTTCCACCACAGGACATGATCGCCGTTGACGAAAGCCGCTTCTTCGAAGTCTACAATGGTCACGGTGGCGTGAAAAACTGGGGCGACGAAGAATTGCATCGCGTAAACACCGACCGCTATTGGGACATTGTGCTCGCGGTTCGCCTGACAAATAATCCCGAAAATATTCTCTACGGTGTCGGCACCGATGACACACACGACTATTTCGAGCGCGGCCCCGGCGGCGCCATTCCCGGTCGCGGTTGGTGCATGGTGCTATCCGAAAATCTGGAAGCCGACGCAATCATGGAAGCCTTCAAACGCGGCGATTTCTACGCCAGCGCAGGCGTCTTGCTCGACGCCATCGAATGGAACGAAAAAGAATACCGCGTAAGTATTCAAGCCGAGCCCGGCGTGACCTACAAAACCATCTTCTACGGCACCCGCAAAGGCGCGGACACATCGAGCAAACCTATCGATTTCGAGAAGGGCAAAGAAGTGCCCAACGCCCCGCATCAATACAGTGATCAACTGGGCATCGTACTCGCCGAAACCGACGCCAACCCCGCTGTTTATTCCTTCAAAGGCGACGAACTCTACGTCCGTGCCAAAGTGGTTTCCTCGAAACTGAAGCCCGATCCCTTCAAAGAAGGCGATGTGGAAATGGCGTGGACACAACCCTCAGTCCGCTAAAAGCAGGCTATAGGTCTATTCCGCAGACCTTCGGGGTTGCCCGCTTGGAGTTCCGCGTTTACGCGGTCTCGCGTAGACCGAAGTCCGCAGCCTTTCTAGAACCGTTACGGTAAGCAGCGCAATTCACTAATCGCCAGCAACAAAATAAATCATCTTCCATTGCCCGGATCGATTGCTGAATCCCACCCGGTAGTCGTTTGGGCTGCGTACAAATTTGCCCCAGATGTATCCGGCTTTTCCGTCGGGCAGTCCCACCTTGCGCCATGGGAAAGTTTCATTCCCGATTGTAGCCACTTTCGGATTCTGTTCGTCATAAAGACGAACAATAATCCGCCCCACCTTCTGCACAACTTCGGCATTTTCGTCCGGCTTGCTGCGAACGTTCACACCCTCCCCAACCACAAGCCCATAATCGATCGGATCGTATTCTTCCGGCAACGCGTAATAACTGTACGGCGCGATGAAATAAATCTCATTTTGACCTTTATTAATCTTGCCGCCAAGCCGCAACGCCTCGCCAAGTTCTTTCCACAGCGCGGATGCCTCCGGTTTGTCGTTCAATTTCCATCGGGCTTTGAAAGCGTCAATCCCCTCCTCGCCGTCAAACCCGCTGAGCACTGTAGGGTCGAGCACGTCCAGTACCGCTTTCACGTCGTGTGCCTGCACCGACTTCAAAAGATTGTTTCGAAAAGCGAACAGCGTTGCGTCCTTCGGCGCGTCGTCATAGAACGGAATTTCGACTGTCTTGAAGGTCTCGCCGGGCTTGCTAATGGCGCCCTTTGCCGCATGCACGTGGCCCGCAAGGAGAAGCAGCACCGCAGTTAGGAGTGTTGCGCCGTGCCTGTTGATGTGAGCAAATTGATTAAGCATGTGTTGGATTATTGCGAATCAAGAAAGCGCTGCATGCCTTCGCGGTAGGCTGCTTCGCTGGTGAAAATGCAGTCGTTGTGATCGCCACGAAGTTCTAGAAACTTTTTGGGCTCATTCGCCAATTCATAAAGCCCACGCCCATGACGATAAGGAATGATGGTGTCGCCCTGACTGTGCATGATGAGAATTGGCGCGTGAATATTTTTTATCTTCGATTCGCTGTCGAAGTTGTGCCGGAGCAGTAACCGCACCGGCACGAATGGGAAAATCTCTTTCGCCATTTTGGTTACGGAAAGGAAAGTACATTGCAAAATAACCGCGCGCGGCTGCACTTCAGTAGCGAGATCGCAGGTAGCCCCGCCCCCTAGCGACTCGCCATACAGCACGATCTTGTTCGCCGGAATCCCGCGCGTCTCCGTGAGATATCTCCACGCCGCGCGAATGTCCGCGTAGCAACGCTTCTCGGAAGGCTTTCCAGTGCTGTTGCCGTAGCCTCCGTAGTCATACGAAAAGACGTTGTACCCAAGATCGCGCAACATCGCGTAGTGTTCCATTCGGTCCGCGATGTTTCCGCCATTTCCATGCGACAAAAGGATCGTGCCCTTCGCATTCTCGACGGGGATGTACCACGCATCGGTCTTTTCGCCGGCGACCTCCAACGTGACGGATTCATATTTCCAATTGAACGGCGCATTGCCCGGAGTACGCCAGACGTGACGGCTCGCGGGGAACAACATCGCTTCTTGAAACGCCCACAACGATCCACACCCTCCAAGCGCAATAAGCAGAACTATGGCGGCAAAGGCGCGAGCGATTCGAAAAATGCGCCTACCAGTTATCAAGATACCCACTCAGCATGCTGAGCTACTTCTCCGCGATGACCAGCATCTCAAAATCCGTTGGCGTCAACTCGTCCGCCCTGGAGAACTTGCCGAGCTTCGCGCCGAAGACATCGATGGTCCGGTACCCGAGCGATTTGAGCAACCAGGTGATCTCGCTCGGCATGTAATATCGTTCATTGCAATTGAGTGTCATCTTTTTCCCAGCGTCGTCCGTATACGCGACAGCACTGTGATCCCGGAAAGTCATCAAATCAAACGAGCTCTTAAGGAATGTAGACCCGCCGTCCGCCTGCTGCGACGTGTGAAACTTCTCCACCGATTGAAACAGGGGAAACAACCCGTTGAGCGCCGTGAAAACAAACTTGCCCTCTTCCTTCAGCGCGCGCGTCGCGCTCCTCAGAATCGCGAAATTCATCTCATCGGTTTCCATCAAAGAAAACCCGCCTTCACACAGCATGATTGCAACATCGAATTCACCTGTAAACGGTAAGTCTCGGGCATCGCGTTTCTGAAAATCGATTGCCACACTCGCGCTTGCAGCATTCTCTCTGGCGCGCTTGAGTTGTCCTTCAGACAAATCGACACCCGTCATCGTATATCCGCGTTTCGCAAGTTCTATCGCATGACGCCCCGTGCCGCATCCGATGTCCAACACCCGCAAAGAACGGTCATGATTAAACTCCGCCTCCAGGAAATCGCACTCGCCCTGCGTCCCCTGCGTAAAGGGCTCCCGGTCATACTGCTGCGCATAGTTTTCGAACAAAGCCTCATACCACTGTTTCATACTCATATTCAGTCTCGTTTCTTCCTGCCCTTTGTGACGTATTGCAATTCACCCGCTTCTTGCACCAATCAGGGCAAACTTACTATACGGGAATTGCTACGTAGCCCGCGCGAAGCGCCTTGGAGTGTGCCGCGATATTGGCGCCTTGCACACCACGCGCCATGTCCCCAAGATTTATGCGCATCGGCCGTTCCAGCCAACTTGACTCCAAACAAACATCGGCGCAGTATATTTGCGAGCACCCGAAGGGGGATTCGGGGCTGTGGGTTGGGGAACTCACTTGGAAGGGGGAATTCTATGTTTCGATTTATGTCACTTGCCGCGGTTTTGTGCCTCGCCGTATCCGTCATACCGGCCCAGGCCGAACTCCAGAATGTCCAGGTTGGCGGAGAACTCCGCATCAAAATGGACCTCATCTACAACTGGGCCGTAGAACCGGGACCGGTCGAAATCCGCGTCCCCGCGTTTCTACTCCCAAACCGGCCCATCGGCGAATTCTTGTCCGGTGCGCCAGCCTTTAACGGTCTCGGTCTCGTAAGCCCTTACGCCTGGGACGAGAAGACCAACAACTTGACCTTGACCGAACAGCGCACGCGCCTGAACGTGAAGGCCGATTTCACGCAAGAGGTCGCCGCATTCCTGGAACTCGAAAGCTACGACATCTGGGGCCAGGACTTTCGCTCCAATTATGTGACCGGCGTCGATTCCACCGCTGTCACCGGTGATGACGTCGAGATGTATCAGGCGTATATCGACGTGAACGAAATGTACGGCATGCCACTACGCCTGCGCATTGGCCGACAGGAACTCGCATTCGGCAGCCAATGGCTCGTAGGTCCAAAGGACTTCGGTCCGTTCTATCGCGGTCGTTCGTTCGACGCCTTGCGTCTGACCTACGCGACCGACATTACGACGATTGATGCGTGGTACTCGACACTCGCCGAAGGCGGCGCAAACGAGGAAGATGAAGACGTAGCCTTCTATGGCGTCTACGCAACCTGCAAAGCGCTGGAAAACATCGCCTTCGACGCATACTGGCTGTGGGTTCGTGACGCGACCAGTTTAAACGACACAAATTTCGTAGCCCCGATCGAATGGCTCGAAGATGCATTCGATCTCGACGACTACGACGTGACGAATCTGCACACCGTAGGTCTGCGCGCGTCGGGCATGTTTGGCTCCTTCGACTTCGACGTTGAAACGGCCTATCAATTTGGTGATGCGGACCAGAATGGTTTCTTCTTCAAACCGTTCCTCTACGGCGATGACAACGCCGAATACGACGCCTGGGGTCTGACCGCACAGCTCGGCTACACCTTCGACATCGCGTGGCATCCCCGCGTGTTCGCGAAGTACGCGTTTTACGAAGGCGAAGACAATCGCGACATCTCCTTCGGGCAATGGTTGAATCCATTCGATCAGCCGGAAGCGAGCGTGAGTTTCAATCGCCTCTTCTCAAACCAAATGTATAACGGCTTCTTCGACCTGCAAAACGACCTGTCGAACGCGCATGTCTTCATGATCGGTGGACAGGCGCACCCGACGGAAGCCATCGACCTGATATGGGATGTCGAGTACATTATCGCTGATGAGCCCTTTGATTCGCCGAAGACGGTAAGCCTCGGCGGGTTTAAAGTCCCGCTAGCGCCAGCGTTGTCGTTCTGGACCGATGAAGGCGACGACGAACTAGGCTGGGTCACGGACATCGTCCTCATCTATCATTACAGCGAAGACTTGATGTTCTCGGCGCACTGGTCGCACCTGTTCGCGGGTGGCGGCCTCGAAGATGGATCCTTCTTCGCCGGCAACGGCACGATCTTCGGCGGCGGTTCGGACGATGATGACGGCGACTTCATCACCTTCGAAACGAGGATTTGCTTCTAAGAAGGTCTAACGAAACTCAATTAACCCGAAGGGGATAACAGCGAGCTTCGCACAAGCCCGCATAATGCATTGTGTATTTCTATCGAAGGGATTACAGCGTGCATCGCACAAGGCAGCAGAATGCATCGTGTATTTCT
>JADLHJ010000076.1 GCA_020848835.1 Candidatus Hydrogenedentota bacterium
ATCACTACAGCGAAGACCTCAGCTTCCAGGCCGGTTGGGCGCACCTCTTCGTGGGTGACGGCCTTGAAGACGGTCAGTTCTCGGCGGGTAACGGTCTGCTGTTCAACGGCGGCACCAGCGACGACGACTCTGACTACGTGTTTATCGAAACGAAGCTCTGCTTCTAATCGTATAGACGCTTAAAGCAACGGCCCCCGTTACCGCGAGGTGACGGGGGCCGGTTGTTTTTGAACGAAAGCGATTAGAAGCTTGCTCTAACTTTGGGCAGCGACACGTGCACCGACCCGCCGCGCATTTCGATTTGGCTGCGCACGCGATCGATAGCAGACTCAAGATCCGGCCGGGCCGGCACGCGAACCAGATCGACTACCAGGCGGCAACGGGGGTAGAGCAACGAGCAGCCTTGCATTAACGCGGCAATCCGGCTGCTTACGTCATGGCCGTTTGCTTCGCCACGCCAAGAGACGGCGATTTCCGGTTGGTCCGCCCCATGTTTACCGTCGGATTTTCGGATTCGCAGACCGTTTCGCAGCATGGCCAATCCCCCTCTACTTCATGCTCTGGCACCCCGCCCGCGTTCCCCCGAAGGCCGTTACCAGTAGCTCGTAACAAAGGAGTGGCTGCATAGCCCGTGCCATTACCGCCCGTCCCGTAAGTGCTTGATGGAACGTACTGAGCACTTTCCCAAAGCATCGAACGCGGACAAAAGTGTACAAACCATGTGTCCGTCATGGCATTTATTGTCACGCGATTAAACTCGGTAAAGCGCTCCGTACTTGCGTTCGAGGTAATTCAAAAAAGGCCCTGAAGAGAGGCCGGAGCCGGTAACTTCACGGAGCAAATCGGGTGCGAGTTTGCGGCGACCGTGGCGGTGAATCCTGTCGCGCAGCCAATCCAGGAGCAGTCTAAAATTCCCCGTCTCTACCTCTTGCCATAGACTTGGAATATCGCGCTCTATGGTTTCGAAGAGTTGTGCGGCGTACAGATTGCCGAGGGCGTAGGTGGGGAAATAGGCGAAGGCGCCGTGCGACCAATGGATATCCTGCAGGCAACCTTGTGCGTTGTTGGGTACATCGAGACCAAGATAACTTTTTATTCTAGCATTCCAGATTTCGGGCACGTCCTGCACGCGCAGCGTGCCTTCGATAAGGCCAACTTCGATTTCGAAGCGCACGATGATATGAAGGTTGTAGGTGCACTCATCTGCTTCCACGCGGATGAGCGAAGGTTGCACGCGATTGATGGCCTTGTGAATTTGTTCGGGCGTAACGTTGTCGAGCTTTCCCTTGTGATACTCGCGCAAGATTGGCGTGTAGTGGTTCCAGAACGGCAAACTGCGGCCAATCACGTTTTCCCACATGCGCGATTGCGATTCGTGCATACCGAGCGATGCGCCGTCCGCGAGCATGGTGCGCGCGTCCTCGCGGCTGTGCCCCTGCATATAGAGCGCGTGACCGCACTCGTGAATAGTTCCGGTGAGTGACGAGAAGAATTCTTCGGTGTTCAAGCGCGTTGTGATGCGGACATCGTCGATTGCGAAAATCGTCGAGAAGGGGTGGACTGATTTGTCCTGGCGTCCTGCATCCAGGTCGTAGCCGAGATCACGCAACACGCACATCCCGAAATCCCACTGCGCCTGCAGGTCCCATTCGCCTTTCATCCACGAGGTATCGGGTTGCACGCCCGAAGTGAGGATTCGTTCCACGAGTTTACTCTGCTTCTCCGCAAGCTCGGCGAAGATGACTTTCAATTGTTCGGCGGTCATGCCGCGCTCGAAGTCTTCCAGCAGCGCGTCGTACGGCGAACCGGTATATCCATAGTATTGGGCTTTCTCGCGGGAAAGTTCGATGAGCCGTTCGAGGTTCGGCTGGAATTTCGCGAAGTCGGATTCTTCGCGCGCCTTCACCCAGGCGACGTAGGCCGCGCTGGTTTCTTCGGCAAATTTATGTACGAACTTCTCCGGAAGCTTTCGCGCGCGCTCGAAATCGTATCGCGCGATATTGGTCAGGGCGCGGTCCGCTTCCGAGAGGGTGTCGAATGTCGCTTCGCATTCTTCCAAGAGACGGCCCGTTTCAGCGCCGGTAAATTCACGATGTGCGAGCGCGGACAAGGTGGCGAGCTGCGCGCCGCGCGCGGCAGCACCCTTGGGCGGCATGTGGACTTCCTGGTCCCATTGGAGCACGGCGGTGGCCGAGTTGATGTCGGATATGGCGTTGATGCGTTCGCGCAAGAGCGTTGCGCAGGATGCGGGTGATTCGGATTCCATGTGACTTCCTCTTAGATTCGTGCCGGCCCTTCAGGCCTCGCGCGAGTGTTATGTATTGGCGTGATCCTGGGCCTCACAGCCCAGGCTATGAACCGTATCGCGCCCTCGGCGCTCGATACGTTTCTCCAAGTCTTTAGGCGCAGACATCGTTTTCGGAACATTCAGAATTGAACAAGACCGCCCGAAGAATATGTATAGTCCTGCAAAGTAGCATGCCGTCGTCCTTGATTTCATGTACGATTGTCCGATGAGTGACGATCTTTTCACCCATGCGGCCGCGGACCGCATTAAGAAGGAAGCGCCGCTGGCGCGGCGGGTGGCTCCGCGCAGCATTGACGACATTGTCGGTCAAGAGCATATCCTTGGGCCGGGGAAGATATTGCGGCGGGCGATTGAGGCTGACCGCATTACTTCGCTGATCTTGTACGGTACGCCGGGTTGTGGAAAGACCGCGCTTGCGCGCGTGATCGCGATGCGCACGCAGTCGGCCTTCGACAACCTGAACGCGGTCACTTCGGGCGTGAAGGAGCTGCGCGCGCTGATCGATGCGGCGAAGGCGCGGCGCGTCCACGAAGGGAAGAAGACGATTGTATTTGTGGACGAGATTCATCGCTTTAACCGTGCGCAACAGGACGCGCTGCTTCCAGATGTTGAAAATGGCAACATAGTATTAATTGGAGCGACTACGGAGAACCCTTTCTTTTCCGTTGTTGCGCCGTTGCTTTCGCGGTCGCAGATATTCGAGCTCCATCCGCTCACAGAAGATCACGTCATTGCACTCCTCAAACGCGCACTCACGCATCCCGAGCGCGGATGGCCCAATCTCACCATCATCGCCGATGACGACGCATTGCAACACATCGCGCGCTATGCCGAAGGCGATGCGCGGCGCGCGTTGAATGCGCTCGAGATCGCCGTGCTCACGACGCCGCCGGCCGATAATACGGTGCATATAACGCGCGCCGTGGCCGAGGAATCGATCCAGCGCAAGCTCATTCACTACGACGGCACCGGCGATGAGCACTACGACGCCGCATCGGCGTTCATCAAAAGCATGCGCGGCACCGATCCCGATTCCGCGCTGTATTGGATGGCGCGCATGCTGCACGCGGGAGAAAACCCGCGATTTGTCGCGCGGCGCATCTGCATCGCTGCGTCGGAAGACGTCGGCAATGCAGACCCGATGGCAATCGTTGTCGCGACTGCTGCTTGGCAGGCCTGCGAATTCATCGGCATGCCCGAGGCGCAGATCATCCTCGCACAGGCCGCGACCTATGTTGCGTGCGCGCCGAAGAGCAATGCTGCGTACATGGGTATTGGCGCGGCGATGAACGATGTCCAACAAGGCAAAGCTGTCGCGGTGCCGAAGCATTTGCAGGACACGCACTATCCCGGTGCGCAGCGGTTGGGGCGCGGCGCGGGCTACCAGTATCCGCACGACTATCCCGAAGGCTACGTGCCGCAACATTACGGCGTTGCGCGTGGAAGCTATTACCATCCCGTCGATCGCGGCAAAGAGGCGGAGTTCAAAGCGCGATTGGACGCGGCGGCAGCGCAGGACGACGAATCACAGGAATGACGTGCGGGTCATTGCGGTAGTTCGTAGCGCCAGAGCGTCAGCGACACCTTCTATTCTATTGCCCATCGCGTTGCACTTATCAGAAGAATTCGCGCTGCGAAACGACCCGTGTTTGATTGACGGTTGCTGTTGCAATTTGTGAAACGATCGGAGTTGCGGTTTTGGGTGTTCTGGGGAACAAGGGTTATTGAGGGGAATTCGTAGTAATCGTGACGTTGATCGATGAATGCTGGAGTTGCGATTGGGCGTAGATTTTGATTGTGGGAGGTATGGGAAGCATGGAACGTTTGTGGAGGTGTGTGGCGCGTAGTGCTTCGAGATGCGCCGCGCTCAGGCGAGCGAGGCGCTACTTGCGAGGCGCTACTTATAGTTGGCTGGTTGCGAGGCGGTAGATTTCCCAGGCGATGGCGGTGTTGACGATTCCGGAGGGTGGGAGCATGGGGATGTCGTAACCTTTGAGTCGGACTACGGCGTCGTCCCATGGCCACATGGGGTCTATCCAGATTACGTTTGGATCGGACTTCGTGTCGCGGTGTTGGAGTAGATCGACGTAGACAACTTTTGCGTTCGCGGGGAGTGCGTGTTCGAAGAGACCGTGGGGCGGATGCTGGTAGCCGATGTGGATGGCGAGGTCGCCTGTACCAATCGGATCGTCGGGCGGCGTGAGGGACGTGAAGCCGGAGTTCCAAGTGTTTACTTTGAACTTCGCAGCGATTTCACTTTTGCCGATTTCGTCGGGGATGAAGTGGCCCATGCAGTACATGTAGACGGTCTTGCCGTCCTTTAGCGACTGCGCAGCCCACTGTCCTGACTGATCGAGTTTTGCACGGTCTTCTTTTTCAGCGCGCTGCAAGCAATTGAAAACGCTGTGGGCAAACTCAACGCCAAGGTCAGATGTGGGAGATGTGTCGGCGGGATCGGGGGTGTAGTCGATCCAGAAGATTCCCTTTGCCTGGTATTGCTGGATGCGCGGGTATCCGCCGGGGAGGCCGATGGTTTCGTAGGTGACAGGCATTTTGCCCAAACGCGCGCAGGACTTGATCAGCACGCCGGTGTAGGTCCATGCGGGAATGATGGCGGCGAGTGTTGGCGATATTTTGTTTTCCGTCGCGTGACCGGAGAACGTGATCGAAGCGCCGGGGATATTGGCGTCGCTGAATGCAACGATATGCGCGCCGGATTTTGCGACGGTTTCGCTAAGCGGTGGCCCTTGCTCTGCGCCGAACATCACGACATCGCCTGCGGCGGGAATTGCGTCTCCGAGGGATTGGATCAGCATGAGTCCGCCGGCGCGTCCGCTGAGTTCGCTAATGAAGGCGGGGTTGCCCGCGGCAAATAGTTTTCCGCCGGCGACGAGGCGCGTTGCGGCTTCCTGCGCGGAAGGTTCCATTGTTTTGCATTCTTTGCCTACTTGTTCGACTGCGTTTAATACACGCAGGAGATAAGAATCCGATGCGCTTGCAGTCACGGCGGCAAAGAAGGTGGCAAAGGCGAAAGTCACGAGTTTCATTATTGCTCCACGGAAGTGTCAGTGAGGTCGGTAAATTTTTTTGTGAGTTTGTTCATGATGTCCTCGATGGACTTTCGCTGAGCCAAGCCAACGCGGAAGCGCAGCTCGACTTCCTCTTCCGTTTTGTTATAGGCGATGCGGGCGACATCGACGACGCAGCCTTCATCCTCAAAGAATTTTTTTACTTCGTTTACGCGATCGGCCCCGCCGGGGATTTTCAAGTGGAGCAGATGTTCAGACGAGCCGGACAACCAGTTGCCGATTGGTTCGAAAAGCAGCACGGCCGCGAGCGCGAACGCGGTAGACACGACCGCTACGCCAAAGTAGCCGAGTCCGATAGCGATTCCCAGAATCGCGACGAACCAGATCATCGCGGCGGTGGTCAAGCCGCGTTGCATGTTTCCGACGTTGATAATCGCGCCCGCGCCCAGAAAGCCGATGCCTTGCAGTATGCCCTGAATGATGCGACCGCGATCATGCACCGCGTCGCCTCCTTCCGCGAGCCAGTCTTTCGCGAGATTATTCGAAACGACGATTACAAGGGTGGACGAGATGCACACGATGATATGGGTGCGGAGACCGGCGGCGCGGTGTTTTCGTTCGCGCTCTAGGCCGAGGATTCCGCCGAGTACCGTCGCGACGGCGAGTTTGATCGCGGTATCAACTACTTCGGGAGGAATTGTCATGGCCAATCTCCCCTGTTTTCAGAGTAGTTTCAGAATGTGTACACCATTTTCGGCGTCAATCGCGCGTATCAGCCAAAGCGGCGTCTACCCGCCGCCCCACTCCAAATAGTTTTTGGTACCTTCGAAAGTTATCGATCACTGCAGAACGCTGCGCGGTTTCTGCTTTTCGCTTTCGGGGGTCACACCGGCTTTTTCGCGGCGCGGGGCAACGGCGGCGGGATCTGCGCCGAGACGTTCGGCTTCGTCGAGACAACGGCGCGCTTGCACCATGTTATTTGTTTCAATCGCGATGTCGCACAGCAATAACCATGGCGCGGGATCCGTGGCGTTCGCCTTTACGTGCTCATCGAGCAGCGCCACGGCAACCGCGGATTGTTTCAATTCGACCGCTAGTTCGCCGAGACGATACAGCGGCCTGTCGTAGTTGCCGGGCTGGGTTGCCGCGAATTGAATGTAGGCGCGCGCGGCGGCCCAGCGGCCTTGTTCAGCGCACTGCCGGACGAGCTGGGTCCATATTGCGGGCTCGCCTACTTTAGTGGGGGGTGCGGCGGCTGCGTACTCCTTGACGAAGGTTTCATGTTGTCCCGCGCGGGCACAGGTAGTGCCCATCAAGAGCCAGGCTTCGGTATCGTCGCCGTGCAACTGCAAGTATCGTTCGAGGTGGTAGAAGGCCTGGAGCATTTCACCGCTCGCGAGCATGGCGCGCACGCGGGCCTTGATCGCGTCGGGGCTGGTTGGATCGGCTTTTTCCGCTTGCTGTGCCTTTAGTTGTGCATCACGCGCGGCCTCGATCATGGGCCGCAGTTGTTGGAATACGCCGTTTGGCGGGGACTGCGCGTTGTCCGCGGTTATGTACGGGGCGAGCACTTGTCCCGCGGCGACGATGCTTCCGCTGCGCGCCAATAATGCGGCGTAGCTTGCGGCGGCCTCCGGCGTCAAGCGCCCCAAGCGCGCTGCGCGCGCGTAGTAATCCATCGCCTTCTGTCTGGCGTCGTCGGTCAGGGAATCGTTGGGGGCCGCGGCGTAGAGCGACGCGAGGCGCAAGGTTGGTTCCTGCAACGCGGGATTCAGACGAATAGCTTCTGTCAGCGCTTTGATGGCGTCATCACGGCGGTTCAGATAGGCGAAGGTCACGCCGAGTTCCGCTCGCAGATTTGCGTCGTCGGGATTCAACTCAACGGCCTGTTGCAGGAAGTTCATCGCGGCGCTGAATTCCGCCAGCGCTTCGTCGCGCCGTTTGACCGCGGACGGACGGTCATTGTTGCGCGCGAACTGTTCGGCTTCCCCGAGCATGTTGTGCGCCACATCGGAATGCAGCGTGCCGAGGCGGAGGATTGGCTCGGGTGCGCCGGGCGATTTTAATACGGCGTCTTCCCACAGCGCGTATTCATCCTGCCACGTGGTGTTGCGCATGAAGGTGCCTGCGGCGGCGGCCAGCAACAGCACGACCGCCGCGATACCGCCTGCGACCGCCGTGGATTTTTTCGCTACGACCTTGGACACAATCCAGGGCAGCGCGATACCTACGCTGACGAGCGCGAGATAGAGGGCGCGTTCGTTGAAGCGGGTGTGCGGCGGAATGAAGTATGCGGCCGGCAAGAGCGCGAGCAGGAACCACGCCAGTGCGAGACCCGCGGGGGAACGCGCGGCGATCAAGATTAATGCGATGAGACCAAGCCCAATGCCTGTCGTTGCGGTGAGGAAAGGATTTGAGCCCGGTTCATCTGGATTCAGAAATCCGCCTGCGGGGGGCAAATCGTGATCGACGTTCAGTCCTGTTGGCGTTGTGACGAGTGACATGCCGCGCGAGAAGGCAGTGGCTTTAACGGGCGGCGCGACCATGACCGCCGGGTCGAGTACGGCGTAGGGGCTTTTGTCGAGGTTTGAGACTGTCATCCACCATGCGCCGAGCGCGATGGCGATGCCCCAGAACGCGGCGTGTATGGCCAAGTGTTTGCGCACCGCGCTGCCGTTTGCGATCCAATCGGCGATGAGCATGAACGCAGGGACGAACAGGGCGGAGACGTCGCATGCCCATGCGAGGCCGAAGCAGATGCCTGCGGCGATTAAGGCGCGGATGTTGATGCCATCTTCTTTATCTGCTGCGCGCAGCACGAGTATGACCGCGGAAAGCGTGAAGGTGGCGCAGAGCAGGGCACCGCGTCCGATGACGAGGTTTACGCTTTCGGTCGCGAGCGGGTGCAGCGCGACGATGAGGCCGCCAAGCATGGCGATGGGTTCGCTGAGTTGGAAGCCGCCTTCTTCGGGATCGGTCGCTTTGCCGATGCGCAGGAGGCGTCGCGCGAGTAGGTAGACGAGGACGCCGTTGAGCGCGTGAAGCGCGACGTTTACGGCGTGGAAGAACGCCATGCTGCCTGGAGCGAACCACCAGTTTAGCGCGATGGTGAGCATGGGCAATAGCGGGATGCCGGTTGCGCGCGCACCGATGGGCGCCATGGCGACGGTTTGCGCGCCGGGGTTCATGAAGACCGTTTCTTGGTCGGCGAAGTGAACGGGGATCGAGAAAGAATTTGAGTATGCGATGAGCGCGACTACGAGGACCAGGAACGCGGAAATCCACACCTGAGCCGATTCGATGCCGGAGGTGCCTTCGAGGACGGGCCTTGCCAAACGTTCGTCGAGATCGGCCTGGCCAGAGAGTTCCTCGTCGGGGAGTTGAGGCTTGGCCTCATCGACGGGTGCAGCGTCATCCGCTTGCGCGTTGATAGGCGCAGCGGAATCGGTCGTTTCTTCAGTTATCTCGTCGTGCCCGGAACTCACGGCAGCCGCTTCCTTGATGGGAATTCGCACAGAAGAGGCCATACTATAGCGAAAGGGCGCGGGGATGATCCAAGAATTTGGCGCTGCTTGTATGTACGTGCGTGCCGGCCCTTCAGGCCTTGGATAAAACTGGATGACTTGCGATACCTGGGCCTCACAGCCCAGGCTCTGAATCGTTTCGCGCCTTCGGCGCTGAATTCGAAATCTTGAGCGATTTCGTTTGCGCGTACCACGCACATTGTAGTGCACGACGCTGAGCTACTTCGTACACCAAGCAACAATCGTCGTGGATTACCCGAGACTTTGGCATATTGCCAGTTCTTGCGGGGGCGTTGACGTTTGCTATGCTAGTTGCCGGACGCAGGGAGTACCGTTGTGCCGAATTACGATGTGATAGTGCTTGGGCTTGGGGGGATGGGCAGCGCGGCGCTGTATCACCTGGCGAAGCGCGGGGTGCGCGTGTGCGGGGTGGAGCAGTTTGGCATCGCGCACGACATGGGGAGTTCGCACGGGCAGACGCGAATGATCCGGAAGGCGTACTTTGAGCATCCGGATTACATCCCCCTCGTGGAGCGTGCGTATACCCTCTGGCGTGAACTCGAAGCAGAATCTGGGGCGGAGCTGTTGGTGGAGTCGGGGTTGTTGCTTTCGGGCAAACCAAACTCCGGGCTGATTCGGGGGCTTGAGACCTGCTACCGCGTACACAACTTGCCGCACGAGCGGTTCAACGCTGCGGAGGGAATGAAGCGTTATCCGCAATTCACTTTGCCGGAAGAGCATGTGTGTTATTGGGACCCGGTGGGCGGGTATTTGCGGGTCGAAGGCTGCGTCGATAAACACGTGCAGTGCGCGCAGACGCATGGCGCGGACGTGTTGATCCACGAAGACGTGCTGGGCTGGCGTTCAGATAAAGACGGCGTATCGATCACGACGACCAAGCGCGAGATGCGTGCGAACAAGCTGGTGCTGACGGCGGGGGCGTGGACGACGGCGTCGTTTGTGGAGTTGCTGGTGCCGCTGCGGGTGCTGCGGAAGTTGCAGTTTTGGTATACGTCGCCAAATATCGCCGAATATGGGCGGGGGACATTCCCCGCGTTTTATGTGGACATGGATTCGGGCGGGTTTTATGGGTTCCCTGCCATCAACGATTTGGGAATAAAGTTGGCCGAGCATACGGGCGGGGAACGTGTAGACGACCCGGATGAGTTGGATAGGGGGTTGCGCAAGGGAGACGAATCGGGAGTGCGCGATTTCATGGGTGCGGTGTTGCCGCAGATCCAGCCGGAGCGCACGAAGTTCAGCGTGTGCATGTATTCGATGACGGCGGACGAACATTTCCTGGTGGACCGGCATCCGCGGCACCCGAACGTGGTGCTGGCCGGCGGGTTTTCCGGGCATGGGTTTAAGTTTTCGTCGGTAATTGGGGAAGTGCTGGCGGATCTGACGATTAACGGTACGACGCAACACCCGGTAGGTTTCTTGGGATTGGGGCGGTTTACGTCGTTCTAGAAAATAGAACCGGCGCCTTCGAGCGAATCGAAGGCGCCGGGAATCTTAGGCTCTTGCCGCTACTTATTGCGGAATCGCCGGTGCGTTAGCAATCGAACAACTGACTGTCGCAGGACGGATCCCACTTAAAGCCTTGTCCTGCAGCTTCGAGTGACTTAGCGAGCTCTTTGGAAGCTTTTCTCGCCTTGCGCTTCGTTTTTGCTGTGCCGGTCGTAACCGTGGCATCGATCAGGCCTTCGCCGTCATGATGAATGGCCTGGATGAGCCAACCGCCACCATGAGGATCCGGCACTGGATTGCTGGTGCCTGTCCAGTAACCTGGGTCGTCGCCGCCTTTTCCACCGCCTGCCTTTACGTTCGAGGCGGGAATGCACAGTGCAATCGCCAGAAGGCAGACCAAGACACCGATAGAGATTTTGCGCATCAACAGTCCCTTTCTTACTTGAAGCGTTTCGCTTCGTTCCCGCTCTGGGCTCGAAGTGCCGACTCGAGCTTAAAAGAGCACCCTGCAACACGGCGCGGAACACTATCACGAGTTTCCCCGCAAGTCAATACCTGCCCTGGGTTTGTGCTAGGGACCCGCGACGCCGGTCTTTGACCGTCCGTAAACAACCTTCGAGCAACCCCGAATTGACGATGGTTCGAACGGAAAATTCAGTTTTATCGTATTGCGCCAGTTGCGTCAGATTAGCGGTTAAGCGGCGGAGGGGATTTCGAGCACGCAGGTGCCCCCGTGCTTACGGGCTAAAAGCACCAGCAGGCGCGCGCTCATTTGGTAGGAGAAGGCGCCGCCTTCGACGCGGTTGGCTTTCAGGTACGCGTCATTCATCGCGTGCCCGAAATTCTGCGCGGGGCCTCCGTAGAGATGCCAGAAGATTTTGCTGTAGGTTACGTCGCTTTGGACGCCTTTGCAGCGTAACGTTACCAGTGCGCCAACCGCCGCAGGGTCGATCTTGATCAACTCGCCCATCAATTGACGTTGCGCGAAGAGATATCCGGCGTAGCGCGCGTAGGGGTCATCACTCAACACGCAGGCAAGGAAACCAAGAAAGTTTGCTTCGTCCTCGTTTGCGATGCAGCGCTGATGCGCCTTTTCGTGGGCGATGGTGTGGACAATCTGGAAGGCGGACATGTCGCGGTTGTAGTTGGCTTCGCCGGTGAAAGGCGAATAGAAGCCCGCGATGCCGAGTCTACTTATCACACGCGATGCGAGGACGGGTTTTGCAGGCCCGCGCGCGGTTGCGAACGATTTGTCAAGACAAAGCAGATTGGTTGCGCGTTCGTAGCCGATATCCAGCGCGTGGTCGAGATCGCGCAGCGATGCGCGCGGTGTGCTATGCGTTTCGGAGTGCGGCGTACCTGTCGCGATGGTGTAATAGTGGTTCGTGACGAATACGAGTTGCGTACATAGCGCGACGAGTTCGTCGCGTTCGCTTGATGAACCAAGGCGCGGGAGTACGGCGAGGGACGAGTCATCCCAATCGAGGCGCGTGTGCAGGGCGGCGCGCGAATAGTTGAGGCCCCACCCCGCGTAGAAGAACACGACGAGAAAACAGGCTGCGGTGATGCTGCGCGCGGCACCACACTCGACGGCGTTCCGCATGCCGCGGCGACCTTGAATATAGGTGACCAGCGCCGGTATTGCCGGCAGTACAAGCCAGCATGCAAACAAGAACATGATCGGTTCGGCGATACTGAAGGGCACGACGCCGGAAATGGTGGAGAGGGTGCGCGCGAAAGTGGCGCCGACGCCGTTGACGTAATACTGCTCGACACTAGCCGGTGCGAACGATGCGACCCGCGCGAAAACGATGGTGACGATTGCGGCGGCGACCGTTGTCGCGCAGGCACGCCAGCGTGGCTTCTTGAAAACGACGGAGGGAAGGTTCCCGGTTGCTGGAGGCGGAGTTCCAGCGCCCGCGGCATCATGCGACGCAACGGGCCGATACAACTTCGCGGCCGCGTTTAGTACTGCTCGAACGTTCATGTTTTGCCTAGACCGGATTTCATCGTATCATACGCTTGATCGAATACGAAGGATTGTGGGGTTTGGGGCCGACCACGCTACGAATGGAGGAGTCAATCCATGACGAAGCCTACCCGTGCCGTATTTTTGTGCGCCGTTTTGTTAACGCCAGGACTCTTCGCATCATTTCCGGCGGCGGCGGACGATGGCGACCTGGCGTGGGCGCGACAACTTGGGGGAAGCGACGACACTGAGGGGCGCTCGATCGCGCTGGATCGCGCACGCAACGCGATTAGCGCCGGTGTTTTTCTCGGCACGTCGGATTTCGATCCGGGCGCCGGCACGCAAAATCTTACGGCGACAGGGGACACGGACGGCTACATCTCAAAGCTCGACAAGACGGGCGCATTTGTGTGGGTCAAGCAATTGGACGGCGCGGTGTTCGACATTCGCGTGGCGGTAGATCGCGACGACAACGTTTATGCCGCGGGCGGTTTTACAAGCGCGACAGATTTTGACCCGAGCGCGGGCGAGGTTGAGTTGACGCCCGTGGGCCTCACCGACGTGTTTATATGCAAGTATGCTAGCGACGGCGCGCTGGTGTGGGCAAAGCAATTTGGCGGCACGGTCGAGGATACCTTGCGCGGGCTTGCGGTTGACGATGAGGGCAACGCATACACGACCGGGGATTTTGGTGGCACGGCTGATTTCGACCCGGGTGCCGGCACGTTTAGTTTCACAGCGCTTGGAAACATCGAGGCGTTTGTTTCCAAACTCGATACAAACGGAAATCTTGTTTGGGCGCGGCAATTCGAGACTACCGATATTGTGCAGGGCTATGGCATCGCAGTGGACGCCAATCAAAACGTGTATACCACAGGGTCGTTTTCCGAATCGACCGATTTTGATCCTGGCATATCCGATTTTGTGCTAACAAGTGTGGTGGGCACGGACGCGTTTGTGGCGAAGCTGAATGCGTCCGGCAACTTTGTTTGGGCGCGGCGCTTTGGAGGGGACTTAGAAGAGATCGGGTTGGCGATTGACGTCGACGCGGGTGGGCGCGCGGTCGTCGCTGGCAAATTCGATGACGACGTCCATTTTCCGACGACAACCACGGAATTAGTGCTGTCCACAGTTGATGAAGAGGATGCCTTCGTCGTGAAACTTAATAAAGGGGGTAATGCGCTGTGGGCAAGACGTCTTGGCGGTCTTGAATCGCAAATCCCGCTGGCGATAGCGATCGACCCGGAAAAGAACGTCTTCGTAGCGGGCGGATACGACGCCACCATGGACGCGGACCCCGGCGCGGGGGTGCAGAATTTAGGAAACGTCGGGGGAGGCGATGCGTTTGTCGTCAAGCTGAACGGCGCGGGAAGTTTCGTTTGGGGTACCGCAATCCAGGGCACGGATGACGAAACGTGCTTCGATGTTGTGGCAGACTCGTCTGGCAACGCGCATGTAACCGGTAGATTCACGGGATCGACGGATTTTGCGGCAGGTCTTGAAGAATTTATTTTGCAGACGGGCACGGACATCGTGGATGCGTTTGTTGTGAAATTTTCCGGTGTGCCGCGCCTCGCGGTGCTTTCGCCGAACGGCGGCGAGAGTTGGCGGATTGGCGAGACGCACGAGATCGCGTGGGACCCGGCGGGCGTGATTGCCGGCAACATGACGATCAAGCTGTTGCGCGATGGCGACGTGGTGAAGACGCTTGCGGAATCGATCGCGGACGACGGATCGTTTACTTGGAAGATTAAGGACAAGCGCGGACGCATCACGCCGGGCGACGATTATACGATCAAGATCGTCGATGCGAATCCAAGCAATCCGACGAACCGCGATGAGAGCGATGCGCCGTTCGAGATTCTTCCGCGACAGAAGTGATCGCAGCGCGAAGTAGTACAGCGAATGCGCGTGTGTGAATAGTGATTGACATGCGCGATCTTTCGCGATAGGATACGACCGCTCGTGATTCACGGGGGGCATTGAATCGCATATGGGCCTTCCGATTTGGGGCGAAATCGCAACGCGCAGTTTAGGTTTGTCCGTGCGCTCGGTCTTCCGCACGGACGCTGGAAGGGGAATCATCCGGGTGACAACAGTCATTCGTGCGCGCAAAAACGCGGGGCAGTCGTGGAGCGCCGGCTTCACGCTGATGGAAATCATCGTCGCTCTCGCCGTCATCGCAGTTGCTTCCAGCATCGCAGTTACGATGTTTGGCGGCAGCTACAAGGCTGGGCGGGAGGTGGTGGATCGCCGCGTCGCGCAACAAATCGCAGAATCAGTTCTAGACGATTTGCAGCGTAACCCCGCGTCCTACAAATGGCCCGCGGCCACCGCTGACCTGCAACTCGTGGAACGGCAGGACGGGACCACGAACGTCGCGAGCCCGGCGGTTACAGTGCCGAATCCGAACCTCCAGAAAACAATCGATACGCAATACGAGCGATATACGGTACGTTCCTATGTGAAGTTATATGACGCCAGCCCAAATACCTGCGAACTAACGACGGTCGTGTCGTGGGAGCGGGCGAAACGTGCGTTGGCGATCACGTTAACGGCGCTTGCGCCGAAGCGCGTATTGGAGGGCAAGCCATGACGAGCGCCTCCAAACGCGGATTTACCCTGATCGAATTGCTGGTTGTTATTGCGATCCTCAGTGTGGTGACGACGCTTGGCACGGTTACGCTCGTGCAACTGTGGACGCAATGGGGCCAGATTCGCACGATCTCCAAATTGGATCGCACGGCGGACCAAGTCTTCGAGCAAATCGAGAAGGATTTGTCTGCAACGGTTTCCGCGCAGATCGCCGGCGCCGCATTAAAGGGGGTATCCGCGCAAGAGCAGGACGACGCGCGCTACCACAAGATGGTCCTCGAAAGCGACAGTTTCACGGTGCCCGTCGAAACGCGGATCGCCACGGGGACCGTAACCGTTTTGGCAGGATACCGAATTGACCGCAGCGGCGATCAATCGAAACTGGTGCGCACACAAACGCAATTGCGGGGGGGCGTTGCGTCCAGCAGCGATATTGCGAATGGCGTGGTTGAATTGCAGATTCAATACGCGGGCGCGGGCGGCGATTGGAGCGATACGTGGGAGCAGCCGTTTAATCCACGCGCGCTGCGCGTCAGCATGGTGCTGGTCGATCCCGGCCGTCCATTGACCAACCAGGCCGCGCGACAGGCCGTGATACCGGTGAGAGTGCCATGATGCGACGCGCAGAAGAGAATCGCGGGACGGCGCTGGTGCTGGCGTTGGGTGTGCTTACCCTGGTTGTGCTTTTTGGCACCGCGATGTACCGGTACACGGTGCTGGACCTTGACGACTACGCGGTAGATCTCAACAAGGACCGGGCGTATCTCGATGCGAAGAGCGGCGTGGAGCATGCGATAGGGAACCTGCAGGTGGCAATCGCTGCGGGCAGTGTTGACAGCCTGCTCAACAATCCTGTGGATCCGTTGCGTTTGAACCTTTACAAGCTTGCCAGCCGCGAGCCGGATGCGACGGCTCAGGCCCCGGTTGCAGACGATCGCTATACGAGCACGGTGTCGTTTGAAATCAGCGATGAATCCGCGCGCATGAATGTGAACCTTGCGCCGCCCGCGGTGTTGATGTCGATTTTGGACATTGACGGCGAGAAGGCGCGGCAGATTCGCGAGCGATTGCCGCGATTGGACGGATCCGTTGCAGAAAATGAGAACCGGCGTTGGCTGTCGAGCGTGGACGAATTGGCGAGTTTGCCAGTGTTGCCCGCGGGTACATTGACCGCAGAGCACCGTGCGGCCTTGACGACGTTCTCTGCGCTGGATATGAAAGCGCCCGCAGGATTTGTGAATCTCAACACCGCGAGCAAGCCTGTGCTGGAAGCGGCGCTTGCCATCACGCCGGAAGTGGCGGACAAGGTAATGCTGGCGCGTCCGCTGACTTCGATCGAGGCGCTTGTCGCCGCGGCGGGTAAGGGCGCGGACACGTTTAATTTCAAACCGGCGGCGGACAATCCCGGTGGATTGCCGAAGGAGTTTGCGTTTTCGTCGCGGTGCTTCCGTATTCGCAGCACCGCGGTGCTCACGCGCAACAGTTCGCGAGATGAAGTTACGGCAATTGTCGAAGCGGTGGTGCAGTTCCCCGAGAACGAGGCACCGCGCGTTGTGTATTGGAGCGAACCTCCCGTTGGGGCGGCGGCGACTACTGCGGCGAAGTGATGAAAGCGCCGCGCCGGCATTGAAGCGCCCGCGCGGCTGGATGGAGGACAACGAGTCATGGCGATGAAAGGCGATAAGGTCGTTCGCGCGAGCAGAGCGTCGGCCACGAAGAAAGCGGGCGCCTCGCGGCGCGTGTCCGCGCGTGCGACGTTTGACCTCGATGAAGCCGTCGCCACGGAAACCACGTCCTCTCCGGCACGCAGCTTTGCATCAACTTTCAGCGGCGTGAATTTGGGCCGTGCCGTGGGCGGGCGCGTGCGCGATTCGGATGTGAACGATTTCCTTCGGCAGCTCATCATGCTGCTCGAAGCGGGCACACCGTTGCTGCGGTCCTTGACGATACTTTCGCAGCGCGGTGAGCGCGCCGCGGTCCGCAACATGGTCGCGGACATCACGCAATACGTCGAGAACGGCAACGCGTTGTGGCAGGCCTTTGAACGTTGGCCCCGCACGTTCATGCCGGTGGAAATCAATCTGATCAAAGCGGCCGAAGCGAGCGGTACGCTGAACGTCATTCTGAAGCGGATGGTCGTGTATCGTGAACGGCGCCACATGTTGACCAAGCGCATCAAAGGTGCGATGTGGTACCCGGTGATACTTGTGGTTACGTGTGTGGCTGTATTGTTTCTTATTGCGAAAGTTGTAGTGCCGCAGTTCCGGGATTTGTTCGAACGCCTGGACATTCCGAACGAGAAGGTGCCCAAGCTAACGCACTTTGTGATGAACGGCGCAGAGGTCTTGACGTCTGTACCGGTGATGATCGGAATTGTTGCCGTATTGATTGCAGTACCGATTGCGTACATGTTCGCGGTGCGCATCCCGAGCGTGCGTTATGTGGTGGACCACATCAAGTTGCGTTTGCCACGCATAGGCAAGTCAATCACGCGTAAGTCGGCAGTGGTTGACATGACGCGATCGATGGCGCTGTTGTTACGCAGCGGTCTGTCGATGATGACGACGCTGGATCTCGTGCGCGCGAACGTGCGCAACACGGCGGTGGCGGCGGTGGTTGGACAGGTGCGCGATTCGGTGGAACGCGGCGAGGGAATCGAAGAACCGCTGCGGCGCGCAGGCGGAATCATTCCGCCGGTGGTCACGGACATGTTGGTGACCGGCGAAGATTCAGGTCAATTGGATCAGATCGCCGAGCACATTGCGGACACCTACGAAGAGGAAGTGAATATTACGATCGGAACGATCGGCGAATTGATTCAGCCGATATTGACGGTGTTCCTTGGTGTTGTTGTGCTTGTGCTGTTCGTGTCGTTGTTCCTGCCAATTCTCACGACGATCAACGAATTGATGAATCAGACGAGCGGCGCCGGCACGGATTAAATCCATTCAAACAAATCAGGCCCTTGGCAATCTAATTGCCGGGGGCCTGTTCTTTTTTGTCAGGCAATCCCCATTTCATCCGTCAAGAAGGCTGCCGTGCCCGACTCGAGAACCACGCTCAAACAAGGTATTCGCGCAAGATGACCTCAATCCTGTTCCGATGGTCTCCCTGAATCTCTACGGCATTTTCGCGCACCACACCACCGGCGCCGCATTTCTTTTTCAACAAAGCGAGCAAGGCATCCGCGTCGCCCTGCACGTTGCCAATCAAGGTCGCGACTTTGCCGCCGGGCCGCTTCTCCAGCGATATCGGCATCCCGCCCTTGCGCGTGCGTTGAATGTGAAATGGCACATCCGCCTTCGGTCGCACAATCTCCACAACTGGTTTCGCGGGCGCAGGCGATGGCGCCGTATCTGGTAGCGCACCTTTCAATCCCGCAAGCGCGCCGAAGGGATTGTCTGTCAATCCCTGAAGATCACCCGCTTTATCCAGCTTATTTTTGGTCATCTGCCAATGCCTTCGGAAGCACTTGTTGCATTTGATTCAAGAACATTATGCGTATTGCAACGTCGCCGAGATTGTGCGGCCACGTGCGCAAAGGTAAATAAGACAGCATTACCACCCTTCTGGTACGTCAATGATACATACATCAGGGTTGCCGAAGCGGTTCGATGTCAATTCCACGTGTCGTCCCTGCAAGTCCCACCCCGCATGCAAATGACTTCCGCTGCCGTACGTACGGTGCTTTGTCGACAGTATTTTTTTCTCGGTTGTTTTCGCGTTGAATAATGCGACGATACCATGCCAATTGTCCGCGACTACCCATTTACCATCTGGACCGCCACTCGCGTGCCACCAATTCACCTTTGAAATCTCAGCCGCGGAGGCACCATCCACCCACGCGCCAGCTCCAATGATGCGAATTTCGCCAGTTTTAAAATCGAGCACCTTCACATTACCTTCTTCACGGTCCCCGTCGCGATGATGGCCGCCAATAAACGTCATCTGATCGTTCACCCACCAACACTCATGGGTGGCAAGTTCACCTGGCACCTGAAAAAAGGAAGGAATCGGTGCGCGCGTACTTACGTTCATCGTCCATATCCGTGCACGAGTCGGATCCACCGGATCACTCGGTGCCCAGTCACCGCCGGTTTCATACGTTCGGCTAAAGCTAACGATATCCGGCCGATGCTTGTGAAACTGAAGATGATCTATCTTGAATCCGATTTTTGCGGAAGGCAGTAAGGTACCGGCCGCCGTGTCACAGAAACCGATGTAATGCTCGCCGTTCAACTCATAAGCATAGGTCAACAAGCTGCCGTCGCAGTTTTCATCGAGGGAAGACCGTCGGTTAGCACCCAGCGGCATGTCTGCCAACTTGCGTTCTGTAAGAAGAACTGACGTTGAAGATTTGAGCGCAATTTCCAAGGCCCATTCAAAAAACGACCCATTTTTCTCTACATATAGCCGGTCACCTTTGATGGATGCCACGCGTCCGCCCACGGCCGGATCTTCAGGGCGCTTCAGGCGCACTAGCTCTCCGGTATCGAGTAAGTACCCCATGATTTCGCTACGGCCGAACCGATCTGAATTGAACAGCAGCAGACGGTTGTCCCACATGAAGCAGCGTTCGTGGAAATAAAAATTTGTATCGGACGCCGCGTTCGTCGTGGCGAAAACTACGCGCGCGCCACTATCCGGATCAGTTTCTAATCTTTGTTCGGACGGCAAGATCTGGCAATTCCACGATTCACCTAAAGAAGGCATACAAATAAACTGTGTGATGACAAACGCGAAGCAAAGAATTTGTTTAAGCATAGACCCCCCAATTCACTCCTCATAACTACGCCATTCCCCCCGGCACAATGAATAGACGTATTCTCTTGGTTACAGAAATACTCACATGCAGATTAAGCCGTAAATGTAAGATGTGCAAATCTGGGGATGGGCGTACTGTTGGCCCATGTGAGGAGGGAGTGAACTATTAGCGCAGTCCTAGCACGTCCTGCATGTCGTACATGCCTGGCGCGGCATGGATCGCGAATTTCGCCGCGCGCAGCGCGCCCCGCGCGAAATTGTCGCGGTTGTGCGCTTTGTGCGTGAGCTCGATCCGTTCGCCCTGGCCGACGAAGCTGACGGTGTGTTCGCCCACGACATCGCCGCCGCGCAACGCATGCACGCCGATCTCGCGCGTTGGCCGCGCGCCGACCATGCCTTCGCGTCCATGCGCGGTTTCTTCCGCGTAGTTCAGTCCCAACGCTTGCGCCGCGCGTTCAGCGAGATGCACTGCGGTGCCACTCGGGCTGTCTTTTTTCTGATTGTGGTGTATCTCGGTGATCTCGACGTTGTAGTCGAGACCGAGTATTGATGCGACTTCGCTGGTGATTTTGAATAGGACGTTTACGCCCACACTCATGTTTGGCGCGTACACGATCGCGATCTTGTTCGCGTAGGATTTGAGTTCGGTCTTCTGCGCTTCGTTCAGCCCCGTAGTTCCGACGACCACTGGCCGCGAATGTTCCGCTGCGGCTTTCACATTACCAACGCACGCTTCCGCCACCGTGAAATCGATCAACACATCCGACTTTGCGATCTCGCTGCCTGCGTCCGCCGACACGGTGATGATGCGCGGCTTGTGGACTTCGGAACCGATGACGAGTTCCATGCCGGCCATCGACACGGTGTCGAAGGCGCCGCCAACGTCGATTCCCTCCGCCAGCGCAATTTCCAAGATCCTGCGGCCCATGCGTCCGCAGGCGCCCGCCATACAAATTTTCATCGGCCCGCCGTCTGCAGCGCCGGCAATTCGTCCAGCACCTTCACGAGTTTTGCGAACGGCTCTTCACGCATGGGGGTAAGGGGGAGGCGCAAGATGTTCTGGCACAGTCCCATCTTCGCGAGCGCGGCCTTTACCGGAATTGGATTGGTCTCCAGGAACAATGCCTTGAAGAGCGGCAGTAATTCATAGTGAAGGCGTTGTGCTTCCGCGAGATTGCCCTTATCAAACTCCGCGCACATCTGCGCGATAGGTCCGGGCGCAACGTTTGCCGCGACCGACACGACACCCGTCGCGCCGACGGCCATCATCGGCAGGGTCAACGAATCGTCGCCGGACAGCACGGTGATGTCGCAGAGGCTCTTGATGGCCGACACCTGATCCACGCTTCCTGCCGCTTCTTTAATGGCAACGATGTTCGGTACCTTCGCCATTTCCGCGACCGTTTCCGGCAGTATGTTCGTGCCGGTGCGGCTTGGCACGTTGTAGAGCATGATCGGGATGCCGGTCTCTTCCGCAATCAACTTGTAATGCGCGATCTGGCCTGCGGGCGTCGGCTTGTTGTAGTACGGCGTGATGAGCAGCGCGCCATCCGCGCCGACATCCTTCGCAAACTTGGTTAGCGACAGCGCTTCTTTGGTGTTGTTCGAACCCGTGCCCGCGATGACCGGCACGCGCCCCGCGACTTTCTCGATGCAGTACTTGATGATCTGTTCCTGCTCGGCGTGCGCGAGTGTCGCCGCTTCGCCCGTGCAACCGCAGGGCACGATGCCGTCCGTGCCCTGGTCGATTTGAAACTCGATCAGCCGCGCGTAGGCCTCGAAATCGATGTCGAAGTTCGGCTTGAAGGGTGTCGCCAGGGCGACAATAGAGCCGCGAAACATGATGAACTCTCCGTGAAAGTTAGTTACCCCTAAAGGAAGTATGCAGCCTTTTCGCCGCCTGTAACGCGGGTACGCGAAATTTTAGAGGATTTGGATCGATATTGGCAATCAAACCGAAAGGCAATCGAACACGCCACGCGCGTGCGCATCGAAAGAACAGGTCTTAAGACAGAATGACCGCCGCGCGATTAATCCTCGTCCTGGCCCCGGCGTGGGCGACGACCACCGAGTTGTCCCCCAAAGCGTTCCCCTTGTGCAGCGCCGGCAGCCGCGCCGGGCCCCTGAGGTCCGCCGCCTTGAAGGTCTTTGGCTGATGGGCGATTCACTTCCCCGTTCACATAGCGTGTGGCATAGCCCCAAGGCGAAACCGGCCCTTTAATGACCGCAATCGGTTTTGCCTTCGTACGGTTTGGCAGATTGTCGATGCGCGAAACATTCTTGCGCGGCTTCGGCTCGACGCGAATCACTTCTTCTCTATTTACCACGCGCTGCTCGATAGGCTGGCGCTGGCCAAGTGTTGTCTGTGGCGCTTCGGCGTCCGGTGCAACGATTGCCGTCTCCACCTGCGGCTCTGCGACGATTTCCGCAGTCGCGGGAGCTTCCGGCGCAAATTCCGGATTGGCTTCGACCGTGGCGGGTTCGGGCGTCGCGGCGGCGGCAGCATCTGCCTGCGCAAAGCTCGCGTGTGCGGCGATGAGCGCTACGGCGAGAACCAGTAAGAATTTAAACCGATCGCAAACGGCTATCATGACTCGCTCCTTCTTGCAGGCGTTTTTCTTTGGACAGTTTAGCACAGTCCCCGGGAAAATTATAGACAAAACTCCCCGGGGAAGACAGCGTCCAAAGGCCATTTCTAGAGGCGTTCGTATGCCAGCTCGAAAAGCTGGTTGGCGCCATCAAAGTCGCCCGTCTCGAAGCCTTTCTTGAACCATCGAATCCGCTGCGCCGAGGTCCCGTGTGTGAAGGAATCCGGCACGACGGTGCCCTGCGCCTGTTTCTGGAGCCTGTCGTCTCCAATAGCATTGGCGGCGTTCAGCGCTTCGTCGATATCGCCGGGCTCCAGCACCTGCTTGGTCTTCTGGATATGGTGCGCCCACACCCCTGCCAGGTAGTCCGCCTGCAACTCCAGCCGTACCGACAACCGGTTTGCGCCCGCCTCATCCAGCCGCTGCTGCTCGCTGTGGACCTCATCGCTCATGCCGACCAGCTTTTGCACGTGGTGGCCGACCTCGTGCGCAATCACGTAGGCCTGCGCGAAATCTCCCGCCGCGCCGAAACGCTGATGGAGTTCGTCGAAGAACTGGAGGTCCAGATAGACGTCCTGATCCATCGGGCAATAGAACGGCCCGACCGATGCGCTTGCCCGCCCGCAGGCAGACTGCACCATACCTCGGAAGATGACCAGCTTCGGCTCAACGTAGTTGCGCCCTTCCTGTTGAAAAAGCGCGTTCCAGACATCTTCCGTATCGGCAAGCACGACGCTGACAAATTGGGTCTGCTCGGTTTCCTCCGGCGACGCGGGACCATCAACAACCGGCCCAGCCGGGTCAAGAACTCCGGAATCGACCAGAATGCTTGGGTCGCCACCGCTCATGTACAGCATGAGGCCGATGATCAGAATCGTCCCCAATCCGCCACCAGCCAATCCAACACCGCCCCGCGCCCCGCGACGGTTCTCCACATTCGTACTCGCCCGACGACCTTGCCACCGCATACTGTTCTCCTTGCGCGAATCAGTTTACCCATACGGATTCGCAAGTCGAAACACAACGACCCGTGGGAATATTCGGTTGGACAGGCCGTGTCGGAGCGCGGATTACAGCATTACGGCCCAAATATAATCTGCCCCAGATCGTTTTCGCCTTCGACCAGCGTAACATCGACCGGTCCCGCGTCGAGCCGGGGCGAACCATCGTCAGCAGGCTTGAGCCACAGCCGCAATGATGCGTTCATGGCGGGAAAGGCGTCCTCCTCTGTAATGCCAGCACCATACTCGTCCGTGATAAATGATGACGAACATCCGTCGTCGCCATAGTCTAGTTCTACTTCCACGGTTCGTCCGGCAAATGGATTGCCGTTACTATCAATCGCAGTTAGTCGAGCGCGTGCCACGCGATACATCACGACGACTTCTTCGGGAATGTTCGCTGCCGGTTCGGCGGTAATCTTTCGGCTTTTTCCGTCGAAATAGCCTTGCGTTACGAAGGTGATCTCCGTCGAAACATTGCTCGGCACTCTCGTAACGGCGACGCGCCCGTCCGCACCCGTATGTAAATCAAGACCGTAGCCCATACCGAACGTTTCGGTCTTTGCCGTAATGCTGAGATAGGCTTTCTCAACTGGCGCGCCCTTATCGTCAACCACCAGAAAGGTCCGAGTCGCAAACTCGTCCGCGTGGAGATCTTGCGTCACCGTTTCGCCCGGTCTAACAGAAACCATTACAAATTGCGTTGTATCTCCACCCCAGCCATAAGCGGATTCACTGTACGACGTCATTAATCCAAATCGGCCCGCCTCTCCCACGATCTTCAGCGAATAGCGGCCGTCGGGGCCGCTCGTTGTGCACTGGTGTTTGCGCGGCGCGGTGCTATAGCTCGGCTGAATGTGACTATCGTGGATGGCAATAATGCCCACGCCGGCGACTGGCTTGTTCGTGGCGTTACCGATGATCGTTCCCTGCACGATCGTGGGCTCGCTCACGACGAAATTCAGTTCGTGTTGCGTGCCGGGAACAAGATTCATTATGCCCGGCCCGCTGGTTAACAGTTCGTCGTATGCATCGAGTACTTCCGATGTGTAACGCTGACCAGGATCGAACCCTTCAATGCGGTATGCGCCACTGGCTCCAGTAAGCGCGCTAAATGTGTCGCCTGACGTGCTGCTCGTACTGTTGGGGTTTCCGTTCGCATCCAATGACTGTGAAACAATTGATCCCGCGAAGCGCACTTCTACGTTCGGCATTGCCGCACCTTGCACGTCACGCACCGTGCCAAATACGGTCGAGGCAGGGGGAAAACGCAGCATAAGCTTTTCGTCAATATCGGCGCGCACGCGCTCGAACGTAATGGCCCCTTCCGTCCTGCTAATGACCCGCAGTGCCAGCCATCCCGAGTCCTCAATGTCCAATTCAAAGCGCCCCTGACTGTCCGTCCAAGTCCATATATCGTCGCTCGTACCGCTACTGCCCCCGTCAGTAGAAATACCGCACACCTCAATCTGTCCGTCGGGCACGGGGTTCCCATCAGCGTTAAGCAAGATACCCTGCACCGTTATGCCGGGTGTGAGGCGAATGGTGACTTCGTCTTTTGCCTCCGGTTGACCGTTGAAATAAATGGTCACCGAATCTGCTTTAAATCCGGGTGCGCGCGCGACGAGCCGTGCCGTGCCGCCGATTGGAAGCTTGTCGATCTGAAAACTGCCCGCATCGTTTGTGGCGCCGGACCAGATCACGCCGCGCTTCACAACGTCCTTTTGGTATTCCGCCAACTTCGTACGCAGTGCATCAGCGTCGGCGGCTTCGGTTGGCGCACGTCTGCCGGTTCGCATGAGGACCAGCGATGCGCCGGCGACGGGCGTGTCCTTTCCATCCAAGACACGCCCTCGCAAAGACAAGAAGTTTTCTGGTTCCTCTTCCGCAGGGTCCACCGCGGGAAGCTTTTGTTCCACCTCTTGCTGTGCAGGAACTTCCGTACGCGGTTCTCGCGCGTCTTCCTCCGCAACTTGATGCGGCGTTTCGGATGCCGGCACGGAATCGCTCGAGACGGTTATTATTTCATTGACGTTCGGTTTCGATGACGCGAGATCTCCCTTGGGCTTGTTCAAAACCCAAAGTCCACCGACTGCAATTGCCACGATCGCAGCAACCGTTAAACCCTTGTGCGCTGACATCGCCATCACTCCGATAAATGCCGGTACCAGTCCCGTTGTGTTCAGATTTAACCACTTGAGCGTGAGTCCTCCCGGCACTGCCGACTTGGCAAGTTCCGGCACGGCCGGCCCTACAAGCACTCCAGCGAGGAATCGATCTCGCACAGAACCTGCGCCAACGCTCTGCCCCGCGCGCGCCATTTCCTCTTTCCATTGCGCTTCAAAATGGTGGCGCAGTTTGGCCCGGCCGTGTTGCAGGCGTTTCTTCGCGGCGTTTTCACTGATACCCAGCGACGCGGCAACGGAGTGCAAAGACTCGCCGTAGAGGTAATAGAGAACGACCGCCTCGCGAACGTTGGGAGAAAGCGTTTCAAGCGCGCGCCACACATCTGCCTTGCGCATATCGCGATCCGTTTCTGCATCCGGTGCAGGTCGCGAATCTATCTCTGAAGGAGACAATGCCTTGTAGTGATCGGCCAAACGGCGGCGATATCCGGACGAACGGATCCAGTCTTTCGAAAGGTTGCTGGCGATACGCCGCAGCCAAAATGGAAATGCGGCGAAATTACGGAGCGATGTTCTGCGGGACCACGCGAGCAAAAAGGTTTCCTGCGCAATGTCCTGCGCGCCACTCCAATTGCCCACCGCGCTAAACGCGATGCCGTACACGGTTCGATAGTGGTGATCCGCAAGCTGCGCAAACGCTTCCGAATCGCCTTTGCAGGCCCGCTCAGTGAGGCGCGACGTATCGTCCGGCCCGGCCGCTATCGTTTGTCCTGTATTTCCCATAACTGAATAATAAGACGAACGACTGCGGAATTGGTGCCATCGTCGGCGAAGTCCCCACTTGGCGGCGAGACTTCTTTGGGAGACGCAAACTAATTCGTGACGGGCGCGACAGTGACCTGCCCCAAGTCATTTTGCGTATCTGCGGCTAGGGAGTAGGTTTGCGTCACACTTCTAAGCGTCGACGAAGAACCATCACGATATCGAGAAACCGATATCTGAATCGTGACTTCCGTTGCAGGCAATTCGGATGGTATTAATACGTAACCATCTGCATCGGTGCTGATCCCATCTTTCGTGATCTCGTTTTCACCGTAGGTAATGCGCACTTCAACGGGTTCGTTAGTCAAGGCAGTCCCATCGGAGTTGATTATCAATGCCCGTGCGGCAGTCGCTTTATACATTACAACCACCTCTTCTGGCAGTGTCTCGCCGGGTTTGCTCGTCGCCACCGCACTCTGCGCACGCAGATACCCCGATTTCGAAAAAATTACGCTGATCGGTTTGGAAGATGGCAGACCGGGCATTGTTAAGTGGCCTTCGGCGTCTGTGCCCACGGATGTGCTATGCGCCATATTGAATCTCCCCTTCACCTCAACGGCTGTGGCCGCGTTGGCTACCGGGTTGCCCGACTCATCGACAAGCACAAACGATCGCGTGGCGGGCTCAACCACGCCGATATCTTGCGTAACCGTTTTACCAGGCTCCAATGTGACACTTGGCCGATCGGACAGATCGACGCCGGCATCGATAAATGATGTTTCGCTGTACGAGGCAGTAAGCGTATAAGTACCTCCGTCGCCGCTAAGCGTGAGCGAGTATTCTCCTTCCGGACCGCTGGCTTCCGATACGACCCTTTCAATCGGTCCACCTGCACGCGATGCTTGTTCATTCTCCGGAATTGCGGCAACTGAAATGCCCTTGAGCGGCTTTCCGGAATGTGTGCCATAAACCGTACCGCGCACCGTCATCTGCGGTTTTACCGTAAAGTTGAGTTCGTAGTCGGTCCCCGCCACCAATTGCTCGATTGGTTCACCGTCAGCAAGAGGAACACCGTTCGCGCCGATCACTTTCGTTGAGTAGCGCTGTCCTGGGTCAACATTTGCAATGCGGTACGCGCCACTTGCGTCTGTCGTCGCGTTCAGGGTTTTGCCTATAGCAACAGGACCGACCCCGGAAGTTCTTATGTGTCCGTCGAGCTGCACTTGCACATCTCGCACCACGCTGCCGTCGTCATTTCGCACGACGCCAAATACACCCGATTGCTGCGGATAACGAAGTTCGATTACTTCGTCAGAATTCGCCACGACATCCGAAAAGGTGGCAACGCCATACAATTCGCTCTGCGCACCGAGCGACAGCGTGCCCGGTGCTTCAATATCCAATTCGAAGCCGCCGGAGTCGTCGGTTAGCGCGATAAGGCCAGTCACTCGGTTGTTGGCGACTCCTCCATCGGCATCAGCGGAACTCACTAAGCGCACAACACCGTCTGTTATGGGTTGGCCGCTTGCGCTCAAGAGTTTCCCATAGACGGTCATCCCCGGCAGAAGTTGAAGCGTAATGTTTTCGCGGGACGTGTTTGCCTCATCCAAGGCAATGTATTTCATTGCGGACGCGTATCCGGGTGCGCGCGCGGTAATCACTGTCGTCCCCGCAAAACGGATTTCCTTCACGACAAACTGCCCGGCCTCGTCGGTCATGCCGTTCCAATAATGCTCCCGCTTGCCCGTGTACTTGCGGTACGCCTCGCGATGTGCGCTCAGAACCTCGTCGCTTGCTCCTTTCGCTGCATGCGGAACTCCAAGTGCGGCAATACTCACTTCAGCTCCCGCAACAGGAACATTATTGGCGTCCACAACCGATCCCTGCAGCGTGATGTAATCCTTTGGATCGGCTATTTTAATGGGTAGAACTTCGGGTATCGCGGCCGGCACTACGGGAGCAACCGGCGCAGCCGGCATCGCCACGCGCTGCCCAACGACATCATGTGACTGCGTTGCTGTGAGTTTTGCATCTTCGCCATGAGCGACGGGTGTTGTCGCGACAACCTGCGTTGGCGCAATCTCTTCCACTGGTTTATAAAGCCCCCAGTACAACGCGCCCACGATTGCGACCGCAATAGCGCAACTGACAGAAACTTGCTTCAATGTCATCGCTCCCACTCCTGCCCAAAAAGGTTTCGACATCGCGGTCTGTTTTGTCGTCTCCCACCACAACCCCAATCCAGTCGAAGCCACAGACTTTCCCAACTCCGGCAACGCAGGCCCAAGCACAATCCCCGCAAGGAATCGGTCGCGCACGGAATGCGTGCCCATGGCGAAGCGCGCCTGCGCCATTTCCTGCTGCCACTGCTCCTCGAAGTGCGCACGCAGTTTCGCGCGCGCATGGTGCAACCGTTTTTTTGCAGCGTTTTCGCTTATGCCAAGTGCATCCGCGACCGAACGCAATGACTCCCCCTGGAGGTAGTAGAGAACAACGACCTGCCGAAGCGGCGGCGATAGCGTCTCCAACGCGCGCCACACCTCCGCTTTGCGAAATTTCGCGCTGGCTTCCGCATCGGGTGCGCAATCCGGCGCCGCCTCCGAACTGGTTAACGCGCTGTATTGATTTGCCAAGCGCCGCCGATAGTCAGCTGAACGAATCCAATTCTTCGAGAGATTCGTCGAGATGCGGCGTACCCAGGCCGGAAACGCGGCGGCATTTCGCAAGGTCGCCCGCCGGGACCACGCCAGCAAAAAGGTCTCCTGCGCGATGTCTTGCGCCCCGCTCCAATTGCCGACCGAACTGAAGGCTATCCCATAGACGGCACGGTAGTGCGTCTCGGCGAGTTGCCCAAAGGCTTCCGAGTCACCCAGCCGAGCCCGCTCCTCGAGTCCATATGTATCGCTCTCTTGAGCCATTCCGCCACAATCCTTGCATTGCCTTAGCGAATAATAGGACACTTAGACCATCGTTTGGTGCCAAAGTCAGCCCATTTCTGAAAGTGGGGTAAAACATTGACAACCCCCCTACCCTGTGTTAGACTCCAAACGACAGAATTCAGCGGTTTTGGCCCGTTTTCCCACCAGGTGAGGGAGGAGCTTCTCGTGCGAAACGCCAGTAAATCTTGGGTAAAAGTCCTGGCAGTAGCGATAATACTCGGTATTTTTGCGCCGACCTACGTCGCAATTGCGGAGAGCTACGATCCCGATCAGATGATTGTTCCCCCGACCGGCTTTGAAAAGCGCCTGACCAAGCTCGGTCGTGGGCTTTCCAACGTGCTCCTGGGATGGGCAGAAATTCCAGTGACCTTCGACAAAAAACTCAAAGAGGGCAAGCCGCTGGGCTACCTTATCGGCGTGGCGCCGGTACTCGGTACAACCCGCGCAGTACTGCGTACCAGCACGGGCGTATTCGAGATGTTCACCTTCCCGGTCACCGACCCGGAAGTAAACTTCGAAGCCGTTCTGGAACCCGCGTACATCTTTTAAAATCAATCGACCTATGTTTGGGCACCAAGTTCGCTTGGTGCCTTTTTCTTTTCGCTCGCTTATTTTAAGAGCCTCTAACAAAAGTCATTCACGAAATTGAAGCAGATACAGACACAGCCCAAGGCAAGAAAGGCTTCGTGGATGTCCACGCGGCGTTCGTATCGCACGCGGAGTCTTCGGAATTGATGAAGC
>JADLHJ010000077.1 GCA_020848835.1 Candidatus Hydrogenedentota bacterium
ATTGATGCCGCAGCGCGAGGCTACGCGTTCGGGTGTGAACGCTTTTGCAAGGCGGCGCACTTCATCGATGCCGCTTGTGTGTTCTGCGATGGGACCGGGTTTGGCGAGGCCTTCTTCGAAGATCGTGCTGACGATTGCGAAGAGCAGAAACGCGTCGGTGCCGGGGCGGATGAAATGGTGTTCATCGGCGGCGTCGGCGGTTTTCGTGCGGCGCGGATCGATGACAACGACTTTACCGCCGCGTTGACGCAAGCGCCGCAGGCGGCCGGGGAAGTTCGGCGCGGTCATCATGCTGCCGTTGGAGACGAGCGGGTTCGCGCCGAGGATGAGCATGTAGTGCGTGCGGTCGATGTCGGGCACGGCGACGCTGAGGCCTGTGCCGAACATGAGCGCGGACGCGAGTTGTTTGGGAAATTGATCGACGGTACTCGCGGAATAGGCGTTGCGTGTGTTGAGCGCTTTTGCCAGCGCAGGCACGTACGCGGTCAGCGCGATGTTGTGAACGATGGGGTTGCCGAGATAGATCGCGACGCTGTTGGGTCCATGCTGATCGCGAATGCGCGTGAGGTGTTCGTTGATGTGCGCAAAGGCTTCGTCCCAGGTTGCCTCGCGAAATGATTTTCCGTCGCGGATGCGCGGGGCGCGCAGGCGATCGGGGTCTGCGTCCAGTTCCGCTAGTGCCGCGCCTTTTGGGCAAATGTAGCCTTCGCTGAAGGTATCTTCGTTATCCCCTTCGATACGCGTGACGCGGCGGCCTTCGGTTTCGATTTTCAGGCCGCAGGTCGCTTCGCACAGCGGGCAGATACGGTGTTGGGTGGACATATGTGGCCCCTCAAAGTTTAGGAATGGCCCGAAGGATTTTATGACCGTTAGACAATAATACTGTGTAAGGCGTGGAAAGGGAACGGGAGCGCGGATGGCGGCGGACTATCAGCGGGCAGATGGACGTGGCGTTAACGGAAACCGTCGAACCGAAGTAGAAAGTACCGCTGTTGATGGCAACGCGGCGGCAGACTTTTGGGTCTGCCGCCGCGCTCGTTAATTAGTTGCGCTGACCTTCGAGATACGCCGCGCTCAGGCGAGGGAGGCGCTACTTTTCAGGCGCAGTTTTTTTACTTGTGGACTATGGGAGGATTTCGGGGGCGGTGTCCGGCTCGAATTTTTTGTGGCATTCGTTGCAGGAGGCGATGACCGCGGTGACTTTTGCCTGGACGTCTGCGAAGTCTTTCTTGCCTGCGGATTCGGCTAACGCGAGACCGGCTTTCTTCATGGCGTCGGCGAGTTGATCCCACTCGGGGGCTTTTTCATGATCGCCTTCGCGCATCATGGTGAGATTGGCGATTTCGGCGACGGCTTCGCCCTGATCTTGAATGACGCGCCAGCCTTTGGGGGTAGCGGGGACTTCTTTAATGGCGCCCTTGATGGTCTCCATCGCCGGATCGGCGAAGACTTTCATCAATTTTGCGGTGTCCATGACTGGGGCGGTGGGCGACGCGTCCTGTGCGAATACCCATTGGGACGACACTGCGCCAATGGTTAACAGGGCGCAGCAACAGACAAATGCAAGCCACTTCATCGGTACAACCTCCATACGGTAATTCGGTTCATGGGAAGCCAATAGCGTAATGACGGGGCGGGGCGGGGTCAAATTCACGGGGTTGCGGTTAGCGTCTACCGTTTGGCAGAGAGGAGCCATTTGAGTTGTCCCCAGGCGAGGGGAATTTTTGCGAAGTAGCAGTGGAGCGCGTAGCCGATTGCGATGGCAAATGGGTTGCCTTTGCGCCAGGTTTTAAAGGTTAGGCGAATCAAGATTGCTGCGACCAACGCAAGCAGCGCTACTTTCAAAAGTAAAGGAGCGAGCGCGAATGCGATGATGGCGGCAATGTAGATCGCGGCCCAGGTGAAGTTGCGGATGACGTTTGGTTTCCAGAAAGGGTCGCTGGTTTTCCAGCATCGGGACGCGATTTCGATGTACGCGCGGCCGTTGGTGGTGCAGCGTTTCCAGTAGTCGCGAAAGCTGGTGTAGCCGAGGTCGTGCTGGGCCATGCGTTTGTCGAGGTACCAGATTTTGTGCGCGGTGTTGTTGCGGACGCGCCAGCAGAGGAGCGGTTCTTCGCCGGTGCTGACGTCCTCGGGAAAACGGCCGGCTTTTTCAAACACTTCGCGGCGGTGCATTGCCGCGCCGCCGCAGGTGTCGGCTTCGCCTTCGACGGGGTTCCAATCGATTTGCAACACGCGGAAGATGAACGATGGATTGGTTTCTTCCAGCATGCCGAATACGACGCCGGCTTCGGGATGTAGATCGAGAAAGGCCATTGCGACTGCTGGCCATTCGGGATCGAGGTGCATGTCGCCGTCGATGAATTGAATGTAACGGCCGAGGGCGTGTTCCGCGCCTAGATTGCGGTTCTCCGCTGCGCGGCGGCGCTTGTCTCCGCCGAGTACGCGGATGCCGTCGACGCTGCGGGCCTGTTCGACGCTGTCGTCGCAGGACCCGCCGTCGACGTAGATGATCTCGTAGCGCGCGCCGGGCAGGTTGATCGCGCGCACAGATTCGAGGCAACTGCGAATGTGTTTGCCTTCGTTGTAGCCGATGATGACGAAGGAGATATCCGGCGCGTTGGTGTCGCTCATTTTTTCTTCAGTGTCTCGTCTTCCAGCGCGCGCCATAAGTACCACGATGCTATGGAGCGGTATGGACGCCACTTGTTTTCTTCGGCGATGGCTTCCATCTGCACGGCGGTTGGCGCGGACGTAAAACCGTAGTGGCGATGGAAAGCGTTGCGAATGCCGAGATCACCGACGGGGAGCACGTCCATGCGGAAGAGCGAGAACATGAGAAACATGTGGGCGGTCCACACGCCGATGCCTTTCACGTCGGTGAGCATCTCAATGATGTCGTCATCGTTCATGCGGGAAAGTCGATTCAGTTTGAGCGAGCCGTCTTCCAACTTAGTTGCGAGATCTTTTACAAAGGCGACTTTTCCGTTTGACATGCCGGTCGCGCGGAGTGTGGTGTCGGGCGTGGCGAGGATTTGTTCGGGTTTGGGGAAGCCATTCGGGCCGTAGACTGCGCGGAAGCGGTTGATAATCGTTTCAGCCGCTTTTCCGCTGAGTTGCTGGGAGATAATCGCACGCACGAGGATCTCGTAGTAGCCACGGTGCGGGCGCAGTCCGCAGGGGCCGGCGCGGCGAATGACACTGCGCAGAAACGGATCGCGGCGCGAGAGGTGCTTCTCGCCTTCCCGAAGGATTTGATCGATGTTAGTTTTTGTGTTCGCCATTTTTTGATGTGCTCGTGCGTGCAATCGTAATCGTAATGGAGGTCTAAGATCATCTGGGTGGACAATCTGGACATGGTGGACTCAGTGGACATTGTGTGCGAACGCAACATGGTCGCCGCACAAGAGCTGACTAAGACAATAGATTAAGCTAGAGACCCCTGCGGCAATTGGTCTGGTCTTCGTGATTCTTGTACACTTTCGCGCGGACTGTGTGGAGGATGGCTTTTTGTTTGTGATCGCGATACTTTTGATCCTGCCCGCGCTGTATCTTAGCGTGATTTCCGGTTATCTAATCTTAGTAACCACCGGGTCGCTCTTGCTACGCAAGAAGGTGGATTCGACTGCGGAACCGCTGCGCATTGCCCTGCTTAGCCCGGCGCATAACGAAGAACTTCAGATCGAGGCCACGCTGGCGCAGATGTTCGCTTCGGAGTATCCACGCGAGAAGTTTGATGTTTTTGTGATTGCGGATAACTGTAGTGATGCAACGGCTGCGCGCGCGCGCGCGGCGGGTGCTACTGCGTTCGAGCGGACGGACAAGGTGTTACGTGGAAAAGGACAGGCGTTGGACTGGTGTCTGAAAACGCACAAGGACACGTTTGCCGAATACGACGCGGTTGCGCTGGTGGACGCAGACGGTATTGTCGATCCGCGATTTCTAGCGGAAATCTCCGCTAGTCTTTCCCATCCAGATGTGAAGGTCGTGCAGGCGTGGTATGGCGTTTCCAATCCTGATGCGGGCTGGCGCACGGCGCTGACCTGGGCGGGCTTTGCGTTGATCAATGGATTGCGTCCTGCGGGGCGCACGCATTGGGGCGGGACGGCGGACATCAAGGGCAGCGGTATGGCATTTCGATCGGAAGTTTTGCTGTCGTATGGATGGCCTGCCTATTCGATTGTTGAAGACATTGAATTTTCGTTGCGGCTATTACTGGACGGAATACTGGTGCACTTCAATCCTGATGCTGCCGTGATCTCTGAAATGCCAACGACGAAGGCGCAGGCGGAACCGCAGCGGCGGCGATGGGAAGGCGGGCGCTTGCAAACGGTGCGCACGTATGCGCCACCGTTATTGCGCGCATTTGCGCGGTCGCCGCGCTGGCGTTATTTGGATATGCTGCTGGAGTTGTGCGTGCCGCCGTTGTCGTTGTTTGTGTTCATGGAATTGGCGTGCATTGTCGTGGCAGCGTTTGTTGGCTGGCCATATTTTGCGATGTTTGCTTCGTTCTTTGCCGTGACCTGCTTGTATGTGATCACGGGATTGCGTCAGCGCAATGCGCCGCGCGAAGTGTGGCTGGGCTTATTGGCGGTGCCGTTGTTTTTGTTGTGGAAGATTCCGTTTTATCTGCGCTTGTTTACGGGCAAGAAGCAGGAGGAATGGGAGCGCACGAAGCGGCTTGCGGAAGTGGAGCAGGAAGAGAAAGAGAAGTAGCTTCACGCAAGAGCCTTTGCGGTGCGCCCTCAGCGCGCAATGGTCTAAGGTTGATTTTGATTCCAGGGGCGTTGCCTCTGGCCAGGGTTGCAGAGCGTCTTCGACGCGAATTCGAATTCCAATCACAGTTTCGAACGTTGCGGTAATGAAGTTGAACGTGTCTCCGCGTGACCGTCAACATGCCAGATTGACGTTAATATGCCAGCGTAATTCTATTTGCTGCGAAAAAAGTTGGCCGGCCCGGTGGTGCTTCCATGGGCCGGCCAAAATTTTTTGATTGGGCGATCGTTACTTAATGGAGTCTTTCGCCTGCTTTGCGATGCGGAACTTGAGCACGCGCTTCGCGGGGATCTTAATCGTCGCGCCGGTTGCGGGGTTGCGGCCCATGCGCGCCTTGCGGTTCACGACGACGAGCTTACCAAGGCCCGGGAGCGTGAAGCCGACTTTGGCTTCTTTGTACGCAAGCGCCGTCAATTCCGCGAGCAGATTGGCGACGTCTTTCTTGCTGAGACCAGTCTTGTCCGCGAGTCCGCCGACGATCTGCGACTTTGTGAGAGCCTTCTTGCCTGCCATTCTTTTATCCTCCTTCGGATACTGTTGCTGATTCCCCACATCCTCTTTGCACTGATTCCAGCGCCGCGATAGGCGTCACTGGAGGGTCTAAAAGCGCCACGGGTGGCTGGGGGCCCCACCCGGCCCACGCGTTATTTACAAAGTAACGGGGCTTTTGTCAAGCCCTATTTTCGGGGCTAAAATGAAATCGACCTCGCGTTCGCCCTTTATTTACAGGGGGATTCTGCATGTTGCAATTTCATAGTTGACGGGATCGTACGCAAACCCTTGCGTGGAAAGATTTTGCGATCTGCTTGATCCCCCTGTAAACATTGCCTAAACTCCCGGTCTATGTCTTATCAATATCACTTGAATCATGTTTTGCGCGGATTGGTTTTATGCTGATCGCGGTGATTGGCGGCGCGCAGGGCGACGTACACGCGCTCGATGCAGCGCTGTCGCGCGTCGATTCGCTGGGCATTCACACCGTCCTTTGCACGGGGAATCTCGCGGCGGGCGGCGATGACGGGAATGCTGTAATCGATCGCCTGCGCGAGCGCGGCGTGACGTGCGTGCAGGGCGAAATGGATCGGCTTGTGGTGCGGGCGTTGCGCAAGGCGGACTCGATGCGAAAGCGATTGGACGAAATCGTATTCGACGCTGTGATGCGGGGGCATGAATCGCTTACGAATACGAATATTGAGTTTCTGCGCGCGCTACCGCAGCGTCGGGATTTGACGTTTGAGGGGAAAGCGCTTTGTCTTTGCCATGGGACGGTGTCGAGCCAGTCGAATACACTGACGGCAGAGGATTCGATCGATCGTTTCCGACGACAACGTGAAGCGGCGAATGCGGAAATTGTGGTATGTGGATCGGATGACGAGGCGTTTGTGAAGGTGGTGGACGAAACGTTGTTTGTGAATTCGGGCGCGCTGAAGGCAGATGCGAATGCGATTTCGCTTGTTGTGGTGAATTCCGATGATGAGCCTTGTAGCGCGGTGATAGAACGCGCTGAATTTACATCCCCCTAAATCCCCCTTCCAAGGGGGACTTAATTTACCTCACTCTACTATTCGATCGTGGGCAGCAGTTCGAGGAAGTGATTCCAATTCTCGATGATGTAGTCTGCGGAGTTGTTGCTGCGATAACGATCGTGATCGCCGACGAAGAGCGCGGCGCTCGCGCCGACTGCTTTTGCGCCGCGGATGTCGGTGCCTTCCAGATCCCCGATGTGTAGCAGTTCATTCCTTTCGACGCCGAGTGCGCGGGCTGCCGTGTCGAACATCAAAGCCTGAGGCTTTGCTACGCCGACTTCATCCGAAAATGCCATGTGTTTGAAGTGCGGTGCGTAGCCGTTGCGTTCGAGAATTACGCGTAACGATTTGCCGGGGCTGATGCCGGCGTCGGAAATAATGCCGATAGGAAAACGTTTGGATGCGGCGCGCACTGCTTCCAAGCCATCGGCAATGGCGACGGGGGGGTAGTGCAGAATTGCAGCACCAAAAATTTCCGCAAGGTCTTGTGCGGCGTTGTCGGCGATTGGCACGCCGAGTTCGCGCGAAACAATCGCTACGGCATGGATGGGGCCAAGCGTACACTGTTCGCGGATGTGGTGTTGCAGAAACTCCGTTTCGCTGGTGAGCAACGCGCGATGCACCTCGTTGGGTGCCGCGCCGGTGACTTTGCACACTGCATCGATGCGAATCTGGCGGCGCTCGACCGGTTCGCGCGGATCGGAGAAGAGCGTACGCCAGAAGTCGAAGGTAATTGCGCGGACGGCCACCTTACCAGTCCCGCCGATCTTCTTTGATGCCGTATTTTTTGATTAACTCGTCGGCGAGTTTCTGCAGCTCCTCGGGTAGGTCGTGCGTGCGGTGACGCAGATAACGCGCCGGCGAGCCGACCCAGATTTCATAAGGCGGCACGTCTTTGGTGACCATTGCGCCAACGCCGATGACCGCGCCTTTGCCGATTTTCACACCTTTTGAAACATATGCGCCGCTGCCGATCCATGCGTCTTCGCCGATGATCACGGGGGTGAAGTAATTGGGCACGTATCGCCAGTTGGCTTCTGTGCCGTAGATGAGGTGCGTGCCGTCGCGAACGCGCACGTATTCCGCGAGGCCTGCGCCGTCGTGAACTTCGATTAGCTCGCCGCACTCGATGATGACGTTCCAACTTAATAGGCAACGCTTGCCAATGATGATCTTTGCGCCTTTGCTGGCGCGAAGTTTGACGTCTTCGCGCACGCGGCTATAGTCGCCGATTTCCACGTGGCCTTCGACGGTGAGGTCGCGTCCGATGAAGCGGCAGCCTGTGCCGAGCTTGGCGAATTTTCGCGAATGGACAAAATTGCGGTATGCCCGCGTGATTCCGTTCATGGTTTGGAAATGCTCCTCGCTTGAAGGGTGATAGTTTAGCGCAGCGGGGTGCGTGCGGGAAAGTAAGACCGCCTAAAGGCGGAACTACAAACCTAATGCCCACGTGAACGGAGATAATATTCGCACGAATGCAGAAAAGTGAACACTATTGCGCTGCTAGATTCCCGCCAATGCTTTTTCCATTCGCGCGAGGACGAAATCTACGGCTTCATATCCTGCAATGAGCGGGAGTTTTGTGAGTGCGCTGGGGGGACACCCGGCTTTGTAGGTTTGCACGCTGATGTCCAAGCCCGCGGCGTTTAACGAGTCGGAGAATTTTTTTGCGGGGGCCAGATCGTTGAAGTAGATGCCGGCGAGGTGGCGGCGGCCTTCGATGGCGGAGATCAGGTGGGCGTTCTTTGCGGCGAGATCGCGAAGGCGGGCTTCGTAGTATTCGCCGACGGCGTTGGTGACTTTTGCGTTGGCCTGTGCCCAGCGCATGGTGATCAAATAGGCGAGCGAGGCGAGTTCTTCCTGGCCGTTGGTGACAAGCGCGCCGAACTGTGGGAGGTTGTCGTAGTCGCTCTTGAATAGAATGCGGGAGGCGCAGTACTCGCCGCCGGGGAAGCCTTTTCCGATGGCAACGAAACTAGGTTTCACGCCGTACTCGCGGTACATGAAGAGTTCGGGACTCCATATGCCGGTTTGAATTTCGTCGGCCACGGTGGGTACATCGTGCTTCTTGCAAAGGGCGTACATGCGCTTGACGAATTTTGGATTCAGCGTCTTGCCTGCGTAGTTCATCAACACTATCTCGTGGAAGAGTCCGGCGATTTTGTATTTGCCACCATCGAATTCGTTAAAGACCCATTCGAGTTCGACGATGTGATTGGGGCGAACTGCACGGATGACGTATAGGCCTTGTTTTTCCATGCCGTTGCGCAGGCCTTCCCACATGCCGCGCTGAATTTGGGTCATCATCGTGGTGCCGTGATAATTTGCGCGGATGCCGCCGTCGAAATCTCCGATGACGACGATGACGGGAATCTTGCCTTTATATTTTGGTTTCGTAGAGTCGTCCTGCGGTTTGTAGAAGCGCGCAAGTATCATCTTGAGCGCGGCCTCGGCAGCAAGACTTCCTGTTTCGAGGTTTAATACGCGGTTCGGATATGCGGGTTTGCTGGAGCGGATGAGCCGCGCGAGGCCCTTTGCGTCACGCACGCGGATGCCTGCGCCGCACCGCACGAGCTCGCTTTCCAGCAGGCGCGTGATGTGGCCGCGCGTGTTGTTGTGCGTGGGGTTGGGGATGCCGAGCTGGCGCGCAATGTCGATGAGTTGGTAGCCCGCGAAACTGTGGCCGAGTGATGCGTGGTAGTGTTCGCTTTTGGCTATGAAATACAGCTTTCCGTTTTCCGCGACGCGGTAGTACCCGAAAGTTGAAAGCGGAGCTTGATGCGTTTTTGTCGCGTGTAGAAAACCATGTGTGCTTGCGCCTGCGGCGCTTTTGACGAGCTTACGCCCTACCTGCATACCGATGCGCGGAATCAATTCCAGCAGTCTTTCTTGCGTATCTGTGGGAAAGAAACTGATCTTTTGCGTCGCGAGCGCGCGCAAAGTTTGAGGTGGCTCTTCTGTGAGCGCGGCGCGCGCGGAGGCGACCGCGCTAATGTATTCCGAGCCAACAATATCGGCTAGGCTAAGTCTAACTGGAACAAACTGGGTACTACGCGACTTCATGTTATGGCCCCTGGAGAGGATTTTACGCGGTTGAATTGCGGATATCGAATATGTGCGCGGCGTGGTCGAACACGCAATTCCGCCCGGCGCGGTTATTGGGCGCTACAGGAGCGCTTTGTAGTTCAATCGTATTTTCCCGCGCGGAGGTTGGCGCGGATGGTGAGGAGTTCTCTTAGTGTTGGCACTGCGTCGCGCAGCATACGGACGCGGGTGTCGGGACTGTTGATCCAATGCACCGGGATTTCGATAACTTTCAATTTGTGGCGCGTGGCAATAATGAGTATTTCGACGTCGAAGCTGAAGCGTTCGAGTGTTTGGCGCGGGAAGCAGATTTCCGTGGCGCGCGCGGTGAAGGCTTTGAATCCGCATTGTGTGTCGCGCATCCGGGTGAGGCCCAGCGCGAGGAGTACGACGTTGAAGAAGCGGCCGACGCGCTCTCGGAGCCAGCGCTGGTGGACCATGACATCGGCACCCGCTACCATGCGCGAGCCTATGACGATGTCCGCGCCTTGCTCGATGTGCGGGTACACATTTTCGAGTTCTTCGATTGGCGTTGAACTGTCGGCGTCGAAGAACAGGCGTATGTCACCCTTGGCCGCGAGCATGCCCGTGCGCACGGCGTGGCCTTTACCGCGATTGGGTTGATATGAGATTACCTGCACCGCGGGGAAATGCTTCTGTACGGCGTCCACCGTGCGGTCCGTGCTGCCGTCGTCAACGACGATGATCTCCGACACCCCGGTCTGCTTCATGAGATAGGCGTGGACCTTGATCAGCGTATCGCCGATGCGTTTGGCCTCGTTGTACGCGGGGATGACGATCGAAAGGCGTGGCTGCGCCATGCGCTACGCAATGCCTTCGTATCGATCTTCTTCGTGCACCATCAATCCTGGATGGGTTGGATCCAGATGTTGTAGTACTTGACGTCGTCATTGTGATTTTGCAAGAGCAGGGGACCCGTCGACCCCTCCACGTCCGTGACGCCGCCGGGCGTTGCGTTCGGTAACTTTAATTTGTCGTGGATGACGATGCCGTTGTGCAGCACGGTGAGTTCCGCGTCCTGCGTTTTTTTGCCGGAAGCGTCGAACTTTGGCGCATGGAATTCCATATCGTAAGTCTGCCTGGTGAGCGGTGGCAATACGGCATCGGCGAGCGGTACTGCAATTTTGTAGATTCCACCGCAGAGGTTATTGCGCGGGGCCGCGCCAAAACTGTCGAGCACCTGAATTTCGTAGCGGCCTTGCACATAGACGCCACTGTTGCCGCGTTCCTGACTGCCGACTCCTGCGTTTGGCATGTAGGGTGTGACGAATTCAAGATGCAACTTGCAGCTACCGAATTCCTGCTTACTAATCCAGCTTGGCTTGATGATGGGAAGCGCGCCGTCGGGCGTGCGATCGGTTGCTCCGGGGCGCAGGATCCACGCTTCCGGATCCGCGCCGGGTCCCACCAAAACAATAGCGCCTTCCGGCGGTGTTGCTCCTTGTGTGGGTGGTTTGACCTGCTGGCGCTGGAGCTCAAAGGCGATTGGTTCTCCGCCTTTCTTGTCCGCTTTTATGTTGCCTTTTTTGGTTTCCCTGCCGGGCGCGAGTTGGCCGGTCATTTTTTCTTCGGTGGCTGTTGCGGTGAGGAAGTAGTCGCCATCGAGGTTGAGATTACCCGAGAATGGGACGGATTTTACTGTTTCGGGGCTCCCTTCGCGCTTGCCGGAGATGTTGCCTTCGGCAACGGGGCCACCATTCTCAATGATCTGGAATTGGCCTTCCCATGCGTTATTTTTCACGCCCCAGATTTTGGCCTTGACGGTGCGGGATTCCCAGCCGGATGTCGTGATCTTGCCTTCCCAGATTCCCATGACGTGGTCGTCATCCGCGGCGAATGCGAGAGCGCAAAATACAAAAGCGAATAACGCGAGGATCGATAGCGTACGGCGCATGGCTGGTCCCTTCTTTGTGAGTACGTGCGGCAGGGATTGTAACAAGTGGAGATGTCGAGGTGCATTATGCGAAGTCATGCGACAAAAAAGGAATTGGTGGACAATGTGGAGTTTGGGGACAAGGTGGACGCCGATTCCCGGTGCCGTTGGAAACGCGGGAGCAAGGACGCGTCTCGGCGGCATTTCTATTTATTCCGGTTTTTTAAACACGTAGCGCATGTAGGCGCTTTCACCGGATTTGAAGGCTTTGTACATGGGTGAGTCGATGATGGCGGCGAAAATCTCGAACATGGGTTTGCGTCGCTCATCGACTTTTTCCTCGATGAACTCGCGTTTGCGCGCGTCGTCAGCGTCTAGCGCGAGGACCACGCCATTGTTCAAATTTTCTTCTTCGATTAGTTGAAAGCCGGGCTTTTCGAGTTCCGTGCGCAGATCGCCTATTTGGTCTGCCGGACGAAAATCGGCAAATAGAAAATACCCGCCAGGACGCAGAACGCGGTATGCATGGGCGACGAAGCGGTCCATGTGGATATAGCAGTGCGAGGACTCGATGTTTACGACGATGTCGAACGCGTTATCGGAATGGCGCAACTTTTCAGCATTGCCAGGTGAGAAACTTAAGCGCGGGCGTTTCCAGTATTTGTTCGCGAAGAGTGCCGAGGCCGCGCAGAAATCCACGCCGTGCACGCGGCGCGGGTCGAGATACTTTGCAATATAGGCGGCGCCGCCGCCACGTCCGCTGCCGACTTCGAGTATTTCCTTGTCCCGTATGTCGATAGCCGTCACCACACGGTGATAAAGCTGGAGGGCGTTGCGGTCGGGTTCTTCGTCTGGATCGAGAGGCATGAGCGGTTGCCGTGATTGCGGATCGATCCAACCGTAGTTCATCAGGCGGACCTGTTTGTCTACTGCGTCGATGCGATTGATGTAGTGGTACTGCGTGAGCACCATGATTCTTTTCGTAAGATTTGCGAATGCCTGCGCAAATCGCCAGCGTTTCTTTTGGACCGTGGAATCAGTGGCGGACATGTGCTGGTTCAAACTCCTTCAGCATTGAATTGTTCATACGTTTGGTAAAAGCGGACCACCTGTTCTTCCGCCCAGTAGCGCGATTGATGGGGCGCGCCGTACACAAATCCGACGTGACCGCCGCGCCCGGAGAATTGCGGGTGCAAGTATTCGGAGCGGTCCGCGATTTCGCGAGGGAGCGTGGAGGCCGGGTTGAAGGGGTCATCGGCGGCGCTCAATAGCATCGTGGGCACGCGTACACGGTCTAAAAATTGTCCCGAGCGTTGGGACGAGTAGTAGTGATCGACATCGCGGAAACCGTGCAGAGCAGCGGTGGCGTGATTGTCGAAATCGTATAGCGTTCTGGCCTTGCGCAGTTTCTCGACACTGACGCAGTTGGGAAACTGTTTTTCTTTCTCGATCGCTTTTTTCACGAGACTTCTCAAAAAATGCCGCGCATAAAAACCGCTCAACACGCGGTCAATGTGCGGGCCGGACACAACCAAGTCAAAGGGGACGGAAACCACCGCTGCCGCACGAACGTTTGCCGGAACGTCGGCCGCCGATTCGCCGAGCCATTTCGCGAGTACGTTTCCACCCAGGGAAAAGCCTGCGAGGTAGAAGCGCGGAAACTGCGCCGCGAAACGCGATGCGACAAACGCGAGATCAGTGGTTTCTCCCGAATGATACAAGCGACGTGCGCGGTTCATTTCACCGCTGCATCCGCGGAATTCCATCGTGATGCAATGCCAGCCGATGGCGCAGAGTTTTTCGTGCATGCCGAGGATGTATTTGGAGTTGGCGCTGCCTTCAAGGCCGTGCAAAAGCAGAACGGCGGGTTTGCCGCGTTCGCCCTCGGAGATGTGCAGCACGATGAAATCGCCGTCGGGCGTCTCTAGACGTTCGACGCGGCGGCTGACGAATGGGGGTCTGCGGAACAGGGGTGACCACATGGTTTGTGCGTGCGGGTTTCGTAGCCATGGAGGCGCGATGAAAGGGTGGGCGTTTAGTGCGGCCATTGCGCAGACTTTGCGTTCGGCTTGCCGCGTTCGAATGTTTGTATCGATATTTAAGGGTAGGCTGCTCACCTTGTGGCGAGGGTCGCATGCGGGGAATGATAGGGCAATTGGATGGATACGTTTAGTTGGATGGAATGGACAAGGAAAGGCGGCGCTGTCTCGCCGCAGTCGAAGGCGCTTCGCGCGAACTCGATGTGGGCATTGCCAGCGGCGGCTGCGCGCGGGTACGATACTCCAAATACGGAGGGTGGGACATGGTTGGCGGCGGATTTTGGTATGGCGATCTGCAACCGCAGGCGCCCGCGATGTCGGCCGGGGAGAAAAATGCTATAGAAGATTCGCGTTCGCGGGTGCGCGATTTGGAGCATGAGGTCGATCGGTTAAAGCTGTTGAACCAGGCCTTGTGGGAGTTGTTGCGGGAGAAGTTGAAGGTCACCGACGCGGAACTCGAAAAGCATATCGCGACCGTGGATATGCGCGATGGCGTGCGGGACGGGAAGATGACCACCACCGCGCTTAAGTGTCCGAGTTGTAGCCGGGTATCGTCGTCGAAACATTGGAAATGTTTGTATTGCGGGCAGGAATTTGAGAAGCCGGTGATGGGTTAAAGAATCTTGGGCGTAATTGCGATCATCATTGCCGCAACCCGTTCCGGGTAGAGCGAGGCTATGGGGGGCGGTCACCCAGGGTAGCTCCGCGAAACGCTCCGCAACCCTGGGCTATGGGCCGTAGTCCCTTCGGGACAATGCAATAGAGATAAGGATGTTTCATGCTTGATCAAAACACAATTCTGAATTCGATGCGGCACATTGTCGACCCGGATCTTGGGCGGGACATTGTGTCGCTGGGGTTCATCAAGAATTTAAAGATTGACGGCGGGGACGTGAGTTTTACCGTCGAGCTAACGACGCACGCGTGTCCGGTGAAGGACACGTTCAAGTTGCGCTGCGAAGAGGCGGTGCGAGCGCTGCCGGGCGTGACTTCGGTGAGCGTGACGATGGGCGCAATGGAGCGGAAAGAACGGCCGGGGTCGGGCGTGAATACGCTGGAGAGCGTAAACGCGGTGATCGCGGTTTCGTCGTGCAAGGGTGGCGTCGGCAAATCGACGGTAGCTGCGCACCTGGCTCTGGCAATGGTGCGGGAAGGTCTGAAGGTTGGTCTGTTGGATGCGGATGTGTACGGGCCTTCACTGCCGACCTTGTTTGGAATTCATCAGCCGCAGGTGGCGATGCTGAATAACAAGATTCAGCCGTTGGTGGTGAATGGGCTGAAGGTCATGTCGCTGGGATTTTTGCTGGGCGATCAGCCTGCGGTGTTGCGTGGTCCCATTGTGTCGGGATACATCACGCAGATTCTGCGGCAGACGGATTGGGGCGAACTCGATTATCTCGTGATCGATATGCCGCCGGGCACCGGCGACATTCAATTAACAATAGTGCAGCAGGCGTCGCTGGATGGCGCGATCATCGTGACGACGCCGCAGGCGCTTTCGCTGGTGGACGTGGCGCGCGGGATTCTGATGTTTGAGAAGGTGGCCGTGCCGGTGTTGGGCGTGGTGGAAAATATGACGTCGTTCCAATGCCGCGATTGTGGGAACGTGCATTATCCGTTTGGACGCGGCAAGAGTACGCTTCAGGAACGCTTTGGTTTGGCGACGCTCGCAGAGTTGCCGATTGTGCCGGGTGTGTCGGACCTTGCGAAACCGGATGCCGGTTCGGATTTGGAGGAGCTGGCGCGGTTAGCAGAGAACGTACACCGCGCGATCGGGAAGAGCCGAATCGAGGCGGAGGCGCATCCGGAAGTTTCATACGCCGACGGGTACATTCACATCAAGTGGCCGGACGGCGAGGAAGACGACATTCCGCCGTACAACCTGCGTTGCGCGTGTCCTTGCGCGGCATGTATCGATGAATACACGGGCCAGCCTATCCTCGATCCGAACTCGGTGCCGCGCGATATTCAGCCGCAGACGATGCAGCCGCTTGGGAATTATGCGGTGTCGATCGCGTGGACGGACGGGCATTCGTCGGGTATTTTTTCGTGGGAGTTCTTGAAGGAGTTTGCGAAGCGGGTTGCGCGGGCGAACGCGTAGATGATGCTTATAACCCCAGTATTTGTGCCGGTCGGCATTCGAGTGATCTCAATACAATGAGCAAATCAACTCAAGTCGAATTTGAACGGCTGGTGGAAAAATATTATCGGCAGAATACTCCTGAACTGATGCTAACGGCTCCAACTTTTGAAAAATCCGGTTTCCTTACTATAGCAACGATGCTTGGTTCTGGCGGACAAGTCAAAATGCGGTGCGGCCCCGCGGCGTATGAAGCAGAAATTTTCATTAACACGTTTCAAGATGAAAAGCGTTGGTCTTTGGCCGATCTCATGAAAATAGAGACAGTACGAGATTGGATACTTCAGAACCCTTCAATCGTCTCAGAAAAACCTAAATTGGAAATCGAAGTTGAGGCGGCTTTTCGGCTGCTTTGCGAAGGGCTTCGAGGCGACGCCAGATTTGATTGGGTTACAAACAATTCGTAATTCGGGCACGACGTGCTGCCAGCCAAAGCGGTGTCTGCCCGCCACCGCACTCCAAATAGTCTCGTGCGCGAAAAGACGTCTACTTCCCTGTGGGTTCCTGGTGCATGTCTTTGAATGCTTTTAGGCTGGGGGCCCACATGTGGGTGACAGGATCGACGTCGCAGTGGATGACGGAGCAGCCGCCGGTTGCGACAGAGCGTTCAATAGCGGGCTTTAGTTGATCTGGTGCGTTGACCCGTTCCCCGTGGGCGCCCATGCTTTCGGCCAGCTTGTCCCATTTTATTTCGCCGAGATCGGTGTTGATGGAATCGAGCGGTGGGAGCGATTCGTTGAGCGCTCCGAAGGTTGAGAATTTCTGGCCGAGGCCTTCGACTATCTTGCGGTATTTTTGCAACGTGAACTGCTGATTCATTTTTACCATGCCCCATTGCTTGTCGCAACAGACGAGGTAGGTGACCGCGAGTTTGTTGCGCACGGCAGTCTCAATTTCCTGCGGCTGGAAACCCATCGCGCCGTCGCCGATGATGCAATAGACCTGTTTGTCGGGCGCGGCGACTTTTGCGCCGAGCGTTTGCGCGACGCCCGCGCCGAGCATGCCAAACTTTGCGGTTTGCAGGATTGTGTTGGGCGATTTCACGGTGCGGTAGAAGTGCGCCCAGATTGCGGTGTTGCCGCCGTCGATGGCACAGATCGCATTCTTGTCGAAGATCGATTCGCAGGCGCGCGTGACGTGGCCTGCGTTCATTCCGCCGCTGAGGCGTTCGTCGAGTTGTGCGCGATGCGCCTTTCGCATTTCCGCGTATTTCGAAACTTGCGACTTGCGCCCATTTAATGACATGGCGCCGCGCTTGGATTTGATTGTGTCGATGACCGCGCGCAGAAAGACTCTTGCGTCGGCGAGGACCGCGAGCGCGGTGGGTTTGTTCATGCCGAGGACGTCTTCGTCGTTGTCCACCTGGATCATTTGTTGTTGTGCGGGCTGGCGCCAGTACGGTGCCTTGCCCCACCAATCGGTTTCGCCGAGGCGCGAGCCGAGGGTTAAAACGACATCGGCGTCGTTGCGTACGCGGTGATTTAGCTCAACGTGGATCATCGGCACGGCGAGTTCGTGATCTTCGGGAAATACGCCGCGCGCGGCCCAACTGGTGAGCACGGGGGCGTGTAGCAGTTCTGCAAGTTCTCTTAGCTCATCGAATGCGAGCGCATGAATGACGCCGCTGCCCGCGTGAATGATTGGCAGTGAAGCGTTCAGCAAAAGATCTGCCGCTTTATCTACTTGCGCGGCACTTGGTGAAATCGGATCGGTCAAGCGGTATTGAGAGGGTTCGAGAAATGCGGGCGCTACGTCGTCGCCGTTCATGATGTTTTCGGGGATGTCTACATGCACAACGCCTGGGCGGCCTTGGAACGATTTACGAAATGCGCGGCGGAGCATCTCGGGCACGCGCGCAAACGAAGGCGCGGCGCCGCTCCATTTCGCCATCGGTTTAATGACACCGACCTGGTTGAAGTATTGGTAGGTGCCGCCGCGATCCGGGTAGCCGATGCCGGTGCGGCGCGTGCTGGTGATGAGGAGGACCCGGTTGCCTTCGCCGTTTTCGACTGCTACGCCGGGGAGAATGTTCGCGACGCCGGGGCCGTTGCTGGCCATGCAGACGCCGAGTTTGCCGGTGATGCGCGCGTAGGCGCCGGCCATGTGCGCAGCGCTGGTTTCATGGCGCGGGGTAATGAGGTCGATGCCGTATTTGCGGAGGCTGGAGTAGAAGCCGAAGTAGGTGCCGTCGATGATGCCGAAGACTTTTTCGACGCCTTCGACCTTTAGCATGCGTGCGATGACGTCGCCGCCTTTCATTTTGTCCATGATTGCGCCCCTTGTGCCCTGCGTACATTGTGGTGGCAAGACGGTGCGCAATCAAGCGGTCGCGAGAGCACAATCTGCTTTGAGACAGTCCATTCCATTAGTATTGCTTACTTAATTTGCGCTGGGGCCTGCATGCGATTTGCTGTTTGGTTAAAAGTATCGCGACCTGGTTTTTGGACGACCTCCATTTGGTTCTATCTGATGCCCATTGGTGGATTGGACGTATTTGGCGAGCTTCCATTTTGGATCGGCGTGCTTTATGTCACCTTTCCGCTGGGGTTGTTGATTTACGGTTGGAATGACATTGCGGATTGGGCAACGGACGAACGCAACCCGCGCAAGGACTCGTATCTGTTCGGCGCACGGCCTACGGATAGGGAGCGCGCGATATTGCCGATCGGCATCACGTTGGTGCAGGTTCCGTTCTTCGTGTATGTCTGCGTTGTGGAGGGCGTGGTTCGGGGCGTTGCGTTGTTCGCGGCGCTTGGATTGGCGGTTGCGCTGTACAACTGGCCGCGCTGGGGATTCAAGAATTGGCCGGTAGTCGATCTACTCAATCAGAGCGGGTACTTGCTCGTATTCGTTCTAGCAAGTTGGCTCTGCGATGTTCCGCATTTGTCCTGGCAGGCTTTTTTATTTGGCGCGGCATTCGCCATGCACTCGCACTTGTTTGGTGCCATAATGGATATTGAGCCAGACTCCGCCGCTGGGCGTCGCACGACCGCGGTGATGTTGGGAAGAATACCGGCGAAGTTTGTGGTGGCCGCAATGCTTTTGCTCGAAGCGGCATGGGTGCACTCATGGTTTGGAGAAATCGTGACGACGATTGTGCTTTGTCTAGGCGCATTATGGTTTGTGTTAGATGCGACGATTGTTTGGCGCGGCAACGCTTACAGTAGTGCCGTCGCGAAAACGTTCTTGATTGGTTGGAATCTTGCGGCGGTGTGTAGTGCGCCGTGGGTTTGGTATACGGCGGCGTTTGTGCATGTGCAGTAATAAAGGATGTTCGTGCCGCCCCTTCAGGGCTCAGTGTCGTGGGTATATCCGATGTCCTGGGCCTTACGGCCCAGGCTAAGAACCGCAACGCACCTTTGGTGCTCAATAGAGTTCGACGGACGCTCGTTGGGGACGGACGCTCGTTTCATCTGTCACGCAGCATTGTCTTAGCCATGGATGTACAAATCTATTAGCCAATTCGATATTTCGAAAAAAAAGGAAGCGCCGCGCATTGCTGCGCGGCGCCCTTTGCTTTGTCCGCTATCCGTTAGCGGTAGTGTCCGCAGGCCCAGTAACCGTCACGCCATACCTGGCGGGTTTTCGTGGTGTAGTGTCCCTGCACCCACACTTTCGTGTAGTACCCTTGCGATACGCAGACTGTGACCACGGCGTTGCCGAATCGCTTCTGCGTGTACACGGGCTGCACGTATTCGTTGCGGTAGTAGCCCGGCACCCAGACTTGCTGGTAGATCGTTTCGTAATGTCCCGGAACGAAGCGGCAGTGCTTACCGTGTTGGTGACCGTGACCATGACCGTGGCCGCCGTGATACCCACCGGGGTGCGGTTCGCCTACCGCGATGTTTGGGACATAGAAATTGTAGGGGGTCTTGACCGAAACGCTGGCGCCGTGGGCCCAGGCCGGCGCCGTAACCAGCGCTACTGTGAGGGCCGCAATGAAAACCTTACGCATGACCAACGCTCCTTTCGACTGCTGGGGGTTGTCTCCAGCCTTGCTTTCAACTCGGTGATCATGACGAGGCTATATGACGCGCATTCAATGCGTGGGAAGGCAGCGAACAGGAAGCAGTTAGGAATGAATCGTGACGGGATTCGCGATCGGCAGACGCAAAAACTAGCCAAAAATCTTGCGAATTGAGCCGAAAAAGCCTGACTTTCCAATCACGACGGCTTTCGCACCTTGGGCCATTTGCGTTTTGAAGGGTTGCTCGGTTACACGCAACAACAACACGGTGACGTTGTCGGGCGCACCGCCCTCCAATGCGCGGCCTACGAGCACGCGCGCAGCGCCTTGAAGATTACCTCCGGTGAGAATGCCTGCGATGGTTTTGTCGTCAACAAGATTGGAGAGACCATCGGAGCATATGAGGATTGTATCGCCGACTTTGAGTTTTACGGCGTATAGGTCGGCCTTCACGGCATCCTTCGTGCCGACTGCGCGCGTGATGAGATTCTTAAGCGAATGCGTGCGCGCTTCGTCTTCGGAGATATATCCGTTGCGCACCTGTTCGGCGACTAGGCTGTGATCTTCGGTGACTTGGTAGAGGGCTTCGCGGAACAGGTAAAGGCGGCTGTCACCGACGTGCCCGATATAGGCGTGGTCGCCGTGAACGACCAGCGCGCACATGGTGGTCCCCATGCCGTAGTACTCGGGATGGTTCTCGGCTTCCTGAAAGATGCGACGGTTAGCCTGGCCGACAGCTTCGGCGAGCCGTTGCGGCACGGTTGTCTCGGTGCGCGCGTAATACTCTTCGACGAGCGTCTGCAATCCGAGGCGGCTTGCGAAATCGCCGCCGCTCACACCGCCCATGCCATCCGCGACGGCGAACATCAGTCCGCGCTCGCGGGCGAGTTCCTTGTCGTCGGGAATGCAGATTGTGCAGCCGTCTTCGTTGCGCTGACGCTTCTTTCCTACATCGGAGAGGAGATGTGCTTCAAGAAATGGGCCGGACCAGTGGTATTCAAAATTCCCACCGCGCGGGGGCCCGAGTTGTGTCTGTGCGACAACCGCCATTCCGCTACCGTGCTGTATTCCAATAAGGGCGTATCGCCGCCACGAATCTGCCTCGACTCAGAGTTGTGCCTTCACCGCGCCGTGCGGCAGGCAAGTGTTGATATTCTACCGTATTCCCCGCTGCGGCATATAGTACGGACGCATTTACGGGTATTGCAACCAGAGCGGGGTAGGTTGGCGGGGGCGTCGCGTTGAACGGCCGCTGCATACGGTTCAGCAATTGCACCGCTCTACCGTTGTGTGCTAAGATTTGCGGCTGATTCCGGGTTGATTTCTGCGGCCTGTGCGCCGGGTTGGCGCCGGGCAGAATTTACTCAAACCGCGTTTTCCCAAATATTTTCGACAGAGGGGAGGTTGATTCGACGTGACGAAAGTCCGCGTCAAGTCCGACGAGCCGTTTGAAAAAGCGCTCCGCCGGTTCAAGAAAAAGTGCAACAAAGAAGGCATCATGCAACGCCTGAAAGAAATGAAGCACTACGAGAAGCCCAGCGAGAAACGTCGCCGCAAACTGGCGAAAGCAATTGCGAGGGCAGCGGCGTTACATTCGGAAGAGTAATATCTCCGAAGTAACTTGCGAACCCACCGCGCAGGGCCGACTTTCGGCCCTGCGCTTTTTCTTTCCGACTAACTACGTCGTCCTCGTTACGCTAACCAAGCCCAAAAGCGGGTCAGTGCCAAATTCGATTACGATTACGAGGACGATTACGATTACAAAATAGTTTGCGGGGAAAGGCTCAGGGGAAGCGGTCATGGCAATTGTCATCGGGGTGGATGTTGGTACGAGCGGGACAAAGGCGGTCGCTATCAATGAACGTGGAACGCTGATTGCGTCGGCGTTGGTCGAGTATCCATTGCTGACGCCCAAGCCTGGTTGGGCGGAGCAGGATCCGGCGGAGTGGAAGTCGGCGGCCTTGAGCGCACTAAAGCAACTTGCCGGTTCGCCGGGGGTAAATGCGGCTGATGTAAAAGGCATCGGGCTCACTGGACAAATGCATGGATCAGTATTTCTCGATGCAAATAACAATGTGTTGCGCAACGCGTTGTTGTGGTGCGACAACCGGACTGCACCGCAGTGTGACGCAATAACACGGAAGATTGGCGAACGCGAACTCATCGGGATGGTGTGCAATCCCGCGCTCACGGGTTTCACCGCGCCGAAGATTTTGTGGTTGCGGGATAATGAGCCGGACCTCTATGAGAAAGTGAAAAAGGTCCTGCTGCCGAAGGATTACATTCGTTGGGTGCTGACCGGCGAATATGCGACAGACGTCGCCGATGCTTCTGGCACGCTTCTTTTCGATGTGAAGAATCGCACATGGCACAACGAACTGATGTCCTTGCTTGGGATTGACGCGTCGTTCATGCCGCGCGCGTTTGAAGGTACGGAAGTTACAGGGACCCTTTCGAACGAAGCTTCAGCAGCAACGGGGTTGCCTGCGGGTATTCCCGTGATCGCGGGAGGCGGCGATCAGGCCGCAGGCGGAGTTGGTAACGGTATTGTGCGCAAGGGCGTGATCTCTTCCACTGTAGGTACGAGCGGCGTCGTGTTTGCCTTTGCGGACACGGTCAGTCTCGATCCGAATGGGCGCGTACATACGTTTTGTCATTCGGTGCCAGGGAAGTGGCATGTGATGGGCGTGGTACTCAGCGCGGGTGGATCGTTGCGCTGGTTTCGCGATGCGCTGTGTCCCGCCGAAAAAGCGATCGCAATGGAGATTGGTAAAGATCCTTACGAGCTAATTACCGAAGCGGCGGAGGCTGTGCCGCCGGGTGCGGAGGGATTGACGTTTCTCCCCTATCTAAGTGGCGAACGCACGCCGCACAAGGACCCTTATGCGAAGGGCGCGTTCATTGGGCTGTCTTTGAAGCACACACGCGCGCACATGGCGCGGGCCGTGCTCGAGGGCGTGGCGTTTGCGATGCGGGACAGTCTGGAGATTATGCGCGAGATGGGCGTATCGATTACACAGGTGCGCGCTTCCGGCGGTGGTGCACGGAGTCCGTTGTGGCGGCAGATTCAGGCGGACGTAAACAAGACGCCGCTGGTGACGACGAATATCGACGAAGGCCCGGCGTATGGCGCAGCGTTGTTGGCGACGGTCGCCACAGGCTTGTACCGTTCCGTGGAAGATGCGTGCGACGCGATTATTCAAGTGGTCGACCAATGCGACCCAAAATCTGCCAATGGGCCAATCTATGACGCGTGGTTCAAGGAATATCAAGAAGGTTATAGCGCTTTGGCACCGGGCTTTGCGCGCGCGGCGAAGATGGTTTGAGCGACGTTAGTCTATTTCGCGCTTAAACTTAAAATTCTTTCGGCGTTTTTATCCATTTGTTCTTTTATTAGGACCACTTCGCGGTACTCGCCGTTAATAAACATCCTAGACTGATCGGCATAGTGTAGATCGAGCCAGTGGCCGGAGTTGCCAGTAGGAAGAATCGTGTAGCTGTGTTCAGGATTGGCGAAGTCGATGATGCGGCGTGTGGATGGGCCGGCGATGATTTTGTGATCGAAGGTGCCGTGGGGGTGGAGCAGGTTATTGATGGTCTGCGATCCACCGGGGGCTTCAAAGGGGCCGATGTTAAATATCGCGCCGATGACGGGGATAAAGCCGAGCGGGTGCCTGAAAGTCATCGTGTGGTCCTTGCCCCAACGCCAGTTGCCGGGATCGGAACCATGCTTTTCGGTGATTTTGGCCATCGCCAAATGCATCGCGGACACGAAAATCTCCGCGCGCGTTTCGATGTGACCGGGCGTCGCGCGGTCGTCCCAAAACGGCGAATCGTCGCGCTGAACAACGTAGTGAAGAAAGCACCACGCTTCACCAAGCGTGGCGTAGATTTTGAAGTTGTCCGCGCCAAGTTCGTCGGCAATCGTGCGATCGAGAATTGCATCGCACAAGTAGGTATAGATTGTCGGCAGATTCGACGATGGATCGTGGTTGCCGTCCCATTCTTTTAACTGAGTGACCAATTCGTATTCAGCGGTGGAGAGATTTTCTCTTTTGCTTTCCAACACGCCTGCAACTGCGCCGACTATCTCTTTCGCGGTAACCCCGACGCCGTCGGTTTGCAAGCGCTTTGTGTCGTCGATGCTCCATTTCTCGCGCGCGTCGAGCTGCGATTCGATGCGTTCCGCGCGGTCCCACGGTTGCCAGTAGCCGGTCAGCGATTCGATGGGGCCGAACGCGCGCACGCTGGATTTGTTGTTCGCGGTGACGATGTAACCGCTCGGCGGA
>JADLHJ010000078.1 GCA_020848835.1 Candidatus Hydrogenedentota bacterium
CGAGTTTAGGGCGAACCGCATCGTGGACCCTGAGATTCGCCGAGAAGTCAGCGAGCTGGCCTTGTTGTTCGACATCAGCCAGCGGCTGGATCAGAGCATCGACCTGCGCGATGTTGTCGGACCGCTGCTGCAAGCGATAGCGGACAACACCGGCATGGTCCGCGGTACCCTCGCGCTCGTAAACCGTGAAACAGATGAGATTTACATTGAAACCGCGCATGGCCTTTCGCAGAGTCAACAGGAGCGCGGCAGGTATCGTCCCGGTGAGGGCGTTATTGGAAATGTAATTAAAACCGGACAGGCTGCCGTCATCCCGCGCATCTCAGATGAGCCTACATTTTTGGACCGAACTGGCGCACGCAAGCAGCTCGAGAAACGCAACATCTCCTACATCTGCGTGCCTATCAAGTTGGGTAACGAAAGCATTGGCGCGCTCAGCGTGGATCGACTTTTCGCGGATTCCATCTCCCTAAACGAAGATCTGCGGTTGCTCACCATCATCGCGGCGATGATCGCGCAGGCGGTCAAAATGCGCCAAGGCGCCATCGAAGAGAAGCAGCGTCTCATCGATGAAAACCGCCGACTGCAGGACGAGCTCAAAGACCGCTTCCGCCCGGCCAATATCATCGGCAACTCGCGTGGTATGCGCAAAGTCTACGACCTCATTGCGCAAGTCGCGAAGAGCGAGGCGACGGTACTCATTCGCGGCGAGAGCGGCGTCGGCAAAGAACTAGTCGCAAGCGCGATTCACTACAACTCACTCCGCGCGAGCAAACCCTTCATCAAGGTGAACTGCGCCGCGCTTCCCGAATCCGTCATCGAGAGCGAACTCTTCGGTCACGAAAAAGGCGCGTTTACCGGCGCCGTCACGCAACGCAAAGGCCGCTTCGAACTCGCCGATGGTGGCACCATCTTCCTCGACGAAATTGGCGACCTTGCACCGATGATGCAGGTACGCTTGTTGCGCGTGTTGCAAGAGCGCGAGTTCGAACGCGTCGGCGGCACTGATACGATTAAGGTCGACGTGCGCGTCATCGCCGCCACCAACCGCGATCTCGACGTGCTCATGACGCAGAACACGTTCCGACAAGACCTCTACTATCGGCTCAACGTGTTCCCGATCCACATTCCGCCTCTGCGCGAGCGGCGCGCCGACATTCTCGACCTTGCGAACTTCTTCGTAGAGAAGTACAGCAAATCCTCGCACAAGAACGTGCGCCGCATTTCCACGCCCGCGATCGATATGCTCTGCAGCTACCACTGGCCCGGCAACGTCCGCGAACTCGAGAACTGCATCGAACGCGCGATCCTCTTGACGACTGACGACGTGGTCCACGGTCACCACTTGCCCCCCACGCTACAAACCGCCGAAGCCAGCGGCACCGTCGTAAAAGAAACCCTCGACGCCGCTCTAGACCGCCTCGAACGCGAACTCATCATTGAAGCGCTTAAGAACACCCGCGGCAACAAAGCCAAGGCAGCCGAATCCCTCGGCATCACCGAACGCATCATGGGCCTACGCTGTGAAAAGCACAACATCGATCCGAGGATATACAAGACGGCGCGCGTGGTGTGATCTGCGTTCCTATTCCACGAAAACTCTGGATTTGCGAGCGGATTTTGGAACGCACGTAACCCAGTCTCCCATGATCTCGTTATAAACGTGGAATTGGGCATTCTGCTTCTCTCCGTTAAGTGTTGCCGGGTTTATAACGGTCTATCCTCTATGCCCAGTCCGTTGCACTGATGCTAGTAAATCATCGCTATCCTGTTGCGCTTGATACTTGAATCAGCGGTGCGAAACGACCTGGGTTTAGTTCACGGGATCGGCGCTAAAACACGAAATCTATCTAAATTTTGCAGTCGGGCTGAGACCTAGCTTAATAACGGCTGAGCTCCCATGTACGGACCTGTAGAACGTGAAATAACGTTGTCAGCGGAGCCCAGTTTCGATATGCTCGCCCGATGACCACACGTGCGACTGTTTCATTGCTGGCTGGTGCAGCACTATTTATATTGTCCAGTTGTGCGACGACAGATCTATTGACACAGGGTTCCGGACATGGCTCGCCCTTTGCTGGTCGGCGCGCCGGCACTCAAACCACCGTTGAGGGTATCGAGCTGTGTTGGTGCCCGCCTGGACAGTTCACCATGGGTAGCCCGCGCGATGAACCGGAACGGCGACCAGGTGAAAACCAGGTGAATGTGACGTTAACGCGGGGGTTCTGGATCGGCAAGTTCGAGGTGACGCAGGGTGAATGGAAGCGGATCGTGGGAGAAGTCCCCGGTGTATTCGATAAGGGCGAAGGCGAACGCTTTCCGATGTATGACGTGAACTTCGCGCAGTGCGAGGAATTTTGTGCAAAGGCGACTGCACAAGCGCACGCGTCCGGCGAACTGCCAAGGGATTGGGAATTCAGGTTGCCCACCGACGCGCAGTGGGAGTATGCGTGCAGGGCGGGGACAACAACCGCAACGCCCTACGGAAACTCGTTGAGCAGTATGAAGGCCAATTTCCTCGGCCATACTCCATACAATGGCGGCGCAGTGGGCCCGGCGCTGGATCGCACTTGTGAAGTGGGGCAATACGCTCCCAATCCGTGGGGCATGTACGACATGGTGGGCAACGTGTTCGAGTGGTGCCGTGACTGGTACCACAACCGCGCGCCCGGTGGTGTCGATCCGGATTTACACGATGTACCCGGCAACCGTAATGCCGCTGGTTCCTTGTCTCGCGTGCGGCGAGGCGGCTGCTGGGCCGATGTGGGCTGGCCCTGCCGGTCGGCGTTTCGGCTTCGTTTCGAACCGGAACGCGGACACAGCCACATCGGGTTTCGGGTCGTTGCGGTCCAAGTCAAGCCTTAACAATCCTTTAACTAAACGCATCCGCTGGGATGAAAGTCTACATATTGGGGATGCTATCCCCGTTCCAAGACCTTTGACTTCGGGGGCTTGTGCGTGGTAGCCTATGCGACTGTTTGGCATACCCGCCAGACGCAACGATTAGGGAGTAGACAGCCGGGCCGGGGACGCCTATTAGTGACGGCGGCGGTTGTTCTTTGTCTAACGCACTATGCTGAAGATGAAGGTGGGCTTGGTCGGGTGCGGCAATATTGGCGCCGATCTGTGCATTGCGCTACAGCGCGGCACGATCCCGGCTGAGATTGTCGCCTTGACGGACATAGACGATGCGCGCGCGCGCAAACTTTTGAACTCGTTCGGGTTGAACGCGGTAATCTGCGATCTCGACGAGAACATGGCGGCGGCGGATTACGTTGTCGAGTGCGCGCAACCGAGTGTGGTGGAAAGCGTCGTCGCGGCGGCGATCCGACACCAGCGCGATTGTTTGATTATGAGCGTGGGCGGTCTGATGGACCACCCGGATTTGATAGCTGAAGCACGCCATAAGGGCGTGGATATTCGGATTCCTTCCGGAGCAATTAGCGGTCTGGATGGAATTCGCGCGGCGATGGAAGCGGGTTTGCATCATGTGATGCTGACAACGCGGAAGCCGCCTAAGGGCTTGTCCGGCGCGCCGTATCTCGTTGAGAACGGTATTGACGTGGATAACCTGACGGACGCGAAGGTTGTATTCGAAGGGTCGGCGCGCGAGGCGTGCAAAGCGTTTCCGCATAACGTGAACGTCGCGGCGGCGCTGAGCCTGACGGGTATTGGCCCGGACGAGACAATGGTTCGCGTGATTGCGGACCCGCGGGCGACGTCGAACACGCATGAGATTGTCGTAGAAGGCGCGTTCGGAATGTTGAAGACGGTAACGGAAAACTTGGCATCGCCGAGGAATCCGAAGTCGAGTTATCTGGCATCGTTGTCGGCAGTAGCGGAATTGCGCGCCGTGGCGAGCCAGTTTGTTGCGCATCATCAGGGATTGGTTTGATACGCCGCGCGGATGCGGCTGAACGTGGAGAGATAACATGTACGCAGTGGTGACGACAGGCGGAAGACAAGTGAAAGTCGCAAAGGGCGATCACGTCCGCGTAGATAAGATCGAGGCGCCTGTCGGCGATCGTATCGAGCTGGGCAACGTCCGTCTGGTAGCGAAGGACGATGGTATCGTCGTCGATCCGAAGGCGTTAACGGGCGCGAAGATCGTGTGCGAAGTGACGGCGCAGGACAAGGCGAAAAAAATCCTTGTATACAAGAAGAAGCGTCGCAAAGGATTTCAGCGCACAAAGGGCCACCGTCAGCACTACACGCAATTGAAGGTTACGGACATCGTTCTCTAAACGATTGTCTTTTAGATTCTAAGGAGTCGGAAGAATGGCAACAAAAAAAGCAGGCGGTAGTTCACGCAACGGCCGCGATTCAGCGTCACAGCGCCTTGGCGTCAAGCGTTACGGCGGCGAAAACGTCCGCGCGGGCAATATTCTCGTGCGCCAGCGCGGCACAACGTTCTTCCCCGGCGATAACGTCGGTATCGGCAAGGACGACACGCTGTTTGCATTGGTTGACGGTGTCGTGAAGTTCCGTCAGACGCGCAAAGATCGCAAGTGCGTCGACGTGATCGAAGCAGCCGCGGAGTAAGCTCCGCACCTCGGAGCGGCACACCATGTTTGTTGATCGCGCGCGGGTCCGTGTTACGGGGGGCGCGGGTGGAAATGGGTGCCGCAGCTTCCGCCGCGAGAAGTATGTGCCTCGCGGCGGCCCCAACGGCGGTGACGGCGGCAACGGCGGCGACGTCTATTTTGTAGCGGACCGGCGCTACACCTCCCTCCTTGATCTCAAATACCACGCGCATTGGAAGGGCATGCCCGGCGTGCATGGCGCCGGGTCGGATTGCCACGGTAAGAATGGCGAAGACCAAATCATTCACGTGCCCTTAGGCACTATCGTGAAGCGCGCGGATGATGAATCGATCATCGCCGATCTCACGGATGAAGGTAGCCGCTTCCTCGCCGCAACGGGCGGTAAGGGCGGCCGCGGTAATGCGCGCTTCGCTACAGCAACGGAACGCGCACCGCAGTTCGCGGAAGTAGGCGAACCAGGCGCCGACAACGAGTTTCTGCTCGAGCTCAAAGTTATCGCGGAAGTAGGTTTGGTCGGATTGCCGAATGCAGGCAAGTCTACTTTCCTCGCGGCAGTGTCGGCCGCGCGCCCGAAAATCGCACCCTATCCTTTCACCACCCTCTCCCCCAATCTGGGCGTCGTGCCGTTAAGCGATTTTCGTACGCTGACAATCGCGGACATTCCCGGAATCATCGAAGGCGCTGCCGACGGCAAGGGTCTCGGGCACGACTTTCTTCGCCATATCGAACGCACCAAGGTATTGCTGTTTCTCATTGACCTTGGCGACGAAGACCCGGCGAAGACGAAAAAAATTCTGGAGTCGGAGTTGGCGCAATACAGCGACGTTTTTGAGACACGCCCGCGGGTCTACGCGCTGAACAAGGCCGACATACCGGAAAATCAGGAACGCTTCAAGAAACTCAAACGGCGTTTTAAATCGCCGTGGCTGATTTCTGGCGCAACGGGTGAAGGTATCGACAAACTGCTGGAACACTTGTGGCAGACGGTCGATCAGCTCCGCCGTGAAGAAGATGCAGCACCGCAAGGAACCGAATTGGCGGAATATGCATACGAAGCGCCATATACGGTAGAACGCGTAGAGGACGGCTTCCGCGTGGACGGCAAGGTCGCCGTGCGCGCAGTCCGCATGACGAATTTTGACAACGAAGATGCCGTGCGCCACCTGCAGAAGCGTTTTAAGAAGATGGGAATCCTGAAGGCATTGAAACGCATCGGTGCAAAGGAAGGCGATTCGGTGTTCGTGGGCGACGCGGAGTTGGAGTATCACCCCGACTAGGGTTGCAAAGCGACTTTTATGCAAACCATCGTTATAAAGATTGGCACAACGCTTCTCGCCGGCGCGCGCGGGTTTGATGGGGCAGTCGTCGAAGGGCTTGTGAAAGAAGTCGCAGTGCTCAAAAACGAGCGCGATATCAATGTGTTGCTTGTCTCTTCCGGCGCTATTGGCTGCGGCATGGACACGCTGAAACTCACCGAGCGCCCAAAAGTATTGCCATTAAAACAGGCGACCGCAGCAATCGGCCAAGCGCGGCTGATGCATTTTTATCAAGTGCTGTTCGAGACTTATGGGGAAGGGTTGCACACCGCGCAGGTCTTACTCACTTCATCCGATCTCGACGATCGGCATCGTTATCTGAATATTCGCAACACGATTCATACCTTGTTCTCACTGAAGAACGTTGTGCCGATTGTCAACGAGAACGATTCAGTAGCCACGGAGGAGTTGCGCTTCGGCGACAACGATACGTTATCCGCACGAGTGGCAGCGAAAATCGATGCCAACCTACTCATCATTCTCAGTGACATCGACGGGCTTTTCGATCACAATCCCCGAAAGCATAAGGATGCGCAGTTGATCGAGCACGTCGAGCAAGTCGATGACAGCATCGAAGCGCTCGCCGGCGATACCGTTGTTGAGACGTCTGTGGGCGGTATGAGAACTAAACTTCAGGCCGCGCGAATCGCCTGCGCATCTGGTCTTGAAACGGTCATCGCAAACGGAAATACACCGGGGATTCTCCGCGGCGTCTTGGACGGCACGGCACGCTGCACACGCTTTGGCAAATCCACGGCCGCCATGTCGCACCGGAAACGCTGGATTGCATTCGGGCGATCTGCGCGTGGCGCCATTGCCGTTGATGATGGCGCCCGTGCAGCGTTGATGACAAAAGGTAAAAGCCTTCTCCCCGCCGGCATCACAAGCGTAACCGGCGCTTTCGAGATGGGCGCCGCAGTGCGCATACGCGACGGTTCAGGCAAGGATATCGCTTGCGGCCTCGTAAATTATTCCAGCACCGACCTCGACCGCATCAAAGGTTGCAAAAGCAGCGAAATCCGCGCCATTCTAGGCCACAAGGACTTTGACGAAGTCATTCACCGGGACAATTTGGTGCTCCTCTAATGGCAACCGTATCGAAAACATGCGACGCCGGATTGCGCGACGAAATTGAGCGGGTAGGCAAGCAAGCGCGGGCCGCCTCCAATTCGTTGCGCACCTTGTCTTCGGCCGTAAAAGATAACGCGCTTACCAATATTGCCGGGAAACTGCGCACATCGCACGACATACTCATCGCGGAGAATGCGAAGGATTTGGATACCGGCCGGGCGAAGGGCCTTTCGTCGGCAATGTTGGATCGTCTTGCGCTTAACGCCAAAAGAATTGACGCAATGGCGGAAGGTTTAGAGCAAGTCGCGGCGCTGCCCGATCCGGTTGGCGACATTGTTTCACAAGTTGTGCGCCCCAACGGATTAAAAATCGCGCAGATTCGCGCGCCCCTTGGCGTCGTGGGGATTATTTACGAAAGCCGGCCAAACGTCACGGCAGACGCGGCAGCCCTGTGTTTGAAGTCGGGCAATGCGTGTGTATTGCGTGGCGGATCAGAGGCGATTCATTCCAACCTGGAAATCGCAAAAATATTTCAAGAAGGCGCAACAGCAGCGGGCGTACCAGAAAATGCCGTGCAGATGATTTCTACCACGGATCGCAACGCTGTGGGCGAAATGCTCAAGCTGGATAAATACATCGATGTCATCGTGCCGCGCGGCGGCAAGAATCTTATCGAGCGTATCTACGCCGAATCGCGAATCCCTGTTGTCGCGCATCTTGATGGCATCTGCACCACCTATGTGCACTCGGACGCGGACCTCGCAATGGCGAAGCGCGTTTGCCTTAACGCAAAGTTGCAGCGGCCCGGCACCTGCAACGCAATGGAAACGATGCTCGTACACGCCGATGTCGCAAAATCTTTCCTTCCCGACGTTGGCCGCGAACTACTCACGGCGGGCTGCGAGATTCGCGGATGCGAGCGCACGCAGAAGCTAATCGCGTGCACCGCGGCCACTCCCGAAGATTTCGAGACGGAGTTCCTCGAAAAGATTGTCGCGGTAAAGATAGTCGATTCGCTCGATGAGGCGATTGCACATATTGGCGAGCATGGCTCGCACCATTCAGATGCGATTATCACGACTGGCTATGACGCAGCGGAGCGTTTCTTGAACGAAGTGGATAGCGCGACCGTGTATGTAAACGCTTCCACGAGATTCACCGACGGCTTTGAATTCGGGCTCGGCGCGGAAATCGGCATCAGCACGAACAAGTTGCATTGCCGCGGTCCAATGGCACTCAAAGAACTCACCAGCCTGAAGTACATAATCCGGGGCGACGGTCAGATTCGTGAGTGAGCCGCGCCGCATCGGTGTCTTCGGCGGCACCTTCGATCCAATTCACAACACGCACCTGGCGATAGCACACGCCGCGCGCGATCAGGCGAATTTAGATCTCGTGTTGTTTGTCGTTTCTGCAAATCCTCCCCACAAACGTGGCGCCAATCTAGAGTCGGCCGAAGACCGCCTTGCGCTCGTGGAAGCCGCGCTCATGAACGAACCCGATATGGCCCCAAGCAGAATTGAGATCGATCGCGATGGTCCCTCGTATACGGCAGACACGCTCGATGCCTTACATGATCAATTTCCCGATGCGGCGCTGTTCCTCATTATCGGCATGGACTCGCTAATCGACTTGCCGAAGTGGCGCGCGCCGGAACGCATTCTATCGCGCGCGTATTTGCTGGTCGTTCCACGGCCGGGCGAAGATGCCGCGCCAGAATCGCTGCGTGGGAAGTACACACTACTGACGTTTCCAGAGAACGACCTGTCTTCCACGGACGTGCGATCGCGTTTGGAATCGGGCGACCCATGCACGGATGCTCTCCCCCACGCCGTTTCCGACTTGATCAAACTACGAGGGCTTTATCGTGAGTGCGCTGAGCATTCCACGCGCAGATGAGTTTGTGGCGCGGCTACGCGGACGTTTGAGCGAGAACCGCGTCAGGCATTGCGTTTCCGTGGCCGAGACGATGTGGCAAGTGGCATCGGAAAATGGGCTGGACACAAACCGCGCGGCCGTCGCAGGTTTCCTGCACGACATGTGCAAGGCATTCACTCCCGCGGACATGCTCGCCGCCGCGGACCGCTACCGGATTTCAATCAACGAAACGCAACGCAAAAAGCCGTCACTGCTACATGGTCACGTCGCGGCGCACGAGGCTAAACATGATCTGGGTGTCGATCACGACGATGTGCACGAGGCCATTGCATGGCATGTGACCGGATACCCGAATGTTGGCCCGCTGGCGCTGGCGTTGTATTACGCCGACTTTTCGGAACCATATCGCGATTTTGAAGAGGCCGAAGTTGCGCGGGACATTTACCAAAAGGACGGGTTACGCACGGCGGTGCGTTATGTCGCGCGCGCAAAGACCGAGCGCCTCGTAACAAAGCGGATGCTTATCGATCCGAATACAGACGCCTTTCGTGCGTGGCTGGAAACTGCGCCAGCTTAACAAGGCTCTCGTCGAAAGTTTCCGTAACAGTGGCGAATCATAGCCCGCATATACCACAATAAACGCGCATCTCAATTTGCGCGGTCTTATGTTATACTTATTGTTGATCAAGGCGACGGGGGAACGTGCCATGATCTACCAGTCGATTTCGTCCAAAGACCGTTCATGGGCAGCACTGCGAATCGCGGGATTGTTGGCAGGGATCTTAATCTGCTTCGCGCCTGCGAGCTTTTCAGATGGAATGTTGGTTCTAGTTGCAGACCCTCTCGCCGAAGATACAACGCACTTTCCACTCGTGCGCGCGGCCGCGCCTGCACCTGGCGCAAGTCTTCGCGACGAACGGCTCGGTACGATTCAAACGCGCGTAACGTCTAAGCCGGGACTGCGCCATGAGTATGCGCGGCACGATCCGTTTAACAAGGATTGCTCGCTCATTTTGCTCACGGATATCACGGCAGGCGCGTGGCTCGTGTTCAAGACGAGCGCCATCCCGTTTGACAAGGAAGGCGGACTGTTACGGCAGATTGATTTCGAAGAACCGCGATGGGACGGCGCCGATCCACGTGTGATCTGGGGGACGCGCGATTTTTCAATTCTCCGGATGAATGTCGATTCGTGGGATGTGTCCGTGGTGAAGGATTTCACAACAGATCCTGTGATTGGCCCCATCCTAAAAAGTGAGCCTGATCTTTATCGAATCACCATGAAAGACGAAGGCGAGGCGTCGCTGGATCGGCGCTATTGGGCTTTTATCGTGCAAGGCGCACAAGACGACTATCGCGCGCGATACATCTTGGTGTGGGACCGGACAGACGATAAGGTCATCGGACTAATGAAACTGGCGGAGACACAATCCCGGATTGACTGGGTGGGCATGTCCCCCAAGGGGACGTGGGTGATCGTCGGCAGCGATCATGACAACGGGAGCCCGTTGGCCGGGCTTGTTATGTTGGACCGCGCACTCAAGCGCGCCCATCCGCTTCATTACAGTACCGGCCATGCCGATGTTGGGATCGACGCGACCGGACGCGAAGTAGTTGTGATGCAGAACGCACAGACGGATTTCATCGATCTCATCCCGCTCGATGAAATGACGAAATCGATACCGCCAGGCGGCAGCTACGAGGGAACTAACCACGTACCACTTCTACGTTTATTCTATGCGTCGGACTCTACCGCCGGTTTCAACAGTGGCGTGCACATCTCGTGTAACTATGCAGGGTGGTGCGTAGTGTCAACGCATATCGAACCTGGTGTTGCCGAGAAGAATTGGCTGGATCGGTCGATCGTGTTGGTCCGTCTGGACCCTTCACAGCCGCGAGCGTATTACGTCGCGAAGGTCCACGGAACCTGTAGCGCGTATTGGGAAGAAACGCACGCAGCGATTAGCGCGGACGGTGCTCGCATTGTCTGGGCCACCAATTGGAACCAAAATGTTGGGCAGGAGAAAGTCTGGCTAGTGGAGTGTCCATTGCCGAAGGGGTGGCAAGGCGGTCCGGCGACACGATCAAACTAGCACGCAGCGCTAATTCTCCTGAAAGCCGGGCTCCATAAAGAGCCCCACACTTCCCAAGGTGAAGCATGCTCTGGCATCTTCAACATTGATACGGAGTGCTGAAGCTGTCGTTCGTTCGCAGCGCAGCAGGCGTTTCCACCCAATCGAAGTTCCATCTGCAATACGCCGCCATTCGCCTTCTACTTGTGCTTCCACGCTGAAGCGCAAGATGCGTTGACCAAGTTCGACGTATTCCTGCAGCAGGATGACATTGAATGTCTTTTCTCCGGACAACGCGATTTCCATCGAAGCCGATTTAACTTCGTCATCGGTTGCCCAATAGGTTTTTCTTTCCGTATCCAACACATTTGAAGCCGCGAATCGCTCGCCGTTTCCGCGCACATTTTGCGCCGATGCTTTTGCCCCGGTAATCAGGTTTTCCGCGAAGGTAGCGTCCAGGTGCGCGCGCATGCCTTTCAATGCCGCCACGTCGTTTTCGTGGATCAATCCGCGTTTGTCCGGCGGCAGGTTGAGTAACAACGACGTGCCGCGACCGACCGATTCAAAGTAGATGCTCACCAGTTCGTCTGCTGCTTTGACTTTGGCGTCTTCCTTCGCGTGATAGAACCAGCCTGGTCGAATGGAAACATCGACTTCCGCAGGCAGCCATTGTTTGCCGTCGCTGTGGCCATTCACCGCTTCTTCATATTTGGTGAAGCCCGGCGCGGCGGGGCCGTTGCCTTCACGAGCACGCGGCGTAAACGTAGCCCAGCACGGGTCGCCCGCGTAACCGCGCTCGTTGCCCACCCAGCGGATGTCCGGACCGACGTCACTGAAGATCACAGCTTGAGGTTGCAACTCACGCACAATGGACCACGTATTCGCCCAGTCGTAGTAGACGGCTGGATCGATCTTTCTATTCTCGCGCGCGCCTCCGTAGTAGCCCGTACCGCCGTTTGCGCCATCGAACCAGACTTCGAAGATTGGGCCGTTCTCTGTCAGCAACTCGCGAAGCTGATTACGGAAGTATTCAATGTACGAAGGGCGTCCATACTCGGCGTGGTTGCGGTCCCACGGCGAGAGGTACACGCCAAACTTCAGGCCCGCATCCGCGCACGCCGCAGCGAGCTCCGCGACGACGTTGCCTTGTCCATTCTTATAAGGCGCGTTCTTGATGGTGTGATTCGCGTACTTCGACGGCCAAAGGCAAAAACCGTCGTGGTGTTTGGCAGTCAGGATAAGCCCCTTCATGCCGGCAGCCTTTGCAGTATCAGTCCATTGGCGGACGTCGAGTGCAGTCGGATTGAAAACGGATGGCGACTCGTCCCCTTCTCCCCACTCGCGGTCTGTGAACGTGTTGACTGTGAAATGCACAAACCCATAAAACTCTAGTTCGTGCCAAGCCAACTGCCTCGCGCTCGGTCTTGGATCTAAGGTCGCAGGCGGCACTGTCTCAGCCAATATGTAGGAAGCGGGAAGCACAAGAACCAGAGCAACTACAGAAGAAAGATTCCGTCGCATCAACGTTTCTCCGTCATTTTTATTGCGGAATCACTTAGCTCCTGGCATATGCAGATGAACGCGATAACGCGTTCGTCGGGCGTTCCGCTTTCAATATCCGCGGCTACGATGTCGCAGGGGCCCAACTCTTGGCAAATCCGGCTTAAATCGAATTCAATTTCCTCAAGCGATTTGTCGGCAAGTTCTGTCGGACGATACATCACCGCGCGCCGCGCGTGCGGCATGAGTTTTTGCGCCGTGCAGAGATCCGACTCGAGCCCCATATCGACATACGCAAGATTGGGTAGGCTGGCGTAATCTTCAAGATAGGGGTCAACTGTCCACGCGCAGTTGTGTACGCCTATCGTCGCAAAGGTGTCCGCGATCCGCCGATCGTAAGGAAGCAGAAACTCTCGGTAGATATCCGGCGATACCAGATTCACGAGGCAATTGCTGACGGTGAAGAATGAGACATCAAATCCAGTTTCGCGCTGGCGCGCGTGCAAGCGGCGCGCGGCTTCGATCATCGTAGTGCACACACACTCAAACAAATGGTGGCACAAGTCTGGTGCAGTAAGAAGGTCTGTGAATAATTCTTCGCCGCGAAGGCGGTGCGCATTGTTCAGCACGCCTTGCCAGTTAATGTATCCCGTTACCGTTCCCAGGCGATCCGCGATATGATCAACCTGCATCATCAACGATTGGAAGAAGGGATTTACCTCGAGATTTGGAGAAAGCAGTTCAAGCACTTGACTGTCTGACAACGGTGCACCAACCGCGACTGGCCATTGGTCTTCGCGATAGACAATTGGGCATCCGTAAATGCCCGCAATAACGCATGCGCCATGAACGCCGGTTAGTAAATCGATTTGGCCGTGGTTTGGCGGAAGTCCGATGCGCGCGCCGGGAAAACGGCGGTCCAACTCGGTGCGCATGCGCGACAGCGATTCCAGGCGGTACTCAACATCCGTGTGCCAGCATTCGGAGAAATCGATACCCAGCGCGTCGCGGTACCACTTGGGCGTGAACCCTATTTCTGGACGCAGGTAGGGTTCGTTGCCGGTCGCGGTTTGTCGCGTCGCGGGCGCGCCTGGCGCGATGTAGCTGATGAGTTGCTGCATCACGATACGCGCATCACGCGGGCGTAACGCTGCGCGCAAAGTCGAGCATGGCGCGCAGATTCTCTGGCGGCGTGCCGCGCGGGACTTCGCAACCCGCACTGACAATGTAAGGCGCGTGCGCGTCGTGATGGCACTGGGCTATGGCCGTGTAGACCGATTCGGGCGTACCGTCGCGCAGGGCGCGGACGGGATCGATATTGCCGAGCAGTGTTTGCTTTGAAGGCATGGATGCGCGTGCATCGCGCATCGACACGGGAAAGTCGAGGTCGACAATGTCGCAGTGGAGTTGTCCCATGCCGCTGCAAATGCTCGATGTATCTCCACAGATATGCAGCCGCACGCGCGCGCCCATATCGCGTATGCCGCGCACAAGCTGCATTTCGTGCGGCAATACAAATTCCTCGTAGAGCGTGGGGCCGATGAGTGAAGCGGCTGCGTCACCGACGCCAATGATGTCAGCGCCGGCATCGATCTGCGCGCGCGCAAAGCGCAATTCCATATCAACCACGAACGCGAACAGATCGTGCACAAAGTCCGGGTCTTCGTAGAAGTCCATCATGAGCGTGTTGATACCGCGAAGATCCGCGGCCTGCGCGCAGGGGCCTTCCACCCAGCCCTCAATAAGTTTGTGTCCGCCCACGCGATCCTTAAACAGCGCGACGGCATTCACGCGATCGTGCATGCGTCCGCCACCAAGGGGATCCGGCATCTTTAATGAGAGAAACGCAGACTTTTCCAAAAGAACTGCATTGGATTCATCAATTGCAGGTGGCTGATCGTCAAAGTATTCAATCGTACCGCCGCAATCCGCGGCTTCGCGCGCGGGATCGGAGATGCAGGAAACGTGATCGATCTCGTAGTCGTCTGCGACACGGAGCTGACATTCGACGAGCGTGCGGTAATCTTTCGCGTAGTCACCGTAGCGTTTGCCCGCGTGATCCGCCGCGAACATCATGGTAATGGGCATGAAGGGCAAGCGGTCTGGCTTTCCCCCATCGATTGTCGCAAGAATTCTTTCCCGCCCGTCCATTGGCATCTCCCCCACGCGCTGGACTCGCCGGAACCCCGCAGGTAGCTTAGCGCGATTATTGGTGAACATCAACATTGAAAAGGCCTAACTCCATGTCAAGACCGCGTAAACGCGGAACTACAAACTTTTGACATTTTGGTGTCTTGCTGCGCCCTTTGTTATTGTCAGTGTAATGCGCGGAGTGTTTGGCGCGTCGGGGGACGCGCCAGTTAAGAGCCGCTCCAGCGCAAGGGGGCATCTGATGAGCGCGAACATCGAACAGCGCTATTCCGAACGGCTGCGACGCTACACCACCGCGATGAACAACCAGAAACCGGACCGCGTGCCCTTGCGCCCGTTTGTGGCCGAGTTTGCCGCAAAGTACGCGGGGATCAACTGCCAGCAAGCAACGCACGATTTCGAGGGTGCGCTCGCGGCCACGCGGAAATGCGCTACCGATTTCGATTGGGACGCGACAGTCGGCAACATGATTTATGTGTGGACAGGGCTGACCGAGGCGATCGGTCTCACCTACTACGGCGCGCCGGGTATACACGTGCCGGCGGACGTCGGATTTCAGTATCGCGAGCCTGCGGAAGACAACGCGCACATGCGCGCGGACGAGTATGACGCCTTGATCGCCGACCCCACCGGATTCTTGTTCAACACGTGGCTTCCGCGTGTATCGAAAGACGTGGCCCCCATCGGTGGACCCTCGACGTATCGCAACAATCTTGCATTTGTCAAAGGCGGCATGGCGATGCTGAATTACTTTACGGCACTCGGAGCGCAGAACGAACGGCTAAAAAACGAGTGCGGCACGGTGTCTGCCATTGGCGGCATTCTGAAAGCGCCACTGGATATTCTCGGCGACAAGTTGCGCGGGTACTACGGGCTCACGAACGATCTCATCGAACAGCCGGAAAAAGTGCTGGCGGCGTGTAGGGCGCTCATGCCGCATCTCATGCACGTCGCGCTTACGAGCGCGGACCCGGAGAAGACCGTACCCATCACCATATGGATGCACCGGGGATGCGTTCCGTTTGTGACGCCGCATACATTCGAAACGATCTACTGGCCCACACTGCGGCCCATCATCGAAACGCTATGGGCGCACGGTTATCAGACGCTTTTCTACGCAGAAGGAAATTGGGACGCGCACTTGGACACATTTACGGAACTACCCGAAGGTAGCATCATTTTTCACATCGATCGCAGCGACTACCAAAAGGCGCACAAGGCGCTGCACCACAAGTTCGCGTTGAGCGGCGGAATACCGAATACGGTGCTTTCGCTCGGCGCGCAGCAGGAGGTCCGCGACTGGTGCAAACGCCTGATCGATGAAATTGGCGCAGACGGCGGCTTCATCATGGATGCGAGCGCTATTGTGCAGAACGACGCGACGGTCGAGAATGTGCGCGTGCTGACTGAGTTTACGCGAGAGTACGGCGTGTATCGCAATGGGCCAAGCGTGGAGAGGTTAGCAGCGCCCACGGCACGCCCGTGCGATGAAGCGGCGATTGCGCAGTGGGCCAAAGAGTTTCCGGCGGTGGACCCTGCGCCGGGAATCTGTGTTCCCTGGGAGGGGAAGCGTGGCGAACTCAAAAATGTGCTTGGCGACGAAACGCTGGTAAAGCGCGTATGGAACGACATTGAAGGCTTTGCTTACACCTTCATCTGGCACTGTCTAGTTTCGTTCTAATTAGGATGTCGCGGCGCTGAGATAATCCAAGGCGCCTTGTGGATCTGGCGCGTACGCGGTTGCGTTGATTCGGCGCGCAAAATCGTCTGTGAGCGGCGCACCGCCGACGAGGATAGGCGTGGCCGGGCTGACTTCATGGATCGCCTTTATAATCTTCTCCATGTTCACCATCGTCGTGGTGAGCAGTGCGCTGAGTCCGACGCTGCATCCCGGGTTTTCCTGCACCGTCTGCACGAATTTCGCTGCGGGAACATTCACGCCCAGATCGATCACTTTATAGCCGCCGCCTTCGAGCATCATTGCGACGAGGTTCTTGCCAATGTCATGGAGATCGCCTTCGACCGTCCCGATAACAAAAGTCCCGCGATGGTGCGTCTGGCCTGATTCGAAGTACGGTTTGAGATGGGCCATCGCCGCCTTCATCGCCTTCGCCGCCATGAGCAGATCGGGCACGAACGCTTTGCCTTCGCTGTACTTCTTCCCCACTCGCGTCATGCCGACGATCAATCCATCGGCAAGCACGGTCTCAGCGGAAATACCATCGTCCAACGCCTGCCGGGTCAATTCGTCAGCGCCATCTTGATCCTTCAGATCGGGCGGATGCGGCGAGCTGCGGTTAACTTTTCCCCGTTCCAGGCAGATGGCAAGGCGTTCGATGAGATCGTTCATGAGTTCCCCCTGTACGGCGCCATAAGCGCACCGCCCGTCCCCACGGGCAAATGCGCGATCATCGCACGCGTTAATTGTACACGGTTTCTCAATGTTTTGCGATTGCTGCCGTTCACCCCTATGATCCAAGGGGGAAACCTACGGCCAATCAGGGGGACTTATGACGCCGAGGGAACGGGTAATCCGCGCGCTCGAATTTCGGCAGCCTGACCGGGCGCCGCGCGATCTGTGGTATCTGCCGGGGATTGCGCAGACGCGCGCCGCGGAACTGAACGCAATGCTTGAACGGTATCCCATCGATTTCGCGCAACCGGTGTTTCGCTACGGTGCATCGGCACGCGCAGTCGGCACTCCCGACCGCGTCGGCACCTACAGCGACGAATGGGGCTGCGTGTGGACCGTTGCGGAAGATGGTGTTGTTGGCGAAGTAAAAGTACACCCGCTCGAAGATTGGAACGCGTTAGCATCGTTCGTACCTCCGTGGGAAGTATTGAAAGCTGCGGATGCGTCGGAGACGAACGCGAGCTGCGCGGCAACAGATCGCTTTGTGAGGAGTAGCACCTCAATTCGGTTGTTCGAGCGCATGCAATTCCTGCGCGGTGTCGAAGCGCTATTTCTGGATCTCGCGTATCTTCCTGGCGAGTTATTTACACTGCGCGACATGGTGCACGAATATTACCTGCGCGAGATTGATCTATGGACCAAGACCGATGTAGACGCGATCTTCTTCATGGACGATTGGGGATCTCAGTCGAACCTGCTCATCGCGCCGGAGCAGTGGCGCGAAATTTTTCGACCGTGTTATGCCGAATATTGCCGGCGCATTCGCGAGGCGGGCAAATATGTCTTCTTTCATTCCGACGGGTACATCGCGCCGATACTCGGCGATTTGATCGAGATCGGCGTTCACGCGATAAACGCGCAGCTCTTTTGCATGGACATTGAATCACTCGCACAGCTGCACAAAGGACGTATCACGTTCTGGGGCGAAATTTGCAGGCAGCAGATTTTGCCCTTTGGCTCACCCGCGGAAGTACGCGCCGCGGTGATGCGCGTGCGCCGCGCGCTTGACGACGGGCAAGGCGGCGTGATTGCACAATGCGAATGGGGAAATGAAGACCCGGCACAGAACATAGCGGCCGTATACGATGCGTGGCTGGAGCCTACGCCTGTGCAACCTCGCTAGCGTCATTGGTCGTTGGGAAAAAGAGCGCATCCACGTAAATATCTTGAAACGCTGGATCGAGCGATAGATCCAAGTGATCGGTGCGTTGCGCAATCTCTTGCGCGAGCCTGCGCGCACGCAACGACGTCGCGGTCAGGCGCGCGCCAGCCAGCGAAGTGTTGCCAACAAACGTAATCCGATCGGGTTTAACGCCGATGGGCAAGAGCCCCATGCGTTGGGCGTTCGCGCAACGAATGTAATTTCCGAACGCGCCTGCGACCAACACCCTGCGAAGCTCGTGCGCTTCGATGCCCGCTTCCTTCAAGAGCAATGTAACCGCGCTCCGGACGGCCGCCGTGGCAAGTTGTACCTGGCGAATGTCGTTTTGATACACGGCGATGGATTGTCCCGTCGCGGTGTCGTGTGCATCGGCAATCACGAAAATCGTTTGATCGCGGTGCCGGCGAATGTGCTGGCGCACCGCGTCTGGCAAGGTGCATGGTGCATCCTCCGCGTTTAACAATTCACCAGAGGGCAGCAGGATGCCTAGCCGTAGCAGTTCTGCGACGACATCAATCAGCGCCGAACCGCAGATACCGAGCGCAGCAGCCCCGTCAATCGTCTTGAACATCACGTCCTGCTCAATGTGCACCGCTTCGATCGCGCCAGCCGCGGCGCGCAGACCGTGCGTAATACCCGCGCCTTCAAAAGCTGGCCCGGCGGCGCAAGATGTAGCGATAAGCTTGCCTTTTGCGTGGACCGCCAATTCGCCGTTTGTACCAATGTCCATGAACAGTGATGGCGATTCGAGTTCTTCAAAGTTTGTCGCGAGAAGCCCGGCAACAGTGTCGCCGCCAACATAAGCAGAGATCACGGGGTAGACATAACATTGCGCCTTTGGATGCGCAGGCAAACCCAGTTTCGACGCAGATACACTCAATTGTTCACTCACTGCTGGCACAAAGGGCGACACGCCAATCGACGCCGGATCAACACCGAGTAACAAGTGTTGCATGGTAGTGTTACCGGCGAAAGTTATTTCCACGATATGCTCGATATGCTCATTTGCCGCGTGCACCAGCTCGCCCAGCATGGTGCAAACTGCGCCAACCACATCACGGTGCAAACGCTCCAAATGGGCGGAAGATTCGCTGGCGTACGCGATGCGCGTAAGGATGTCGTCGCCTATGGCGGTCTGCGGATTCAGGCGCACCGCGCGTGCGCGTTCAACCCCGTCTTCGAGGTTGATTAGCGACGCAGCTAGCGTGGTCGTACCGATGTCAAAAGCTGCTGCCAGGCGAGTTTGCTTAACCGTGCCCGGTGTGAACCCTATCAAGCGTCCACCTTGCATCAGCGCAGTGCCCACGAATCCGTGATGACGCAGCGCGGCAGGCAGGGTGCGCAACACGTCCAGATCAACCTCTACTGAACCAAGCACGCGTTCAAGCCGCAGCACGTCGCTCGCATCGTCCTCTAACGACGGCGGATCGAGAGTCACATGGCGCGCGCGCACGGGCGGATCGGAGACGTCGCACGTGGTTTCCGCCGCGTCCGCGAGGATTTGATACACAGCCGTCAAGAGCGAGACGTGCGGCACCTCAACGGTGAGCGGCTCGCCGACGCGCGTCTGACAGGCGAGATGTATGCCGTCCATCAGTTCGTCGTGCGAAAGCAGCACGTGCTCCCGTAGCGACCTGACAACCACGCCTTGTTTCACGCGTATTTTGCACTTGCCGCAGTTGCCCCGTCCGCCGCAAGGCATATCGAGCACAATATTGGCGAGTGCCGCGGCCCGCCCCAAGGATTCACCGCGCGGAACTTGCACGCTGGTATCGTGCGGCGACAAAAAGTGGACTGCTACGGTGTCTTCGATCACGACGTAATTGCTTTCGCTTCGCCGCGCGAATTGTTCACAACGGCCGCGATCTCCCGAATATGCGCGGGAGTTGTACCACAGCATCCGCCAATGATCGACGCGCCCGCGCGCACCAGTGCCGGCACCTGCGCAGCGAACGATTTGGGTGTTTCCGGATACCGCGTCTCTCCCTCGACGAATGACGGTATGCCCGCGTTCGGATGAACAATGATAGGCACGTCTGGCACGGCCGCGTGCATGGCGGCGACAATCTCCACCATTGCCTCAGGACCGAGACTGCAATTCGCGCCAATGAGGTCCGCGCCCGCGTCCACGACTGCCGCGGCCATTTCTTCCGGCGATACACCCATCATTGTGCGATAGGTACCGTCTGGCAAGTGATTAAAGGTGAAGGTGCAGATGGTCTCTGCGCCGCTGTCTTTCGCCGCGCGCACGGCGAGCGTGCCCTCGTCAATCGCGCTCATCGTCTCGATGCAGCACGCGTTCACACCGCCTTCGAGCAAAGCTTCAGCCTGTGCGCGAAACGCGTCGTACAGTTCCTGCTCAGTGACGTCTTCCATGAGCAACATCTTGCCGGTGGGCCCCATCGAGCCAATCACGAAATGATTGGCGCCCGCAGCCTCGCGCGAGATGTGCGCTGCGGCGCGGTTGAGTTCGCGCACGCGATCAGCTTTATCGTAATCATCGAGCTTAAAGCGCGATCCGCCGAAGCTGTTTGTGGTGATGAGATCCGACCCGGCGGCTATGTACTTTGCGCCGACATTGCGCACGGCATCCGGGTTCTCGATGTTCCAAAATTCCGCGCAGATATCGGGTGTCAGTCCGGCGGCCATCAGCATGGTGCCCCACGCCCCGTCTGATACGAGCAATCGCCGTTCGCGTAATGCTTCTCGGATGGTTTGCATAATGTCGCCGTCCTATACCGCCACACACGCATGCTGCGCCGCGTATATGGCCTCGTCGTGCCAAATTTTCCAGATGAGTTCGTAGCGATCGAGGGGAAGGCCGGTGTACACGCAATTGCTGGTGGAGAATACGTAACCGCCGCCGGGCATACCGTGGCGAATACAATAGCGAGCCGACTCGATTACGGCTTCATCGGTGCCTGAGTTAAGCAAACCACAATTCACGTTTCCGATGAGGCACAGCGCTCGCCCGTAGCGCCGCTTAACTTCTGCAATATCGACACCGCCTTGTGGATCGAGCGAATGCAGCGCATGGGGCCGCGCGGCAACAAGTTGGTCAATGATCGGCATGATGTTGCCATCGGTATGCTTGATGACGTAGTAGCCGAGATCGCGCAGCCCGCCGCACAGTTTGGCGAGATACGGCGACACGACTTCGGCGAACATGTCAGGACTTAAAAACGGATTGTCGTTGTAGCAGTAGTCCGCGCATAACGCGAAGCCGTCGAGCCCGCCCTGCTTGGACAGGCGCTCGGCCTTTTCCAGCATGCGGTTTACTTTTTCATCCGCTTTTCGTTTGGCATCATCCAGGTTTTCGTACACCCACGATACCCACTCAAGCATTTTGTCGCCCGCTGGAATCTCGTAGGTGGCGTCGCCGTGAAGCATAAGAAAATAAGTATCGCCGGACTGCTCACGAACGAGATCGATCATGCGAATATCTTCCTCTTCAGTACACGGATTGGTGTGGAGAAAGATTGCATTGTGTTCGTAGCGTTGCGCGGTCTTGATGAAGAGATCGGCTATGTCCGCCCGGTGCAGGCCGCGTTCGTGCTCGGTCATTTGCAGCCACTGGGCGTAATTGCGATGCAGCGGATGTACGCGCCCAAAGGCTTCCATCGTGAGGAAAAATACCAGCTCGAAATGCGGCACCCTGCCCGCCGGCGGGCGCAGTTCGAGCGCGGCTATGAGCGCTTCGCGCGGCGTCACGCGTGAGTCCCCCTGGCCCCGCCGTTTCGGCGAATGGGCCGTGACAAGTGCATGCGATCGTATCGCATTGCTACTCCCCCATAGGCCGTTCCCCAACGACCGCTAGTACTCTAGCGATTTATTCGCGCGACCGGCAACTTTTCGCGCTTCGCGGCGGAAATGCCGTAGACTGACCGTGTTCGCGTCGGGGGACGCGGCAGCGCGCACTGCGACAAACACGGGGGGAACCGAGTCGTGGTATCCAATCCTTTCTTGGGGGTCATGCTACACGCCATCGGGGGGCTTGCGGCAGGCAGCTTCTACATCCCATTCAAAGGCGTTCGCGGCTGGGCATGGGAAAGCTACTGGTTGGCCGGTGGCGTCATGAGCTGGATTGTCGCTCCCTGGGTTGTCGCAGCATTTACAACACCAGACCTATTCGCCGTACTAACCGAAGCACCCAAAGATAGCCTGTTTTGGAGTTATGTCTTTGGCATGCTTTGGGGTGTCGGGGGACTGACCTTCGGTTTGTCGATGCGCTATCTCGGCATTTCGCTCGGTTACGCGATCGCGCTTGGCTTTTGTGCCGCTATGGGCACGCTGATTCCCCCGCTGTTCACCGGAGAACTCTCCGGCATGTTGACCGCATCATCCGGCAGAGTGGTGCTCGCCGGTGTTGCAGTTTGCGTGTTGGGAATCGCCGTGTGCGGACATGCGGGTATCCGGAAGGAACGCGAACTACCGGAAAGCGGGAAGACAGCGGTCATTGCCGAGTTCAATTTTGCCCGTGGTGTCTGGGTCGCGGTGTTTGCCGGCGTCATGAGCGCCTGCATGTCGTTTGGAATCAATGCAGGCAAACCTATCGCCGCGCTTGCGGTAGAACATGGAACGGCACATCTGTGGCAAAACACGCCCGTGTTCATCGTAATCCTTGCAGGCGGTTTCACTACGAATTTTGTGTGGTGCGTGTATCTGAATCGCAGAAACAAGTCAGGCGGCGATTATCTACGGCGTGATACACCGCTCTTACCGAACTACCTCTTCAGCGCGCTCGCGGGTCTCACCTGGTACTTGCAGTTCATGTTCTATGGCATGGGCACAACACAGATGGGCCGCTACGATTTTGCGAGTTGGACACTTCACATGGCGTTCATCATCGTCTTCAGCAACATCTGGGCCTTGGCATTGCGTGAATGGCGAGGATGCAGCAAGCGCACCACCGCCTGGATATTTGCAGGGCTGCTTGTTCTGTTCCTGTCGACAGTGGTCATTGGGTATGGGAACAAACTTGCCGGTGCAAGTTGATCGGTAATCATGCCAACGCGGCATCATCGCAATGACGAATTAGCGACGCAAACACGCGCAAATAGGGCAATGCGTGCGTTGACAATGGGGGAATTTATGAGGCAACACAGTTTTATCGCGTCGATAGCAGTCGCTTTGCTCATAGGCAATGCGGCGCTCGCCGAGATCAAAATCACGGACCTGCGGTGTGAATACCGGCGCGATCCATTGGGTATTGATATTTCCGCGCCGCGCCTGAGCTGGAAAATCGATTCGGATGCGCGTGATGTTGCCCAGACCGCATATCGCGTGCTTGTTGCAAGTGACCTCAAGCAGCTTGCGGAAGAAAAAGCCGACCTATGGGATTCGGGCAGGCGCGAATCGGACCAGTCAGTCCTCCTACCTTATGAAGGAAAGTCGCTGGCTTCACAACAGCAATGCTTCTGGAAAGTGATGGTTTGGGACAAATCTGGCGCCGCGTCTGAATGGTCATCGCCCGCGCGCTGGAGCATCGGGCTGCTCAACCAGAACGATTGGACCGCCAAATGGATCGGGCGCGACGAGGTACCGCCTCCGAACGAATTGGCGCCCGCGCAGTGGATTTGGTATCCCGACGCCGATCCCCTGAAATCGGCGCCAGTTGCTGCGCGGTACTTCCGTACGGTGATCGATTTGCCCGCGAACAACGCGATCGCGACCGCCCGAGCACTCGTAACCGCGGACAATGCCGCGGTCGTTTTCGTGAATGGTACCGAAGTTGGAAAGATTGCGGACTACCATACCGCCGCTGCTTTCGATATCGCGGGACATCTGCACGGCGGCAAAAACATTGTTGCAGTCAAGGCGGAAAACTTCGGAAAGGAAGCCAACACCGCCGGACTAATAGGCCTTATCCAGATCACGTTTGCAGATGGCGGTCAGCGCAGCATCGTGACCGGCTCGAAGGCGTGGCAAACAGCGGACAAGGAGCAGGCCAATTGGACGACCGTGGACTTCGATGATTCTGCCTGGGCGCAGCCAATGACATTGGGACCATTCGGAATGGCGCCTTGGGGCGAGGTGGGCGCACCCACAGATCGGCGTCTCCCCGCACGCATGTTGCGGCGCACGTTTCCAATCGGAAAGCCGGTGCGCGCGGCTTTTGTGTTTATGAGCGGGTTGGGGCTTTCCGAACTCTATGTGAATGGCGTGCGCGTAGGTGATCACGTGTTGTCCCCAGCACTCAGCGAGTATGAAAAGCGCGTCTATTACGTGACACACGAAGTGACGCGAATGCTACAGCAAGGCAACAACGCGCTCGGCGTACAACTCGGTAACGGGCGATTCTTTTCGCCGCGTCCGACGTCATTCGTGGGCATGAAAAGTTACGGGTATCCAAAATTACTGCTCCAATTGCATTTGGAATTCGAAGACGGAAGTTCGGGAGTTGTTGTGAGCGACGAACAATGGAAACTCAGCAGCGACGGCCCGATTCGCGCGAACAACGAGTACGACGGCGAAGAATACGATGCGCGGCGCGAGTCGCGCGATTGGACGACGTCCGGGTTTGACGATTCGTCATGGGAGCCTGCGCAGATTGTAAAGGCTCCCGGCGGTGCACTGTCCGCGCAGATGATTGAGCCGATTCGGGTGACGGAAACAATCAAACCCAAGGCTGTCAATTCGATTGGGCCGGGCGCGTTCCTAGTGGATATGGGACAAAACATGGTCGGTTGGTGCCGCATACGGTTAAATGGTCCAGCGGGATCGACGGTCACCATGCGGCACGCGGAGACCGTAACAGGCGATGGAAGTCTCTACGTTGCGAACCTGCGTGGCGCAAAGGCCGAGTATTCCTACACGCTGAGGGGCGGTGGAGAAGAATACTGCGAACCGCATTTCACATACTTCGGATATCGATATATTGAAGTGCGCGGTATCACCGGCGAACTCACGGCGGACATGATCGAAGGCAAGGTCGTTCACGACGCCGTTGAACCTGCCGGCAGCTTCACGTGCTCGAACGAAACGATCAATGCGATTTATCGCAACGCCGTTTGGGGCATACGCGGCAACTACCGCAGCGTGCCAACGGATTGCCCGCAGCGCGATGAACGCCAAGGCTGGCTCGGTGATCGGTCCGAAGAATCGCGCGGCGAAATGTACTTGTATGACCTCGCCCTGTTTTACGAGAAATGGGTGCAGGACATGGAGGACTCGCAAAAGGACACGGGCAGCGTGCCCGATGTCGCGCCGCCTTACTACCCGTTCTACACAGACAACGTCACCTGGCCGAGCAGTTTCATCATCATTCCCGGAACTCTCTATGAGAAGTACGGAGACTTGCGCGCGATCGAGCGGCACTATCCAGCGATGAAACAATGGATCGCGTACATGGGACAGTACATGAAGGACGACCTGATGCCGCGTGACGAGTACGGCGATTGGTGCGTGCCGCCGGAATCGCAGGAGCTGATTCACAGTAAAGATCCGAGCCGCAAGACGGCCGGCGATCTGATTGGTTCGGCGTACTTCTACCACGACCTCAATTTAATGGCGCGGTACGCGACGCTCTTAGGCAAATCGGAAGACGCCGCGCAGTTCAACGCACTGGCGGAAAAAATGAAAGCGGCGTTCAATACCAAATATCTGAATTCCCAGACTGCGGCATACGACAACGGCACGCAAACCTCGTGCGTGCTGCCGCTCGCGTTTGGTTTGGTCCCACAAGATCAGCGTGCTGCTGTGTTCGATCGTCTCACGAAAAAAATTATGGTGGAGGGCAATGGCCACATCGGAACAGGACTGATCGGCGGGCAGTGGCTCATGCGCGCGCTCGCAGACAACGGCCGCAGCGACATCGCTTTCACAATTACCACACAGCGCGACTACCCAAGTTGGGGCTATATGCTCGATCAAGGCGCAACGACGATCTGGGAATTGTGGAACGGCAACACCGCCGATCCCGGCATGAACTCGCACAACCACGTCATGCTGCTCGGCGATCTACTCGTCTGGTTTTACGAGTACCTCGCGGGCATACGGCCCGATCCCGAGGCACCGGGGTTCAAACATTTCACTCTGAAACCCGTGCCCGTTGAGGGACTGGACTTTGTCCGCGCGACGTATCGTAGTCCCTACGGCCCTATCGAAAGCGAGTGGAAACGCGACGGCGACAAATTCACTTGGAACCTGCGCGTCCCCCCGAATGCGACCGCGGATGTGTACGTGCCCAACTCGGATCCGGCCAGGGTCTCCGAATCGGGCAATAGGGAAAACGACGCGCCGCGAGCAAAGCCGTCAGGCGAACAGAACGGCAGTGTCGTATACCGCCTTGGCGCGGGGCGGTATGTATTTCAATCCGTCTTGACACGCGAAGCCGCAGGCAAGTAGAAGTCGACCGCGTCCAATGCTATTTTGCGCCGTCACTATTCTTGGGCGACCACAAGAATACGCGACGATGCAGTCCCCCGCGCGACGTGCGATCCGCAGAAAGCGTTTCGACAAGAACTGCCAGGTGATTGGTCTGACCGGGCCGGACTTGTTTCGACACTTCGATATCAAATGGTGTTCCTGCATCCTGCTTCATACGATGATCGACGAGTTGCCCGTTCAACCAAATCCAAAGGCGCACACTCGACACGCCAGCCACCGTCAACCGCAGTGGCTTGTCCCCTGCATTTGCAGGCACATCGACCGCGCCCCGATACCAAGCCTTACCCGCGTAGGGCCACCCTGATTCGTCCTGATATCCTTGCGCGTCCCAGTAGACGGAATCGCTGATCGTTTCCCATTTACCGCCCTTTCCCGGCAAATACCACTCCTCCAATGTGCCTACTCCGCGCGGGTCCGTCTTGAACTCCCACTGCGAAGGGAACATTGCGATACGTGTCCCCTTCTCGCCATTGCATTGGTCTGCAAGGGGCTGGTATGTCTTCCGAAACCATTCGAGGGTACCACGATGATCGCGCGCCCATTCGGGCGTGTGCGGTAACATTCCGGGGAGGGTTGATTCCGCTTCGTCCCGAATTAATTTCATTTTGTCCGCGTGGGACACCGCGTTGGCGTAGTCCCCGCGCGCTGCACAATCTTCCATCGCCAAAAACGCACGAATGTGATCATGCATCAGGTTGAACATGTGAGTTCGCGACTGAATCGTATCGCCCGCGCCTTGCGACCGCTCTGCCGCGCGTGCCATCAGCCCGTCGAGTTTACGCATGGTTTCTGGAGGGAGAATGACCTGCCAGGGTATCAATCGTCCCCATGTCGTGTGCACACCTGATTGTTCAACAGAGTCTTCCAGCGTCCAAATGTATTGCTCTATTGGACGCGCTGCATCGCCGTAGAATCGCTCGCAGTAATCCCGCACCAATTCCTTCGTGTTCGCGTCCGTGTTCCACATCAGCTTCGCACGGAGATAGTAGTTGAGGTGCGTGACCATCCAATTGTTACTGCCTTCCGTCCAAAATCCCCATATCCCCCGTTCTTTGTAGTAGCGCATGTCCGGAGCGATGGTGTGAAGATTGGGAAAGGGCAAATTGTCGAGGCTCTTGCCCGGATCGTAGTCGTAGACGAATACGCACTTCAGATCACGTGTCCACCGGTCGAACAGGGTCTTGTAGACCTCGCGCTGCCAACAATGCGGGTCGCCGATCCGGTGAAACGTGCACGATTGAATCAAGGCAGACTGAATCCCAAGGTTAGGACTGAGCGTCCCGACGCCCTCAGGCGGGCGAACACGGTTTGCATATCCGTTCGTAAATATCCAGTGATCCGGGAACGCTTTGTACACTTCCGTTGCCACCGCATTCGCAAACTTGAACCAGGTATCGCTGAGGCTCGGTTCCCCGAACCCCATCCCTTCAAACCCAGGCTCGGCGGCCACACATCGTGCGCAATGGCAGCGAGGGTGTCCATCCGGAGGTGCGAACCCGAACGTCCACTGCTCTGGATGTGCGCGGAACTCTTCTGTAATCGTCTTCACTGCAATTGTCACGGCTTCCGGCTCAGACAGGCACAGCATGTCTTTCATGCGGTTGCCTTTCTCGTCCACGGCATAAATGTTGGGATGGCTGTCGAAATACTGATCGGCAGGAGCAAGGCGTGAAACAGATCCATCACCCGGCAGGCTCAGACCAACCAGGCTGTTCATGCGGTTGCGCTCGCGCCACAACGCAAAGTCTTGTGACTGCGGTTCGCTGACAGGCATCCAGCCGGAATACCAGATATTGCGAAAGCGAAAGTCCGGCCGTTCAACCACGTGGATCGGACCAATCGCTATTGTCTTTTGAGCAGGAACGACTTCGCCATACGTTCCTGGAAAGTACCATCGGCATCCCAGGCGCTCCAGGAAATCGTAGACCGCGTAGAGCGTTCCCAAATAAAGACCATCTTCATTGCCGGCCAAGATCACGCCTTGTGGGATTGTCTGTATGACGTATCCTTCCTCGGCCATCTGGTGCGTGAATCCGCTGGGAATTTGAATGCCTGCGGCGTCAGACTGTTGTGATCGCCCTACGTATAGCGCAAATTCGGGTGGCGCAGCGTCATCACTGATAATCGGAAGTTGTGCACCCGATATTCGTTCCAAATAGCGTTGCAATTCTCCCGCAGCGCGCTGCGCCTGTGCAGTGCAGTGCGAAGACAAAACGATGGAGGCGACAGACTTTCCATTGTCTACGATTAGGTCGTCTGCAGTCGCGCAAACGGCAATAACCGCAACGACTACACACGTCCCAAACCGCCGCCAATAATTCTTTCCTGTAAACATATGCATACCCCCTCCAGAGCGATATTCACTGCCGGGCAATGCACGCGGAATCTCGCGAAACATCGCACATTAAGCACTCGAATAGTGCCATAAGAAGTCCGCAGTTCTCGCGAATCAAAGGCACGCAGTCTCCAAGGGCCAGTCAAGGAGCGATGCAACCTTTTTGAATTGCGATGCATTGTGGCCGACGGACATGGCGAAGTGGTGCGTCGGACCCATCGGAAACCACGCGTCCATCAGCGCCACCGGACCAACTTCAAAGCGCACCGGCGTCATTGTATTGCCAATGCGAAGAATTTCGCCGTCAGTAGCGACGCCCTGATTCACGATCATCTTGAGTTTGCCATTGTGCGTCTGCGTAATCCCGAGCGTCGTCACGGGACCGCGCTTTACCTTCGCCTCGACGGAAACGCCAGAGCCCCACTTGCCGTGGTATAGGCCCATGCCGCGCAGAATGGGTTTGGAATCGGCAATGGCGATATGAAAGGGGCCATCGTGCCCCATGAGGATCGTGCCATCGACGAAGTCCGTTGCGACGAGTTCGCTGTAGCTGCCGCCTACGCCGAGCAGATCGGAAATTTTCATCGCGACGGCAGTCTTCATGTCGCCTTCGCCGGAGCACGGCACGCCGCGCGCCGTGAGCAGCGAGTGGCCGAGGATAAACGCCTCCTGCAAGCGCTCGTATTCGTTCCCGGGTGCGCCGCGGTAGTAGTAGGTCAGCGCGTCGAGATTAAATTCGCGCACCAGCTTCTCCTGCGCAGCGGCGATGGTACAAGACCAGTCGAGTTGTTCAGGAGTGGGCTTTTTCGCGAGCGGGTCCGCGGGCGAATCTTCACTGATAACAAAGAACGCTTCGACTTCACGGAGTTTCGCGCGTTTCTCGTCCTCGGTCACGGAAGCGACGAGACGAGCAAGATCGCACATCTCGACAATCTCGACATGCATACCCGTCTGAGCCTGGATCATCGTGAAGTCGCTGTACATGTCGAGCATGCCCGGATAAGTGTGACCGAGAAAGCCCATACGCCCATTGCGCAATGCGCGTGTAACGCCCGCAGCACGCACCCATTCTTCGACCTCTCTCCACGCATTGCGCGCCTCAGGCCGGTCGCAAGTTACTTCATTCGCCACGGAGATTGCGGGCGTCTCTTCAAGGCCGAGTAGACCATTGACAACATGAAACGAAATGCCAGAGCGCGCTAGCGCGTTCGCGATCTCAGGAACACAACACGCGCAACAGTGCGCGAGCCACTCTCCCGTCGTCGTTTTTTCATAGTTCATGCGCTCGGCAGGTTGCAGGTTCAAGACAACTGCGGGCGCCTTGCACTGCTGGAACACCGGCAACACAAACGCGCTCATCGCATAGGTCGCGGCGTGACATAGAATGATGTCCACATTGCGGCTGTTAAAGAACTCGCTTGCGGCCCTGCCTTTCTCGGGCGAATCCACCATGCCGAAATTGTGCACCTCACCCCACGCGCCCGCGCGGCGTTCGATAAAATGACCGTAGCCCACGAGACGATTGTGCAAACCTTCGAACTGATTCCAGTAATGCGGGTGTCCAATAGAAAACAGCCCTACGCGCGCGTGCTGTGACTTGTGTGTGAGGCGCTCGAGCATAACGTATTCTCCCCCATGCCCTGGTTCCTAATCGGAAACCCTGCGTATGTATTGTTAGCTGCGCGCGGAGTCGCGAATGCGAACGTTTGGCGAACCGGTGCAAAATGCGCGTCAGTGTCGGCGCTTTTTGGGCAAACGATACGCTCAGTTCCTCGAAGCCAACGACGTTACAAGCGCAAATGCTTTTTTCGCTTCGGCCAACAATTCCGATTCCGTGCCCGGCTGCAGACATTCGACAATGAGCGGACCGGAGGTGAAACCACCCTGCTTGAGCCGCGCGAGTACTCCTGCAAAATCCACCATGCCGGTGCCCGGAGTCACATCGACTGTCTTCGGTTCGCGATAGTCTTTCACGCTCATTCCGACTACTAAACCGTCCACAGTTGCCGCATCATCAACCGGATTCAATGTTCCGTCGGAGTAGTAATAGATGTTACCGGGGTCATACCAGAGCCGGAAATTCTTCTTATTGACTTTCTCCAGTAGCGCGCGGCACTGCGGACCGGTAGCGTTAGTCCCGCCATGCGGTTTCACGCTGATGCCGATGCCCTTGTCTTCCGCATAGCCGCACGATTCGCCAATCGCTTTGTAATACACTTCGGCAAGTTCCGGCGTCCCCACGCCACCCATCATAAGGTTGGCTACTTGCGCAGCGGCACAGTTGTCGATCAGGCGTCGCATACCCGCGATGCCCGTCTCGACTGATTCAAGCAGAATATCGCCACCGTATGCCGAGGGCACAGCAAGTCCGCGCCTGCGGCATTCCTCGCCGATGGCCGCTGCTTCATCCGGCGTGGTATTCACGTTGATGCCAAACTGGTTGTTCGGTTTCGTGGTCAGTAAGCCTGTGTACTTGAACCCCGCCTCTGCAATTGCATCCAGCGCCACATTGTGTTCGAACTGGTTCCAGGGACGGATATAACAACCAATCTGCCACGGCTCGTTCGGGTTCACCGCGCCATACGCACTTGTCGAGACTGCAGCAACCGCAGCCGCACCACTGCGAACCATGAATTCCTTGCGTGACATCAAAAGATGCATCCTCTACCCTTTCCGAATTTCGCGGTGTTCTGGATCGTAAACCATCCGATGTCCGGTGTCATACGCCCGCATCGCCATGATAACTGCCACTGCGTGTTGATAACCCGCATCAATCGAGGCGTTTGGCGTGTTCCGCGTGCGGATGCATTGCAGCCAATCGAGCATGTGGTCCGGCCGTTCGACGTGCTCGATCATCTTCGGCTCAGGCACACAAGCCATTTTGGGTCCCGCGCCGTCACCGGTCAACATGGGCTTCTCCCAGTTCACCAAATCGATCGCGCCGTTCTCACCGGAAATAAGGAAGGAATCGCCCCCGCCGTTGCCACAATTGGTCGTGTAACTTACCATGAACCCTTCACGATAAATCCAAGTCGCTTGCGCGTGATCCGGGCAAGTAAATTTATAGTCGTCGTTCCACGTAAAGGTACCGCCCTGACATACGCTGCTAATCGGAAACTGTGCGCCGGTGATGTAGTGCACAAGGTCGATGAAATGCGATCCAAAACCGGGTACTGTCCCATCGGAAAAGTCTCGGTATCCATACCAACCCGAGTAGAGGTTGGCGTCAAATGGCCGCCTGGGCGCGTCCATTAGAAACTCGTCCCAATCCACGTCGTCGCACTTCACATCTTTAACGTAGCTGTACCAATAAGGACGCCACTCGTTGCGATGTTGCTCGATCCGGCCCACTTTACCAAGGACACCGGTCTTGTATAGTTCCCTCGCGCCGGTCATGCTCGCCATGCTGCGCAGTTGCGTGCCCACCTGAACCACTACGTTATTTTTTTTGACGGCGTCGCATGCTTTCTTCACGCCTTCAAGGTCCTTGCCTAGCGGCTTTTCCGCATAAATATCTTTCTTTGCTTCGGCTGCGGCCTTGAGATGCGTTGTGTGCTGATGATCGCAAGAGGCAATTGTAACGGCGTCAATATCATCCAGTTCGATCAGATCGCGATACGACACAAATTGCCGTGCATCGAGGTTGTACCACTCCTTGCAGAGCGCTGCGGCTTCCTCGCGCCGCAGCCGCCACGGGTCGCAAACGGCAGAAATCACCACATTTTCCGATTGCGCATGTGTGTTGATGCCGCGCATGTGCGCGCCAATCCCGCGTCCGCCGCAGCCTATGATGCCGATGTTGATGCGGTCGTTGGCGCCAATAACGCGCGCATAGCTTGCTGCGTTCATGGAAATTGCCGTTGCGCCTGCGGCCGCAGATTTCAGAAAAGTCCGTCTGTCAGTAGTCAATGCCATGATACTTTCCCCCTCTCGCACAGCGCACTCCCCCGAGACGCCGCGCGTTATATCATCGCTAAGAATCGCTTATTGCTTTGCTTCTATCCACTCCCGATAGATTGCGGCCTTCCCCGGCTCACTCGACGATTCATATTGGTTCAGCGTCTTCTCTAAACCTTGGCAAAGCTTCATTGCGGTATCCACATAGAGTTTCTCTGCTGCGGTTTTCGTCGGTTCTTGCAACGGCGCAAGCTTGCCTTCCGTTCCTAATCGCGCACGCGCTGCAATCGCATTGATAGCATCGACGGCGAGTTTCGCGTGGGACGCCTCGTATGTATTGCGTAACGCGCTTCCCTTACAGTTCGATGCAAAACGCGAAATACGCTCCGCAAGCTTGCGTGCATCGGCACTTGTGCCTGCCGCAAATTTTTCCAGGGCTTCTGGCGCGGGGGCGGTATTCGCCGCATCCGACGGTTCCCTGGAACTCCTCAAAGAATCGGTAGCATTTCCGCCAAGACCTATGGCAACAATCGCCGTGTCCGCGATTGCATCGTACGGTAGCCGGACCGATTGCGCATCAAATTCTGTCCAAGCGTTTCCGTCAATCGTTACGGAAGTGATCGGGCCTTGGCCCGCGGTGCGGAGGAAAAGCTGCTTCGATCCGAACCGGATCGGGAACTCTTGCACAAGCTGCGTGATGCCGGTGGGAATGTGCGGCACGATTGTCAGCGAATCCGCTGTATAGAGATACTCGAACAGCCCGCGCACGATTCCGGCCATTGGGCCAAATGAATCGTAACAGAGGTTGTACGGTTCTTTCGGTTGATACACCGCATTGCCGAAATCGACCAGCGGATTGTCGAGACGAAACTCCCGCGCGAAACGCATCATGTGATTTACGGCGCGCCGCGCGTCTTTGTACTTCCCAAGCCGGAAATACGCAAGGTCCATCCGCGCTTCGCAGGTAGACCAGTGGCCCCCGTTCACCCAGGTACCGTGCTGCCACAACCACGATGTGGGCGATTCGTACATGTCATCCAGTCCAGGTTCATTTGCGATGATGATGTCGTGGCGGCGCAGGAGTGGAATCGACGCAATCTTCTCGTAAATCCTATTCGCTTGCGCGTCGTCCACCACACGAAATGCAATCGCATCGTGGTTGGGCGAGGTCTCGAAGTAACCGTGCTTCTCCGCGCCGTACACACCATGGCGCGTGCCGTCCGGATCGAGCGACTTGATGAAATAACCTTCTTCGGTCGTGACATGCTTTAAGCCGTTACGCGCACGATCCCGACGATCGGTATAGAGCGTGACTTTCTCTGCCGTGCCAGCAAGTTTTTCCAACTCGATCAATCGGTCCAGAGCGGCGATATAGGTAATCGAGAGGCCCGTAAGATACGCCTTGTCATAAGTACCATCCGGTCGTTTCCACCCCGCATAGCTCGGCGCGAGCAAGTTTCCCGCAGGGCCGGCAAGAAACAGGTCCTTCTCCGGGTCGCGGCGTGACTCGATGAAGTTCGCGCTACGCTCCAACATCGGCAGGTAATGCGATATGGCCTTTGCGTCTCGGCCAATCAGCAACAATTCTGATTGCAGTACCACGCCCGCGGCCGTGAATTCCATACCCCAGTCGTGGATGTCGGTTCGACCGTCGCCCTGCTTATAGACAATCCACCCCGGCGATGCCGCATCGCAGAGACAACCATCGGGCGCAACCCAGTCCTTGTAACCGGCGCGTTTGCCGTCGCCCATCTGGCTGAACCACAAGTCCTGTGAATTCTGCAGAAAGGTCGTGAAAGGCTCCTGCAAGAATGGCAGCGCACAATACGTCGTTCCGTAACTATTCTGGATCCACCACGCACCCCAGGTCGGTCCTTCTACGAGCCCATTCCACGTGGGCATGTACAGCATCGACAAATTCTGAAACTCCGGATCGCAATCAAACATGCGGCGCGAAGTATCAAGCAGTTGGATAAACCCGACATCACCTTCGCCCGAGAAATACGCTCCGCGAAACGTTTCCCCATACGCGTTTTGCGCGATACAAAATAAGAACGCCAAAAACGGAAGGGCCGGATTACACCCTCGCCAGTTGCCACGGCGCCCGCATCTCTCGCTGAAGGCGTTTATTTGCTTCGCGATCATCAATGAACTGCTCCTTCTTCGTATCCCAGTAGACTTCGCGGTTGAGCCGAATTGCCACGTCGCAGACCTGACAAAGCATATCGCCATTCACTGCGGACTCAATCGGCGAGATCGGATCGCGGCGCGACTTCACGCTATCGAAGAAGTTGCGCATGTGGTGCTCGCTTTTGATAAGTCGAATCTCGTTGGACTGAATCACAGAATCGACGATGTTTTCAGGAGACGATCGAATCACATTCCGGTTCACGTGAACCCAGCCTTTTGTCCCCTCGAACGCAGTTCCATGTCCGCTAATCTGACCGTAGCGCGATTTCCATTCTTCTAACGCGGGTTCCGAACGGTAACGTATCGCAACGCCGCTGTCGTACGCGCACGCAATATCCCAAGAGGTCGCCGTGTTACAGACACCCTCGCTCGGAAACGTGCCCGTGCCCTTGATATGAACAGGCGTTTCGACAAGTTTTCCCGCGCCCCAGAGCGCAATATCAATCGGATGAATACCCCATCCCGCGATAAAGCCGATCGCATATTCGGAAATGAACCACCACCACTTGTTGGTGTCGCGCTCGTAAGTATAGGGGGTCTTGGGCGCGGGGCCGAGCCATCGATCGTAATCGAGCGTTTCAGGAACAGGGACTTCATTGGTAGGCCCGCCCGATACGCTTGCGGGAGACCAAACGTTGATCGTTTTGAGTTCGCCGATTCGGCCATTCAGCACAAGCTCGCAGGCCCGCCGAAAACGCTCGTCCGAGCGCTGTTGTGTGCCAAACTGGAAGATTCGCTTATGCCGGCGCACGGCCTTCCGCAGCGCCTGGTCCTGCTCCAGACTGATCCCCAGCGGCTTCTCGACGTATACGTCTTTGCCCGCGCGCACCGCGGAAAGCGCGTGCAGCACGTGCCAATGATCGCACGATGCGATAATGCAGGCATCAATGTCGTCACGGTGGGTAATGGCTTCAAACTCGTTGTACGCGGAGCACCCGGAGTTTTCATAAAAGCCGTCAACAGCAGCCTTGGCCGCTTCGCGACGATCGCGCTTCACGTCGGCTACGGCGCATACCTGCACATCTGGAAGTTGAAGCGTCGCGCCCATGAGATAGCTGCCGCGATCGCCTACACCAATACAACCCACCGTGATGCGTTCACTCGGCGCGGCACGGCCGCCGCGCCCGATTGCCGATGCTGGAATAATAGTGGGAAAACCTGCGGCGATTCCGGCCGCGACACCTGATCTAAGAAACCCCCGTCTCGAGACAACTCGATTTGTCATAGCTGAAGTCCCCCCGAACTTCAGTTACAAGTGTACACGCTCGGCCCCTGGAAAACATTTTCGTAAAACAAAACGCCCGGCATAAAAGCCGGGCGTTTTGTGTATCAAAAGAAAACTAAGCCGCTTGCGCGGGATCGAACAGTTTGGATTTTTGGGCCGGTTCCTTGGACCGATACTCATACCACTTGTCGCCCGCCTTCAAGACGATATTACCGTCGAGTTCCTGAATCACGCGGACAACTTCAGGATTGGTGTATTCAAGCTGGATCAAAACATCGCTATCCTGCTCAATGGGCGTAAGTTCTTCGCCCTGATAGCCCGCGCCTGGTCCAATACTGACGCAGGTCCACGTGCCTTGCGTGAAACGATACAGACGGCCAGCAATGGACTTGGGCAGATGTCGTGTATATTCCTCTTCAACCTTTGAGCGCTCGATATAGCGGACGTCCGTGAGCGCCATCGGCAGTTTGCCTTCCTGCTTGATATCCATCAGCAGCTTTGTGCCTAGATCCCAGAACTCGTTGCTCATCCAGCGTGCACGATCGATGGTGACAGCAGCTTCTTCAAATAGCCCTTTGCTACGCTGTTCCATCGCTTCGATTCGCAGGAGGCGTGCGCCCGCGTACGTTTCCTTTTCGTGCTCCTCCGCATCTTCGCGGTAGATAGACGACCAGAAGGCCTTTGCCTTTACATAAAGGTCCGCTTCCTTCGCATGCGCTTCCGCCGCCGCGGTTGTCCACTGCGCTATCGCCGCTGCGTCGCCTCGCTCTTGAGCGCGCGCGAGCATCGTATCGGCTGCGCGTGCAGACTTCGCGGCATAGTCCGTTTCGCGATCGAGTATTTCGCCTTCCATAAACTTAATGAAGCGCGGCGCGACGAGATTCGACGGCCACTTTGCGAGATAATCCTCCCAACCTTCCTTCGATTCTTCGAAGCGCTCGTCGATGCCTTTCAGGCGGTACAACGTACGGCGCACCCAGCGATCGTGATCCAGGCGGATCGCCTCGGACAGATACTTGATTGCGTCCACGTGGTTTTCTAGTTTGATTTCGTAGATTGCAAACCCGAGATCGAAGTACAGCTTGTAGTTGCGCGGGTTCTTGCGGATACCGTCCTTCAGGAAATCCACGCCGTAGAAGAAGTAGCGTTCCTTATCGCCAACCCACCACTCATGAACCGGATCGTAGGTCCGTAGTTCCCAAGAGGTGTCGGTCATGGGCGCAGTGGCGTTGTACGCCATGTGCCACGCGCCGAGCAGGTACGCGTCGATGAATTCGGGGTCAAGGGTAACGCAGGTCTTCATGAGCGGCAGCATGCGATGCATCTGGCCCTTGTGCCAATAACGGTCAACTTCCAGCCACACGAGGTTTGCCGCCATCTTGCGGAAGCCGAAGAACATGTTCGCCAGGCTGATCTGCGTGCCCCGCTCCTGATACAAACCTTCGACGCCCAATTGCGTGCCGAATGCGGCGATGCGCCCGTCTCGATGCGCCGTCCAGAGTTCTTTGCGCAGCCCCGAGGATTCCGGTGACAGCGCAAGGTTCCAGAGCGCGAGGTCGCGTTGGCGCTGTTCTTCCGTGTAAATGGTCTTTTGTCCCTCGCCCGTCTTGTCCTGCTCCTCGGCAACGTCTTCTTCAGGCACTGCCTCTGTATCTTCCTCGACATGCGGCGCGGCGGTGTAGCGAATTACCTTCTCAAGCGGTTTACCGGTCAATTTGTTGTAATCCGCCTCACCCACTGGAACGTCCGGCAGGATCGGTTCCGTGAGCTCAACGAGCTTGGCGAAAAGTTCATCGTCAACGTATTTTTCCGGATCCTCACCGGGAGGCGGTTTGCCGGGATCGCCGAAAAGGCGCATCTGCGTAGAAGAACTCACCATCCAGCGATAAAAACGCTCGCATTCTTCAAGGTGACCCAAGCGGCGCCCTTGGGCAGAGCCCAGCGCCAACGCGGCGATCGCGAGAATCGGAACGGCAATACTCGGAAACTTCTGCACGGCGTCTACAGCTCCTTGCGCCGGAAAATCCAGTACGACATGAGATAACCAGCAAGCCCGTAGAGCAGTCCATAAATAATGAGCTGCGAAAAGATCGTGTCGCGCGGCGCGTCGTTGGAAGCGAGGTAAAGAATCTGATCCTTCAAATCAAAGTACTGAAGATTCGGGAGCACATTGTAGAGCCCGTACGCCGCATAACCAATCCAGGTGTCCAAGGCCTGTTGCGTCTGACCCGAACGATCGTAAACGTCCTTGAGATATTCAGTAAGGTTCCCCGTAATGTAGATGAAAAGTCCGCCAATTGTCGGCAAGACAGCCGAGTTTGCCGTGCAAGATACGGCGAACGTAAACGCGGACACAATCAGGAATTGAAAGTAGGTCAGCAGGATCGAATACAACAGAAGCGTCGGCAACACCCGCTCTTTCAAATACAGCGCGAAGAAAAACAGGCCTCCCATCAACACAAGGTTGATGATGATGATGAATTGGACGCCGAGGAATTTCCCCAGTAAATACTGAAAGCGGCGCACCGGCTTGGACAGAACCGTGTAAATAACCTTGTTATCAACTTCTGTCGGAACAACCGAAGCGGAGACAAAGATGGTGATCAACATCCCGAAGATTGAAATTGTCGTGACGCAAATGTCTTTGATTAGCTTCACGTCGAGTTCGGACTGACTGCCCGCGTCGCTCGAAGTCGTGAGGAAAGCGGTAATAAACTGAGAACCAAAGATGACGAGGATGCTAAGAATTAGAAACCCAATCAAGGTCTTCTTGCGCATACCTTCGCGCCAAGTGTACACGGCAATACTCAGTACGCCGCCAAGTGCCGATCCCATACCTGCTACTTCCCTTCTTTCTTGGCCCGCGCGGCGCCTACGACGCGTACGAACAACTCTTCCAGCGTTTCGCGGCGCGGGGCAACGCTCGTAACGGTGACGCGCTCGGCTTTGAGGACTTCGAGCGCATCATACAGCGACATGGAAGGCGGCACTCGCAACCGCGCGCGGCTGTCTACAATGTCTTCCGCGGAGATGCCGCGATCTCCGAGCGATTTGACATTTTGTTCCGTAATGCCGGTAACGTCCACCGACATGTCACGGTCCGTGAGTAGCTCGTTGATCGTGCCCATCGTCTGTACCACACCTTCGTACAAAATGCCGACGCGATCGCTGATCAATTCCACTTCGAGCAGTTCGTGGCTGGAAATCAGCAGGGATTTACCTTGCGCGCGCAGTTTCACAAGCAGATCGCGCATTTCCTTGCGCGCCACGGGGTCAAGACCGGTGGTGGGTTCATCAAGAATGAGCAGTTGCGGATCGCTCAACAAAGCCTGCGCGAGCCCAATGCGCTGACGCATGCCCTTTGAGTAGCCGCGCAACAGGCGCTTGCGCGCGCGCGTCATGCCGACGATCTCAAGCGTCTCGTCAATGCGACGTTCGAGCGTCTTACCGCTCAGGCCATAGAGACTTCCATAGAAGCGAAGGATTTCCTCGCCTTTCAGGAAGTCCGGATAGTACGCCCCTTCGGGCAAATAGCCGATCTTACGTTTAATTTCGGGCGAGTCGATGTCCTGGCTGCCCATGATTCTGATCGATCCCGATGTTGGAAAGATCAAACTCAGCAGCATCTTGATTGTTGTCGTTTTGCCCGAACCGTTCGGTCCAAGATAGCCGAAAATTTCGCGCTCCTGGACCGCCAGGTTGAGGTCTTTCAGCGCGTGTACATCCTGCCCGCGGGCGGCGCCTTCATACACTTTGGAAAGGTTGTTCGTTTCGATGACGGCAGACACAATACTTCCTCGACGTTCGTGTTTAGTCCGCAAGCCCAGGGCATGGCCAGGAGTGAAAGCGAGTCACTACATCAGGCACACTACGCCTTACAAGGCCGGAAGGATAGCAAAGCCCTGTACACTTGTCAACGAATCCGCGCATAGTGCGGATTACGCGCTGCCGCCGCAAAGGCATCTGTGCTGATTGTATGACTCTTGTACTATGCGCCCCATCCTGTGTATCCTCCCGCGAAACGCAGAAGGAGCGTATTTTGTGAAGATCGGTGTCGTACCGCGCGACGGCGAAACCGTCGTTGCTGTGGAAGTAGACAAACGCTGGATCGATTTTACGCGGGCCTACCGCATCTACGAATTACTCGAACACCAGCGCCTTGGGCTGCCCATTCGCGATATCCTCGAACTCTTGCAGCGCGGGTTGCTCAATGATGGAGGATTAATGCCGGTAATCGCCGCGATTCGCAATCACTCGGCAATTGATAAGTGCGCCATCACCGGTCAGCCTACATTCACCTTGCCGTATCGGCCGGGAAAAATCATTGCGATTGGCCGCAACTATGCGGCGCATGCCGCGGAAACCGGTCATGATGTGCCCAAGGAACCCATTTTCTTCTCCAAATCTCCGACGGCGTGCATTGGTCCCGACCAGGCAATCGTCGTTCGTAACGAATACGGCCGTGTCGATCATGAGGGCGAATTGGCAGTCATCATCGGTAAAACGGCGAAAGATGTGCCGCAAGAAAACGCGCTGGACTATATCGTGGCCTATTCATTGATGAACGATGTCACGGCGCGCGAAATGCAACGGAAGGACATCGACGCTGGACATCCGTGGTTCCGATCAAAAAGCTTGGACACGTTCTGCCCCTTCGGCCCCTATCTTGTGCTGCGCGACGCACTGCCTTGGCCGCTGGAAGTAGACATCGAGTGCGCCGTGAACGGCGCGGTGAGGCAGCAAAACAACACCCGCAACTTTATATTCAAAATTCCTGAACTGATCGCCTACGTGTCCCGCTTTATCACCTTGGAACCCGGCGACGTAATCTCAACGGGCACTCCGGAAGGCATCGCAGCGCTGACACCCGGAGACAGTGTGGAAGTGCGTGTTCCGGAAATTGGCGTCCTACGCAACCCGGTCCTGGGCCTACGCTAGTCGTCGAATCGACAACGCACCGCTAACCACGGATTTTTCGTTGTAGCAAGTTCACCAACTGCGCGGTGCTTTTGTCCTCCCGCGTTTCCTTTGTCACCTTTTGCACTGCATAGAGCACAGTGGTGTGATCTTTCCCGCCCAACGCCTCGCCGATTTCGGAGTATGACAGCTTTGCGATGAGGTCTTTGCACAGATACATCGCAAGTTGGCGAGGATAGGCGACCTGACGCTGACGGTTGCGGCTGCGCAAATCGGAGATACGAACGTCAAAGTGCTCCGCCACGGCGCGCAAAATGGCTTCAATGTTAATTGGTTGGAGCCGTTCTTTGCCGATAAGGTCGCGAAGCACTTCTTCGGCCAGTTCAGGCGTAATCGTCTTTTCTGTTAACTTGGCATACGCCAGCAATGTAACCAGGGAACCTTCGAGTTCTCGGATGTTCGACGTGATGTACTTGGCGATGCAATGAAGCACGTCCGGCGGCACGGTAAGGTTCTCGCGCGCAGCCTTGTTTTGCAGAATCGCGATCCGTGTCTCGATGTCCGGCGGCTGAATATCGGTCACCAAACCCCACTCAAACCGCGAAATGAGGCGCTGCTCGAGTCCCGGAATCTCCTTCGGCGGGCGATCGCTCGAAATTACAATCTGTTTGTGCGAATCGAAGAGCACATTGAATGTATGGAAAAACTCTTCCTGCGTCGCCTCCTTGCGCGATATGAAATGGATGTCGTCTATCAGGAGCACATCTGCTTTGCGGTACTTCGTGCGAAACCTTACAGTCGATTTCTTCGCGATACTCTCGATGAGTTGGTTGGTGAAGTGCTCGGACGAAATGTAGCAGATGTTCGCGTCCGGCCGGCGCTGGAGGATTTCCTGCCCAATCGCCTGCATCAGGTGCGTCTTACCCAGCCCGGTGCCTCCATGCAAGAAGAGCGGGTTGTACGCGCGGCCCGGCGTCTCTGCAACCGCACGCGCGGCCGCATGCGCAAAACGATTCCCATTGCCGACCACGAACCGGTCAAACGTATATCGCGCATTAAATGGCTGCTGACGCGTCTGCTGCGGCGGGCGTTCCTGGGGCATGCCGCGAAGCTGCAGTTGCTCGGGCTTATGCTTGACCTGTTTGTTGGCCCCGCCTACCGGAGAAAGCGGACGGAATATAACCTCTCGGAGATCGGGTACGACGGTTCCTGCACACGCGGTCACCGCATCCATATAATGTTCGCGCAACCAATCCGCGAAAAACTTGTTCGGGACCGAGACGGTTAGTTGACCGTCTTCGTATGAATCGAAGTGTGTCGGGGAAAACCAGTTCTCAAAGCTTAGTTCGTCCAGTATCTTTTTGAGCCGCTCTTGTGTTGCGTCCCATGGATTTTGATCGCCAACGACCACGCGAGATACACCGTCCTGTGCTGGCAAACGCCGAACCCCCTTCCGCCGTTCCGGAGCGCCGCGCCGCACGCCGTGAAACATGATGTCCCACAAACGCGAAAATCGGACCCCGCCGTTTCTCTTCACCCTCCGCCGCCGCAACCCCGGACAACGGATAGGCCTACCGCTTTATTGCTTCAGTCGTATGGGGGTCTACTGCACCGCAAACCCCTTTTCAGCGCGCCGGTCAAGTGCGCCGAGTTATACACGCGCTATTCACAAGTTATTCACAACCCGCTTGTAGCGCCACACCCAAAAGCAACAATCGGAGTTTGCTATAGATTCTTTGCGCTGTCAAGCGGATTCTCTACATGATTGTTATATGCGCGTTTACACCGCGATTGTTATCGCACTCTTCCGTTTCGCCGCGCACGTTTCAAAAAAATCGAGTTTTGCGTTGCGCTTCACGCGCGAATCAACAGGACAAAATAGCGAAAGAGAAAATAAAAATTCGCGCACACACGATACCTGTCGCGTTGCACGAATTGACACAGCTCTCCCCCGTTTCGTTTTGTTCTACTTCAGGAAAGTTGCGAAGACGGGTGAGCGCGCCACACTTGCGCTTCTACTCGCTTCCCCAATTGATCCGCTCCAGAATCAATCGCTGCAGATTATATCACTCGCATATCCATCGCGCAAGCAAATTGTGCTCTACGACATTCGCAACGTGTGCGATTGCGATTGGAGATGTGCGCTGCGCGCCGTTATGCTATGCGTTTCACAGGCACACTTCGCACAATACATCCATGCATACATCAAGCACTTCACGAAAGCCGCGCATCGCCATCACGATGGGCGACGTAAACGGCATCGGTCCGGAGATTCTTGCGCGTGCTCTCGCTTGCCCCGAACTCGATGCATCATGTTCCGTCTTGGTATACGGATGTAAACAAACGCTTGAAGCAGCGCAACCATTTATTAATTGTGCACGCACAGCTACGCCAATAGAAATCATCGACGCTGGACATACCATTGCGCGCCTAAACGCAGGCACAGTGCAGCGGGATGCAGGGGCCGCCGCCATCGCATGGATCCGCGCCGCGGTTACCGCAGCGCTCGACGGCGGCGTTGATGCCGTAGTCACTTGTCCAATTAACAAAGAAGGCATCCACCTCGCCGGCTCAAACGCGATCGGGCATACCGAGATCGTTGCCGAGATGACGGCAACGCCCGAATACCGCATGTCACTGTTTTCGGACGCGATGCGCATCGTGCACATAACAGGCCACCTTCCCCTTGCGGACGCTCTGGGAAAAGTTAAGACACAACGCATCGCCCAGACGGTACGTATCGCGCATCAGGCACTTGTGGAACTCGATTTGCCGCGGAAAAGGATTGCCGTCGCTGGTCTGAATCCCCACGCGGGGGAAAATGGTTTACTGGGCGATGAAGAAGCCCGCGAAATCGCTCCCGCCGTGGAATTATGTATGCGTGACAACATCGACGTCTCGGGGCCCTATCCACCGGATACGGTGTTCCGGCGCATGCAGCTTGGCGAGTTCGATTTGGTGGTAGCCATGTACCACGATCAGGGGCATATTCCTCTTAAACTGGTTGCGATGGACGAGGGAGTCAACGTCACGCTCGGCACACCAATTGTCCGTACTAGCGTCGATCATGGGACCGCATACGACATCGCGTGGAAAGGTATTGCGAGGGAAGATAGCCTGATTGCGGCAATCCGGCTTGCAGCGCGCTTTGCGCAGGGCCGCGCAAAGGTCACCGCCTGATGCTTCCAATGATCTTATTAATCGCCCTGCTCTGCCTGCCAAGCGCGCCAGTCCACGCCGATCTATTTACGAAACATTCAGGCCGCTTGCAGGTTGGGCCTAACCCTTGCTCCATTGTCGCCGAAGACCTCAATGCCGATGGAATACCAGACATCGTAACCGCAGACCGAGGGGAAATGACGGGACAGGGCGAAGAGCGTCCCGCGAACGATGAACTCTCCCTGCTCGAATCCGAAAGCCCATTGAGTTACATCGCCCGCCCCCCATTGCGCGCAGGCTTTGCTCCCTACTGCGTGGTCGCCGCAAACATCGACGCCTTAAAGGCGCCGGACCTCGTCGTCGCAAGTTTTCATGACGCGCGACGGCGCCACATCACCCTGTTTCGCAATCTTGGCGAAAGCGGCTTCGAACCCCTCACTTTTTCCGCACCGGAGGTGGGCCTCAAGTACTCGCGCATGCTGGACAACGATCAGTTGCCATTATATACCCTACCCGGAATCACATCCCTCGCCGTGCGCGAAATGACCCACGACGAGTTCCGCGACGTCGTTGCGACAGGTTGGTCAGCGGATGTTCTCCTGTTCTTCCCCGGCGATCGCGAAAAATATTTCGGCGACCCCGTAATTACGCAAGCGCCCGGCGGCCCGCGCGACGTCCAGGCCGCTGACCTGAACGGCGACGGCGAAGTCGACCTCGCTACCGTCATGTACAATTCCGGCGAAGTTGTACTTTGGAAAGGCACCGGTAATGGTTCGTTCACCGAAGCCAACCGTTTTCTCAGCGGCGCCGCACTACCCAATAAAGTTAAACTTGCGGATTTCAATGGCGATGGGCGAATCGACATTGCCGTTGCGCATTGTTTTACCAGCGATTCGGTGACCCTCTTTCTTGCCGATACCGATCGGCATTTCTCGTACAAAGTGCAACAAACGGAGACCATGTCGCTCAATGACAATCATGAGCGAGTGGACGACGAAATCCGCGATCTGATTGCGCAGGACTTGAATGGCGACGGGAAGACCGACTTTGCCGCGGCATGTTATGCGTCGGCGCGGGTTTGCGTATTTGTCAACGAATCCCAAGGCAGCGGCGTCCCGGTAAATTTCCGCCGCGAGATCTATTCATTCAAAGATGGACGCCCGCGCGCGTTGGCCGCGGCCGACGTGAATGCAGACGGCAAAATCGACCTCGCTGTGGCGCTGTGGCAAATCAACGCCGTGGCATTCTTGCTCGCCCAATAATTATTGCGGTTGAGGGTCTCGCTTGATTGATTTCAACGCACTCACCAGTTCACGGTACGTTTCACGCTTCAACGGACGCCCGCCGAATCGCGCGTCACTATACGCCCGCAAAATATGCCTTACCGCCGCTGCGTCGATCGAAGGGTTGGTCTGCACTTCTTCAAGCAACTCACGCGCGCTGACTGTGTGGCCGTTCACTCCCAGCGCCAGGAGGCGGCGCTTCAGCAGCCCATACACCCGCGTAGCACGTATTTGATCTTCCGAAAACACGAGCCCAGGTCCCGCGCGCCGCTTCAGGGAAGCGCTGCGGTACATCATCAGAAATCCCCAGAGAATCGCGATCGCAATACACAGCAATATAAGGAACGCCGGCAAGCCCGACGAAAAGAACTTCATGGTGGGAAGTGAACTTCGCATCAAATCGACATCGAACCGAAACAGCCCGATCGAAAAATTTACGATGTTGCCGAGCTGAAGGCCGCTGCTATATCCGATAACATCGCGGTAATAAACATACCGCGCCATCAATGAATAGCGGCCCAACATTCGCATGAACACCGCCCAGGCGGAATTGTCTATTTCCGCTTCGCCGGACGGGTCAAACGGATACCACCCGATGTTATTGAAATACGCCTCCACCCACAAATGTGCATGACGTTTCCGCACGATGTAGGCGCCGTCCGTTGCACTCCAGTCACCGTCGCGGTAGCCGGACGCCACCCGCGCGGGAACACCTACGCTGCGCAGCATCATGCACATGCTGCTCGCAAACAGCTCGCAATGTCCGCGTCGCGTATTGAAGAGAAAATCGTCAACAGGATCCGCAGAAGAAAGACTTTCGAGCGAAGTCGTGTAGGCATACAGGCTGGGGTCTCGCAAATGTGCCTGGATGGCTTCAGCCTTTTCATAAGGCGAATCGAATCTCTCGGTCAGCGAAGTAGCGAGTGCTCGCGCCCTTTCAGATATGCGCGCGTCAGTAAATACGTCCATCAAACGCTCGCCATCGAACCCGCGCGCGTAGTCTCCAGATGCTGCAACGAGCCGCTCACGCGGCACCTCGGGAATTCGCGATTCGGCTCGATAGCTTACGCCCTCGCTTGTGGATTCCATCACGCGAAATGTCTGGTTCTCGCGATCATCTAGGCGCAATCGTACCGTCGCGGAAGGGAAAAGCTTCACGAGATTTGCCAGCGCCGGAATTCCTGGTGCGTTGTGCGTATCTTGAAGAAAGATCTCCTGTACCACCTCTCGTCCAGGAGGCGCCGTTTGCCCCCCCGCCTCCGCGCGTTCGATACGCGAGGCACGGCTACGCCATTCAATATAGATGAAATCGTCGGCGACTCGGTCCCACTCGGCGCCCACCAGCCGGTTAAAACTCGTCACGCGCCAATATAGCGGCTGATTTGGAAATGGCTCCTGACCTTGAGGCATTGCGGGAAAGCGCGCAAGGAAAACGGGCGCTTCATCTGCCGCGATGTTGCCGCCCGCGGCGAGATTAACACGGTCATCCAGCCCCGTGGTCGTCGTATTTGTAATCGTGTTGTTACGCCCGAAAATACCGGCGTCCAAACGTGGGGTGAACAGGAAGAACAACAGCGTGGCGACGACGCACCCAATCGATACCGCACTCAACACCGGCGCAACGCTCATCTGATCGCGGCGTTGACCGGTTACCCATTGCGCCACTTCCGGCGGCAAGAACCCCCGCCGGTGTTCGGCGGGTAACAAATCGGCGATATTGCCGTTCTTGTTCGCCTCGGCCTCTGCATAAATCTGCACCGATGCAAAAGCCCAAACCGCGCTGATGACGAAAATGGGTACAACAAGCCCAAATGCAGAGTCGGGACTCTGCGCCACCGCGTCCACCAAAAGGAAAAACGCCATCAAGAACAGGTAGCGATATTCCTTTACGCTCTTCTTGTGCAGGAAAAGGTGAATCTGGACGTAGATTACGACCGCAGTCAGACCAAGGATAAGATCGGTGAAAAGGTACGGAACAATAACAATGGTAAATGCGAGCGACACGATTTGCGAGATGCGTTGATAGTAGGCTGACTTTTCGTCGAGACGCTCAAACATCCGCATCGACGATATGAGCGCCAATGGAATAAGCGTGATCTCCGGCCCAAACATCGATGTGGTCGCCAGCGCCAGATATCCCGAGAGCGTCATGATTGCCAAACTGATTCGAACGGTCCGCAGTGAGAAATTAGGCATACACCACCTCCCGCGGATCGAGCACGCGCGGAAATCCCGGCGCAAGCAACTCGCCCCATTGCGCCGGATCCGGCGAAACGAGCAGGAAGGAAGCGTTGTGCCGGTCCGCCTCTTCCAGTGCCCGCGTGAATGGATCGGCCGCATCCGGTTCCGATGCTTCAATGCGCGCGAGGAATTCCAAAACTTTGATCCCCTGCGCCGTGCCTTCGCCTTCGCGCAACCACGTATTTGGTGTCACTATCGCCACCCGGTACTGCCGGTTGAGCAACGTTATCACAATGGACGCAGCAAGCTCGACAGCTTCCTCGAACTGCTCGGCGAAATTTTCCACACTCGCCTGCATGCGCGTGTCGAACACAATCACGACATAACGCGAAGTCTGTTGCTCCAGTTCCTTCACATACAGCGTGCCGGTCCGCGCGCTCGCCCGCCAGGAAATAAAGCGCAGATCGTCACCAGGAATATATTCGCGCAGACTAAAGAACTCGTCGCCCGGCCCTTGAGCCACCCTGGGAAGTTCCCCAGCGCCGCGCAATTGATCGAGCAACGAAGTGCGCGCCGCGCGCACCCTCGGATATACCAGTACTTCTGTTTCAAGATTGATACGCCGGCGGGCCTCAATGAGCCCAAACGGGAATGAAGTAACGAGCTCGATCTGCGGCAATTTCCGAGATCCACGCCTTTCAAACATCTGCGTGTAGCGCACTTGCGCCGCGCGACGCGCCGGAATAGACAGAATATATCCGATAGAGATACCCCGCGCATCGGCGTTTTCGATTCGTATCGAAGCAACCGTCAGGTAGTGACGCAAATTGGCGATGCGGATGAGCACCCCAAAATTCTCGTAGCGGTTCACCGCGTGCGGGGCTTCGCGCGCCACATCAAGCTTCATCAAGGTGCGCTTGCTCAAGATAAACGAAAACACGATGAAACTGGCTATTGCGCCGAAAATCAGGTAGTAAAGGTTGATTCCTGAGTTCCACGATGCCAGCAAGGCCAGCAACGCGCAAATGATGAATACCTGCCCCGGCCGCGTGATACGCCGGCTGGTTTCTCGCTTGCGTCGTTTCATCGGCTACTCGGGTACGGGCGTATTCTTCAGAATCTCGTGAATGATGCGCGATCGCGCGCGCGCCGACGATATCGGATTGCCGTCGCGCGATTTCACCAGAATGCGGTGCGACAATATTGGTATCGCCATTTGACGCACATCGTCGGGCGTTACGTAATCGCGGCCTTCCACCAGCGCGCGCGCCTGACACGCTTCGTAAAACGAAACCGACGATCGCGGGCTAGCGCCAAGTTGCACGAACTCGCTCTCGCGCGTGGCCTGAACAATAGAGAGCATGTACCGCGCGACGCTCTCCTCCACCATGATCGTCCCTGCGAGACGCTGTAGATCGGTTACATCTTTTGAAGAAAGCACCGGCCGCAGTTGTTCCAGGGCCACCTTCGGGTCGCGGCGGCGCATAATGTGCAGCTCGTGCTCGTCGCCCGGATACCCCATCTCCACGCGCAGCATGAATCGGTCGAGTTGCGATTCCGGCAACGTATAAGTGCCTTCATACTCAACGGGATTCTGGGTCGCGAGAACGATAAACGGGTCTGGCAACTGCCGCGTAATGCCATCAACAGATATTTGGAACTCGCTCATCGCTTCGAGTAACGCGCTCTGCGTCTTCGGTGGCGTGCGGTTGATTTCGTCCGCCAGTACGACGTTCGCAAAAAGCGGTCCTTGCCGAAATTCAAATTCGCTGGTGCGCTGATTCAGGATCGAGATACCGATAATATCCGACGGCAACATATCGCTCGTGAATTGCACGCGATGGAAGGTGCCTTCTATCGATCGTGCAAGACCCTGCGCCAGCGTCGTCTTACCCATGCCGGGAACGTCTTCAATCAGAATGTGACCGCGCGCCAGCAGACCCGTCACACACAGCTTCACAACCTCCGACTTGCCGAAGATAACCTGCTGTATGTTATCGACTAAGCGCGTTACGCGATCATCTACGACGGCCTGACGGACTTCTTTTGTGACTGTTGCCATGACGACTCCCGAGCGTTATGAAATATGTATGAATACATGCACACCCGACAAGAATGAAAATACAATCGCGCTACCTTGCGAGATAATCTTCATTAAATCACGGCCAGTATGTCAACAATGCGAACGTCTAATTTCCAATTACAGCCACCGCTCAAACCAATCGTCCGCTTGCTCGAGGGCTTGCGGAGTCAGCGCGTGCCCCCCCGAGTGGGTATACTGCACCAAAGCGTCGCTCGCACTTAAAAACTTATACATCGTTTTTGCAGATTTAACCGCTTTCTCGCAGCTCTTTGGATTTGACAAGACTTCATCGTTTGTCGCAGAGACGACGAGATGGGGAGTCGGCGCAATAAGCGCCAGCAAGTGCTCCCAATCAAACGGATAGTCCTTCTTCGCGACCGATTCGCGAAGTTTCGGCAACTGAACAAACCCGTCCTCGCCGGCCCAGCGCTCAGGGTTCTTGTCGTCTTGGAACCGCGTGAAGCCGCAGCTAGACACGCAGCACTGTACACGCTGCTCAAAAGCGGCCAACATCAGCGCGTTCGTTCCGCCAAGACCATGCCCAATAACCCCCAGCCGCGCAGGGTCAACTCGTTTCAGATCGCACATCGCGTCCAGCGCGTAGGTGTGATCCTGAAGCATCTTCGCCAGCACGGACCTTTTTGGGTTGTCCTTGTAAAAAGATTTTGTGTCAAGCGCGGGTAGCCCGTGCGACTGCCGTTCGCCGCACGTGATGCTGTCCGGCGCAATAGTCACGTACCCCATCTCCGCGTAGCGCCGCGCGATGGCCAGCGTCGCGTCGCCGCGGACACCCGCCGGCTCGTCTTTGCCGTAAGCGACTGCCTGGTGGCAGCACAGTATCCCAGGCACTTCATCGCGGCCATCTGGAACAAACAGCCACGCCGATACCCGCTCCCATTCATCGACGAAATAATTGACGCGCCGGCGCACATAACCCGGGAAAGACATCTCGTCCAGCGTCTTCATCTGCAGTTCGACACGCTCGCTATCCAATTCACCGATAACGTCGCGAACTGCGGCCTCGATCTTCTCCCTTACAGGCAGCCATTCCGACAAGCCTTTAAGCTTGCTCAAGTCTTGCATGGATCTTCTGGTTCCTCCCTGGCGCTCATGCTAACAATCCCATGATGCGGTGCGCAATCGTTTGTCCCGTCGCGCGCTGCAATGGTATTGTGCCCAGAAGAAGAGGTGCATCCATGCTGTCACGAATCGTCTCGCTTTTTGCCCCCGAAGTGCGTGAAACCGCCGCCGACCACGCCGAACGGCTCCGCCTCGCGACCTGCGTTATCATGCTCGAAGCCGCAGGCGCGGACAACGAATTCTCACCGGAGGAATGCGAGCACGTCATCGCGACGCTGAAGACCCGCTTCGAACTGGCACAGAGTGATGCCGAAGAGTTGATTCAGTATTCCCAAGCCCGGCGCGCAGAATCGAGCGACCTATGGAAGTTCACGAACATCATTAACCAAACCTGCTCGAACAACGAAAAGATGGACATTCTCGGCGAGGTCTGGCGCGTCATCTACGCCGACGGCACGTTGGACGGCCACGAAGACTACCTCATCCACAAACTCGCCAAACTGCTCAATCTGAACCACCCGCAACTCATCGAAGCCAAAATGGCAGTGCTCCGCGAAATTCGGGGGTAGGCAGCGCCCGGTTTGTAGTTCCGCGTCTACGCGGTCCTGCTTGCACCACGGTCAGTACCGCGCTTACCAACCTCACCTTTGATCTCGCCTCTCATCATTTATTAAACTATTGCCCGATTGCGGTTTATCTGCGTGCCGGAGTGGTGAAATGGCAGACACGCACGGTTCAGGTCCGTGTGGGCGCAAGCCCGTGGGGGTTCAAGTCCCTTCTCCGGCACCATAATTTGATATAGTTGAAGGCTGCGCGACGGCGCGGCCTTTTTTTATTTGCAGTATGGAGGGTGCGGTGATGTGGATGCGGGCATCTATTGTTGCGATGGCATTGGTGGTTTGCGCGTATGCGGAGCCAATCACAAAGATCAAAATCGACGGCAAATTTGACGACTGGAATGGCGTACCCTCTCACTCCGATCCCGAAGGAGATCCCCACGACACCGACCACGATCAGCAGGGCGATACGCCCGCGCTCGTAAACCATCCCGACGTGGACATCCTTGAGTTCAAGTTAACTCACGACAAGAAAAACCTGTACGGCTATTGGAAATCCAACGGCCTCATCGGCCGCACGCAGAACACCAGCCAAGGCACAGCCGGGCGCTTCTACGTCATCGTCACCATCGACGTGGACAACAAACTAAAAACCGGCTACTGGCTGCACGAAGGCGGCTACTACCCCACCTCCCGCGGCTACGACATGAACATGGAGGTCGAGTATTACAACGGCTCCTTCAACACCGGCCACTACCTCAACCACGGGGCGCGTAACGACACCGAATTGGATCAGTGCTTCCTCGATCAGGCGCAAGGCATCGTCAACATTCGCAAGGGCACCTACGATTACTACTCGCAATGGGTGTGGTGGGACGAGCCTCAGGGGCATATGGGCGAAATCGTACTTCCAAACGGTCACGACACCATCATCTGGGTCACCGACAAAGGGCCCATCTACCAGGGCATCATCACCATCGCGCTTTCGGAAGACCGCAGCGAAGCCGAAATGAAGGCCCCCTTCCGAGGCTTCATGAAGGACGATAAGGGCAAACCGATTATTAAACTCGGCAAGACGATCCGCGCATCCTTCTCCCTAGAAGCCAGCGGCGAAGTAGCCCCCGGCGGCCAATGGGCATCTGACACCGCGGAACCGATCACGTATACGCTGGATAAGCCGTCACGCTAATCGCTCCAGATTGGATTTCGATTTCCGCAACTGCCGCCAACGAGTTGACTCTCGCCGAGCGCTTCGACGCGTACATCGTAACCGTCCGGAGAGTAGTCTATTACTTTGGAAACGTTCAATGTTCCCGTCCGCGACTTCCAATCCGATACATAGCTTGTCGAGGTAAATTCGAGCAGCGTCCGATCGATGTCACACCACGCAACGATATTTCTGGCAGACGCTGGCTCGTTCCATTTGGCCTTCGCCCCATCCACTGTAATGCCGTCGAGTTGTAGTTTAATTGTTACGGGCGCACTACCTGCCGTTCGGGGAGTCATGGTAACAATGACTGATCCACCGCTATTCACTCGTGCGTTGACTTCGGTGTTGGACGCAGAAGAAATGCTATACATGGTAAGATTCGGGCCTCCTTTTGGATCATGAGGACCCGGCAACGCCTGCAAAGTTTTCAATGCTTTGATCGGAACTTGATACAATTGGCCGTCTGACGCTATCGATAACTCGCGAGGCAGGGACATACAGCCGTTCCATCCCAAGCCTTCTTTAAATCCTCGCATCCATCCAACCAGGACCGTCGGCTCCGAGTCTCGGGGCAAATAAACATTCGACGCATAAAACGAACCGTAGTCGAGCACCCCCTCTTTTTCAGGTGTGAATGAATAGCTATTCAATTCAAACGAACCTACAAAATATCTGAGTGGCTTATAAGGCGAGAAGATCAATACCCACTTTCCATCGAGTGGGAAAAAGTTGGGACATTCAAAAAACTCAACCGCAGACTTTGGCTGCCGATAGAGAATCCCGCGATATATCCATTTATCAAGCGGCGGCGACTCCGCTTCAAAAATCGGAATGATCGCTTCATCCTTGGTATCCGCACCACAGACAAGAAACGTCCGTTCCTCTGCTTTGAAAATAAAGGGATCGCGCCAGTCTGGGCCAATCTCGAAGGGAACGGATTTCACATCCAGCATCGGGTTCTTCGGGTGCTTTTCCCATTTGATTAGATCAGAATCGCCAATCGCTGCCCACTGTTCGTTCGGGCGCTTCTTCTCTGCGCTGGACACGCTGGTATAGAACAATATCGGCACGCCATCGCCATTGATAGCGGCGCAACCGGAAAACACATGCGCCTCGCCTTTGTCCTCAGACGGCCATAACGCAATCGGCAAATGTTCCCAATGCACGAGGTCCTTGCTCCGCGCGTGGCCCCAGTGCATATGACCCCACGCGTCGCCGTATGGATTGTGTTGATAAAACAGATGGTAGTAGCCATTGTAAAAAATCGTACCGTTCGGATCGTTCATCCAATTCGCAGGCGGACGGAAGTGATACACAGGCCGCGAAGGATCTTTGCTCGCCTTTTCCGTAGCCGCTTTCACGCTCTCTTCCGCGCGCTTCAGCGCCGCATCGCGATACTCATCCGCACATGCCGCCACGCATAGCAACGCAACCGCGAATCGCATTATCATGGCTACAGTTTCCCTTGAAGTTTGTACAGGTTCAGCAGCGCCTTGTTCATAATCTCTTCCCCCGCACCTAGCGGCACCCACGACACGGCCGCATCCGCGCCGTACCCGCCTTCAGACGCCGCTTCAATCGTCGGAAAGTACATGTGATGCCCGTTGCAATAGCCGTTGAAGATCACCTTCACGCCACGCGAACGTTCCTTCAATCGGTTCGAGTGATTGCAGAAGTATTCGCCCGATACACCCACCCAATACAACTCGCCATTGATAAGCAGGCAAGTGAGATGCGGCTTAATCTCATCACCCTTCAATTCATCCATGAAGGCGTTTGCCAATTCTGGAAAGAACGCGGCGCCCAACAACATCTTGCTCGCGGGACTCGTGATTTGTGAGCGGGTCTTGTATGTAAAGACGTCGTCCATACCCTTAATCGACGGGTTGTCCGGCACCTTCGTCGTAATCGTTTCATTTACCTTTAACACTTCGCGCCCGACCGCCGCGCCGAATAAATCGATTGTCTGCGTCTGGTCGGTACTCTGAATCGACATATCCCCCGCCGCGCCTTGCACAAACTGGCACTGCGCGCCCAGCGCTTGCTCGACCGTGTTCATCATGTGCCCCGGCCATTCCGCTGAAAATCGCAAGTCCTCGGCAGGCAGACGCGTCGGGTGCGCCTGATAATTCACCATCACCGCGATAGGCTTCCCATCCAACGCATCCACGCGCACAACGCTGAGTTCCGTGTCGCGCGCCTTCGGTTCGGATTTCTGCTGCCGGTTGCGGTTCATATCAATGTTCGCCGAACCCCAACCAATCTTCGCGGGCTGCGTTTTCGCCGCCGCCTCTTTAATCACTGCAATGATGTGATCAGGCAGCGCCTTTGCATAATCCACGCAATCCTGAAACTTCCCCTGCCCCTTTTCCGGCGCGTCCAATAACTCAATAACCGGACCATGGTGCGTATGCGATCCTGAAATCATCACAAACTGCACACCCGCATCCTCAAGGACAGCCTTGCGAATCTTCTCCATCATCGGATCCGTAGGCCCGCGACCGATATCCATCGTCACAATCGCCGCCTTCGTATCGCCCGCTTCAAACACCACGCACTTCGCAAAGAGTGGATCGATTACCCCCTGCGACAACGCGTCATGCCGCGCCCCGTATCCCCACATCGGCATCGGCTTCTGCGGCGTAATATCCACCTTCGCCGTCCCCGCCTTGAACTCCTGCGCGGAGGCAGTAAAAGCTGTCAGAGTGATTAGAAAGGAAAGAAAAATTCGCATGGCCGCACGCTCCCATTGCCCAGTGAAGTGCATGAACTATAGCGATTAGACATGATGCGATACCAGAATAGGAGAGGGTGCGCGCGAAGCGCTTTGGAGTGCGGCGCGGTAGCGCCGCTTTTCTTCGGAAAGTCCAGTAAAACGACGAAAGAGCAACAACCCGAAACTAGATCATATTCGAAACAACATGCAATGCATGCCGCGGGTTCTTAATCGCGCGCTTGGCCATCTCCGTCCAACTGTAATTACGAAACGCCTGACGCGCGCTGAGCTGCAAGAACAATCGCTTTTGCAGTGCGGGAGACATGTTCTCATTACAATTGAATGTATCCGGATCGCCCGCAGTAAACTTATCCCAGGTCACACCAGCTTTCATGATCTGATCTTTAAACTCATCAAACAGTGCCGTACCCGGATACGGCGTCAGATAATGGATCGACGCAAAATCAATCTCCGCCTGCTTGATGAATTGCTGCGTGAGCCGCACATCTTCTTCCGTCTCACCCGGCGTGCCGATAATAAAACACCCGCGTACACGCAGGCCCGCCTCATGAATGTGGCGCGCCGCCTGCATATTCTGCTCGACCGTCGCATGCTTCACCATGCGGTCTAGCATCCGCTGGCTGCCACTCTCGAACCCAATCGTGATCTGCACACACCCCGCCCGCTTCATCAAGCGCAACACATCAGGGCGAATCCGCCGCGCATGGATCTGGCACTCCCACTTCAAGTGGTGCAGGTCGTGCGCGATCATCGCGTCGCAGATTTCCCGAAAGCGATCGATGTCCGTCGCCATCAATTCGTCGTAAAACGCGATACTCTCAATATTGTGCTTATCGACGAGATACTTGATCTCTTCTACGACGCGCTCGGCGCTATGAAACCGCAGTTGCGTCTCACGCTTCGAATTGATGCAGTAATTACAAACGAAGGGGCAACCGCGGCTCGTGATAATACCCAGCGTGCGGTAGGAGAACCCCGCGATCTCCTCCCCCGCCGCTGCGTATAAATCAAGGTTCAACTGATCGCGTCGAGGATCGGGCAACGCATCGAGCTGCGTCGGAACCTCCGGCTCGATGATACCCTCGAGTTTTCCCCGCGTAATCGCCTGCGGAAAACTCCATTCCGCCTCGCCGCGAATCACACAATCGCCGTGCTGAATCGCTTCATCCGGCATCGCCGTAGGGTGCGCGCCGCCCATCACTACAGTCAGACCGCGCTCTTCTTTGATGCGATCCGCAATCTCATACGCCCGCAACGCGTACATCGTCATAAACGATATACCGGCGATGTCCGGCTTAAATTCGTCTATACCCTGCCATACATCGTCGCCTGCGATTTCATCGATGATCCGCGTCTGGTGACCATCCGCCTGCAAAGTCGCCGACAAATACGCAAGCCCGAGATTTTCCTTCTTCAAGGACCTTGGCACACTCGGGTTTATCAGCGCGATCTTCATCAGTGCGATCCCACAACCTTTAGCAACCGCTGCGCGCTATAACGGCCAAGACGCATCATGCCGCCAAAACCTTCGCGGCGAAACGCATTTCCAAAGTGGTGAAACAAAGTGCGTGGACGCCGCGTCATCATGTGCCACTGCCAGCGACGCCATGCGAAGTCATACATTTCCGCAATGTCATCGGCGGAATAGCCCGGATACGACACGACCGCTTCGCCCGAGGGATCGAACTGCATCCAACTGTCTTTCGTCAGCCAGCCGTTGCGCTTGGCGTTGTCGTAAAACGCAGTGCCGGGGTAGGGCGTCGCGATTGCAAATTGCAGCGTGTGCGTATTCAAGCGTAGCGCGAAATCGATGCTGCGTAGCGCACTCTCGCGCGTTTCGCCTGGCAACCCCACGAGAAAGTTCGCGTGCGTTTGAATACCGAACTCACGACAATCGCGAACCGTGCGCGCGACATCCTCCGGCTTCTGATCTTTCGGAATCTGACGCAGCACTTCGGGGTCACCGCTTTCCACGCCAAACTTAATCGCCCGGCACCCAGCACGCGACATCGCCTCGATCACATCGCGATCGATAACGGCGTTCCCCATGCAACTAAACGGTATGCCGAATTTGCGCGATGAATATTCTTCGCAAAGTGCAAGGATATGTTTGCGGTTGATCGTGATCGTGTCGTCATCAAAATAGATTTCGTCCGGCGCGTACTTATCAATGAGCAACTGTATTTCATCGCACACGCGCTTCGGATCGCGGCGGCGATAGTTGCGCTTTCCTTCAAACGGCGCAATTGTGCAGAAACCACATTCGAGCGGGCACCCGCGCGACGTAAGCACCGTAACCGAACGCCCCATGCAAAATGGGTCGTTGTACTTCTCCATTACCATCGCGTCCCACGGCGGCGCGGGAATGTCGTCGAGATCACGAATCATCGGCGCGAATTCTGCGTTAGGGTGCTGCGCGGTAACGAGCCACGGCTGCGCTTCAAGCGAAAGCGCTGTGGAAATAACCTGATCGTATTCGCCGCGAATAACACCGGCAAATCCGGCTTCAATATGTTCCGCAGGCGTCGCGGTCGCGTGCGCGCCACCCGCAATGGTCCGCACACCAATGCGCCGCATGGTTTCCAAATCGTGCTGCCAACTCGGCGCACTCGTCTCCATAAAGACAATGTCCGGTTGAAACGCACGCGCCTCGGCATCAAGCTCATCCAACGACATTCCAACAGCGATGCAATCGATCAGCCGAGCCTCATGCCCATCCGCCATTAACCGCGACGTCGCATACGCCAACTGAAACGGAAACGGATGATAGTCAATCCCCGTCTTCTTTAGCTTGCGCCCGTGCGGCCAGCGCGATCCTGCGCGGCAGAACGGCCCAGGCGGATTTAGAAGCAACACGCGCATGCTAGATGAACTCGTACTGCATGTCGTTGTCGATCATCGCTTCGTCGAGAATCTGGTTGTACTTCACAAAACGGCAATCGAGATTGTTGCACTCGTGCGGCTCGATGCCGTCAATCGCTTCCCAATGCTTCTGGCTGTACCACAACGCATCGAGCGGGGTTGTGAAACAATTGCCAATGGAATGTTTCTCCTTGCGATGGCGATAGTAACAACAAAGGTACACTTCGCCCATCGGATCAACGGTCAGTTGCAGCGGCGTGAGCCAGCACTTCGTCGTCATATTAATCTTGTCGGTGCCGCCAACGACCGGCATCTGCGGATATTTCTGCCGCAATTCGCGCATCTGAACGTTCACGGCCTGGCCTTGCTCCTCATTCAACTCAGAAGCTACCAGACGCGCCGCCTTGAACTGTACGGAATCCACGCCAAGCCGAATCGCCACGCGTACGCACTCTTCCACTTCGTGATAGTTGTTCGCGTCGAGCACGACCTTGATGCTGATGCGCACACCAGTCCCACGCTCTCGGCGCAGCGCGAGCATCCCCATGATGTTTTCACACACAGCTTCAAACCGCGCTTCCGGGGTCTTCGGCCGTTTCACACGATTCGCAGTCTCGGGCGTCGCGCCGTCAAATCCAACGCGCACATAACTCGCGCAATCCACCAACGCAGACGCTAGTTCGCCTTTAAGTTTAGTGCCATTCGTGAGCAGGCCAATGCTCGTGCCCTGCGATTTCATCTTGCGCACAAGCTCCGCGAGATGGGGATGCAGCGTCGGCTCGCCCCCGCCGCAAAACTCCACACCCCGCACGCCCAAAGCGTGCAGGTCGTCGCAGAGCTTGAACAACTTTTCCTTCGACATCACGCGGTCAAGGTCTTTGTTGGTATTCTCCGCGTTGTACTCGCACCACAAGCAATCCTGATTGCACACATACGTCGGATACACGATCGCCGTGCGCGGCGCGGGCATCTTTTTTTCTAGAATCATGCGCGCCTCGGTCCAGTGCGTCATGATCCGCGTCTGCAACGTATCGAATATCCCGGCCTCTTGGCCTGGCGTCGTGCCGAATCGTGGCTGCGCGATAGGCGGGAGTTGCGCCTCATCCTGAGGGGCGATTCCTGATTTCGGCGTCATGGTGCGCTCCCTTGGTTTGCGGCCGGTTGTTCCGATGTGGATGGTTTGCCCGTAAAATTTTTCTTCACCGAATCGCGGATGTTCTTCTTCACTGCGTCGCGCGTGGACGGCGACGCCTGCGGCGCGGGAATAATCATCCACAACGCCGGATCTGAATTGACGCCGCGCGCAGCCCGCATGCGTTTGATCACCAACCGCGCGAGACTCCGTCGCGAATCTTTCGTCAACCGGAACTTCTTGTCTTCGGTCACGTAGATCTGCACAAACGCCTTGTCTTTCAGCGTAAACGCCTTGCTTGTGAACACAGCGCCCTGCTCGGTCGAGGCTTGCAGCACATGCTTACCCTTCGGCAGTTTGATTTGATACTGCCCATCGTAGCTTTTCTCGTCCATCACAAAGTTGCGATCGAGAATTTTCTCGCCGTCCAACGTCACTTGCACATCCGCCGGGCCCGTCGCGCTTGGGTCTTCATTGAAGACTTTCATGAACAAGGTCCCGCGTTCCGGCAAGCGAATGTTCGCGCCGCCGCCCGAACCGCCACCGTCCGACTCGCAATTGCTCGCGAGAAGGGCGGCCAAAATACATACCGCGCGCAGGACCCAGCGCACACTACACACCTCCCTGGCCCGGCATTACGTAAATAGGCTGGTTCGAAACCGAAAAGCTGAATTCCGAAGGCAGGCCCTTTTGCTTCGGCGAGAAATACAGCGCGCCGAACAGCGTGTCTTTGATCTCAAATGTACGCGCTATCTCCGCGTTGCCCTTGATCGTCTTGGCGCGAATCTCGTGTGTCCCCGGCGGCAGGTTAAACCGGAAGCGATCGTCGTGTTGCCCGCGCTGACTGCTGAAGCTGCGGTTCATTGCCAGATCGCCATCAATCCATATTTTGACATCGAGCGGCACGCCATCGAAGCCCATCTGATCCACATACACGCGTAGATGGAAATTTCCATTTGGATCCTCGAACGGCGCCGCCTCGTGCGCGGGCATGTGCATACACCCCGCGACTGCAACCGCCACCACACAAAACGCAAAAAACTGTTTCATCATTAGTTGTTCCCCACAAATCCCACATATGTTTTTTCTTTATTGCCAAAATAACTCACAAAACTTTTCACCCCGTGCAACTTCGCACGCAGATCGGCCATATTCTGGATATTGCGCAACATTCGCCACATTTGCCCGGGCCGCAAATAAAAACTGCGCAACCCTTCATCAATGAAACTATTGATCTGTTCTGCGCTCAAGCCCGGCAATTGCTGCGTGGAACGCTGCTCGAAATTGTCGTCCACCCAATCGCGCCACTTCGTTTGCTGGAGATACCCGTTCTCCTGCGCCCATTTGTAATAGGACGTCCCCGGGTACGCCACGACCGCAGTAAACTGCGCCGTGTCGATCGGCAATTGCTGCGACAGATCGAGGGTCTTCCGCGCTGTTTCGGCGGTCTCGCCCGGCCCGCCAAACATGAAGCAACCGTGTACGCGGATGCCTGCGTTGTGCGCGTTATGCGCGAAGCGGTGCATCTGCGCGACCGTTGCGCCCTTCTTCACGTTGTTCAGTACTTGCTGATCGCCGAACTCGAATCCCACGCACAACCAGCGGCACCCCGACCGTTTCATCAGTTTTAATACTTCGAGATCGTTTACATCCACGCGCGCGTTCGCGCTCCACGAAATGTTCAGGTTGCGACGAATCATCGTCTCACACAGTTCTACAAGACGGTCCTGTGAACTGCGCATCGTCAGCGTATCGTCTTCGAACATGATCTCTTGCAGGTTCGGGAATAGTTTCTTGTCGTACTCGATCTCATCGCAGACGTTATCGGCGCTGCGCGTACGATAGCTATGCCCGTTCATCACCTGCGGCAACTGGCAGAACGTACATTTCGCGCGACACCCACGTCCGCTCAGCAGCGTCACGAATGGAAATAGCTTTCCGAAATCGTGGTAGTCGTTGATGTCCACGTGCTTCCACGCGGGAAACGCGAGTTCGTCGAGGTTCTCAATATAGGGACGCGATGGATTACACACATATTGCGAACCATCCATCCACGCCAACCCCGCGCATTCTTTAATCGCGACACCATTCGCAAGGTCGCGAATCGTGTAGTCGTACTCCGCAATCGCGACGGCATCCAGGGCACCGTTCGCATTGCGCAAGGTATCTTCAGGTTCAGCGGTCACATGCGGACCGATCATTACATGTAAGCCGCCCAGCGCGTCTTTGCACAAACGCGCCGACTCGATGTCCGCGTCGATCGACGGCGTCGTCGCCTGATATACGACCATGTCCGGCGCGAAAGTTTTCAGCTTCTGAATCGCAATTTCCGTCGGCATGTTTTTGGCCTGCGCATCGAGAAAGTAAATCTCGTGCCCAGCCGCCTCAACCACGCCCGCACAGGTGCAGAAATAATCCGGATGCCGCTGCACGCGCCCACGCGAACGCGCAAACCACCGCGCGGACTTCGTGAAGTCTTTGCCAAACATCGGATTTAAAAAAGCAACGCGCATCAGTCTTTCCACAAATTACCGAGATATAGGGCCTTCTTCGGGAATCCCGCGCGAATCGCGGGAAGCAATTCGTGACGTATATCGGGATAAAACTTCAATGATTCCAATTCGTTCACCGGCATGTAACGCACTTCCACCACGCGCGGATCGACGCCGCAGGCAATCTCGCCGGTCACGACGTGCGCCGTGAAACACAAATTGATCGTATGCCTCGTGTTGTCCGGTGGTATGGTGTCGTTTACGATCACGAGATCCCCAACCTCAATTTCGAGGCATGCCTCCTCGCGCAATTCGCGCTGCAACGCTTCTGCGAGCGGCTCGCCATATTCGATCCCGCCCCCCGGCAACAGCCAATAAGACTTCCCATTCTTGATATGACGCACCAAAAGCAGTTCATCACCGCGCATGATTATCGCCGCCACACGGATACGCGGGCTCTGTTGCGCCGGTGAAACTTCGGCGCCGTCCATCAGTTTAGGTTTACGCGCGAGCATCAGGCTACGCCGTCCACAGTATCGACAACATACGCCTTTAAAGACCCCAACTGCGGCGCAGACAGTTCTGCATCCAGCACAATGTCATTCCCCTCATACGCGCGATCGAACACGCGTCCCCATTCATACACACGCGAAGCCAAGTTCGCTTCCTGTTGCGGAATACGCAGCGTCACCCGCGTACGCGCGTTGGCGAAATAAGCTTCAATTCGTTTCAAGAGTTCAGCCAAACCCTCGCGCGTCACAGCGGATACCGCACACGACTCGCCAGGCTGGTTTAATTTTTCGCGCACAGAATCGTCGTCCGCGGCGTCAATCTTGTTGTACACGCGAATCAACGGCTTACTCGTCGCGCCGATTTCTTCCAACACGCCCATCACGGCGCTGACCTGCTCGTCCACGCCCTCATGCGACACATCGGAAACAAGCAGGATCAAATCCGCTTCATTCACTTCTTCCAACGTCGCGCGAAACGCGGCCACAAGCCCGTGCGGCAATTTGCGAATAAATCCCACCGTGTCGGTTATCACTGCCTGTCCGCCACCCGGCAAATCGCAGCGCCGGCTCGTCGGATCGAGCGTCGCGAAAAGCTTGTCTTCTACGAACACACCTGCCTGTGTCATCGCGTTCAACAATGACGATTTCCCAGCGTTGGTGTAGCCGACCAGTGCGACGGTGCCAACCGCGCCTTCCGTTCTGCGCTTGCGCTGCGTCTGGCGGTGCCGCCGAATCTCGTCGAGATCGGAACGCAGTCGATCGATCCGCTTACGGATTACGCGGCGATCAACTTCCAGCTTCTGTTCACCGGGACCACGCGTACCAATACCGCCGCCCAGCCGCGCCATCTCGACACCGCGGCCGGTAAGACGCGGGAGAATGTATTGAAGCTGCGCGAGTTCGACTTGATGCTTACCTTCGTTTGTACGTGCTCGCTGCGCGAAAATATCGAGAATCAGTTGCGTGCGATCCAGCACCTTCACGCCAAGCGCCTTCTGCAGCTTAGATCCCTGCGTCGGCGAAAGTTCCGAATCGAAGAGTACGAGGATCGCCTCAAGCTCGCCAACCGCTCTCGCGATCTGCTCGACCTTACCTGCGCCGATGAGCGTCGCCGGACAAGGCACCGCGCGACGTTGCACCATCGTGCAGGCCACTTCGGCGCCAGCAGTCCACGCCAAACGGCGCATCTCCGCGAGCGATTCTTCTACCTCGTCGTGGTCCTCGCCGGGCACGACAAGGCGCACCAATATCGCCGTCTCCGAAATCGGCGGACGGTCAATGGTAATCAGTTTGCTATTTTCAGCCACGATCATTATGCAGGCCGGACCCGAATCCCCTTGCAGCTATGCCCCATATACAGGCGTATCCCGCGCGGATTATACTGCATCTAGTGGAACGCGTCCACAAGATTTAGCAGAATATTCGTTCTTTTTAATCGTTTTCACACTCCGAATATTCCGCACACGTATTCTACCAGCCATCACTCCTTTCCGCTACAAAAATCTCCATGCGCATTTGCGTTTTTCGAGTTTTTTGCGCTATCATCCACCTCGTTTCGCGGGGTTTAGGAGTCAGCGGTGCGTGGTGTTTTTCTCGGGCTGATAGCCGCAGCGTTTCTTTTCGTACTTACCCTTCAGGCACAGGAAAATTCAAAGCCCAGTGTTGGCCGTTCCAAGGGCCGCCCCACAGTGGTCGCGCCGCCCACCAATCGCGCTAAAACACAGCCCCCGGTAACAGCCGCCGCTGAGGAAAAGGAAGCAGCCACCAAAGCAGATCCTCAAGCGGCGAAACCAGAAATCATCCCTACACGCAAAGCCGACCGTTCTCCGGAACAATTCTTAAAGATGGTCGAATCCGCAGGCGGCCGCGCCGACTTCGTCTTCTTGGATGACCGCCCTTTCCTCCAATGTCACGCCTCGACCGTAGTCGAATCGGGTGACGGCGCGCTCCTTTGCGCGTGGTTCGGGGGCGACAAGGAAAAAGCCGATAACGTCGCGATTTGGCTCGCCCGCTTCAAAAACGGCATGTGGTCCATGCCGGTCAAAGTCGCGAAAGTAAACGAAACCGCGCACTGGAATCCCGTCCTGTTCCGCGATCCTAAGAAAGGCACCTACCTCTTCTTCAAAGTCGGCCGCGAAATCCCGCTTTGGGAAACGAACTGGATCCAAACGAAAGACGACGGCCACACTTGGAGTGAGCCCTGCGAACTCGTCGCACACGACCAAGGCGGCCGCGGTCCCGTCCGCTGCAAACCGATTATACTGCACGACGGCACATGGCTCGCTGGCGCTTCGACAGAATACAAAGGCTGGAAAGCATTCGCCGATCGTTCGCAGGACGCAGGCCGCACCTGGGTGCGCAGCGACGACTGGCAAATCGATAAGACCGTCATCGCAGGCGATGGTGTAATCCAGCCTACCCTTTGGGAATCGACGCCTGGACACGTCCACGCCTTCGTGCGCACGACGGCCGGTTTCATCGGCCGCGTCGATTCAGCCGACGGCGGGCGCACGTGGTCACCCGTTCAAATAACTGATCTGCCAAACAACAACAGCGGCATCGACGTATTAAAACTCGCGGATAACCGCCTTGTGATGATCTACAACCCCGTCGGCAAGAACTGGGGTGGCCGTTCCCCGCTCAACCTCGCAATCTCCAGCGATAATGGCAAAACCTGGACTGACTTCGTGGCACTCGAAAACGAACCCGAAAAGGAATTCTCCTACCCTGCGGTCGTCGCAACGAAAGACGGCATCGCAGTTTCCTACACGTGGAAACGTCAGCGCGTTCGTGTTTGGCAAATTCCGCTTGCGGCATTAAAGTAGTCTTACGTCGCCGATAAATCTCTTTCCACGACCGCTGCTATATGCGCACAATGGCGGCGGGGAGGTCAGCCATGCGCCTATACCTCATGCAGCACGGCGAGGCCGTGGAAAAAGAAATCGACCCCGAACGCCCCCTCAGCGAGCGAGGTCGGCGCGATGTGAAGCACATCGCCACTTTTCTAAAGACCAATAACATTCACATTCCCACGATATGGCACAGCGGGAAAACACGCGCGCGCGAAACAGCGGAAATTCTCGCGTCGCACGTGCAGGCCCAGACTACGGAGCACAACGGCCTAAACCCCGATGACGACGTTGTCACCGCCATCCACGCAATCCATGAATCGAAAGTCGATCTAGGAATTGCGGGACACTTGCCGCATCTTGCGTTGCTGACAGCAGAATTGCTGCGCACAAAAGGAAAGGCCGCACCGGTCCAGTTTCAACGTGGCGGAATCGTCGCACTCCACCGTGGCGACGATAAGATTTGGCAAATCGAGTGGATGATCGTGCCGGAACTCTTCAAGGCGTAACGCTGCTACTCCGCCTGCGCGAGCTGAAGCATTTTTGCGGACACATGAGGCAGTCCGCACACAAAGTCGGCCGCGCCACGCGCGATGGCCTCCTTCGGCATACCAAACACAATACTCGTTGCTTCGTCCTGTGCGATCGTCGTCGCACCCTGCTTCTTCATCTCGAGCAATCCGTCCGCGCCGTCTGCCCCCATGCCGGTCAACAATACGCCGACCGCGTTTTTGCCCGCATATTTCGCGACGGACTTGAACAGCACATCCACCGAAGGCCGGTGCCGCGACACAAGTGGCCCCTGTTTCACATCCACCATATAGACAGCGCCGTTGCGCCGCAGGAGCATATGGAAATTTCCCGGCGCAATCAGCACACGCCCCGGGATAACCGTGTCCCCATTCTCCGCCTCGCGCACTTCCACCGCGCATATTTCGTTTAGCCTGTTCGCAAACGAGCGCGTGAAATGTTCCGGCATGTGCTGCACAATGACGATACCCGGCGCGTCCGGTGGCAATGAGGTCAGGACTGTCGTCAGCGCCTCCGTGCCGCCTGTTGACGCGCCAATCGCCACAACTTTGTTTGTAGTGCGCGACATGGACAATCGCTGCGGCACACCCACTACCGCGGCGCGCCGTTCGCGCTTCGCGACGGCAACGCGCGCGCACGCCTTAATCTTGTCGATCAACGCTATCGACATATCACCGACGGTGTACGCTGCGCCCGGCTTGCACATCACCTCGACCGCGCCCGCATCCAGCGCTTCCAATGCAATGTCGCCACCACGCGGCGTTAAAGATGACACAACAATTACAGGAAGTGGATAATGCTGCATCAGCTTGCGCAGGAAAGTGAGCCCGTCCATACGCGGCATTTCAATATCGAGCGTGAGCACATCCGGCTTGAGTGCGACGATCTTGTCGCGCGCAATATAAGGATCGGGCGCAGCCCCAACAACCTCGATTTCCGGATCGCGCGCAAGTTCGCGTGAGAGAATCTCGCGTACCAACGCCGAATCGTCCACGATCAATACACGAATCTTTTTGCCTATTGAAGGCGTTGCCGAAACTGTAGACATACCGCAAGCCCCCTCTACTTCGCAAAACTATTCCTCAATCTTCACACACAACTGCACAGGCCGCCCATCAACCTCAAAAATCACAACGTCCGCCGCGGCGCCTAGTGCGTCCCATTCTTCGGCGCCGATCGGCCGCACAGTGGGTATCGAAAGATTGAAAACAGGTTCGCTTCCTGCAATTCCAGTAAGCACGTGACCACACGTCACATTCATCAACTCGCGCAGTGCATCGTCGCCCGCTCGTTGCGCGTTGGTATCCTCGGGATCAAGGCCCAACAAGTTTGATGCCATCTCAATCCCAAGCGAACGCGCGATGCTCATGTCGAGTGTGCCGTGAAACGGCCCTGAAAATGCAATATTCACCAGCACCGCGTCACCAGGGAGCGAAGCCTTCCCATCCGAATTATCCGCGAAAAGGAAAGTGAGTTCCTCGAGCATTCGCGGAAACACGTCACGCAACACCGCCTTGGTATCAACCTTCATTGGACGGCCCCAGCACTTCCGTGCATATCTCTCGGAATTGTTCCGGCGTAAACGGCTTACGGATGTACGCGCGCACGCCTTTCATCTTCAGTTCCGCCACGCGCGTGGCGCTCCCTTCCGTGGATACTACAACAACCGGGATACCCTTGAGGTTGTCTTCCGTGTTCATCCGCTCTATCAGCTCGACCCCGGTCATGACCGGCATGTTGATATCGGTCAAAACGAGATCCACCCATTTGTTCCGCAACACCTCCAGTGCTTCCTGGCCGTTCGCGGCGTTGTAGAGTTCGTTGATCGGCATCTCTGCCATGCGCATCGTCTTCGCGAGGATCGCGCGCACAGTCTCCGAATCGTCAACTATCAACACATTAATAGACATTAAGAGAAACTCCTAGCCCCGGCTAGTTGAATATCGAGCAAATCTCTTCGAGCGATCCAAGGACGTCGGACGCAACCAACTCCAGAACGTCCGGCACCACGCGCAATCGATCCAGCGATTCCACACACACGGAATAGTTCATCCCATCGGTCGAGGATGACGTGCCGCATATACGCGCCACGTGCTCGCCCAAATGCACAAGATCCACAACCGTCTTGTCCTCATGCGGATATTTGTTCGGATCGTGGTGCCAGCGCACGGAATCGATCACGACCTGCGGCAGTTTCCAATACTCGAGCAGCGCCGCGCCCACTTCCGCGTGATCGGTCCCAAGCACCATCTGCTCGGCGATCTCGAAAGAAATACTCTCGCGATATGCCTTGATCACAATCGGCGCGGAATTAATCTCAAGATACGTTCCTAGCACGATCTTGCCCAAGTCATGCAAAAGACCCGCCGTATACGTCGCATCGGGCACCCGCATGCTCAAACGCTTCGGCAAATATTCCACCGCCAGCGCTGTCGCGGCGCTGTGTCGCAGCAGTCCGTTTCGCGGAAGGTCATAACCGCGTATTTCTTTTTGGGCAATTGGTGCGACCGCCGATGTCATCGCAATTTGAAACACACGCTTGAACCCAAGGCGCACGACCGCCTCGCGCACGCTGTTAATCGCGCCGCCCGTGCCAAAATACGCGGAATTTGCCAGCCTCAATAAATTGGTGACAAGTCCCGGATCGTATTCCACCGTGCGTTGCACGTCCTCGATCTGCGCATCCGGATTGTTCGCCAGCGCAAGCATTTGCGTGGCGGAAGTAGGCAGCGCGGAAATCGTCGAAACGCGCGCGAGTATTTCCTCGCGTTGGCTCATAGCTCGCTTTCCTTGCCGCCCGAACGAATCGTAGTCTTACCATTCGAAATATGAAGCGACATCGTCCGCGCGACCGTCCCCCCCACGTCTTCCGCGGCGATCAAAATCTCGTTCTTCCACAACACCTTGCGCAACACCACATAGTTGCGCTCGCCAATCTTGAACATCCCATTATCATTCAGTGGCGAAGCCGCCCCCGCGACCTTCGCGATCATCCGCTTACGCGTGCCGCCCCGATCCAGCAACGTTTGAATCAACGCAGGCACGCCCGTGTCTGTAAACATCTGCGGGTTCTTTTTCGCCTTGTCCGGGTCAAGACGCGATAGGGGAAGCATGCAATGGATTAGCCCCCCAACCCCCGCACCGGGATCGAAAAGCGCAACACCGATGCACGATCCCAGCGAATAGGTAATCAATGTGTCCTTAGGGTCCGTGGACACTTTCATTTCCGATATCCCTACAGTCAACTGCACGCGCATGCTCCTTCCGCGCAATTGTTTTTCGCGACTCGTATCTTCATTTCACGTATACCGACGGGCGCACCGTTTTAAACTGTGAATCCAATCCCGTCAGACTCTCCGCATGGCCAATCATTAGGTAGCCACCCGGCTTTAACAATCGGTAGATCTCCTGTACCAGTCGAGAGCGGACATGGTTGTCAAAATAAATCATCACGTTCCGGCAAAACACCACATCCAGCGGTCCTTGCATCGGGAAAGGCGGTGTCGAAAGATTTAACCGGCGAAACACGAGCAGCGCTCGCAACGTGTCTTTCGCTTCATATTTCATCTCGCCATTGTCGCGAACTTCGTCAAAATACTTCTTCCTCAATTCCACGCTCATCGTGGAAATGCGTTGCGCGTCATAAACGCCGTCGCGGCACTTCTGCAACACGCGCGTCGATATATCCGTCGCGAGAATGCGCGCGTCTACCCCCAGATTTCCTATCGCTTCACGCGTCGTCATGGCGAGCGTGTACGGCTCTTCACCCGTGGACGCCGCGGCACACCAGATGCGAAAACGCCGCTGTCCCTTCCCGGACCACGTCTTCAACAACGATGAAAGCATTTCAAAATGCGCCGGCTCGCGAAAAAAACTGGTGAAGTTGGTCGATATCGCATCGATGAGTTGCACAAGTTCCGAACCGGACTTATCGTGCATAACCGCATCGTAGTACAACTCCGGCGTTTCAATATCCAGCGCGCGCATGCGCTTGGCAATCCGCGCCGAAACCAGCGCAACTTTTTGATCGCCCAGTGTAATGCCGCACTTCTCGTAAATTAGCGTGCGAAATTTTTCAAAGGTTCGTTGTTCCACTGCTATTTCGCCCGCGCTGGTTACGCGAACCAATCCCCGTTCCGCACGTTGTTCGTTTTGAGCACGGCCAATTCCCCGGTACCTGTGTCAAACGCAATCTTGCGGCCTATCGGTCCCCCAATATCTTCGGCGAGAATGGTAATCTGCCGCCGCTGCAATGCCTCGCGCGCGGCTTCTACATTACGCTGACCAAGCGTCGGTTGGGTTTCGCCCTCCGGCGCACCGCCCCCGAGAATATGCGCAACCACGTTCGATTTCTCGCATCCGGCGTCTTCCATCATCTTGATGAGCGCCGAGATGCCCGCATTTCCGTACACCGGCGTCGCGTCGGTTTGCTCTTGCGCCTTCGGCTTGATGAAGTGATTCATCCCACCGCACTTGTTTTGCTTGTCCCACAAGCAAACAGCGACGCAACTGCCCACAACCGCGCGCAGTAAGGTCGCCTTGGTACTGAAATATACGTAACCCGGTTCCACATAATAAGTCTGTTGTTTCGTCAAGTTCATGATGTTCGGCGATCAAGCATCGTTGCTATGACGCCTTCGCCAAAACTTCTTGAATCTTCGACACTATCGTCGCGGGTTCAAACGGCTTGATGATGTAGTTATTTGCCCCAGCCTTTAACGCTTCGATCACGCGACTCTTTTCCGCTTCCGTCGTAACCATGATGATGGGCATCGTCTTGCCTGCCGCCCGTATCGCGCGGACCGCGTCAATCCCCAGCATGTTCGGCATGTTCCAATCCATCAGCACCAGGCTGTAATCATTGGCCATCGACATATCGAGTGCTTCTTTACCATCCGACGCCTGATCGACTTCGGTGATGTCAGCGCGCCCCAGCGCGCCAATCAACACTTTTCGCATCACCGCGGAATCGTCTACCACCAACGCTTTCATGTGTTCGATCCTCTATTTAGGCGTCGTTTCAAACGTTACACGCAGTATGAAGTCGCCTAGCTCGCTCTTAAAGGGGACTTCCAGCCACACCGACTTCGACGGATACTGCACATTATACTTCTCGCCGCGCACCACGGTGGGCAAGCTCAAATCCAACGGCTGCTCCGAGCCAGCATTGAGCTTGGCCTTCGCGCTTCCCGCCACGATATTGACGACCTCCGCCACTCCGTCGGACACGGTATCGTCCATCTGCTCGACAGGCGACCCCAATATCCTTCCCACGACCGCCAGGGCCGTCGGCGTCGGAAATCCTATCGATACCGTACCACGCGTTGGTCCGCTGATCCCGATAATAGCCAGAACATCACTTGGCCGCGCGCCGCCGTCTGTTACGCCGATCGGCCCCCGTTCAACTTTGCCCTGCAACATCGTCTCAAAAAGTTCATAGACCGCTTCGATAAACGGATTGATATGTTTCGCCTGCATGCGTTCCTGTCCCCCGAGTGCGCAATTAAGGGTTTGCTGCGTTACTGCTCTTTCGCTGCCTCGTCAATCGTAGCCAATTCGCTCCAAGACAGGACCTTGTCCACGTCAAGCAAAATGACAACCTTCGACGCAATCTTACCTATGCCAAGAATAAATTCTGTCCGCACACCCGCACCAAACTGTGGCGCAGGCTCTATTTGTTCCTTCGCAATCGCAACGACTTCGGCTACCTCATCCACGATGATACCCATTGTAATGCTCTGAGTACCTGTTGCCACCTGCACAACGATAATACACGTCATGCTGGTGTCCTCACGCTGTTCCATCTCGAACTTTTTGCGCAACTCGATCACCGGAATCACCTTGCCGCGAAGGTTGATCACGCCACGCACAAAGTCAGGGCTGCGCGGCACTTTCGTCACCGGCATCATCCCGATGATCTCCTGCACCTTGAGTATTTCGATCCCGTACACCTCGGGACCGATCGAAAAGGTCAGGTACTGGCCCGCCCGATCCTGAATCGCCGCATGCGACCGTAGCGCCGCCGATGCTTCTGCAACTGAATTCGCCATGTCCGTTCTCCTCTCGTTAGAAACGCGCGCTGCGTGCGCGCCGATTCACGCCGCTGTCATCGCTCGCTTTGCGCGGGCCGGCGCCGTGACTTCGGCAAGTCGCACAATACCCCCTACGTCTATGATTAACCCGACGGTTCCATCGCCCATGATTGCGCCACCCGCGATTCCGCGAACGGCCTTCATCGTCTCTCCGAGCGACTTAATCACAATCTGTTGCTGGCCTAGCAATTCGTCCACCATCAGCCCTACATGCGCCCCCTCGTCATCCAGAATCAAAACAATCGCATCGAGCGGGTCCGTCTTCGCCGACGAAACATCAAACAGCGTGTGAAGACGATAGATAGGAATCAACTTTCCCTGAAGCTTCAACATCTCGCCCCGATCCGTAACCGTTGCAATCTGCTCGGCATCCGGCTTGATCGATCGCACAACCGACAACGTCGGAATGATATAACGCTCATCCCCTACGCGAATCACCATCCCGTCAATAATCGCCAGCGTCAAAGGCAACCGGATGCTGAATACCGTCCCCTTGTCCAATTCGCTCTGAATCTCCACCTGTCCGCGCAACGACTCGACGTTGCGCCGCACAACATCCATGCCCACACCGCGCCCTGAAACATCCGTGATTTCCCGCGCCGTCGAAAAACCGGGCTCGAATATTAAGTCAAAAATCTCGCGGTCTGTAAGCTGGTCACCTTCCCGGATGAGATTTCTTTCACGCGCCTTGGCGAGGATTGAGTCACGATTCAAACCTCGGCCATCGTCCTGAATCTCGATGTGAATGTTCCCGCCCTTGTGAAATGCCCGTAGCGTCACGCTACCCGTCGCAGACTTGCCCTTCGCAATTCGTTCCTCAGCTGAGGCCTCGATGCCATGATCAACCGCATTGCGAATCATGTGCACCAGCGGATCGCCAATCTTGTCCACGACTGTCTTGTCCAGTTCCGTATCTTCGCCTTCTGTAATAAATTCAACCTGCTTGCCCGATTTCTTCGCGAGATCCCGCACGAGCCGCGACATCTTCTGAAACGTAGGCCGAACCGGCACCATGCGCAGTGACATCCCAATTTCCTGCAACTCGCGCGTAATCTTGTCGAGCTGACTGATCTGCCGGGTGAGGTGTTGCGATGCAACCGACGCCAATTCCTCCGATTGCGATATCATCGATTCCGCAATAACAAGCTCGCCAACCAGATCGATTAATTTGTCCAGACGATCGGCATCGACTTTCACCGCCTCCTTGACTTCAATCGGTGCATGCTGCTTCTGGCCACGGAGCGCCATGGCCACATCCTTGGGCGCGACTTCCTTCGCGCGCACCAACATCGCGCCCACCGGATCAGAAGCCGGTGTGGACTGCTTCGCGAGCGCACGGTTGATATCTTCAATACGGGCCATCCCGTTGGCGACAAGAATATCTCCCAGCTTGCGCGTGGAACCTTCCTGCTTTTGGATCTCAAGCGCGTGATTTAGCTGCGACCGGGAAATAACAATCTCTCGCACCAAAATCTCGCCAAGTGGCATCGTATCGATTTGCAACTGCGCCGCGAGCGCACTGCCTACCGCTGCCGGATTCGTCACGCCTTGCGAATGCAAAATCTCCCCGATGCGCTTCCGCGCACCCGGAGAAGCGTGGCGTGTCTCCATATTCGCGTCAACCTTGCCCGCCAGAACCGCGCGAATGTGGTCGACGAGTTGACGAAGCCCCGGCTCTGATTCCAACAATCCACCAGTAGCGACGGCCCCTTCGACGCTTACGATCATTCGCTTCAGCATATCGATTGTGTCAAACACGGTATCGACGTACGTTCCGCGCAATTCAATTTCGCCCTTGCGCGCCTTATCGAGAAGGTTCTCCGCTTCATGTGCCACAGATTTTATGTCTTCCAACCCCAAGAAACCTGACACGCCTTTTATCGTGTGAAAAGCGCGAAACACGGCATTTAACGCTTCGGAATCCCGCGAGTTCATTTCAACAGTCAACAAATGAACATCCGCATTGTCGAGATGCTCTCGGGCCTCGCTGATGAACTCCCGCATTAAATCCGGGTCTGACTCGATCCGAGTGCTCGGCGCTATTACGGCCGGCTCCTCAGGGACAACGACCGCCGCCACAGGGGTGAACTCCCGCAATCGCGCCACAAGCTCATCCGGACTCCCAGGCGCAGACCCTTTTCCCTCGATCGCGGCGATGTGCCGGCGCGCCCAATCCAACGCGTCCAAAATGCCTTCCGGGATAGTACCGCCGCCCGCGCGATCGATTGCGTCCTCAACCGCGTGAAACAATCCAGACATCTCGCCTAGCCCAACGAATCCGGCCTCAGCCTTGATCGTATGGATCTCCCGGCGAATCTGCGCCACGGCTCCAGGTGCCGGATGTGACTCCGCCGCGACAATCACCGGCTCCAGATCCGCAAATACCGTGGAAGCGTGATCCAGGAATTCCGCCAAAATCCCACGGTCGATCGAAGTGCTCTCATTGGCCTTCGTGGAAACCTCGTCGCCCGCCTTTTCCTGCACGACCGCGTCGTACAGCGCTCGCGGAAACTGTGCCTGCTCCACGCTGCAACCATCTCGCACGACCATTTGTAGTGACGACAAACAGGCCACCGTTAAATCATAGATACTCGCAGCGCTCGTGCCATTACCCAGATGTGCTGAGTCGATGCGTTCGCATGCGGATTCAAGTATCTTCCCAACGTCAGATTGGCCATCAGATTTTGCCCAGACGGCAATTTCAGAAAGATCCTTTTTGGCGCGCGCAAAAGCCTCGGCGTCGCTCGCATCCGAAAGCAGCAAACATTCGGCCAAAGCGTCAATTCGCGTGATAACAGTGTCTCTGTCCATCACACGTAGATCCTTCGGACCCGATTTAACCTGTTACACTCTGATGAAATAAGCATAATTTACAACTAAATCATAAAAGTTAAGCGTATCATGCGGCATATTCGGTGTCAACCCAAGTCTCTATTTCGACATAGAATTACGCGGATCGACACGAAGCTACTTGAGGCAATGGCGTCTTGCCATTGCGCGTCGTAGATGTACGGCTTGTACCAGTTTTCAACAAGTCCTCCAAGTCCAGGACCAAAGCAATCGTGCCGTCGCCCATCAGTGCGGCCCCCGTGACAAAGCTCGCACAGGTCTGAAGTCCATGAATCGTCTTCAATACGAGCTTTCTTACCCCTAGTACAGTATCAACAATAATCGCATAGCGCCCGCGCTGACCCTGCACAGCGACCAAAGTCTCGCCGTCGCGTGTTCCCGCTTCCAGCCGCCCGCAATTCAGCGCGTCATGCAGCGAGACCACGGTCAGCATCTCGCCATGCCGTATCACGCAACGGCCTTTTCCGACCACACTCTCGATTTGATGCGATCCGACCTGCATCGTTTCAAGCACACGATCCAAAGGAAGAACGAACGGTTGCGAATCGCAGTAAACAACAAATCCGTTGATGATCTGTGTCGTTACACTCTTCGGCAAATGCACAGCGAAAGTAGATCCTTTTCCGGGATCGGTATCAATCGTAATCCTGCCTCCGGCGCCTTCGACATTGGACCTGACAACATCCATACCCACGCCGCGTCCCGAAACGTCCGTAATCGTCTTTGCCGTTGACACCCCCGAACGGAACAACAGCGCAATTACGTCGTCCTGCGTCAATGGTTGTCCCGGCGCGATCATACCTAGAGATTCCGCCTTCACGCGCAATGCGTCCCGGTCTATCCCTTTTCCATCGTCTTCTATCGACAGAATGATGTCGGTCGATGACTCCTGCGCCAACACGCGCACCAATCCCTGTCGTTCCTTCCCGGCCGTCTCGCGATCGTCCGGCATCTCAATTCCATGATCGGCGGCATTGCGGACCATGTGCGTAAGCGGCGCGTCTAAAACTTCCAATAGACTCTTGTCGATCTCGACATCGTCGCCAAGCACTTCGACACGGATATCTTTCCCATTCGCCGTTGTGACGTCGCGTACAAGGCGCGGGACTTTCTGCAGCAGCACGCGCAACGGGACTTTGCGGATAGACATGATGCTGTTCTGCAAATTATTCGACAGCGTTGCAAAAGACTCGTTCGCGCGCCGGAAATCTGCGGCAACATTGCCAGAGTGCTGCACACCCGCCAGTCGCGCCTGCAAATACGTAAACATATCCCCCAGAACAAGCAGCTCGCCCACATACGCGAGAAATGTATCGATATGCGCTTCGCTCACACGCATCGTCTTCTGCGAGTCCACATGCCCCGCGCCCTTCTCCAGTTCCCCTTGAGGCGCAGGCTGCGCTCCCGTCGCGGCGGGCCTCTCCAATATGCCCGCCCATTTTCCGCGGCCTACCAATGCGGTAACTTTCTCAAGCACCACGTCGCGCACAAGAGAATCAAACCCCACCGTCGCAACAAATGTCTCGAACGTGTCGTTCAGTTCGGCGACAATCGCCTTCTGTTCTTCGTCACCCGCGATTTCCACGAGCTTCTTGATGTTCTCGCCCACGATACTCGCTAATGCCGCGTCAAGCTGACCTTCAAAGGGCTGCTCCACAATGCGCAGAATTGCCTGCGCCGCTTCCGGCGCGTCGCCAAGCGCGGCGTCCACGGTTTGTACCGCCTTCTTGATCGTGCGCAATTGGTTCAATGCCATTTCCATCTTGACATGCCAAGGCGATTCCGACGCGACCACTTCCGCATACACGTCTTCCAAAACCGCCAGCGCCTTCTGTACTACGGCGACCGCCTCGACCGGCGTCGTCGCGTCTGCACACGCACTCTTTGCTCGCTCCACCATCGCCGTGAAACGTGTCTCATCGACAACTTCTTCCTCGCCGGCCCGAGCGCGTTGCAGCATCTGCGCTAGTTCGTCTACACCCTCAAGCAATACACTGATCACGTCCCGCTTCACGGCCATCTTGCCCTTGCGCATGAAATCGAGAATATTCTCCAACTCGTGCGCCAGCGTCTTTACTTTATTGCACCCAAAGAAAGCGGAGTTTCCCTTGATGGAATGCACCGGGCGAAAAATACTTTGCACCAGATCAAGGTTTGTTGGTGCCGCCTCAAGTTCCACAAAAAGTCCGTCCACCGAGGACAGCATCTCCAACGACTCGTCCACAAATTCCGCCAATAAAATTGGATCGATAGAGGTCGATGCCGCGCTCATGCTACTGTCGCTCCTTGTTTGCTCTTCATTTCAATTAGACCGTGAAGCGTGCTAATCCACCGCTCAATGCACTCGACGGCGCGCTGCACAGCCCCATCGAGTTCCGATAAATCGTCAAACGGCTTGAACACGCAACAGTCCGCTCCCACACGCATGCACGTCAATACGTTCTCTTGCGTCACATATCCGGTAACGATGATCGTGTGAATCATCGGATATTGCCCGCGGATTTCCCGCAACAGTTGGATGCCGTCCATCTCCGGCATCTTGATATCCGAAATGACTACATTTACATGCTCGCTGGCAAGTTTGCGAAGCGCGTCAATGCCATTCTCCGCGGTGAGCACTTCATACCCCAGGTACCGGTAGTGCCGCGACAACATATCGCGAATGTCTTGTTCGTCGTCAACGATGAGTAGGACTGGTTTCATAGCGCGATTCCTTGGGTAATGGAAGTGTTATCGTAAACAGCGCACCACCCCCCAGGTGGTTTTCCGCGCCGATACTGCCGCCATGTTCTTCAATGATTCGCTGGCATATCGGCAAACCCAACCCCGTGCCCTTGCCAACTTGTTTTGTCGTGAAGAAGGGAAGCCAGATCTTCTCTAGACTATCTTCCGGTATTCCTTGCCCACTGTCGCGGACCGTAACGACGACGTCCTTGTCATTGACCTTGCTTTCGATGTGAATCGTGCCGCCCGCCGGCTCCATGGCATGGACCGCATTGGTTATGAGATTCACCAGCACCTGCGTAATCTGCGTGCAATCGCCCGTAACTTTGGGAAGATCGGGATCGAGTTCACAGTTCGTGACTACATTGTGCTTTAGGTTATTTCGGCACAACAGCAGCGCATCGTCCACACACGTGTTAATTGCAACTAAATTGTCTGTTGTCTTGGCGCCTGCATGCGAATAGCTCCGAAGGCTGTTCACAATACGCGAAATTCGCGATACGCCCGACCGCATCTCCGCGATCAGCTTCGGCATTTCTTCTTGGATAAAAAGTAACTTGGAATCACCTGCCACACATTCGCTTCTGGACAACGCATCTCCGACATCTTTCCAAAACAATTCCAGCGTCTGCAGGTTACCCGATATGAAACTCGCCGGATTGTTGATCTCATGCGCCATGCCTGCCGCCAACGTCCCTAGCGTCGCCATCCGATCAGAATGCACCAACTGCCGCGCGCGGTCCTCCGCAAGCCGTTCCATCTCTGTGGCATATTCCGCTAGCGTTACATTCTTATCATGCAACTCCCGCTCGTACTGCACGATGCGGGCCGCCGCTCCAATCCGGCTTTTCAACTCCAACGCATTAAACGGCTTGCACATGAAGTCGTTCGCGCCAGAATCAAAACCGTTCACCAAATCCCCGTCGTCCGTCCTGCCCGTTAGGAGTATCGTGTAAACGAAGGGACCATTGCTTCGTGTGGCCAGGCGCCTGCATATTTCGGGTCCGAGTAGTCCCGGCATTTCCCAGTCCAGAAGCGCTATCTGAGGTGGAACGTCGTCGCTCAACACTTCCCACGCCGCGTCGCCATTTAAAGCCAAAACAACCGAATAGCCGCTGCGCTCAAGCAGTGCCTTTAAGCCAATACGCGTGGTGATTTCGTCATCTGCGACAAGAACCTGGAGCATGGTCCCCCTTTCCAAGCTCGATTTCTACCGAATTCCCCGTCGGAAATTCAATAAAACATCAGCAGAATTCTACCGCAAATAATGTGAAAAGTCTAGAGGAAGTGAATTTCCCGCTTTTTCGCGGAAAAAGCGGTATGCCGTGAACCGGCTAGGGAAGGAGACTTTTGCCCGATGTGAGCGTGCCAAGCTGGCTCTTGAGCTGCTGACGAAGCACGGGGCTGACCCCAACGTGGACCGCTTCCACCTTGCCGCTCTTGCCGATGATAACCGTCTGTGGAATGCCGTTTACCATATACTTTCCGGCAACCGCCGCGTCGGTATCCAACGCCACGTTGAAAGCAAGCTTTTGCTCGCTGAGAAATGCCTTAATTTCCTCGGCGCCCTCACCCTGGTTGACGCCGACAAACACAACGCCCTTGTCTTTAAATGCTTCCGTAACATCCGTCAGGATCGGAAGCGACATCACGCACGGCCCGCACCAGGTCGCCCAGAAATCAAGAACCAAAATGTTCTTGCCCAAATACGATTGAAGGTCAACCGTGCCTCCATCCAACGACTTCAACGAAAACGTCGGAGCCGTCCCGCCCACTAACGCATCCGCCGGCCGTTTATCGCTTCCGAACATGGCCGTAAAATCTACCGCCTTTTCAAAACCTTCCGGCGCCCTGAAAGTAAATCGATCGGCAGGAATCGGTTCATTCGCCGTCCAGCCAGTCAGCTTTATATCAAGGGTAACTTTCATATTGCCTTCAAGGCCCTTCGACAAATCAGGCAATACACGAGTCAGATAAGGCTTCTCTCCCGACTGAAACCAAAAGCCCACGTCCATGTCATCTTGTGTCAATACGATATGCCGTAGCTTCTGACCGTCTACGTCCTCTTCCCCAACGTACCTGGCGCCGGTGGTACCGTCTAATAACGCACCAGCGGGATCGGCACTAAGTAGATCGCCGAGAATCGAGTTGAATTGCGTGACTGGGTTCAACGCACCCCATTCCAACGCCGAACCGATCGAGTCGGCAGGCCCTTCAGCGGCATACTTTTTCAACTTGGGAATGCTGACCGTCACACTGCTACCATCGGACACCACGTCTACCCCGCCCTGACTCTTCACTTGGACGAACGACACCTTGTTCGGTCGTTCCGCCACAAAAGCGAAATCGAGCGCAAGCGAATTTTTCTTACCGTCGGCCTCTGTCTCCAGCGCTAGCGCATAAGTACAGGCTACCGTGTTCAACCCTTTGTAAAATGAGCCGACACTATCCAATACCTCTTTCACCTTGGGGTCTACAGCCGTCGGCGCCTGGGCCAAGACCGACAAAACCGGCAGGACGAAAAGCACAGCGCAACAAACACGTTTCTTCATGGTGCACTCGTTGTTAGGAGAAAGGAGCAGTAACTATTCGAGAATAAAAACAACCGCGCTGAGCACAGTAGTCCACAGACCGTGCTTATGCCCTTCGGCGCTCTGACAAATGTTGCGCGTCTTAAAGATATGCCCGCTCGCCTTGTAAATCTGTTTACGCTCGTCCCAGGCCGCGTCCGGATCAAACTCGATACCAAGCGTCGTAGCAAGCATCGTAGCAGCGAGGTCTTCCGCATATTCAGCGGCGATTGCACTCTTTTGGCCGTAAGCATGGTGTTCGGAAATATAGCCATAATGGGCTTCGTTCTTGGGCTGCGCCATACCAACTGCCGCGGATATCAATCGATTGGGCTCGCACGTATCCGCGCGCGACATGACACAGAACACCACCTGTCCCGGCGACAGATATTTCAGCCCCTGCTTTTTCGAAATAATCTTACAATTGGGCGGGAAGATACTCGACACGTAAACGAGGTTAAACTTCTCGATCCCCGCGTCTCGCAGCGCGCTCTCAAAAGACGCCAAGTGCTCTTTGTGCGTTCCCACTCCGTTCACGAAAAACGCGCGCTTCGGCACCATGCTCCCATGAAGCAGGGACATGACGTTCTCTTCGTTGTGTCCCGGATTGCCCTTTGCCATTGCTCGACTTTCCTCCCGCCGCTTATTGCCTTACACCGCAAAAAATCGGAGAGTAGTATAATGTCCAAAAACACGCCACGCAATAGAACGGCGCAGTGGCGTCTCATCTCCCGCCACGGCGCCTGCCTCGATCAATCTGCCTTTCGTTAATAGCGCCTTTCGGTAACCTGCCCCACGATCGCCTCCCGCGTACTCGCGCTCGCGATCGCGGCCTTCGGCACCGCGATCAACATCCGCTCTTCTGTCCCATCCAACCTCGCGTGAAACGGTGCGAATTCCCAGGACGGTTCACGATCCTCTTCGCCAATCATGATTCGGGCCGGATTCCCAGGCATCGGCGCTTCTACCACCACAATGATTCGCTCGCCGTCCTGCACACTGCTGACGCGGTGTCCGTACTGGGCTACAACATCCAAAATGACCTCGCGCAGATTGGTCACACGCGACTCCTCGTAAGGCGCGGCAAGAAACCCATCGATCATGATATCCACCTTCGGCGTAAATCGTTCCACGAAGAGCTTGCCCACATCCTCCAATTCGTCGCCCGTAACCGAAAGATGGATGTTTTCCGGGTTATCGATTCTGATTTCCTCGCGATGCACCATTGCGTTCGGATTATTGAGGTTAATCCGCTCCCGTGTGTCAATCTTCTTCTGCAGTTTTATGATGCGGTCATGCTGCCCGGCGCGCGAACCCGCATCCGAGTACTTCTCCCAAAGATCGCCGTGACCCTGTTTCGCCTCGGCCGGGCTGTCCGTCTTGGCCGGCGCCGAGATCGGAAACGAAACAGGCACCCGCACCAGGAGGCCTACCGTCGGGATATAGTCCGATTGTATGCCTGTTTCAATTGGAGACCGTACCCCGAATGGACCAGACACAAACTTTCCCAAACCAGCCGAATCCAGCGACTCTTTAAGCACTCGGGCAAAAATCCCAGGTTCAGCCAACGGTGAATTTGATGATGGTTCAGACTCGCCCGCAGCCGCATACACCTGTATTGCATAAACGACTAGAAGAAACAACGCAATCACAATTACGCGAGCATAATGAAACAATTTACGAGACCGCATAGTCGTTACTCCTTAGTTTCTATATTTCAATTTTCATTTATAGAGACAATAATGGAACAGAACCGTAGTGGCCGGTTCAGAATATATCCCTCTGTTCCAAAATCTGCGACGACTGATCGCTAACGATTTCGAGATGTCATTGATAAAATACTTGAAATGTCCTTGTAACGCGTTGCCGATTCCGCTTCCTGTGCCCGAATCAGCTTAAGCGTCGTAGCTTCCAACTCATTTTCAAGCGCGATCGTCCGATTTGAGAGCGCCTCGACCGCTGCGGAGTATTCGGATCGATTCATATCAAAACGTCGCTGGAAATCAGCCAGTTGGATGCGCAGGGTTTCCAGCTCGCGCTCATTAGTTCCACCACCCACCTGAAAGTTGAAACTACCCCATTGGACCCGAAACTCACCCAACGACAGTGCCAGAATACACAGCGATGCCGCCGTCAGCAGCCACCCCGCACCGGACCACACCGAGCGCAACGGAACGGAGCGACCCGGATTCTTGGTTTTGACTACTTCGTTCAGCTGGGCCAGGTCGATTCGTGGGGGAAATTCACCGTCCTGAACCCAAGTCCGTACCGCGCGCACAACGCCGTCATACGCGGCGTCCTCTTCCGGCAACGCCCGCGCAGCGTCACACTCGTTAAAATCATTCATGTTCATAAAATTAAGTCACTCCTCTGGAAACCGGACCGGGTTAATGAATCTCGCAGTCGGCGAAGCAATACGGTCATCCGTGATTTCACGGTTGTCTCGGGAATTCCAAGTGTCTCGGCAATCTCCGGATACGTGAGCTCCAACTGAAAGCGAAGCAACAACAACTCCTTTTCCGGCGCCGCCAGTCGATTCAAGACCGGCTGAAGGGATGCCGCTTGGTCACCCGCCTCAAGTGTGGCGACGCTATCCACCCAATCGATATGCGTCGGACTTTGCGTAATTCCGTCGCCATTCTCCGAGCGACGCGATTTCTTGGCGGCATTGCTCCGCGCGAGATTGATGGCAATACGAGTGACCCATGTCGAAAACGCATAGGTGTCCTTATAGTTGCCCGCGCTCTTCCAAACCCGAAGGAAAGTCTCTTGCCTCAAGTCACACGCACACTGCATATTCCCGGTGAGCCGCACGAGCAAAATCCCAAGCCGTCCCTCCCAGCGTTCCACCAGCGCCTCAAATGCCCGCATGTCCGTACGGTCACGCACCGAGCACATGAGTTCGCGATCGCTGATTACCTTCGACACCCGAAAGACCTCTCGTGACTACCTGCCTATATATACTCCGGCCACCGCACCAACGACGAAGTCCTCGCTAGCGCTTCCATAAAACATAGCGATTGCACGGGTGCTCGAATTCCCGGGCGCTCGAATTCCAGTGTGCTCGATCGCACGCCCGCTCGGTCACCCGCCTGCTCGGTCACCCGCCTTCTCAGTCACCCGCCGGCTCGGTCACCCGCCGGCTCAGTCACCCGCCTGCTCGGTTGCCCGCCTATTCAGTCATCCGCCTATTCGGTCACCCGCCTGCTCGAGCACCCGCCTGCTCGGTCACACGGAATTGATGGTCTTTGCGCTACCCCGAAGGGGTTTCAGCGCGTAGCCCAGGGTTGCGACGCGCTTCGCGGAGCTACCCTGGGTAACTTCACGCCCCCCCACAACCCCAACGGGGTTGTGGCACTGGCGTCAGATTTTCCAAGCAGAAGCCACGCATAATTCGAATTAATTTAGCTAAATGTCCATTAAGCAAGGGTCGCTTCGCTGCATAAGTGTACCGATCATCCCACAGATCCCCGTATTCCCTGCGACGAGTGCAACGCGTTGGGCCTCGTACTAAGAGACAATCGGCATGAGGGCGGAAGATCCCGTGGCAATACCCGCCGGCGGCGAATTGGGAGGCACCCTTGAATCGTCAAATTGCACCCCCTCCCCCTGTTTCCGAACGGATCGGGAAGCAGTGTTATAAAATCGACACTTACGTCGGCTACGGCAGAGGTCGCACCCCTTTGTTTCGTCAAAAAAAAAACTGCACCCCCCCCCGTCACACCACGATGGGCTATAGCAAGACGCAACGATCATGGTAGACTACGCCCGAAATCGGTCTTGAAGTAGTGCGCAAAATGAATACCCCAAAAGCATATATACAAACCTTCGGCTGCCAGATGAACGAGCACGACTCCTACCGCATGGTGGAAGTGCTCGCGCGGCAGGGCTACACCATGACGGAGGAAGTGGACGAGGCCTCCCTCGTCATCCTCAATACCTGCTCCGTCCGGCAGAACCCGGAAAACAAGGTTTACAGCCTGCTCGGCCGTCTTCGCCGGCTAAAGCGGCGCGATGCCGAAGTCATTATTGGCGTCGGCGGCTGCGTCGCGCAGCAGGAAGGGGAGAAGATTCTTGAGCGCGAACGCTGCGTCGACATGGTATTCGGCCCGGACAACTATTTCCGCCTCCCCGAGATGATCGCTCAAGTGCGCCAGGGCGAACGGGTCCTCGCGACAAAATGGCTCCCCCGCGCCGCCGACCGCGTGCAAAACTTTGTGCCGGAGGAATGGGTCGAGCGCGGGCACGTCGAAGGTTGCAAAGCATTCGTTTCGATCACCAAGGGCTGTGACAACTTCTGCACCTTCTGCGTCGTGCCTTACACGCGCGGGCGCGAAGTAAGCCGTGAGGCGGCCAACATTCTCCGCGAAGTGCGAGACCTTGTTTCACGCGGCGCTAAGGAAATCTGGTTGCTAGGCCAGAACGTAAATTCCTACCGCGCGCACGACGCAGGGTTTTACGAACTACTCGACATGGTGTCGCAGGTGGACGGATTGAAAAGAGTGCGCTTCACGTCCCCACACCCCAACGATTGGAACAACCGCCTCTCCGATCTCATGGCCGAGCGTCCGGCAATCTGTAATCACTTGCACCTGCCGTTCCAAGCCGGCAGCGATCGCGTGCTGGAAGCCATGAACCGCAATCACACGATTGCGCAATACCTCGACAAGATCCGCTACATGCGCTCGATCAATCCAACACTAGAACTAACGACTGATTTGATCGTCGGCTTCCCTTCTGAATCCGATGCGGAATTTGAGGAAACCCTGCGCGTGCTGGAAGAAGTTCAGTTCAGCCAAATCTTCCCCTTCAAATATTCACCGCGCCCAGGCACAAAAGCGGAAAAGTTCGAAGATGACGTGCCACGCGAAGTGAAGGAAGATCGCCTCGCGCGCGCAATCGCGTTGCAGGAACAAATCACGAACGCGCGCATGGCCGCCTATGTCGGCACGGGACAAGAGATTCTAATCGACGCAGCAAACCCGAGATTCCGCCACGCCATGAACGGCCGCACAGACGGATTCCGACCCGTCACGGTTCGCGACTGCGACGCAGAAATCGGCGACACGCTGAACGTGCGCATCACCGACTACAAACAACATTGGCTCGACGCTGAGGTCATTGCCGAAGCAATGGTCTGATATTCGCGCGACAGCGCATTGGAGTGCGGCGAAGTATCGCCGCCTTTTGTTTTATGAACGAAGTCACATACACGCAAGTTAAGGCAGTGCGCAACGCGATCGGCGCATGGGCTCGCAACTCGCATACGTTCATTCGCTTCGAAGGTAATGATGTCGCCACATGGCTGCAGTCGCAAACCTCAAACGACGTCGTCGCGCTGCAATCCGGACAAGGCCATGCGAATACTATCCTCGATCGCAAGGGCCGCCTTCAGGCCCACTTCACCCTGCACCGTTGGGAAGACGAGTATTGGCTGATTATCGAGAAGCAGCAGGCACCGCGCTTGCTGGAGCAATTGGATTCGCACCTCTTCATCGAAGACGCGCGAATGGCAGACGCAGGGGACGAAGTCGAGCAACTGCTGCTGCAAGGACCACGCTCGCTGCACTTTCTCTCCACGCTTCTGGATTCCACTGAAGCAATATCATCGGAATTCCGGCCCGCCGAAAAGTTCGGGTGCCAACCGATCGAGTTGTGTGGGTATCAAGTGCTGGCGTTTCGCATTTCGGAGACCGGCGAGGACGGATTCCTCTTCGTTACGCTGCAAGGCGAAGCGCAACCGCTACTTGAGAAGTTGCTCGAAGCAGGTAAGGCATTTGGCATCGTTGAAGTGGGCGACGCGGCGTTAAACGTGCTGCGCATCGAGGCTGGCATACCACGCTTCGGCATCGACATGGACACCACCAACCGCATGCCGGAAACCACGCTCGAACGCGAAGCCGCCAGCTACGAAAAAGGTTGTTATCTGGGCCAGGAGGTGATCGCGAAACTTCGCGCGTACAGCTCCGTGAAGCAGGCGCTCATCGGCCTAATACTCGAATCCGGCTCGTTCCCATCAATCAATGTCGCACTCCAAATAAACGGGCAGGAAGTTGGCGTCCTGAAAAGTTCAGTCCACTCCCCCACGTTGGATCGGCATATTGCTTTGGCCTATCTGGACCGTGACTGGCGCACGCCCGGCGCTGTGCACAATTTCATGGAACCAACGGCGTCGGATGCGAATCAAAATGCACCAACATTTCAAGCGCGCGTCATCGTATTGCCGTTCCTTACCGCGCCATCGCGCGAGGACCGCGCACGACACCTGTATGACATGGCGTTGGAACACTTCGATCGCGATGAGCATGATCAGGACGATTCGGCAATTGAACTGCTACGCGAAGCGGTCCTGCTGTCTCCCTCCTTTGAGGATGCCTACGAAGCCCTCGGCGTAATTTTGAATCGCCACCATCGTGTGGATGAAGCGATTCACTTCATGCAAATTCTGGCGCGGTTGAATCCCGATTCCGTCATGGCGCACACGAATCTTTCCGTCTTCTACATAGCAAAAGGAATGATTCCGGAAGCGGAAGACGAAAAAGCGAAGGCCGCCGTATTGCAGATGAAGCATGCGCGAAAGGCCCGCGAAGCAGAGGAAATTGCAGCGGAGGAACGCGAACGCATCCGGCGCGAAGCGGTCGAACGCATCGCAATGTTCAAGGAAGTGCTCGAGTTTGATCCGGACGATCCCCTCGCGACCTTCGGTACCGGCATGGCCTATATCCAGTTGAACGATTACGAGAGCGCTCTACCCCACCTGCAACGCGCCACCCAAGTGCAAAAGGACTATTCGGTCGCGTATCTGAACTTGGGAAAGTGTCTCGAATTCTTGAAGCGAACCGTGGATGCCAAGCGCGCCTACAGCACCGGAATCGAAAGCGCCGCGCGAAAAGGCGACCTCATGCCTTTGCGCGAAATGGAGCGGCGGCTAAAGTCACTAGATGAGAGTGCGTAAATGCTACCGGGCCAGAACTCCCTTTACATTTCCCCCAAGGTAAGTCTGCATACGCGGCTCGAAAAAATCCCGCGTGCGCGCAAGGTCTCCGGCAAGATTCGTGGACGGCGTCCACTCGATAAACGTTCGCAGTTTCCCGTTGGAAATAGATACATCGCCCACGTCCATCTTCGCCCAGTCTTTCGGCCAAGGAACGTGTTGCACGCTGCCGACGCCGAATACGCTTACCACCATTTCCGCAAAACTGGTGATCGAGTGCTCGATGTCTCCCGCCGCAAAAAGCACTTCGCCTTCCGTCTCGGGCTGAAGCGCAACCTTGATAAGCGCCTCAACGCAATCGTCCACGAAAAGCACGTTCCGACGCTGCTTGCCTTCGCCGTATATCGTGAGATCTTTTCCTTGCAGCGCAAGGCCAATAAAGTAATTGATTACGCCGCCGTCACTGCTCCGTATGTTCGCACGCGGACCAAAAACATTGGCCAATCGAACAACAGTCGCACGAAGTCCGTGCGCTCGCTGATAGATCAAATGGTACTTCTCAGCTACGGACTTATTCGCGCTATAAATGTCGAGCGGGAACTCCGGATGCATCTCATCCATCACATCGCGCGCCAATGGTCCGCATTGCGTACTCGTACCGGCGTACACGACGCGAGCATTCGGATTGTCCCGACGGACCGCCTCCAGGACATTCATTGTGCCGACGCAATTGATCTGAATATCGAGATAGGGATCGCGCATCGAGTAAGCGTGGGAAGTGTGGCCTGCGCAATTGAAGATAAAATCCTGATCGCGAATCGCCCGGTCCACGAGGTTCGCATCGCGGATATCATTGATCACCACTCGAATCGCCGGGTGACCATCGATGTTGGCAATGTTGCCGCCACCATGATCCATGAGCGAATCGTACACGGTAACGTTTGCGCCCTCTTCCTGGCAGCGCAAGGCCAAGTTGCTGCCTATGAATCCAAGCCCGCCAAGCACAAGCACCTTCTTATCGAGCAATCGCGTGGTCATGGCTGCTCCCCTCTTCCCGGCCATCTGTCAAGTCTACTCGATCCGGGAAATGGATTGGCAGCAGATAACTACCGGGAACAGCAGGAGAGGCGAATAATTTCAGCCACGGAACGCGGGCGGCACACTTACGCGGCCACGGCGCGATTGCATGCTCAAACGTATGGCCCGATACAAGAAAAGTGGATTGCCAATGAGATAGCGCCGCCAGAGTTTGAAGGGTTCGTTTGCAAGGCGATGCAGCCATTGCAGTCCGTGCCGGCGAAAAAATGGCGATGCCTCTTTCATCGTGCCTGCATAAATGCGGATGGTGCCCGCGCCGATTCCCCACACGATAGACTCCGGGCAACGCCGCCGCGCCAATTCACATGTTCGCTCCGTGCGTGGAGTACTCATGCCGACGAATATGAAATCGACCTTATCGATCGAATCGAGGATCTCCACATATTCCGCTTCCGTCAAAAAACCCGAGTACGCTTTGACGACCGTGCAATGGTTCGACGCCGCGTTGATCCGCTGCGCCGCGCGCTTCGCTTCCGCTTCCGTAAGGCCAATGAGGACCGCGGTGCTCGGCCGCATGGTGGTAGACTGCAAAAACGCGCGAAACGCCTCCGTCATGTTGCAGCGCTCGGGAACAACGGCATTCCACAGGCGCGAAAGCCAGACAATCGACATCCCATCAGCGGTCACAATTCGCGCATTGTTCAACGCGTCTCGCAGCGAGGAATCTCTAAATGCCAGGTTATAGATGTGCGCGTTCACGCAGAGAATCGAGCGCGGCTGGTCGTAGCGGCGTTCGAGTAGCGTCCGCACTTCGCTCAACAATTGCGGAATCGAATGCGTCGAACATTTTACACCGCCCATGTTGAACTCGTGCGGTTCTGCGGCCCCCTCAGCCATCACACAACCTGCGGGCGCTGCGCCTTCGCGCTTTCCGGCGACTGCACCGCATCGTGCTGTGCCGCCGCAGCTTTGTACGCGTTCAGTAAATTAACGTGGTACTGCCGCGCCGTGTACATCTGCATCGCTTTTTTGCGACCCATCTGCCCCATACGACGGCACAGCTCTGCATCCTTCCACAGCGCGGTCATGCAACGCGCGAGGTCTTGCGAGTCGCCTGCATTGAAGAGGAACCCGGTAACACCGTGCTCGACCAACTCTGGAAGCGCACCGGCATTCGCCGCGATTACCGGAATTCCCATCATCATGGCTTCGACCACCACAAGCCCGAAAACTTCGGCCCAACGGCTGGGCACCACGATGAAACGAGCGCCCTTATAAAAATCGGTAAGCGCGTCACCGCTGAGGTGGCCGACCCATTGCACGTTCGGTGCGGTCGACTGTGGTACCGCTGTCGCGTGACCAGCAATGCGCAACGGCATACCCGCACGCCATGTGGCTTCGAGCAGCGTATCAATTCCCTTTTCGGGTGCAATACGCCCGACGAATGCCCCGTACCTTCCCTGTGCGGGATCGCCGATAGTCTTCGTCATACGCACCATGTTCGGCACAACGCGAAGTCTATCTTCCGCGAGACCCGCTTCTACCATGCGCTGCTTGATGAATTCGCTCGGTGCGAGAAAAAGATCGACATTTTCCTGGAATAGCTTAAACGACTTCGCGACGCCTGCGCGCAATGCGAAGGCCGCACTCTCCAACCGATTGCCACGGCAATTCTGAGTGAAACACGCCATCGTTGAACCGTGCGTGCAACGGTTGCAAGGTTTTCCATGACTAATGTGCGTAGAAATCGGACACGTCACCCGGAAGTCGTGGCACGTCATCACAACCGGCACGCCCGCCGCCCGGCAATCGCGCAGCACCCACGGCGAATGCGCGGGATAGACTTCGTGTACGTGAACGATGTCAGGCGCGAAATCCTCAATCACTTCGCGCATCTCGCGCCGCGCTTTGCGCGAATATATCCCTCGCGCGCAGGCCGTTACGCGTCCGAGCAAGGACGTGTCGAATGTGGAACTGTCGCTGGTCATCATATAGACGTCGTGGCCGCTCTTCCGGAGGACCTCGCCGGTAATCTTGGCCATGAAATCGGAGCCACCGCCGAAACGGTGCCAATTCATTATCTGGACTACACGCATTGCACTTCCTTCAACCGGCCGCGCGATCGAACATCTGACGTTCGCCGCGGAACTCAATCACATTAGCTGTCGATTGTTTTGCTGTACTGTTGCCAGCCAATATCACCGCGACGACACGCTTGGCATATGCGATTGCGCGTACGCAGCGGCATTTGCCAGCGACATATTCGGCGTCGTGACCCAACAGGCGATGCCATGCCAGCCGCGGGAAATGAATCATGGCCGCTTGCCCCACACGCGCCACCGCTGTCATCGTGGCCTTCCAACGCCCCCACTCACGGACATCGCGCACTGCAAAACAATCGCCGCCGCGCGTCGCCGCCCAGGTGAGATAGCCGGATTCCAGGCGGTATGGCGGGATGATATGACGCACCACAGCGTGCGGCGTGAACCAGCAGGTAACGCCGGCGCCGCGCAGGCGCATGAGCAGTTCGGTATCCTCGCCTCCCTGCGTAAGCGATTCGTCGAAGCCTCCTACCTTTTGTATGATGTCCTTCTTAAGTAGCAGGTTCCCGGTGCACAGCAAGGAGTCTCGCGTACACGGCTCTAGATCGCCGGCGCACGGTATCTCGCCCAATATTAATCGCGTCTGACGCGGTAGCGATTGCAGCACTTTTTCCGGCAGTTCGAGCGTGCGTGCGCCGCCTACACATTGCGCGCTGGCTTTGGCTTGTGCGAACCACAGGTTCCACAGCCAAGTGGGCTCTGCAATTTGATCGTCGTCGGTGAACGCGATCCATTCGCTGCGCGCGGCATGGACCCCTGTGTTGCGGACCGCCGAAATACCGCGGCCGTTTTCGCGAATGTAAACTACCCGACGATCCGTGCACCGCTTCGCCTCGCGCACGACTTCTGCGGTCCTGTCGGTGGAACCGTCGTCAACCACGATAATTTCGTATTCCAACCCCGGTGGGCATTGTTGGATTACGAGCGATTGAAGCGCGCGCTCAAGCAGATCCGCGCGGTTATACGTGCAAACCACGACGCTGATATCTGTTCGTCTGTTCATTGGTTTCGCTTTACGCGGTTTTGCTTTTCGGACGCTTATACAACCGCCTTCAGGCGCGTGGCGCGTGCCTGTGAATGTGCAAGCACAGGTGCGCGGCCGATCGAGTCGTAGTCAAATCCAAGCATTTTTACGAGATCCGTGGAGAAAATATTGCGGCCGTCGAAGATTACCGGCGCTTTCAGCAAGGTTTTCATTCGATCAAAGTCGGGATTCTTGAAGTACGACCATTCCGTAACAATGAGGAGCGCATCGCAATTCTGCAGGGCGCTGTAACTGTCCTCAGCGTAGGTCACGCCGGCCCGAGGGCCGAGATAACGCTGCGCCTCGCGCATTGCCTTGGGATCGTAAGCCTGCACCTCGGCCCCGGCTTTCACCAGCGCATCGATCAGCAACAATGACGGTGCTTCGCGCACGTCGTCAGTTTCCGGTTTGAAAGACAGCCCCCACATGGCGAAACGTTTTCCAGTGAGATCGCCGTCGTAGTAGGCCTCGACTTTGCGCAAGAGGGCCGTCTTCTGTGTTTGATTCACTTCTTCGACAGATTTCAGGAGGCGCGGCTCGTGGCCTGCCGTCCGCGCAGTGCTCACAAGCGCCTGCACATCCTTCGGGAAACAGGACCCGCCGTAGCCGATGCCTGGGAAAATGAATTGATAACCGATGCGGCTGTCGGAGCCGATGCCATTGCGGACGTCTTCCACATTTGCGCCTACCCGCTCGCAGATCGTCGCGATCTCGTTGATGAAAGAAATCTTCATCGCGAGCATGGCGTTGGCGGCATACTTCGTCATCTCGGAGGAGGTTGTGTCCATCGTCATCACCGGATGGCCGTCACGGATGAAACTCGCGTAGAGTTCTTTCATCAGCACTTCCGTGCGGCAATCACTGCACCCAATCACGATGCGATCCGGATTCATGAAGTCGTCGATGGCGCATCCTTCGCGCAGGAATTCCGGATTGGAGACGACATCGAAATCGAAACGCATTTTCCGTTCGCGCAAGGTCGCTTCAATCGTATTGCGCACTTTCTCCGCCGTCCCTACGGGCACGGTCGATTTGTTCACGACAATCTTGTAACCGTTGATGTAGTCGCCGATAGACTTCGCCGCCGCGAGCACATGTTTCAGGTCTGCCGTGCCATCTTCCAGCGGCGGGGTGCCAACTGCGATGAAGACAAAGAGCGCCTTCTCAATCGCCGCCTTGAGATCGGTAGTGAAGGACAATCGTCCATGCTCGACGTTCAGCGCCACCATTTCGTCCAGACCCGGTTCATAGATGGGGATGCGGCCGAAACGCAACGCTTCGATCTTTGCAGCGTCAATGTCTACACAAGTGACGTCGTGGCCTACCTCGCTGAAGCAGGTGCCCGTCACGAGGCCAACGTAGCCAGTACCGATTACGGCGATTTTCATGCTGATTCCTCTCGTTATCGCCGGATGCCGGCGCCGTTTGCAGGTTGATGTACAAGTAATGGTGTGCCTGATGTTGCAGCTGTCACCCGTGCTCCGAGGCGGCCTTCCACCAGGGCGTAATACCAATTTTCAAGATTGACGATGAGCTTGTCCCATGCGAAGACTTTCTGCGCTACCTCGCGCGCGTACATGCCGACACGCACGCAACGTTCTCCATCGTTCAGATAATCGCGCGCTGTTGCCGCCATGCCCTCCGGTGTTTCTTCGCACAGGGTGCCAATCGGGAAGCGCTCGAAAAGCCATTTCACTTCGCCGACGGGATTAGAAATCGTGGGGCGCCCTATACACATATAGTCGCCAATCTTGTTCGGCCAACGGCCAACGTTACTGACTTTCTGTGTGTATGGCATGAGAAAGACATCCGCCGCTGCGAGATAGCTCGGAAGGTCTTTATAGGCAATTGGGCCGACCGCTTTAATTCCGCTCAGTGCTTCCCGGTTTGACACCATGTTCTTAACGTCGCGCGCTGTCGGCCCGACGAGCAGCAACATCGTGCGTGGATCGGAGAGGCGAAGAATCTCGTAGGCCTTCACCGCCATTGGCAGGTCGATCAGAACGTCCAATCCGGAGAAACACACCACGGGGGCGTCTTCCGATATACCAAGCATTCTGCGGCTCTGCGCCTGGTCCGGTATCTTCGCGAATGCACGCACCGGAGCGCCGCCCGGAATTACGAGGCAGCGCTCGCGTTCGACGCCAAGGTTCACCGCGCGCTCCATGAGCGCATGGCTGATGGCGGTCAGACCATCAAGTTTGTTGCGGTAGTACTCTTCAAAAAATACTTCAATTCCCGAAAACAGCCATTGATACCAAAGCGGGCGGCGCTCTTTGATCAACCCGCCGTGACCCCACCAATCGATCCAATCGCTCACGATCGGAATCTTCTTCTCGCGCGCGTAAGCCATCGCGGGCAATACAACCGCGAGCCGCGTATCGAGACAGTGGATTAGATCGTACTGCTTGTTCTCCCGGCGCAGAAACTGCAAGCGCCGCCATGCGCAGACCGGATCCCAACCTTGCCGCAACGCACCGACAAGCAAGTCCGGATTTTCGATCACGCGGAACTTCTCGACCTTTTCGATCTTAGTGCGTAGCATTTCCTTGTTCGCGTGGCACATCACATCGACGTCGTGCCCGCGCGCGGCAAGCTCGCTCGCCCACGGGTGGGCGCGAAAATTGATCTTGAAGCGCCGATGATTACTCACCAGGAGAATGCGCAGCGGGCGTTTTCTGGCCTGAGCCGTCATGCGGGGATCGCCACGCGTTGCGGTTCATGATGCTCTACATTTGCCGTGTACACCTCTTCGAGGATGTGCGGCACATCGTAGGTAATGCGCCAATCGGGGTAATGCGACTCGAATTTCTGTAGACCGCTGATCCACCAGATGTGATCGCCAATGCGGTTCTCATCCACATACAAAGTATCCATGCGCTTGCCGCTAATGGATTCGCATAGCGATATGGCTTCGCGCATCGAACAGTTGCTGTAGCGGCCACCACCGATGTTGTAAACCTCACCGCTACGAGGGCGCTTGTAGAATTCATAGAAGGCCTGGATGAGATCGTAGCTGTGAATGTTATCGCGCACCTGCTTGCCTTTGTAGCCGTAGATGCGATAGGTGCGACCGCTCACGCAGCACTTCATAAGGTACGCAAGGAAACCGTGCAGCTCGGCGCCCGAGTGTCCCGGACCCGTCAGGCAACCGCCGCGAAACACCGCAGTCTTCATTTTGAAGTAACGGCCATACTCCTGGACCATGACGTCCGCGGCGACTTTCGATGCGCCGAATACCGAGTGCGTGCAATTGTCGATCGACATCGTCTCGGTAATGCCGCCTTCGTACTCGTGGCCTTCAGCGATTTCCCAACGTTCTTCAAGTTCGCGTAGCGCCAAGGTATTTGGACGGTCGCCGTAGACTTTGTTTGTGGACGTAAAGATGAAGACCGCTTCCGGCGCGTATTGGCGCGTACACTCAAGCAAGTTGAGGGTACCAACTGCGTTCACGCCGAAATCGGTGAGTGGCGCGCGCGCGGCCCAGTCGTGAGAAGGTTGTGCGGCCGTGTGCACGACCAGCGCAACGTCGCGGCCATACTGCTCGAATATGAGGCGCATGGTCGCGATATCGCGAATGTCCGCGGAGTAATGTTTGTAATTGAGCAACGTAGATTTGAGCTGATCGACAGACCAAGAGGTGGAGGCTTCCTCGCCGAAGAATTCGGCGCGCATGTTGTTATCAATCCCGACGATGTAAAACCCGCGTTTACTGAAGAAGCGCGCAGCCTCCGCGCCGATGAGTCCGCCAGAACCCGTGATGATAGCCACCTTCATGTCACATACTCCCTGTTTCGTCGGCCCGTTATGCGATTCTTGCCATATTGCCGGCGACTGCCGGCGCTGAATTCGTTCGCATTGCTTTCGCATACACATTCATGAGACGTGTGTAGTACGTTTCTTCGCTGTATTCGCGTTCCACTTTGCGGCGTCCTGCTTCGCCCATCTGCACGCAGAGGCAGGAATCGTTCCAAAGACGCTCGATATGGGCGGCAAGCGTAGCTGCGTCGCCAGCCCCAAAATGAAGACCCGTTACGCCGTCATCCACAATTTCCGCAAGTCCTGCCATGTTCGTGGAGACGACCGGGAGGCCAAAGCTCATGGCTTCCGCCGCAACGAGGCCAAATGCTTCATACCAACGGCTGGGCACAACGCAGAAGCGCGCACGCGCATAGAACTCGGCGAGTGCTTCGCGATCGAGTTGACCAACGAAGGTGACATTTGACGGCGCGAGGCTGCGGAGTACCGACTCCATCGGACCTTCGCCCGCGATACGAACTGGAATGTTTGGAAGGCGCTTTGCCGCATGTAGCAGAGTTTCAATTCCCTTTTCCTCACTGAAGCGGCCTGCCAATGCAACGTAAATGCCCGCAGCAGGGTCGGCAATTATGCTCGGCAGTGGCACCACGTTCGGAACCACTGTGATTCGCTCGGCTGCAAAACCTGCCGCGATTAGGCGTCTCTTAACAAACTCGCTTGGTGGAACGAAGACGTCAACCGCGCTATGAAAGAGGCCGCGCTGCCGCGTCAGCATGTTGCGCGCGGCAAATGCGGTGCTTTCGGCGATGTTCCCGCGACAGTTCGTAACGGCACACATGTACTCACGCCCGCCGCTGCAAGAGGTACAGACTTTCCCATTGCGCATAAGGACGCCCGTGGGACATTCCATCCGGTAGTTCGGACAGCGCATGACGACGGGAATGCCCTCCTCCGCGCAGGCTTCCAGCGCGGAGGGTGAAATCAGCGGATAAAGATTGTGAACATGGACAACGTCTGGGTTTTGCTCTCTGAGTGCTGCTTTCACCGCGGCTTTTGCTGTTTTCGAATAGGCGCTCGATACGAAAGCCTGAATCTTCGCGACAGCGCCGGAGATATCGTTACTCTTGCGTTCGAAGGTAGCGACGCTGTGCCCTTTCGCTCGAAGAATGCCGCAGATGCGTTCGAACATCACGTCTTCGCCGCCACGGTAGCGGTAGTAATTGTGAATATGGAGCGCGAGCATTTATGCGGCCCTCCGCGAGAGCGACGAGCATATCGCGTCTACTTGTCTTGCTGCCGTGTCGAAGGAGCAGTGCTCCTGCGCGTATAGCGCGATACTCTCGGGCGCGTATGCATCCAGGTTGCAAAGCATTCGCTCGAGCACTTCGCAAAACGCCGCGTGGTCGCCGCAGGTAAACACTTCTCCGGTGTGGCCTTGCTCTATGTATTCCTGAAGGCTACCGACAGCGCTCGCAAGAACAGGACGCCCATAGGCGTATGCCATGAACTTTATACCGCTCTGACTACCTTCAAGATAAGGAAGCAAGACAATGTCGGCGGCCTTGAAGAGTAATTCCATATCGGAATTGGATACCGCGCCAAACTTCGCATTAACCTTAAGGGTGCCGGCGTGCGCATTGACCATGCGCTCGACCAAATCTTGATAGGAACGCTCGGGCGCATGACCGCGGACAAGCAACGTGACGTTTGCTGCGCGATAATTGTCAAGTGCCTCGAGCACGAAATGCGTTCCCTTATAAAAACGCTGTAGGCCGAAGCACAACAAGACGCGTTCGTGCTTGGGAATCCCGAGTTGTTCACGTGCGGATGGCTTGGAGATGTCGGCACTATCTTTCGCGTGATAAGTGCCGTGGGCAACGACGCTGACCCGCTCCGTATCTACACCGAACTCATAGACAATGCGTTCCTTGATTGCCTGCCCATGTACGACAATCTTGTCTACGAGGAGGCGGTAGACAATACTGTACACGATTCGGTTCTTGACGGAGTCGGCATCGTGCGGAAGCACATTGTGCGCCGTATACACGACGTGTTTGCCGAGCATGCGAAATAGCGGGTACATCAAAACGCAACGCAGCATTGGACGGCCGATGCTCACATCGTAAACCGTGTCGCATTTTGCATCCGCCACGCAGCGCAACAATCGAGCATAGTAACTCGCCAATTTTGCAATTTCTCGTAGCGGGTTTCGTTCGCGTTTATCGTTGCCACGGATATTCAAGAGTGTCACGTTCTCGTGATAGGTTTGCCCTTCGTGCATATTGCCGCCGATTACGTAAACCGCGTGACCAAGGCGCGCCTGCGCGTTCGCCACTTCGCGGACGTAATCCGCCTGGAAGCCACTCGCGAGAATCAGGCGCACCTGCGCGCCCGTGGCTGCGCCGGTCCGTATTTGGTATGTAGCTGTGCCGCTCATGCGCGCTCCGTGGGGAACGGCACAATCCGGCCGGTGGGGTTGAAAATGTGCGGCGCGCTAAACTTTCCGCCGTCGTGCGTAGAAACTTTTATCCGCAACGGCTCGGGCAATGCTTGGAAGGCCAAGTAGCTCAATGTGAGAAACTGCACGAAGGTTTGCATCGTCGGCACGAGCAGCGTCGATTCCGTCATGCCGCCGACAATACCCAACAACAACAACCCGCCGAGGAACGCAAACCTCGCGTCGCGCGTCACGCGATAGTACTTCACCGAACGCATCATGCCGATGATTTGGATCAGCGCATAGGTACTGACGCCGACAATGCCGAGGCCCATCAACACCTCGAGGAATACGTTGTGGCATTCTGCAATAGGCCAGCCTTGGCGCGCGGTAATTTCGCGAATGTGGTGCACCGTGAAAAAGCTGCCGTAACCATAGCCTTGAAGCGGACGCTCCGCGGCGTATTCAATAAGTTGTTCCCAGAGTGGAAGGCGCCCCGTCAACGCCATCGCGCCGTCCATGTCCTGGTCGGTACGACCCAACAAAATGCCTTGCTGCAACGCCGGTAGCATCGAACCACTTGCGATGAGAACGATGGCCAGAATCCCCGTAATGGACGCACAAGCGGCGAACAAGAAGCGCGGCGAACCTGCGTACACAATGATCAGGTAAAGGCCAAGCGTCAGCAGGAAACTAAGAAGCGACGTGCGCGACTTCGTCATGATCAGGAAGAAGAACGCAAAGCCGGCGAGACCGCCGTAGAACCAGCGAAAACGCTTTTCCGTCTGCAACGCAGCGATTGCCGCAAGCACGATGAACGAACAGTTCACGCCCTGGTTATTCGGGTGAATGGTGCCTGCAAAGCGATACCGGTCCGCGGCGGGGGTGAACGACCCGAGCGCGATCTCTGAGGCAATTCCGGCGAATAAATACGCCGTTGAGCTGAACAGAACGAGCATCATCATATCTCGCGGACTCATTCGACAGGCCACGCCCATGGCCCCGAGAGATAAAGTCGCGATGACTACGATGCGTCGCGCGGTGAGTGCCCATTCTTCCGCCCAAAAAATACTGAGTAGCAGCCAAAGCACAAAAAAGATAATCAAGCCGGCAAGAAAGCCGTTAACCTGTAGGGGGCGGCGGCCCGGCATCGCAATCATGAGCGCACCGATACCGCCCACCAACAAGAATCCAATTTGGCGTTTCGCATTTCCTTGCGACGCATCCTTCTGCAGCGTGTCTTCCGAAGGCAGGTAATCTTCGCCAATGGAGTAAGAGCGCACGGGATCGTGGAGCGCGATAAAAAAGGCAAACGTGAATAATAAGAACAATATCCACGGAAGGCCCGAGCGTTCTGGCGGGGCAGCCAATGTCAGTTCGGGATTCATGCGGCCTCCAACGCGAGGCGCTTGCTCACGCGCATGAACGCGATCGTGCGTACCAGGGTCGCGAGTGCATTTGTTGCAATCTGCGCCAACGCTGCGCCGACAGGACCAATTGAGCGGACCAATGCGATCCCGAACAGCATGAAACACGCCAGCGCCACGAAGTTCACATAAAAATCAATACTCGCGAGTTGCAGCGCGAACAGCCCACGCGAGACTGCAAAGCCTACCGTCAGAATGGTCGCGTTAAGCGACAGCAGAACTACCAGGGTTCCGTTACCCGCATACTTGGCGCCGTAGATGGTGGAAACGAGTAGATCCCCGCAGAAGTACATGGCAACTGTGAAGACGAACAGCAGTGCGAAGAACATCAGTCCAGCGTCACGTACAGTCCGCCGCAAGCGATTAATTCCGCCCTCGGCATTCGCGTGCATGATGCGCGGCCCAAGATAGTTCTGTACGCCGAGCATGAGCGGATTGATCAAGGTCATCACGCCAAGCGCCGCAGCCCAGGAGCCCGCACTCGCAGTGCCGTGAAACGCTGCGACAATCCACGCGTAGAGGTTCATGCTGATTGCCCAAACAAGGCCGCTCGCCAACAGCCATTTACCACTCGACCAGCTATTCCGGAAATCCCGGCTCACGTTTGTGATGTCAATTCGACGTTCGCCGCGCGTGATCATCGCCCAATGCAGCGCTGTAATTGCGCAGGCCAAACCGAGTACGAGAAATGCCGTCCACGCATGCAAGTTCCCACTCAGGTACAACGCGGCAAGTCCACCAATTTGCAGTAGCGCCAGCAGCACGTCCAGTGTGAGGGCTTGAACATAGGCAAGCCGAGCGAAGCAGGTCTGGCGCACATAGTCCCGTAGCAGCAACACGGCAAGCACCGCCCCGAGTGCGATTAACGCCTGCCCCATCGCCGCGTTGTCGATGACTGAAATGCCCCCTGCGATAGCAACACACACTGAAACCGATACACCGAAGGCTAGTTGGTGAATTAGTGAACTCCCGGAAAACAACTTCGCCTCGTCGTTTTTGAGGCCAGGGATTCGAATCATGAAAGGTGTGGCGATAAGCGAGGCCTGGACGGTCATCAACAGCGTTAACAGGCTAAAGCCAATCGTGTAGAGCCCGAATTCTTCCTTTGAGCACATACGCCCGATGAGCGCGCCGGCAATAAACGTCGTGGCACTCGCGACAATCTGGTCCGCGATGCTCAACGCGCTATTTGGTAAGCCGTTCGCAAGAATCCCACGGAGGCGATCCGTCACCCCTGCGAAACGCGATGCATAAAACGCTATGTCAACTGCTCGTCCCATTACCCTCGTACTCGCTTCGTCCGGTATTAGTGCGCGCCGCGTTGCAGCAACACGGCAGGAATCGTGCGTAAGATCAGCGAAACATCAAGCCATATGGAAAGCTTCTCGATGTATTCAAGGTCAAGGCGTACCCAACGATCGAAATCGCGGTCGTGCCGTGCGGTAACTTGCCAGATGCAGGTTAGGCCAGGCTTCACATCGAGCCGGCGCCAATGCCAAACGGAGTAGCTGCCTTCTTCATTTACCGGCAACGGGCGCGGCCCGACAATGCTCATATCGCCCAGAAAAATATTAAAAAGCTGCGGCAACTCGTCGAGGCTCGTTTTGCGAATGAATTTGCCCAGCTTCGTCACGCGCGGGTCATTCGTCATCTTGAACGCGACGCCGCTGCGCTCGTTATATTTCATTAGATCGGCTTTGCGCGCCTCCGCATCCGTCGTCATACTCCGGAATTTGTAGAGGTAAAAGGTCTTCCCCCCCATGCCACCGCGCTTCTGCTTAAAGAAGACTGGGCCCCTGGAAGTCGCCTTGATGGCGATGGCAAGCGCGAGCATCACCGGCGAGAACGCGACGATGCCGCACACGGAACCGGCGATATCCATCGCGCGCTTCCACTTGGGAAAGGGACGCGCAAACAGCGCGTGTCCGTTTTCTGACACGATACTCTCGCGAACCGATGCGAAACTTTCCCACGTGGGAAGCGCACCCTGTGCGAGTTCGTAGTTATGAGACATTATGCAGTCTCATCTTGATCGGACTTGCAGGCGCCGATTCTTTACCGCGCAGCGCGCGGGTGCCCAATTGCTTGCGCTCGTCATCGGGGTATTCATAAACCACGAACGAAAGTTTAGGCGCGGGAACCGTCTCGACATTTGATTCCGCAAGTTTGCGGCGGAAGATAAATTCCAGGGGTTCGAGTATGTTGGTCGCGTTCACCTTCGTCGTATAGGGTAGGATTGCTGCGATTTGCTCGCCGTAGTACCCCTTCGCGTCGCACATGCGCGTGCGCTCGAACAAGGCCGAAGCAAGTGCTTGCTCCGCCTTCTGCGCCAAGTCGTCGTTTTGCGCGAACTGGATGTTGAACACGATCAAGACAAACGGCTGGCCAGAACGGTCCGTACGTGCGCGCTCCAGTGTAAGCTGCTCTTCAAACGCGTCGCTCGTTAACAAACCCGTCGCGCGCGCTTTTTCCGCCTCGCGCACACGCGCCATGAGACGATACAGGCGTACTAAAGCAGAATCCGTTTGTGGCTTGGCTACCATATCAAAAATCTCCCCTTGCAGAAGTGAGCGTTTACAGTTTCCGGTACACGAAATCAGGAATCTCGTAGCGCCGGTTGTTCAGCGCCACCCCCAAGACATTTCCCTGTTGCGCGGTGATCTGCGCAACCGCGTGCCGCAGCACTTGCCAGCGCACGCCGCCGGCATTGACAACAACGACCGTGCCATCGGCCACCGTGGAGAGAAGGCTTGCATCCGAGCCCTTCCCGATTCCCGGCGTATCGACAAAGATCCAGTCGTAGCGCTTGCGCATCAGACGCAACGTGTTCAAGACGCGCGGCGATGTGAGCAAATTCGGTAGTGTGTCCTTCGTTGCATTCAGTTGACTGATCGCGATCGGCGGTTCGTTTATGCGGTAGACAATGTCGTTGATCGAGCGCGCGCTGTAGGTCAGGTTTTCCCAACCGCGATTTAGGCCCGCTTCGAACAGTTTCTTGGCACACCCGGACTGACAGGTCGCGAGCACCAACACGCGGCGCCCGAGCTTTGTCGCGCCGACACGCGCCATTTCCATCACATAGGTTGCGCTGCTTTCTTCGTCGCCAAGTCCCGCAAATGAAATGATGCGACCGCCGCGGTTTTCGATCATAGAATCGATGCGCGTATACAGGCCGAGCAGCTTTTCTTCAAAGCTTTCGTTCTGCTTCGGCAGCGTCAAATTAAATTCAGTTTCGGCTACCGAATCCTCAACCGGCGCATGGCCGGCAAATTCCAGCGCTTCGTAGATACGGCTCATTCAGACACCTCTTCCTGCGAAGCGACCGCGGGTACGGCCGAAGGTAGATTCTGCGGCGCAGTCAATGCAGCGGCGTGTGCGATATTGTTCACGTGCGCGGTTGCCGCTTCACTGCGCGTCTGGTTCCAAAACATTGGCACGGCAAAGCACGCGGAGGCGATTGCCGCCCCGGCTAGTGCCGCGCCCGCCCAACGCAGGTTCGGCATTGAACGACCACCTTTGAATTCGCGGATGACTTCGCGCGCGATTTTCGGCGTGATCGGTTTGCACTGATAGCCAAGGCCACTGACCAGCGCGTTGTCGCACATGATATTCATTGCGCGCGGATATCCTTCCGACGCTTTCACAATTGCCTTCATAGCCGCCAGAGTCATAACCGCATCCGGGTTTGCCCCAGCGTGCGTGATGCGATGGCGGATGTAGTCGATGCCCTCTTTCGGCGTCAGCGCGCGAAGCTTTGCGCGCACCGCGATGCGCTGACGAATCTGGCGCATCGAGTAATCGCTAAGCTTCACATCGAGTTCCGGCTGGCCGACCAGGACCATCTGCATGAGCTTGTAGTCCATCGTCTCAAGATTAGAGATAAGGCGCAGTTTCTCCAGCGTCTGGTTCGGCATGTGCTGCGCTTCGTCGATGATGAGTACGACGCGTTTGTCCTTGCCGACTTCATGCACAAGCGCGCGCATGAGGTAGTGCAGCATCCAACGCTCCGACTTGCCGCGCCCGTCGATGCCAAGTTCATGAAGCAAATGCACGAGTAATGCCTCAAATGTCAGGTTCGGATTGAACATGAAAATGGGGCGAATCCGCGTGCGGCGAATGCGTTCAAGGTACGCGCGCAATATTGTTGTCTTCCCGGTGCCCACTTCGCCGGTCATCGCGACAAAGCCCAGGCCTTTCTCAACGCCGTACACCACTGCCGCGAGTGCTTCCTTGTGGCTTGGACTCATGAAGAAGAAGTCCGGGTCCGGCGTGATGTGAAACGGTTCTTTGTTGAACCCGTAGTAACTTAGATACATGCCTTGAACTCCTTTTCAGAAACGGTCACGAGCACCGGCACACCGACCCAACGCTCCACTTGCTGGGGCGTGTTGACGGAGTCATCGAAGTAATCGAACACGAAGGCGAAAGTCAGGGCGGCGAACAAGGCCAGAAACACGCCCAGGAAAATATTCAGGATCTTGTTTGGCTTCACCGGGTCCATGGGTAACGTCGCCGGTTGCACCACGCTTACGTTCGACACTTTGTCTACGTCAAGCGCCGAGGAAATGCGCGCGCGTTGAAGGCTATCGCGGTACTGTTCGTAGTCCTTTTCCGCGAGCGTTACTTCGCGCACGAGGGTCTGTAATTCAATTTCCTGGCTCGCGAGTTTTTGAAGTTGGCCGCGCTGCTTTTCCAACTCTTCCGAGATGGATGCCTGCTGGGCTTTAAGTGCCACGCTTTGCGCGCGTTCGTTTACCAGCGCGAGCTGGACTTGTTGATATGTTTCGTCAACACCGGTGGTCACTTCGGTGTGCGTTTCCTTTTCCTTTTTCAGCGTCGCTTCCGCCTCTTTGATCTGCGTGCGAACGTCTATTAGCGGGCGGTGCGTTTCCGGGTAACGCGCGGCGAGGTCAGTCTCGCGCAGGCGCAAGTCGAGCAACTTTTCCTTTAGCGCGTCGGCGGCATAGTTGGTCACGCCCGTCGTACGGCTGAGTTCAAGCGTTTTCGAGCGGCCGCTGAGCGAACCTTCCAAGGCATTGACGCGCTTTTCCGAAGCCATGCCTTCCGCTTGCGCGTTGGAGAGCTGTTCTTCCAGGCCGCTGATTTGATTGAGGAGTACTTCCTTCTGACGCTCGATCGTCGTAATTCCGTTCTCACGGCGAAACGAGTCGAGTCTTTGCTCGCGCGTCTCTAATGCCTTGCGCAAATCTTCAGTCTGTGTCTCAAAGAATTCCGGTGTCGCTTGTGCGGAGTGCACGCGAATGTGTTCTTCCAGATAGAACTGAAGTAAAGCATCGAGTGCGCTCTGCGCCAGTGGGCGGCTCGGCGCGTCAAAGGTAACGGCGATAATGTCTGTCTTCGCCTCTACCGATACGTCAAGGTTTTCCATGACCGCTTTGACGGCTTGTTCGCGCGGCGTTAACGGTGTTTTGAGGTCGAGCGCGACCATGATGCCGTGACCGGCCTCTTCTGCTTCCCGCACTTCACGGCGCACTTTGCGGAGATCCTGCTGCGCGCCCGCCATGGATGCGACCGGCGGCTCGATGTTCACTGCTTCATCGGGCTTTTCAAGAAAAATTGCGTTGCCCAGCTTGTCCACAACCTTCTCGGCGATCGCCCGGCTCTTCAGAATGGAGACTTCTGAATTCACCTCATTCACTCGATCGCGCGACGGATACAAGGTTGGCCCGTTCACCGTGGGATCGACTGAAAGATTTTCGCGGCCAAGGCGAATCAACAGCTTCGCCTCGGAGCGATAGACTTCCTGCATGATGTAGGTGAACAGGACGACAAGTCCAAAGACGGCGACGAATACCGACGCGATCTTCACCTTGTGGCGGAACACGAGGTAGAGCATGTCCCGCAGCGAGTTGTGCATTACCTGGTTGATTGGATTGCTCCCATGCGCTGAATCGCGCTTTGATTTATCTGCCCCACGCCGCTTAACAGGTTGTTCACCGCGTTGTTTCCGGAAACGTCCTGCTGATTCAGGTCGTATGAAAAGCTCCAATGCACATTGCGCGGCACAAGCTTGTTGATGTATTGATCGACCCATTGGTCAACCTGGTCGATGTTCGTGCGCGGCACGAAGACAATGTCGTAGGGTTCGAGCAGGAAGGGTTCGCTTTCGGTCTCTTCAAGCGCCTGGCGAAGATTGAGCGTCGTGGCGAACTGCTTGCCATCGCGCTGGCGAATCACAACAACGGTCGCGCGCTTCGCACTTTCTTTGAGGAAACCGCCGCACTGCATAACAGCTTCAAGTGCGGTGAGACGCCCATTGATCATCACAAGCCCGGGGTTCTGCACTTCTCCGGTCACGTATACGCGATGACTGTCGAGCGAATTAACAACTACGGATATTTCCGGCTCGATTAGTTTGTCCTGATATAAGCCGAGCAGCGATGTACGCAGTTCGTCAGGCGTCTTGCCTTTCGCCTCTACGTCACCAACAAGCTGCAGTGAAATTTTTCCATCGGGACGAATGCTCTGCTTTTCTTCATTGAGCTCGGGCCAATACAGAAATTTAACCTGCAACACGTCACCGGGCTGCAAAACGACCTTCGGCTCCGCTGCAGCAACAGGAAAAGATTCCGACGGCGGCGGCGTCGTAACGCAACCCGATATTACAAGCGCTGCGACAAGCATCGCCGCGGTGTTCATAAGGGATGCCCGCGAAACAGCGAAACCGTTTCGCGGGTCGGGGGACACACCAAGGAGGGTGTATTTCACTTGTGTAGCAATCGCGAACAATGGATTTGGTTCCTCGCGGTGTATGTGTGTTTCGATTCGGGTGGCCGCAGTTGGATTCCCCGCTGCCCCAGGACATTGGCTTCGCATCGGCCGCCTCTTCTCCGTTCCGCGGTACCCCAGTCAGTACCCGCGACGTTCTAGCTAGAACCGTGCCACGCGAAGTTCACACACGCGAGCGCATTACTGCATGCGCGGTTGAATACGTTTAAGGCGAAGGGGGTGCGCACGCGTCTTTCCCCACTAAACTTGCCCAAAGAATTGCAGCCGGAAAAAAGGCGAAGAGCTCAACGCGTTGCTGTAAACCCACTGCAATTGCTGGCGTTCTAGATGCCAGCGCGATACGCGGCAGCTCGAAGTGCATCGCCTCGAATCAATTCGCCAAGTGGATCGAAACTACCCTCTTGCAGATGACTTGCCGCCGGTTGAGAAAGGGATTTGGCGCCCCGGAAGTCGTATTGCGATAGCTGTGTCTAGTGTGAAAACACGCGCGACGGTGACGGGCGAAAGTGGCAGTTATTTGTCGATGTGTCAAATGTGATCTTAGAAACCGGCAGCTTCGTGATTTCCAACGAATGACTCAGGTGCATTGACCATGAGTGAACGCTTTACATGTGTATCAAGCAATCGACGAGACGAAAAATGTCACGGTGCGACGGCACTTGTTCTGTTTTGTACACAGATGCATCGCGAGTTTTCGCTGCAATATTCCACGTAACTTCTTTCACCCGAGAAGCTTCCATCGTTTGACCAAATTCTGGCATGACGGTTGCCTTAGTACCTCCGTTGATTGGAGGGATTGGTCCGGTTTGCACACTCCGGGCCGTGAACGTCACACCTAGGAGGGTACAGACGATGAAACTCAGCAAGAAATCAGGATTTACATTGATCGAATTGATGATTGTAGTGGCCATCATTGCCATCATCGCAGCGATCGCAATTCCCAACCTGCTCCGTTCGCGCATGAGCGCAAACGAAGCGTCGGCCGCGGGCGCGATGCGCACGATCTCGACCGGCGAAGTTGCGTTCCAGACGGCGGCGTTTGTTGATGCCGACGGCGATGGCGCGGGCGACTATGGCACCTTGGCGCAGTTGGCCGACCCCGATGGTGGTGGCGCGACGCCTCCGTTCATCGACGCGGTCCTTGGCGCGGGCACGAAGCAGGGCTATGCGTTCACAGTTGCCGTGACGAACGGCGCAGCGGCAGTCACGCCGGCGTACACCTGCACCGCGGCCCCGACGGCTGCCGGCCGCACGGGTTACCGTCAGTACTTCGTTGACGAGTCCGGCGTCATCCGCTTCACCG
>JADLHJ010000079.1 GCA_020848835.1 Candidatus Hydrogenedentota bacterium
CGATGGTTCAGGAACTGGATGGGAACGGTACCAAGGAGGAGCAGGCGCGTATGGTGCGGCTTGCAAAACTTTGGTCAGGTAGCCCGATCAGAGTCTCGAACGCAGGCGTCAACATGACGCCACATCAAGCATGAGCGTAGCACGGTAGGGCTCGGGGGCGCAAGGGGAAAATGATGGCAAAAATGGGAAAGATGGTAGGTATGGGACATGGTGGGACATGGTGGGACATGCGGATCCGGGTGTAAAAGTTACGGACTTGGCAAATGGGGTGGCCAATTGCTCGATTACGATTACGAGGACGATTACGATCACACACGGGTTGGGGTTACGGGTAGTGAATACCGCTATTAAAGGGGGATTAGATGATTAGGGTGAATCGGCGGGATTTTTTGGCGGCGTCTGCAGTGGCGCTGGGGGGGTGCGCAACTCGGACGGGTGCGGCGAAGCGAAAGCCTGCGCTACGGGTGCGAATCGATGCGCCAAACGAAAAGCTTGTGGCGCGGACGTTTTCAATTCTGAAAGACCGTGTCGAATATCGCTGTGGCGCGCCTGTTATCGCGGTGCAGTCGCGGGCGGATCTAATTCTCGCGCTCGACGATCAATTGCCGGAAGAATCGTTTCGGTTTGATGAAGTAGGCCGGGCCTTGCGCGTTTCGGCAGGATCGCCGCGTGGCTTGCTGTATGGCGTGGGCAAGTTGCTGCGTACGAGTTCTTATGAAGAAGGCCCACTTGGCTTGTCCGCGTGGCGCGGCACTTCGACGCCGCGCGGCACAGTGCGCGGGATGTATTTCGCGTCGCACTTTCACAATTGGTATCACCAGGCGTCACCGGCGGAAATTGCGCGGTACATGGAAGACCTGGCGCTGTGGGGCGCGAACGCGGTGATGGTGATCTTCCCGATGATCAATCTGCAGAGTTGGGACGATCCGCAGGCAGGGCCGGCGATGGACCTCGTGCGGCAGTATGCGCGCACGGCACGGGAACTGGGGCTGCAGTTTGCCACGGGGTTGAACAACGCCTTCTTCATCGGCGCGCCGAAGGAGTTTCGCGCGACTCCCCTACCCGACCCTTTGAAGCGGCGCGGCAACAGCGGGCACCCGATCTGTCCGAGTATTCCGGAAGGGCACGCGTACATCATGGAGAACACGCGGCTGCTGTACGAAAAGCTGTCGGATGTCGGGCTGGATATTCTGGTGTTGTGGCCGTATGACGAGGGCGGGTGCGCTTGCGCGAATTGCGCGCCCTGGGGCAGCAATGGCTATCTCCGCATCTCGCGCGATCAGGTGGAACTGGGGCGCAAGTATTTCCCGAAGATGAAGTCGGTGTTGAGCACGTGGATGTACGACACGCCGGAGGAAGGCGAGTGGCAGGGATTGCGCGACTACATGCCGCAGGATGGCGCGTGGATCGATTACATCCTTGCGGACGCACACGAGGATTTCCCGCGGTATCCGTTGGATTCCGGGGTGCCGGGGAAACGACCGTTGCTGAACTTTCCGGAGATCAGCATGTGGGGCAATTGGCCTTGGGGCGGTTCGGGCGCGAACGTGTTGCCGGATCGGTTTCAGCGCTTGTGGGACCAGGTGAAGCCGGTGGTCGAGGGCGGGTTTCCGTATAGCGAAGGCATTTATGAGGACATGCACAAAGCGATCGTGTTGCAGTTCTATTGGGACCGCGATCGCGCTGCGTTGGACACGTTGAAGGAATATATCGCGTACGAATTCGGCATCACGGAGCCGGAACTTGTTGATGCGACGTTGGCGGTCATTGTGATGTTGGAAGAGGCGTCGTCCAACAACTATCAGAAGAAACCGGTTGATGCGGGACAGGCGCAACGCGCGGCGGAATTGGCCGAATCTATCAACGCAAAGGTGCCGGCGTGGGCGCGCAACTCTTGGCGTTGGGAAATTCTTTATCTCAGGACGATCATTGATCGCGAGCGCTTCGCGGGTGCGGGGTTGGATTCGCCGGCGGCGGAGGCGGCGATGTTGCGTCTCGTGGAATTGTACCACTGCGAACTGGAAACGGATGACCCGTATCACCATCGTGTGCGGCCGCCGTTGAAGCGCGCTGTGGACCGTCAAGGGCGGAAATAAACCGCGGTGCTGTCCGCAGATGGCGCAGATGAATTGGATTGTTTCTTCACCACGAAGGTAGGAAGTACACGAAGGTTTCTGTGACTTTTTCCTTCGGAAAACTTGGCGTATGCTAGTGATCTGGTTCGGGAGAATATTCAATGGCTGATCCTGTTGTAGAGCCGACGGTACCGGAGCCGGTGCCTGGCCCCGCGCAGCCCAAGTGGGTTAAAGGTTCTGCGATGGGCATCGCGGCGACGGTGCCCGCGATGATTATCTTTGTCATTTCGGGCGGATTGGTTGGTCACGGCGACTATGTCGTGGCGAGGCTGATATTTCCGATACCGATGTTGTCAGTGGCGATGGCGCCTGAATCGATAAGCGGGTTGTTTGCGCTCCTCTACCTTGTTCAATTTCCGATTTACGGCGCGCTGCTGGGCATGCGAACACGCTTGTCGTTGGGCATCTTCGCTGTGCTCGCGGTGCTTCACGTCTTTGCGGCGGTCGCTAGCTTTACTGAGCTTGCTTTTCTTTTTTAGTATGCAGACGGCACGTACCGAACCACGGGGAACTTTTGTAGTGTCCCGCTCTCCGCGGCGGGCGTGATTGTGCGCAGAAGGCGTCCCCTCCGCAGCACGCCCGGCGCGGAGACCGGGCGCTACATTTTTCACGGTTCGTCATCCGGTGCGTCTGTTGTTGTTTTACGTTCGGTTGGGGTATAAGCAACCGTTATGAAACCAGCAGAGTCTTCACTTAAACGAATGGACAATGTCCTCATCGTTGTCGATGACCTTGAGGCTGTCAAGGCGTTCCTTACCGAACTCGGTATGGAGTTGGAATGGGAGACGACCGTCGAAGGGCCTACCGTCGATCGGCTGATTGGGCTTGAGAATGTCAAAGCTACGCTCGCGTTGATGCGCACGCCGGACGGCTCGGGACGGATCGAACTGGACAAGTTCCACACGCCGAATGCGACCCGAACTGGGCCCGAGAAGGCGGCCGTGAACGAACTCGGGATCCGTCGCATCATGTTCGCCGTTGAAAATATCGACGAACTCGTCGCGCGGCTGCTGGCGCACGGCGCGGAACTGGTCGGCGATGTGGTGCAATACGAAAACGCGTATCGTCTCGCCTACGTCCGCGGGCCGGAGGGGATAATCGTCGGGCTCGCGGAGCAGCTCGGTACGAATTCCTAACAGGTATTTAGAATACACAAGACCTCTTGTTTCCCCCTCCGTAATCCGCTGTTCTTTTTCCCTTGTTTTGAACCGACAGCCCGAATCGGATCTCGAAGCGCCGTCGCCGGCATTGGGTGTGATATAATGCAACTCCTCTTTCAATGCGACTCCACGCGCGGCGTCCCGCATTTAGCTGGCTAAGGAGTGCGATTTTGGAAATGTGCAAGTGCGGGCAACCTCTGCTGCCGTTCAAGCGAATGCAGCGTCACCTTCCCCATGAATCACGGTGGACGTATGCAGTGCGTAGTGTTGACGGTGAATCCCTGTATTTGCGAATTAGTCCACCTTGCGAGCAGTGCGGGCTGAAGACCGAATTCGCGCTGGATTCGGAATGACCGTGGACTCGCGCATTCTTGTAAACAAAGTCCCTGTGTTGACGTTGTGGGCGGCGGCGGTCGCCGAGCGGCAGGGATACGATTGGGAGGAGTCCTTGTCGCTGGGCAGGGCCGTTGCTCTGTTGACGACGCAGAACAAGGGCGAACATTCGGGCGAGTACGAAAAAGCCAGCGAAGAAGGTCAACACCCGAGGAGGCCGTCGGCGGATTCGCCGCAGTTCGTTGAGCTGTGCGGGCGGAATGTACCGATCAATCGTTCGGGTAAATCGACGCGCGCGATGAGCAGTGGCAAGGAAGTGCGACCGGATGAGGTGCAGTCGTACCTCGCGGATGCGTTTGGCGACGAATTGGCACCGGTGCTCAAAGCTATGCGCAAACTTGCGCGATCGTTTTCGAAAGATGATTTGCAGGTTAAGGCGATTGGCCTTTTTGAAGTGTTCTCGCCTAAAAGTGGTAACAAAGGGTTTCTGGATATCGCCAAGATCGCGCAGGGTTAGGTGTAATCCGGTTCCGCCCGTATCTAAAGCAGTTCAAGTTTGGCTGTACCTCTTCGCGTGCTCGTGCTCCTGCTCGTCATCGTACTCGCACTCGATACTCGAAAAGATCGAGTACGACGACGAGCAGGAGCACGAGCACGAAAGACCGCTACGTCAATCCTTAAGCCGATCTTAAAAAAAATAAAGAGGCCGCCCCGGTTAACCGGTGCGGCCTCTTTTATTTTTGCATTAGGACGGGTTAGTAACGGCTGCGTCCGCCGCCGCCGTAACCGCCGCCGCTGCGTCCACCGCCACCGCCGCCAAAGCCTTCGGTCTTGGGACGGGCTTCATTGACGTTGAGGGCGCGGCCGCCGAGGTCTTTGCCGTTGAGGCCGGAGATGGCCGCCTGGCCTTCGGACTGGCTGCCCATTTCGACAAAGCCGAAACCCTTCGAGCGGTTGGTCATTTTGTCGATGACCACGCGCGCGCTGGTTACTTGACCGTAGGTCTCGAACTGGGTGCGGAGGTCGTCTTCGGTGGTGTTGTAGGAAAGGTTGCCTACGTAGATGTTCATGTTCTGTTTCCTTGTCTTGGTACTACTTCACTTTGGTTCGGGATGGTTCAGGAATCTCGGAAGGATCGGTACCAAGGAGGAGCG
>JADLHJ010000080.1 GCA_020848835.1 Candidatus Hydrogenedentota bacterium
TCGGGGTGGAAGACTATATCGACGCGGTGGAGAAGGGAAGTTTTCCCATCGCACTCGCGGTAGACTTAACAGACAAGATGCAGCGCGCCGGTTGGTTGTATTGGCGGATCTACGAAACACAGTTCAGTAAGCGTGCGTATTTGGATCGTTTCGGCGAGGACATCAGGTCGAATTACGGCGGCTTTTTGAGGCTGCTGCGATTGATAGGGTTTCTCCGAGTGGATGGGGACCAAATCACGATGTCAGACCGCGGTTCGTTCTGGCTCCACGCTGGCGAAGATATTCTGTCAATTGACTACATCAGCACGTTATGGGGCGAAGCGCGGCGCAATCATTGGCCGGAGGCGGTGCGACTTTAGTCTCGGACGCCTCAGCGAAGCTACTCTGAAAACGGGACGGTGTACGCGGCTGACGGCATTACGTAGTACGTCGCATCGTCACCGAGTTCGTAACGCGCGATCTTCAGTGCTTCGCAAAGCGATGCGACCTTGCGTGCTCCTATTAGCTGCACATCCGCTTCGCTCAGCTCCGTGACCATCAGTGCCGACGGCGATTTCTCGCGTGTGGATAGGGCGGTCTGGCCGTAGATTTCGCTTTGCTTGCGCAGCGCGGCGAAGATGGCATCGACATCGCCCAGACGAAGCCATTTTTCGATGGATTCCCCGCCGAGGCCTTCTTCGCAGGGAGCGAGGAAGATGATGCGGCCGCCGGGTTTCATTGCCTGGTACGCGTTGTAAAGCGCCTTATGCGATTGCACGTAATTCTTCGCGCCGCCTGCCGACGCGATCACGAGATCGGCTTTTTCTCTAATTGGCACTGCGAATAACGAACGCGCGAAGTCTGCCGCCGCACGATGCGCAGCTTCAAGTTCGCCGACGAACAATCCCGCAATCTCGCCGCGACGGTTTAGCACGGTGTTGATGATGCCGTGGACGCGCGCCGTCTTTGCTGCTTCGAGCATGTCTTCCGCGACGGGGTTACCGTCGATCACGCCGATGCGCACGTTCGGGTGCATGCGATTATCCCTGGGATGCAAATTCAGCGCATGGTTGTGCGCGATGGTATTCGCAGACGCAAGGCCTGGCAGAATGGATTTTCGCCCGCCGCCAAAGCCGCCAAAATAGTGCAACACAACCGCGCCTGTCGCGATGATGCGGTCGCATTCCATCGCCAATCGTTCAAGCTCTACAGGAGTACCGCGCGACGTTGTACCCGCAAACACATGACGCTCGGGATTGTGCGCGTCTCGAACGAAGCTTTGATGCCTGAAACGGTCGTAAACTTCTGCGCCGAGGATTGCGCGCTGTTGTTCCGGTGACGGTACCCGATGGGTGCCGCTGGCAAAGATTAGGCGGATATCTTCGGGATGTACGCCGATGCGCGCCAATTCCCGGATCAGTACCGCGAGGTAACGGTGCACACCGGTCTGGCGGTAGGCATCGGAAACGATGATGGCGATGCGTTCTCCCTGATGGATGCCCGAGAGAAACGACTCAGCCATGCCAATTGGCGCGGTCATGCGTTCGAGCAAACACTGCTCTATGCCGACGAGCGCCGGCGCGTCGGCGATATCGATTACGCCAAGACAGCGTCCCCAGTCCAAGGCAGCAGACAGCGCAGCGGGACCATATGTCACATCAATGCATTGCATAAGCGCATTTTACAGGCCAAGTTGGGTTGAAGCGATTCGCATCGCAACACTTCCACACATGTCTAGATTTACCATTGACACAACTCGACTTTTACCCCATACTGTTCTTGGAGCGATAGCATGGAGAGAGGTATCTTTCTGCATGAGCGCATTGTCGAGTACCGTTGTTGCTCCCCCCATCTGGCCCGGATTCCGGCGGGTTCCTTTGGCAAGCCTGCGCGCGGATACTGTTACCGGTTTTGACATCTATATTGCAGTAGACGGTTCTGCACCGCCCGTATTGTATCGAGGGCACGATGTGCCAATCTCCCAGGAAAACTTGGCCGCGCTCGCCGATCGCGGGCGCATTGAGATACTGGTTCCAAGCAGCCAGGAAGCCGCGTATCAGCAATACGTCGAGAATAACCTCGACCTGATCCTCGCAGACAAAAGTACGCCCATCGAAGAGCGGTCGCAGGTTCTGTACGAGTCGGCGACAAACCTGATGCGCTCCGTGTTCGATTCGCCGCGCGCGCCGGAAATGGTCTCCCGCAGCAAATCGATGGTGGCAAATGCGGCGTCGCTGTTGCGCAATGAGAAGGTCGCCTTCGAACACCTGCTCTCGCTCGTTTCATTTGATTACTACACCTATACCCACAGCGTTAACGTCTTCTTGTTCAGCTACATGCTCGCACAGTTCGCGGGGTACGATGACCCCGCGCTCATGCAGGACCTGGGGGAAGGTGCACTACTCCATGACATCGGGAAAAGCCAGATCGACGCGTCGATCGTTCAATGCGAAGGAAAACTAAGCGACGCGCAGTGGCTCGAGATGAAAAAACACCCGGAGTACGGGCACGAAATTTTGCGCCAACACAGTGCGTTTGGCGGAATTGCCCTGAACATCGTGCTCCATCATCACGAGAAACTCGATGGAAGCGGATATCCCCACGGCCTCAAGGGCTATGAAATCCATCCGATTGTACGCATCTCGACCATCGCCGATATCTTCGACGCGATGACGACTCGCCGGCCTTATCGGGAAGCCCAGGAAACCTTCCCCGCGTTGCAAACCATGCGCAACGAAATGTCGGACGCGCTCGACCCAAGCTTGTTCCGGATGTTCGTCGAAATGATGGGCAACCCGCGTCGCGACCGCGCATACGTCTAGTGGTGCGAGAAGCAGCGCTCTCCCGTGAACAGCATCGAGACGTTGCTTTCGTTGCAAGCGAGGATCACGTCGTGATCGTTTACGCTGCCGCCGGGCTGGACAAAGGCGGTAATGCCGGCGGCGATCGCTGCGTTCACTGCGTCGCGGAACGGGAAGAAACCGTCTGAGGCGAGCACTGCGCCGTCGAGCGATTCGCTTCCTTTATACTTTGCCTTTGCCTTTACGATTGCCTGCTCCACGGCACCGACGCGGTCTTGCTCGCCGGTGCCTACAGCGAGCGTCTGTCCGTTACGCGCAATGACGCAACCGTTCGAGCGGACGTGGATGTTCACGTACCACGCGAAGAGTAGATCGTCGAGTTCTCGCTCGGTCGCTGGGCGCGTCGCTTCAACATGGCCGACACTTTTGTGGTCCGCACTTGCGTTCGCCAGATCGCTTGTCGAGCGCACGCGCGAAAGGTACGGTGTTGCGAGGACGATGCTGCCGTCGTCGAATACTTTCGCTTCGAGCACGTCTGTCGCATCTCCAACGTATTTTGGGAGTGCCGCGAAATCGGGTAGCTTCATGATGCGGATTTCTTTGTTGCGCTTGAATCCGTCGAAATTGTTGAACACGGCGAGTGCGTCATCGTCGAAACCGGGGGCGGCGACGCCTTCGACAATCGTCTGCATGATTTCGGTCGCGGTCGCGGCGTTCACCCTGCGATTGAAGACAACGACGCTGCCGAATGCGGCCTGCGCATCTGCGTCGCGCGCGCGTTGATAGACTTCCACGAGCGGCATCGCGCCAACCTGAATCGCCACACCAGAGGGATTGCAGTGTTTCATGACTGCGCACGCAGGGCGCTGCATATATTTCAAAATCCCTACGGCGTGGTGCATGTCTTCGATATTGGTTTGCGACAATCCGCTCTTGCCGGTCTTCAACATTTCGTATGCACCAAGCACGAGTTTTACGTTGCCTTTCGGCCGGTAAAAAGCGGCAGGCTGGTGCGGGTTAGTGCCATAGCGGAGGTCTTCGATTTTTTCGTAGCCACGCCCGAGGAACTCAAACTCCGCCGGAAACTCGCCCACGTTTCGCGTGCGGTACATCTCTTTACTCATTGCACTTCACCTTCCTCGATTCGCATACGCTTTCCTGTAATCGTGATCGTCCTCATCGTCGTAATCGCGTGTTAACTTCATACCGTCGGCAGGGTGTTGATTCCGTTTGTCACAGGATCGATTACGTTGAAAAAGACAAAACAACTACAAAGACGCTAACAACCACGAAGACACTAACAACTACGAAGATACTAGCAATCACGAAGACACCAACAATTAAGCGCCTCTCACAATACTTAACCCTGCCCTCTTTATCCCGAAAGGATTTCAGCGTGAAGCCCAGGGTTGACCCGCCGGAGTCGCTTCGACGCCGGCGGGTCTACCCCGGGTAACGCAGAGCCTATAAGTGAATGTACCCTGAAAGGGTTACGGGAGTGATTCCCCATAAAAACCTGATTTACGACTCCTGCGCAAGGACCGGAAATTCCTACCGTAAAAACCCGCGAATGTCCTCGGGCAACGCATCCAGTGCGGACAGATTCCCCAACGCAGCATACCTCGCGGCGCGGACCGCGTCGAGCGCGCTCAACGTTGCGCAGTCGCGTTCGCAGAGCGGTCGCAGCGACGTTTCCGCCGTGCTAATGATTGGCGCATTTGCCGGATCGATCGGCATAAGACGGCGCAGCCACAACACAATGCCGCAGGCGAGCGCGCCCGCGTCTTCTTTTAATGCGGGCACGAGCATCGCGATGAGACCGGTACTGTTCATCGCTTCGCGCAATACGTCGGCCACGAGCGTGGCGCGCTGCAAGGTGTCGGGCGGAAACGCGGCATAACCATCCGCGACCGACCCGACTGCTTCGCCGACGAGATTCAGTTGCAGGTAGCTGACCGTGCGCAACGAATGCGCGCGAACATGCTGCGAGTCTTTCGCAACGGCCTCCTCGCAGGACTCAATGGTCTCGAAGCGCTGGCCTTTCTTGTAGTGCAATACCGCGGCGTTGTAGTGCGCGTCGGCCGAGAGGCGGCGCATGCTTTCCGTCGTTGCAGTGCAGCACGCTTCAGCCACTGCCTTGTAAGCGGTCAGTGCTTCTTCCTCTTTTCCAAGTTGCGCGAGCGCGAACGCGAGATTGAACTGCGCACTGACAATTGCCTCCGTGAAAATGCTGTCGATGTCCGGCGGCGAGCAGGCGAGCAGGGCGCGGCAGACATCGAGTGCGTCGTTGCCGCGACCCAGTGAGATGAGACTGGAGCCTTTGTTCACAAGCGCCATCGCTACGCACGCCAGCACATTCGCGCGGCCGTCTTCGCCGTATTGGCGGACTAGCGCGTCGGCAACGCCAATGGACTCTTCGTGGCGGCGCAGGCGCGCGAGCGCATATGCCGTGTTTAATAATGCAGCCGATGCGATCTCCGCCGATTCGCCGGAGCGCAGGCGGCGCGCGAGTTCCTGAAACATGTCCAGCGCGGCGTCGTATTGCGCGCGTTGCATGTGCGCGGAGCCGCGGCGGAACAGTGATTCGTCGTTCTCAATGCCGAGGATTGGCGCCGAATCTTCGAGGGCAAGCAAGGCGCGGCGGGCATCGGCAAGGGCCTGCATGCCGATAACGCTGGTCTCCTGCTGCGAGAACGCTACGAAAGACGGTGGATCCTGTTGCGATCCGTTGCTGCGCGGCGCGTCAGCATGCGACACATAGAACGACGCCGGCGTCGTCGGCACGTATGACTTGACCTGCGCGAGCGATTGCACGCGACGCCACATACGTGCGAGCGGGCTGGAGTCGGCGCGGCGTGGTTGCGGCGCGGCTTTCACTGCGGGCGCGGGCTCGACATCGGATTGCTCTTTGAACAGCACGAACGCGGGCGGCAGGTTTAAAACTGGATGCGCTGCGCCGCTCTTTTTTTCTTCAGCCGGGGGTGTCGTCCCGTTCTTGGGCTTTTCGTTAACGGGAATCTGGACCCGTGCGTGCGAAGGTACATTGACCGATTTTTCCGGCTCAGATGAGGTTACGTTTACTTCCGCCTCGGTCACGACGTTCTGCGCGAGTGTTTCGAGTACGCCCGCCGCGCGCGTTAGTTCGTCGTCTGCTTCGAGCGACAGGATTGATATATCCGGTGCGTCCGTATCGTCCGCGTCGGTTGTTTCGATCCATAGTGCCGTCGGCACTTCGCGTACGCGGTCTGGCGTCCACATGCCAGGCTGGAAACGCGCCATCCAATCGATCGTGTTGTGAATGAGAAACGGATTCTCGCCGGTCGTGCTGGCCACGGCTTCGGCCACTTCCAACAGATCGGAACAGGGCACCGATTCGCCTTTCAGCAAACACGCGGCAAGGTACTGGGCGTCGTCATGTTTTAGCGGCGGCACTTCAAAAGTAGCGAACGCGGCATGTAACGAACTGCGTTGCGGTTCTCCGTAGACTGCGCACAACGCTTCGTCGAGTTCCGTCGCGCCGCTGATAACGCAACGCAGGCGCGACCAGTCTGTCGGAAATGCGGCAATCGCGTCGATCAAACGGCGCACGGTATCGTGCGCGCCTGCTTGACACATCCGGTGAACGAACGCACCGAAGCCATCGAGAATAATTGTGGGAACGGTGTGTCCTTCGTAAACGGAGGCGTGCTGGAGGGTGCCGTTCAGGACCATCGCCCAAGGCGCGGCGGGTTTGCCGTTGCCATCCCCCACACCGAGTTTCGTGTACCACTGATCGACGCGGCCATACCAGTCGCGCGGTACGATGCCGGAGCGGCCAAGCTTTTGCGCGAGGCGCCAAACGAGCTCGGGTACGGTTTGGCACGCGCCGGCGTCCAATAGAATGGGAGAGGCCCAATCGGGATGTTTGGCGGCCGCGAGCTTTAGTGCCCAGGTCTTTCCCATGTGCCGCGCGCCGCGCACGCAGACGCTGCGTTCGCGCACGGATTCCCATAGCCGGGTTACCAGCTCAGTTCGGCCGACGACGAGTTCTTGGGCACGTGTTTCATCCAACGCACCCACAAAAATCGGCAATGCCTTCACTGCCGTAGACGATGCCATAGTCCTACAACCCCCGTCCCAAGTAACGGCCTTCGTGCAATCGCGATCCACGCTATTGGATCCAGAATCAAAGCCAAATCGGGAAGACTACGCCCAAAAACTAAAAATGATAATCCCGCGAGAACTCGCCCCCAACACACCGCACCCTGGAAGCGACGCGCTACTATATCGTGTGGAGAGCAAGGCGTCAAGTGCCAAATAAGGCCTGCTTTTAGTGAATTTATAGTATTATAACGATTGCGAACTTACCAGCCTGCATTCCGTAGCAGCTTCGAAATTGCAGGTTTTCTCCGTCCCCACCTCCGATACGTACCCTCGTCGAATTTTGCTCGTTCTTCACCATTTTCGATATTTTCATACCGTATCTGTAAACCAAACAGAGGTCGTTTCGCATAGGCTACCCTTGTTTCCCACTCCATACCTTGCCGCCAGAGTGCAACGTGTTGGGCTTACGTAGTGAAGACCATCGCCAACACCACGCGAAACGCCCATGCTACCCCCGGCATGCAAGCGCTCCTCAAGGTGTGTAGTTATGGCTGATCAGCTTGCGCCGTTTTGCTACGCTCTCGCGGGACACCCCCAACGCCAACAAAACGAGGTCGTAAAAACGCCAACATGCTGAAGCATCAAATAAATTACAAATTGTTACGTCACCTCTCGCGATGTGCCGCGATGGGGTTGCTCGCGTTTGTCGCGAGCGCCCAAACGGACGAATTGCCGCAACGCGGCGTTTGTGCACACAGGGGCGCTTCGGCTACGCACCCGGAAAACACCCTGGCGGCGTTCCGCGAGGCGATTCGGCTTGGCGCGCAAATGATCGAATTCGACGTGTACCTGACGAAAGACAAGCAGCCGGTCGTAATTCACGACCCAACGCTGGATCGCACGACCGACGGGAAGGGACGCGTGAACGAGGCAAAGTTTAAGGCCGTGCGAAAACTCGATGCCGGATCATGGAAGGACGCGTCATATAAGAACGAGCGCGTACCCACGCTGGAAGAGGCGCTCGAGATCATGCCGCGAAATATCTGGCTGAACGTGCATCTAAAGGAAGGGCGCGAGTGCGGGGAGATCGCGGCGCGGGCAATTGTGAAGGCAGGTCGATTGCACCAGGCATTTCTTGCGTGTAATGCCGAAGCCGCCGCGGCCGCGCGTGCTGTGGCGCCAGGGATTCTTATCTGCAACATGGATCGGCAGGGCGGTTCGATGGCGTATGTGGACGACACGATTGCCAAGGGCGCGCAGTTCATACAGCTCACGGGAACGCCTGCTGATCAGTTGCCGCCCCTGGTCGAGAAATTGAAAGCAAACAAAATCCGAATCAATTACTACGGGCGCGAAGGCGCTGAAGAACAACGCGCGCTATTCAAAGCAGGCGTGGATTTCCCGCTCGCAAACGATGTGGTTTCCGCGCTCGGCGTTGCCGCCGAGTTTGGCATCGCCCCGTGTGTGCCGAAATGATCGCGTCCTATGGCGTAAACGTCATCGTTTGCTTCACTGCTTCCGCTGGTAACGCTGCAGTGTCCTTCACCATGCGTAACGGCGCATAGGTTCCTGACGCCCAAAGCTTCATCAGGTCCGCGTAGTGCGGGCTGTCAGCGCTTTCGCTCTGGCCGCCGGGATAGGTGCCGACGCTGGTCGCGGTGTCGGAGAAATCGACGATCATGCGCCAGCTTGCGCCGCCGCCGACCGTGCCGCCGCCTTCGCCAGGGTTGACTGTGAACGAATCGCCGGGTACCGGCCCGCCGTCGCGCGCGAGACTGTCATCGCCCATGAGCGAACGCACGCGGAGGATATTGAAATTGCGCCAGGCGTACTTGGATAGGTCTTCGCCAATTTCTTTTTTCATACGGTCAACGGCAGCGGCGAACGCTTTGCGGATGATGTCGTCGCGGTTCTCACGATCGGGTGTTGCGTGATCGTCGAACCACACGGAGTCGCGATTTTCGCGCGTGATGAATTCGAGCACTTCGAGCATGGGTTCGCGGTGGTTGTCTCCAGAGAAGCCCCAAGAGCCTCCCTGCTTCTCGATCCCGCGCGCGGTCCATTCGTCGTCCCAGGTGGCTTTGCGGTATTCGTCCATCCATCGCATCCAGATGATCGTGCCGAAGGAATCGGGATCGGCGACGTAGTCCCATTGGCTAACGGCCGCGAGGAGTTTTGCAGCGAAAGGATCGCTCACGTCGCTCTGTGCCATCACGTGCAAAAAGACCGGCAAGAACGTCTCCGCGAATTTGTCGTGCGCGTCGTTCTGTATTTTGCCCATCGACTCGTAGGTGAGATCGCTCGCCGCACTCAGCATGTCCACAATGCGGCGCGTGCGGCTGCTTGGATCCCATTGATAGCCGAGGTAGAACGGATAACTGATCGATGCGGGGCGTCCATTCGCGGACATGATGAATCCTTCGTCGGGATTGATGGCGAGCGGCATCTTGTCCTTCGGGATCATGCCAACCCAATCGTTGTCGCCCGATGCGCCGTCCATTGGAACGCGCCCCTGACCGTGCTGGCGTATCGGCAGCGAGCCAGCGCAGTACAGCGCGATGTTACCTTCGACGTCGGCGTACATGAGATTGATGCAGGGAGCGACAAGTTGGCGAGCGGCCGCGAGCCATTCCTGAAAGTTCGTGGCGCGGTTCATGCCGAAAATTGCAAGCGCGTCGGTGGTCACGCCGAGATCGGACCATTGCATGGAGATGATGCGGCCTTCACGGCTGATGACGGGCCCGTGGACGGTGTAGTCGATGTCGAGTTTGTGCGGCGCTTCTCCCATCACCGGCACTTCTTCGGTGATGCGCTCCATCGTCTTCCATTCACCACGATGTTTGTATTTCAGCGGATCGTTTTCATCGACTGTCTCGACGAAGTAGTCCACCGCATCCGTCTGCAAGTTGGTGATGCCCCAACCCAGGTGGTCGTTGTGGCCGATTACAATCGTGGGACTGCCTGCAAAGGTCACGCCCGCGATGTTGCGTCCTTCGGCGCTCATGTGCGCGGCGTACCAGATCGACGGAAGCGAGAAGCCAAGGTGCGGATCGCTGCACAGCATCGGCTTGCCGCTACGGGTCTTCGTGCCGGCGACTGCCCAGTTGTTGCTGCCGAATGCGCCTTCGCGGCCGGGCCACTGTTCGTGGAATTTCCTGAGCGCCGCAAGATAGGAATGCGATGCGCCGGGGATCGCTGCAAGTTTTGCGTTCGGCATTTCCGCAGCGTCCGCTTGCGTGCGCACGGCGGGAACTTCGTAGGGACGATCCAACGGCCACAACTGCTCGAATGCTTCTGCGCCAAGTTTTTCGAGCATCACACCGAACCAGAGATCGTCATTGGTACCGGATTGGTCCCAGGCCATGTACTTCCCGAAGACGATGCAGTCCACCGGCGTCCAGGGTGCGAAGTCGTTTTCCGCACCGACCTCCTTAATTCTTGCGTTCACACCCGAGCAGTAGGCTTCGAGGTCTTCTTTTAATGCATCGGGAAAGTTGCCAGAATTCCAGAACGCCTCGCAGGTGCGGCGCAGTCCTAGTTGCCGCACGAGAATGTCGTCGGCTAGCGCGTCCTTCCCCATCACTTCCGCGAGCGTACCGGACGCGCGGCGTCGCGTGACTTCCATCTGCATCATGCGATCGCTGGCGTGAATGTAACCGAGCGTGCGCACGGCGTCGGTCCATTTCGCTGCAAAGATGTGGGGGATGCCGTATTCGTCGAACTTTACTTCGACATTACCAGTGAGCCCTTCGAGTTTGGCTTGCGCATTCGCGGCCAGGACGACAAAGCAAAGCGTGACGAACAGAACGAACTTCTTCATGGCGAGACTCCCCTCTTGCACCGAGGAGTGAGAATAGCAGAGCGAGGATGTGAAAAGCGTGTGCTAGATTGTAATGGGGCACGGGCTCGCCCGTGATTCGTGCAATCACAGGCGCGACGCCCGTGCTCCTTTTCATTTTGGTTCAGGCGATGGTTCTTCCGCCGTGCTTTCCAGCGGGGCGGATTCGCTGGCGGTCCAGGGTCCGCCCAGCAGTAGTTCCAAGTCTGCCGCCGCGATTTGAATGTCGCGGAGGGCTTCAGCGCGCTGTTCGTCGAATTCCAGGATCGTTTGGACGGTCGTGAGTACGTCGAGAAAGCCCGCATCGGTATTTCCCGCCGCGTAGCCTGTTTGCAGGGTTTCGTAAGTGCGCTTCGACTTTGGCAGCAGGGTCTCGTCGTAGAGTTTCAGTCGGCGGTATCCGTCTTCGATGCCGTAGATCGCCATCTTTGCCGCGCCTTCGAGATCGACCAGGGTTTTCCGTTTTTCGTGCATGGCCGCGGACTTCATGTGCTCGGCTTCCTTGATACCCGCGCGCACCTTGCTGCGCCAAATCGGAAGATTCATTCCGACAGAGATCATTACTTCGTCTTTTGCCTTCTGATTGTCGAATGCATTCTCCAATTCGATCAAGCTGTTTACGTCCATCGCGCCGTCGATGTTTCCCGCGACGATTTCCTTTTGGAACTCGGAAATCTCGCGCGCACGACTAAGGACAGATTGGCCATTCGCGCGCGGCGGCAGGTTCAGAACTTGGGGTTGCACGAGACGTTGCGTTGCGCCCAAGGCATCGAGGAACGGGCCCGTGCGCGGTTCGTTGCGCATGTCTTTCATGTCGGTGTAGCTCAAACCGACGGTGATATTCGGGCGTCCCTTCTTACGTGCGAGCGCGATTTCGCTTTCCCGGCTTGCAATGGTGGCGTCGAGTTGGTCAAGCATGGGGTTTGCAACGCGGATGCGCGCAAGCACGATTGGCGCGGGCGGTGGTGGTGGCGGCAATTCCATTGCTTGCGGCAGGGGTAAATCGGCGGCGACTTCGCGCCCCAGCGCCTCATTTAATTTTCCTGCACGCGCGCTTTGTTCGACGGCGATACGATCGTAAACATTTTGAAGTTTCGCCTCTTCCATCTCGATACGCAGCAGGTCTTCCTGTCCGCCAATGCCGAGTGCGTAGCGGGAGCGCACCACTTCTTCCAGCGATTTCAACACGTCCACCTGATCGAGCGTGATGCGTTGGCGTTCGGCGAGAAACCAATATTCCGCGTAGCTTCGCTTGATTTCCGCGATAAGTTCGTTGCGTCCGGCGCGGAACATGGCAAGTTTGGAATCCGCTTCCTGCTGCGCTTTCATGCCGCGCATTTTCAGCGTGCCGAACCAGGGGAACATCTGCTGCATCATAATGGAGTAACGCGGCTCGCCACCGGAGGAGCGCGTCCAGTAGGTCATCTGCATCATGGGATCTTCGAGCGCTTTTTCCTGCGGCACGCGCTGTACGCCCGCGAGGTATTCTTCCATCGCCGCACTGAGCATTGGGTGACGGGCATCGCCTTCTATTGCCTGGGCGATGTAGCCGCGCACTTCTTCGTTGGGTGCGAAGAAGTCGGCGGGCGGCGGATCGGCCTGGGCCAAGAACATCACAAAGAGGATTGACGTCACTTTCGCGCTCCCATAATCGTATCCCCAAATCCCATCGGCAAGCTCAGAGCAATCGACGTGCCGCGGGCAGCGAATTCATAAAATATTGAAGGGCAGCGAGTTGGAAATCCGCCACCGTTCATCCATGCCATCATAAACCAGAAAATGGTCCATTTGATCGTCAATTTCTGTGTTTTGGAATGTGGTGGCCCCTCTCTTCGTTAACTCCGGTATAATTGGAACGCTATGAAAACATCCCAGCAAAACGACGCCGCAACTTTGCCCGCATTGCCCATAGGCAAGGCGGAACAGATCGCACGCGATCCGGAGCGCGCTGTGCAACTCGCGGAATCGGTCGAGAGAAAGGCGAGGCGGCATCGCGGCGCGCTCGGTCAAACGGTCGATGACGTGCTCGCGCTTGCGCGGATGTTACGCAACTACGCGCGACGTCGGTATACGAACGTGCCGTGGAAATCGATTGCGATGGTCTCCGCCGCGCTGTTCTATTTTCTGGCGCCAATCGACATGATACCGGACTTTCTGTTTGGCGGCTTTGTTGATGACGTGGGTCTGTTACTCGCCGTAATTCGCCAGGTGAAGAGCGACGTCGATGCGTACAAGTCGTGGGAAAAGGAGCGCGCACAGGCGGACGAGGCGTGACGAGACCGTTTCTGACCGCGGAATGGCGCTGGCTCTTGATGATGAATTACGCGTGCGACCCGCGGATTCTGCTTCCCTTTGTACCCGCACATACCGAACTCGACGATTTTCGCGGCACGCACTACGTAAGCATGGTTGGGTTCCGGTTTCTCCAGACGCGCGTGCTTGGATTTCCCGTTCCCTTCCACACAAATTTCGATGAAGTAAATCTGAGGTTCTATGTGCGGCGCCGTGCCGATGGCGAATGGCGGCGCGGTGTGGTGTTCATTAAAGAACTGGTGCCGCGCAGTGCAATAGCGGCAGTCGCACGCTATGCGTATGGCGAGAATTACCAGTCGCTACCGATGCGCCACGCGATCGTTATGCCGAGTAACGGCAACGCGGGAAATGTACAGTACGAATGGCGCATAAACGGCGAGTGGAATTCGATGTCCGCGAATTTTGACGGCGACCCCGATCCGCTCGCGCCCGGCAGTGAAGCGGAATTCATTGCAGAACACTATTGGGGATACACAAAACGAACAGACGCCACCTTCGAGTACCGCGTGGACCATCCCTCTTGGCGGGCTTTGAGTGTAAAAGATACTGCTTTGTGCTGCGACGTGGCGCGCTTATATCCACCGGGTGTTGCTGAAGTGCTTGCATTGCGGCCCGTTTCTGCGTTTCTCGCGGACGGCAGTGCGATAAAAGTATTCACGGGCGCGCCTATACTGCGCGCGGGCAATTAGGAAGATTGGAGCCAGGGGCCCGCGCCGGGGGTGGCGGCGCGGGCCCAAGAAAACGAGGGGAAGAGGGTAGTGGGAATCTCGTTTCCGGCGCGGAAGGCTGTGTTTGGGAAGAGGGGGTACCTTCCCGCGCCGTGTCACTTGGGGTGATTCAACTACTGGCTCCGTATAGTTAATTCAAAACCATGCGCACTTATTTCAGGGGCCGATAAGCCAAGTCGAATGAATGCTTTGAAAGTAATGGCGCTTTCAGCAGTTAACGCATTTCAACTAAGAAGTTTTCAATTGTCATGCTACGCGTTGGTTACAAGCTCCCTGGCGTGGATTTGGCTTTGGGTATTTGAAAAATGGAAACGCGCGATATTTCGTCGTAATAGATTTCAGTAAGCCCTGCTCTCGCCAAATGTGAACGACTTGGCGCTCCTAAACCTTGCTGCACAACACACCATTCGACGCCGATCCTCCGTAATTCATCCACGGACTCTGGTGCCGGGAAACGTTTCATCTCGCGCTGGACGGCGAGGAATGGTTCAGGGAAATACCCGCTGTAACCGTTCGCAATCCGGCGACCGTGCGCCGCCTGCCAGTACATCCACATCGCATCGTCAACATATCCGCGGACGGTAACCCCTTTAGAAAAGGGGACACAGGCAAGCACAGTTCCGGGCGGCGTGTTGTCTCGCAGCCAAATAGTCCATTGAGGGAAAGGCTCAAGGGGCGGAACGGTGAAGAGCGGCTGGCGTGGTGGCAAGATTTCACAGACTCCCAGCGTCCCCGCCACAAGTATCAGGGACGCGGCAATTTTGGAACGGGCCGCAACTTTGTACCCGCTACGGTGGCGGAGCGTTCTGTCTAACACTGTAACGTAATGCAGCCCAAACGTGGCCAGAATCACGGTCCCAAGTTGCACAAATACACCAAACCTAAATAAGGTGCGTACGTGCGCCATGCCTGGAACCAAATGGGCCACGATGTCTTGAATTGATACTTGCCCCCATCGAATCCGCGGGCCAACGGACATCAATCCGGCAACCAAGATCATACAGGTTACCGCGACAACCCACCTCCGCCGGCCGTGTCCGCTTAATCCAAAGACTAGCCCTGCGACCGCTAGGGCCCCCTTAATAGTGCCCGGGAAAAACGCCGCAATCGCGGAGGGAGAACCTGCGGCACCTATGCCGGGGAATGGCACCAAGGGTTTCCACGTGCTAAGCAGGTAGTCGGAAGGTAAAGCACTGCCTTTCCAAAAGTCGCTTGCGTCGCGCTTAAATCCAAAACTGGACAAGTATTGTGATTGTGCCAACACTATGGGAAAGGCGATCACAAGGACCGGAACGAGACTTATCAATAGCGCGTTCCAACTCCGCCTCGAGGCGATCCGATAGCCGAGTAGAGGGATTGCGGTAATTGGCAACAAAATAATAAGAAACAGTGCGTAATACGAACACACGTAATATTGCAATGACAGATACAAACCGAGCAAAAGGCCGCTAAATAGCGACGGCCGGGTGCGAATTACGTCCAATTGATATAAAGTGCAGAGGACCAGTCCCAAAGGAACGAGCTGCCGGGCGCCTAGCTGCTGGTGGACGTAGGGGAGCGTCACCATCATGCTCCCGCCGAGAATCGCGGTGAGTTTGCCTAGTTGAAGCCGCCGAAATAGCCGCCACCCGCACCAGCCATTTGTTGCAAGCGCTATTAGAAGCACACCGTTATAAGCGGCGACAATGGATCCTGTGAACCACCAAATCAGCGCAGCAACTGCCGCCGTCGCGCATTGAATTTCCGACAGCGCGAAGCCATGCGGGTTCGGGGCGAAGATCGGCGCTTCCCAAAAATCTACAATACCCGATCCTATGGAATGAACATTCCACCACTGGACCCACACATTGAAAAGGGGGACTACGGGTACGTCCTCTGTGCCCAGTGGCAAGGTCGAGCGTGGGTGCGCGGCGAGTGGCCACGTTGCCCAACAAGCAACCGCCGAAAATAAAATTAAAGGCACGAGTGCGGAAACAGCCTTCTGAGCCCTTGCGGTGAGACGGACTGGACTGCCCGATCCGCTACGATGCGAAAGTGTATCGGCCATGAAGCACATCGGCCATCGAATGTTGATTCGGAGTGGCCACGTGGCCACCCCGATTTCAAGCACCGACAGTTTCCGCTTCGTTAGTGGCCATGACCTCCGTGAGTCATCTCGTGCAGGATCAATCCGGCTTCATTCGTGGGGTATGTGCCGGTCAGGCCCTGATATTTCTGAAATTCGACGTGCCCATCCATATAGAGAACGTTACTTCCACCGGGGACATGGTTGAAGTGCGTAGCCTCGTCGGCAATTTCATCCCACATAACCGGGATGCTTGATTGCGACTGGGCGGAGCCCGCTGGATTGTTGATGTCAGTGACAAAGAAGCGCTCGATGCCTTCGCGAATTCGCGGAAAGTTGTTCCGGCCGCCGATGGTTACAGACAATTCCCAGTCTAAATCAGCAAGGTCGATATCGCCCAGTTCGATGCCTTCACCTAAGGCCTCGGCTTCTAGTTCGAATGCTTCAAGATCGCCGACTGCGGCTTGCTCCGCGACAAATACCCCCGGACTAATTGCCCACGCCATGTAGACATACGGATGTTCGGTAAATTCGCAAGGCTCCACGATTCCGTTGTTCGAGAACCCGGGGATGTCTTCAAAATGCTCTGAATTCGTGATTCCTTCGTCAAACAACTCAAGGGCCGAGGAACCGCTGGGAGAACTCGGGCAAACGAGCACGTTTGCGTCGGTGAGATATTCGGGAAACACAGAGTAACCCTCGAACATCATTACCCAGGGTTGAATCTCGGGCTCGCAATTGAGCACCTTCATGGAAGGAAATTTCTCGCCGCGCGATTCGCCCGAATACATCTTGAACACGATCCCCATCTGTTTGAGATTATTCTGGCAACTCGCACGGCGCGCGGCTTCCCGCGCGCGGGCAAGCGCCGGCAGCAGAATTGCCGCCAGGATTGCGATTATTGCAATAACGACAAGTAGTTCGATAAGCGTAAATCCATGACGCTTCATGGTGGTAATACTCCCAAAATCGTTAAAAAATGACTGCAATTCGTTCGCCCCAAATACACACGCACACGCGCAATGCACAGGACACAGCGATGGTTGAAGAAACGAGAACTAAACGATTGGGAGGGTAGGAGGTCCGCGACGATAATGCGGGAAGCAGGATTCGTCCCGCACGGCGGGCGTCAGGTGCGACGCAAGAAAACCGAGCTCAAGGGAGACTTGAGGAATAGGCGGTTCAGCGGCCAGAGTAATGAGGATCGGCGTGCCCGCAAGTTCGCATAGGGCGCACGCATGATCCGTGTGCGTGCCGTGTCCTGGAGCGGCTGGACCATGCGATTTCGAACAGTCCGACGCAAATGCGGCATGTTCCAGCGCGAGAAGCGTCTCGTGCATCGCGGCAACGGACACAAACGCCGCAGCGCACAGCGCCAACATGCGGATGGTGCCGCCTAACCTCGGCCGAAATATATTTTTGTTGCGCAGCATTGCCAAATAATACCGCCTAAACTGTATACGGAGAGGGCGAATTCGTCAACTTTCAAATTTACTGGCGTATTCTGGTGTTCTACAGGAGGTATTTCGGAACCGGCAATTGATAACGCGACACAGACACGCGTAAGATCCGGCCTCCTGCAGGGAAACGTCCGGTACTGGTTTTATGAAGTCGATCGCATCACACCATTTGCACATCCGCGCGCTTGCCGTGCTCATGGTGCTGTTTTCGGTGCTGAGCAGCGGGCGCACGCTGGTTCCTGGCCTTTGCGCGACCCTCAACGCCCTCAAAGACGGTGCCCCGCGTGAATCCTGCTGCACGACGTCCTGTCCAACGTCGGACGCAAAATCTGCGGCCGAAGAAAATCTTCGTTCCGAGAAGGAGCGCCCGGATTGCGCATTCTGTAAGTTTGCGCATGCCCTCGTAAAGGTACAGGCATTTTCCTTTCTCGATTCTCCAATGCAGGTTGTCGCTCAAGCGACAGTGCCTTTCGTCGATGCCGCCGCTTGCGCAGTTCCGCGGCAAGCAGCGCGCCCGCGCGATCCCCCCGCCTTCGTTTTTTCCTGACCGGTAATCAATCTCAAATCCCAACAGGCCCTGCGCGTAAGTACGCGTAGTGCCCGCTCGTGCATGTTGTAAACGCGCGGTGGTGCTATGCCTCGCCGCGCTCACCCAATGGAGTATTCATGCCATGAAAAAAAGTGGCTTCACCTTGATTGAACTGCTTGTTGTTATTGCGATCATCGCGATTCTCGCAGCAATACTTTTGCCGGCGCTCGCCCGCGCGCGGGAAGCCGCGCGCCGTGCCAGTTGCCAGAACAATCTCAAACAGATTGGTCTCTCGTTCAAGATGTACGCGAACGAATCGCGCGGCGGGAAATTCCCCTCGCTTGAGATGAATGTCGGCGACGTTGTCGATTGCGATAATACGTCGTATCCGGCACTCGGGCCATTTCCGAGTTTTGTAACGTCGGTGCGTAACGAACACATCTACCCGGAATACTTGTCTGACGCCACCGTGCTTCTCTGCCCGTCGAGCGCGACCGCAAGTGAAGATCAGCTTGTAAGCCCTGTAACCGGCGAAGATACGTTCTTCAGAAAATGCTTTGATCTTAACCAGGGCGTCTGGATTTTCGACGACAGCTACCACTACTACGGGTTCGTGTTGGACAAGTTGGACTCGGATACGTTCGACGCCTCCGGATTGCTAGGAATTCCGTCCCCGGCGATTGCTTCCAAGCAGTTGTCCGCGCTCGTCTCGGACATTGTGTACTCGCTTATCGGCGGCCCAGACTATGTGGATGAGTTTTTGATGACTGACCAAGATTGGGAACTGTCGGCGACAGGCCTGGCGTTTGTAGGTTGCACGGGCGGCTGCGGCAATGCGTCTTCCGATACGTTGTATCACCTGCGTGAAGGCGTCGAGCGCTTCCTGATCACCGACATCAACAACCCCGCATCGTCGAGTCAAGCACAGAGTACCGTATTCGTCATGTGGGACAAAGTGTCGACTGTGCCGTCCGCGTTTAACCACATACCCGGCGGATCGAACGTGCTTTACATGGACGGTCACGTTGGGTTTATCAAGTACGGAGACAAAGTACCGGTCGTGGCGGAGACGGCGGTATTCACGGGCGCTTTCGACTAAGCAAACACTAAAGCCGGCGGCGCAGCGCACGCTGCGCCGCTGGCACGAAAGGAAAACACACATGTCAACCAGATCGATTATGGGGATTGCGTGCCTGCTGCTTTTTCTCATCGCAGTTCCATTTGTCGTGGCCGAAGAAAAGTCGGGTGCCGAAGTCTACGTGTGCCCCATGCGCGGCAAGCCGTGTCCAATGATCGAAAGCAACGCACCAGGAAAATGCGAGCACTGCGGCATGAACCTCGTCACGATGGCCAAGTACGTGGAGTACCTCAAATCAATCAATGCGAACAAACATCGCGTTGGACTTCTGCTCTATCCGGGCTTCGAAGTGCTGGATGCCTACGGTCCCGTTGAAATGTGGTCGATGATGCCGGAGTTCGAAATCGTCACCGTCGCGCAACAGGCGGGCCTGGTTACTTCCATTCAAGGGTTAAAGACGGAGGCCCAGTACTCGTTCGAGACCTGCCCCGAGTTGGACATCTTGCTCGTGCCGGGCGGAATGGGAACGCTCTCTGAATTGAAAAACGAAACCATCCTGCAGTTCATTCGCGACAGGGATAAGCAAACGGACATCACGGCGTCCGTTTGTTCCGGGTCCGCGTTGTTGGCCAAGGCAGGCGTTCTGGACGGGCACAAAGCCACGTCCAACAAGAAATATTTTAGCATCGCAACGTCGCAAAGTGACAAAGTCGAATGGATTCAATCCGCGCGCTGGGTCGATGATGGAAAGCTCGTAACATCTTCCGGCGTGTCCGCGGGAATGGACATGGCGCTCCACATCATCCGGCGTTTGTTCAATGAAAAAAAAGCGGAATCCGTGGCCAAATTGGCGGAGTACATCTGGAACAAAGACCCGGCCAACGATCCGTTTGCAGTGGCCGCGAAATAGCGCGATTCGTTCACCGCGCTAGACTCAACATGTGTGTGCCGCCGCATCGGCTTCAGGTGCGGCGGTGTATGCTTTTTCCGCCGTGGAAGAAATCGGCATCCCATTGTGTACACTCTGGGCCATAGCGCCGAAGGCATGGCTGCAAAGGTAGACTCCGTGCGATGGACGATATCCAAATTCGCCGCATACATACCCCTAGTGATTCGGACATTCAAGGATTGTGCGATGTGCTAATCGACTGCGTTGAGGGCGGCGCGTCGGTGAGTTTTATGTACCCCATGACGCGCGACAAGGCGGAGACGTTTTGGCGCGGCGTAGCTGCTGCAGTCGCACGCAGCGAACGCATCCTGTTAGCGGCAGAAGATGCAGCTAATCGAATCGTCGGTTCTGTGCAAATTGTCCTCGATTTGCCGGAGAACCAGCCGCACCGCGGCGATCTCATCAAAATGCTGGTCCATCGCCGAGTGCGCAAGCGAGGCGTTGGCGCGGCATTGCTCGCCGCTGCCGAACAACACGCGCGCGACGCAGGTAAGTATTTGCTGGTGCTGGACACCATCACCGGCCACGCGGGCGAGCGCCTCTACGCGCGGCACGGCTGGCAACGCGCAGGCGAAATTCCCAACTTCGCGCTGTGGCCAGACGGCCGGCCCTGTCCAACCACGTATTACTACAAGCAGTTGGCGGAAATGCCCGCAGTTTTTGGCGACTAATAGTCCGAGCCTTGCCAGCCACGTCGCGCGACAGAAATTTGAATCCCCTCGAGCGCGAGCGGGAGAAAAAAGAATCGCCGAGCAACCCCACCACCAATGGTTGCCCGGCCGAACGGGGGACCAGCGGACGGGACCAGCGTCTAGTCGTCATCTTCCTCAAAATACCGGTGCGGGAATTTTTCGTCGGGTTGTTCGTCATGGCACACCGTGCACGTGTCGATCGTGCCGGGATGTCCCTGCCACTGAATTGCCTGGATATTATCGCGCGGCTGGACCGTTGGCCCGATCGCGTGCGGGCTGCCGTGGCATGCGGCGCAATGCACGCCGCCGTGGCCTTTCGAATCGCGGTACAGCGTATTGGGCTGCTCAAACTCGAAGTTATTGCGGTCATGGCAGTCGCCGCAACGCGGTTCGTCAATCCACGGTTTCCGATTGGGATCGCCCACGTCCGCCATGCCGCCGTGGCAATCCGTGCAGGTGACGCCGTTCGAATAGTGCACATCGCGGAAACACTGCGTGTCTACCCCGGGATGGCACGCATAGCAGGTATTGTCGAGCGCGAGACCATCCATCCGCGTAGCGTGAGACGAGTGAATCGCAGATGAAA
>JADLHJ010000081.1 GCA_020848835.1 Candidatus Hydrogenedentota bacterium
GGCGATGGCCGAGCGCGAATAAATCTAGACACGCTCAATGGTAATATCGTCATCGCGAGGAGTGAGTGATGGCTTCGTTGCGGGCGGCCTTCTGGCCAAATGCGGAAAGGGTTCGGATGACCGACGATACGGATCTTGCGCTGGTGCAACGCACCCGCGCCGGTGAAGTCGAGGCCTTTTCCGAGCTGGTCCGCCGCCACGAACGCGTTGTATTCAACCTCTCTTACCGCTTCATGCGCGACAATGCCCTAGCGGAAGACATGGCGCAGGAGGCGTTCCTTAAGGCCTACCGGCTGCTACATGGCTTTCGCGGCGATTGCAGCTTTTCCACTTGGCTATATCGCGTCACCTCAAGTGTGTGCTTGACCGAACTAAATCGCCGCAAGCGCCGCGGCGAAGTCGAACTGACGCCCTCCCACGAAGACGAATCGTCCACCGAACCGGACGAGACTAGTGATATGCCCGAGTTGATCCGGCGATGCGTGACCAAATTGCCGGAACGTTACGCGACCATCGTGTCGCTGTATTACCTTCAAGAAGTGCCCTACGAAGATATCGCAGAGACCATGCGAATCCCGATGGGTACCCTGAAGACGTGGATGCACCGGGCAAGACTTCAACTGCGGAAGATTGTCGAGAAGGAGATGAAGGCCAATGGACCTGAACAACATGAATGACCTCGACCGTTTCATTGAGGACGCGCTGAAGAACGATCCCCTGCGCCCCGTGCCAACGGGCTTCCACAAGCGGGTTGAACAGCGTGTTCGCGTTGCCGCAATTGCTTCCAGCGAACGCCGCTGGTTCCATTCGCGAATGATTGCGAGCGTAATCTTGTTTGCGATGGTCGCATTTACCGTTGTGATTGTGCCAGCATTGGCATTTTTCCAGGGTTGGACGGTCCGCGCACTGCCGGGCGCCATGGGCTATCTCGACTATATGATGGTGTTCGCCACTCAGTCCTGGCCTGAGATTTTGCTGGCTGTTGGCTTTGCCGCAATCGTCGTGGTAGCGGCGGCCGTGGCATGGTTCGTGGTTCCTATACTCCGCCGCAATGCCGCGCGCCAGCACTAAGGTCAGATAAAGCAAACCACAATCTTTGCGGAGTCCGCTCTGCCAACATTAGGGGACACTGGTTCAGGCCCACCTGCGGCAGGTTTGCATTCCCAATCTGTTTTGCTATAATTCGCCGCTTTTCCAAAGGTTAGATACGGAGTTCCGTCTACAATGGCAATCAAATACGTGTGCCCCAAGTGCAACCGCCGGTTTACACAGTGGGGCGCGGAGAAATTTGGCTTCAAATGCCCCGACGACGAATGGCGTCCGAAGGACCACCCTGAAGATGTCGAACTCGTCCGCCTCGGGCCTTCTGACGATCGTCCCTCCCGCCGACCTGCCCTGAAGAAGGGCGCCCGAAAGTTGGCGGTCAGCCTTCCCGCTGGATATGGTGACGAAACCGCCGTGTCCGAAGTGGATGACTTAGAAACTGCGGCCGAGTTCCAGGGGGGCGGAGGCGACTTCGAGGACGCGGAAGTAGAAGACGATGAAGCAGCCGACGAGGAAGTCGCCGCCGAAGCCGTGATTGAACCCACCGGCGACGAAGAAATTCCTGCGGATGCCGAACTCGGCGAGGAAATTGATATCGAAGGCGAAGAGGGCGAAAGTGGAGACGAAGAGAGTACTGAGGGTGAGACCGTCGAAGAGGACTGGCAGGAATAGCCTTCAATAGTAGTTGAATTTTGAAGGTGCCTCATTTGAGGCACCTTTTTTTCATCCCACATCGAATCCCGCAAATACCGCACAAAAAAATGTTTTTCGCAATTTGATGCCTATGTGGTAGACTCTTTGAGGGAACCAATATGTTCCGCGCTGGGGGAAATTCATGGGCGTGAACTACATCATTGCGAGAACACCTCGCTTGTAGTGCCTAAAAGGGGATCCGCAAGAGCGGTGTTCACAGCTTAGCATGAGTTTGCGAATCAAGTTCTTTCTAGCCTTCGTGCCGCTCCTTATGCTTTCCTCGGGCATCACTTACGTCTTGGTAGTCGCCCAATTGATGGACAGCGCTATTACCATCGAGCACACCTATGTGCACGAGCATAGCTTGCGCGCCTATAACGCCTTTGACGCCAAAGTCAAGTCTGTGTGCCGCGGTGACTGGTCAGCATGGGACGATACCTACCGCTTTATCGATGATGCGAATGAAGACTACGTAAAATCCAATTTACACCCAGCAGCCCTTAGGGATATGGGGCTACACGCATTAATCTTTATCAATCGGCAAGGCAATATCGCATATTCAATTGCGATGGACCAGGATTATCAATCAAAGATCCAATTGCCAGCGGCTGTTTTGGAGATACTAGCCCCTGGAAGTCCTTTGCTAGACCTTCCAGAACCTGACAGCACAGCATATGGCATCGTCATGACCGAAGACGGCGCATGGATCGTGGGGGCTCGACCGATCGTCACCAGCGAATACGAAGGACCGATAAACGGGGCCTTGGTAATGGCTCTGCAAATCAATCGGGAATTCGTCGAATCGCTCGGTGAAGCATTGAAAATTCGGACCCAAATACACTTTCTAAACAGGCGGCCTCTCGATCCTGATTTGGAAAACGTTTACGCAAAGCTCGCATCGTCCAGTCCAGACAACCCGGTCATGGAGCAGCAAAGCGAGCTTATCATGGATTCTTTCATCCCGTATCCCTCAATCAATGGTAAGCCGGGGTTAGTCATCGAGGTCGAAACCCCCCGGACCTTTTATCAGGAAGCAACGCGCGCAAGAGACGCGTTTCTTGCCATATTCAGTTGCTCGGTAATCGTTGGGACTTTGGTACTGCTTGCCCTGGTAGATCGCATACTTGGCATACGCCTGCTGCGCTTGAGTGAACAACTAAAGACGATTCGCGAATCGGAAAACTGGTCGGCACGAATAGATGAAAAAGGGAATGACGAACTTTCAAGCCTTGCGCGAGACGTAAACGCGTTGACCTCCGCACTCGCCGGCGCGAAAGCAGACGCTGATGTGGCGAACAAAGCTAAGAGCGAGTTTCTGGCCAATATGAGTCACGAAATTCGCACGCCTATGAACGGCGTACTGGGCATGATCCAACTGGTGCTGCTCACCGAACTCACGCCGCAGCAGCGCCGCTATTGCGAGGCGGTCTTTTCTTCGGCGGAATCTCTGCTTGCAATTCTGAACGATATCCTGGACTTCTCCAAAATCGAGGCCAACAAGCTCGATATTGAACACGTCCCCTTTAATCTACAGACCACCGTTGAACAGATGCTCGATCCGCTAGCTATACGGGCGGAGGAAAAAGGCGTTGAGTTTGCTTGCTTTATCGAGCCAGGAGTTCCGCGCGACGTTGTCTCCGATCCGGGTCGCATCCGCCAAATAATTATCAATCTCGTTGGTAACGCAATTAAATTCACCCGAAAAGGTTCCGTGACCATACGCTTCCACCTGGAAGACGAAACTGACGAGACCGCACTCATTCGCATGTATGTGCAAGACACCGGCGAAGGCATGAGCGAAGAAACACTACAGAAACTTTTCAAGCCATTTACACAGGCAGATGTCAGCACCACTCGCCTCTACGGGGGCACCGGACTTGGCCTCGCGATTACCAAATGCTTGACCACCTTGTTGCGCGGAGAGATTGGCGTATCCAGTACATTAAACGTTGGAACAACGTTTTGGATAACCTTGCCTTTAGAGAAGTCCAAAACTATGTGCTCACTCCCGCCACGCACTTCTAAGCGTGATATGAAATCTCTGCGCGCAATCGTTGTCGATGACCTCGACATCAATCGCGAGATTATTCGAGAGCAACTGAAGCCATTCGATTTTGAAATTGCAGAGGCCGCAAGCGGAGCCGAGGCATTAGAACGCATACGCGACGCAGCAAATTCATCACAGTCGTTCGACTTGGCCCTGCTCGATATGGTTATGCCAGATATGGACGGACATACGCTCGCGGAAAAAATAAAGGCCGACCCGGCAACCTCATCGACCATTCTTGTCATGCTTGCTTCCGTGGGTATACGCGGTGATGCAACGCGCGCGCGTAGAGCGGGCGTCTCGGTATACCTAACGAAACCAATCAAACAGGAAGAATTACGAAACGCATGTTCGGCTGCCTTGAGCCGTCAGCCCGGTCCAGAAAAATCACACGGCGCAAGACCAGGCGAACTCATCACTCGCCATTCGCTTCGCGAAAGCAAGCTCCGCGCGCTCAGCGTTTTGCTGGTTGAAGATAATTCCGTAAACAGCGAGCTCGCACAAGCGATGCTACATCGCATAGGGTGCGCCTACTCCTTGGCGGAGAATGGCGAAATTGCGGTGCGCGAAGCGAAAACCGGCAGATATGACATCATCTTGATGGACTGCCAGATGCCCGTGATGGACGGTTTTGAAGCAACCCGAAGAATTCGGCAGTTGGGCGGAACTTTGTCCCAAATTCCAATTATTGCGCTCACTGCGGACGTCATGCTCGATGATATCAAGCGCTGCCGTGATGCCGGTATGGACGATCATGTCGCCAAACCAATCATCTTCGACAGGCTCGCCGATAGCCTGGCGAAATGGGCCGAGCGCCTCGCCAGCGGCGCAACGGATAGTTTTGCAGTCAATGTTGCAGTCAGCGCACCAGTGGAAAAGATTGCGCTTTTGCCTGATCAAACGATACCCGGCGTAGATTTTGCCGATTTGCTCGAGCGTTGTATGCGAAGTGTCACTTTGGCCTCAAAGTTGCTGAATACCTTTGCCGATCAGGGACCGAGCTATATTTTGGAACTTGAAACTGCCGCCAATTCAAGCGATGCGGCGCTCGTCGCACGCGCCGCACACAAGCTCAAAGGCGCGGCGGCAGCCATATCGGCGCGGGATATCCGCGCCGCGGCTGAAACTATCGAAACTCGCGCGAAAAATAACGATCTCACCGCAATAGCCGATCGCATTTCCACTCTACATACGGCGATGGATGCGCTGGTGTCGTCAGTCAAAAAAACATCCACAGCAGAAACAAGCCTTAAAGAATAATTGGAGGTCTCGGTGTATTTCGTTCCAGAAAGCACGTCGATGAAAGTGCTCGTTGTTGATGATGAGCCAGTATCGCTGGAAATCGCTTCGGCAGCGGTAGCTACCGCTGGTTATGAAGTGGTTACTGCGACAAACGGTGATGAAGCTTGGCGAATCATCCGCGATGAGAATGTGCGCTTGGTATTGAGCGATTGGCAAATGGCGGGTATGGATGGCCTTCAGTTGTGCAAGAAAGTTCGCAGCGAGCCCTTGCCAGGATATGTGTATTTCATACTCCTGACCGGCCGGAACTCGTCGCAAGATATTGTGGCTGGGCTGTCCGCCGGCGCAGATGACTTTCTGGCGAAACCTCTGAACATGGCGGAAATTGAAGTCCGGTTACGCGCTGGGGAACGCGTGCTCTCGCTTGAAAGCAAGGACGTAGTCATCTATGCGCTGGCCAAGTTGGCGGAATCTCGCGACCCTGAAACCGGCGCACATATAGAACGAATCCAATCCTACAGCCGCGTGCTCGCGCAATACTTAATCGATCAAAAAATCGTGGATGGCCCAACTGCCACTGAGTTTGCGCGCTTGGTGGAACTTACAAGTCCGCTGCACGACATTGGCAAAATGGGCATCCCGGATTCGATCTTGCTTAAACCCGGTCGCTACAACGACGCTGAGTTTGCGATAATGAAGGCACATACAACAATTGGCGCGCAGACGCTAGACAACGCCCTGGCACGTTACCCGCACGCAGGCTTCTTGCGGATGGCCCGCGAAATTGCTCTATCGCACCATGAGCGCTACGACGGCACCGGTTATCCAAACGGCATTGGCGGCGAAACGATTCCGCTTTCCGCCCGTATTGTCGCAGTCGCAGATGTTTACGACGCACTCACAACAAGACGTGTCTACAAAGACGCGTTTACACATACCGTCGCACAGAACCTCATCGTTGAAGGAAGAGGCACGCATTTTGATCCCGTTCTGGTCGATGCATTCCTTGCGCTCGAACCACAATTTCATGAGGTCTGCACGCGGCTTGCGGACGGTGTCCCACTCTAGCGATGAATGGATAGGAAAAACAGTGCTCCTGATCCCGCACCGTTAAACCTGCATCACGTTCACCTGTGAATCGCACCTCAATCATTCCACCAAGACTATTGCGCAGGTCCTGCGCGGCCGTGCTGTTAGCGACGGCCATATGCGTCCCCGTCATGATCCACCGGGGCGCGGGACTGCGTTTTGTGAGCGGGTCTTGGACGGCGCTCGCGGTCGATGTTTCGCACGGCATACTGTATCGTCCCGTCGTAGGCCCGATGGGTTACGGCGGCACGCGCTACATGCCGTTGCATTTCTCCTTGCACGGTGGGCTCATCGCGTTGACAAACAACGCAATCGCTTCCGGCGCGATAGTCACCTTGCTGTCCGCAATAGCTTTGCTCAGCGGCGTATACGTGTTGCTACGCGCTTACGGCGTACCGCGCAAATGGGCCGCATGCGGCATCACACTTGCCCTGGCGTCGATCGCAAGCCAGCTCGCTATCGTCACGATTCGCGGCGATCTGCTCCCCGCTGCGCTAAACGTCTGGGGATTGGCGCTATTCGCACGGCGGCGCAACGATCAAACCGTATCGGTACTTTTTCCCACCTTACTTTTTTCACTCGCCTTTGCCGCCAAGATAACCACACTCTTTGGGCTTGCCGCTTGTATCGTCTACCTTGCGCTCCAAAAGAAATATCGCGACGGTCTGCGTATGATTCTTGCTGCGGCCGTTGGAATGATTGCCGTGCTTGTCGCCGCGTACTTCGCGAGCGGAGGGCGAATCATCGAATCTATGCGCGTTTGCGGTTCTGGGGGGGCGGGCCTCGTAGATATCCTCACTGCTCCGTTCAAGTTCGCGCTATTTGCATGCCTGGATCTTGGTTTTCTTCCTTTCTTCGTTGCGACGGCCATCGTCTTGGCAGCACGCGTGAGCGAGCTGTTTCGCGAACTCCACGCACATGCAGTCCTATGGACGTTAGCCGTCACGATTTTCATTTTTGGCTCACCAGGCATCGACTTCAATCACCTGCTTGATCTCCATGTCGCATGTGTCGCGCTGCTCACGATTCACATGGCCCAAGGTACACGCCCCCATTTGGCCACGCGCATTTGCGCCGCAGGTGGCCTGCTCGCGAGCACTGCAATATTCGCGGTGTGCGCGATAGCCGTTCGCGCATTTCCGGTCGCGCTGCACGATGACCGGCTGGCCGCCTACAATGCTGCGCATGACGGGTCTGGCCCGGTACTATCGGAAGACCCCTGGGTGCCCGTGATGGGCGGCGAAACGCCATTTCTTCTCGATCCCTTCAACCTTCGTCTCGCGTGCGCGAAAGACGAACGTGTGCAAAAAGACTTGTGGAACCGGATCGCATCACACTATTTCAGCGGCGTCGTGCTGACGCCCATTGAGGACCGGGCAAGCGGCCAATTCGATCTCCACGGCGCATGGTTGGGTACGACCCACTATGGCGGCCTGCATTTTCCGCCCGGGTTTATTGAACATTTGTACACCCACTACGAACCGGCGGCGCACATTCGCTGCTATCTTGTTTTGCGACCGAAACGAGAAATCACAGCTTCTGGCCTTTGATTGCGCCTTCGGGGCTACCTATACTTTGTCCTCGATTATTGGAAGTCAGGAGCACGGTATGAAGGCATTGGTAACGGGGGGTGCGGGTTTTATTGGATCACATCTCTGCGAAGAATTGTTGCGACGGGAACACAAAGTGTTTGTGCTTGATGACCTCAGCACGGGACGCTTCGAAAATATCGAGCACCTTGATGGCCGCGTGACAAGCGTAATTGACTCGACTTTGAATCAGGAAATTGTGCGTGACCTCGTGCAACAAGTGGACGTCGTTTACCACCTCGCAGCAACGCTCGGTGTACAGCTCGTTGTCGATGAACCTATCCGAACCATTACAAACAACATTCGAGGCACTGAAACCGTACTCGAAGAAGCCTGCCGGTATCGCCGGCGCGTACTCGTAGCTTCCACTAGCGAAGTCTACGGTAAGAGCGATAAGGAAGTATTCCGCGAAGACGACGACCGCATTATGGGATCGACTCACCTTAGCCGATGGAGTTACGCGGATTCCAAGGCAATCGACGAGTTCCTTACACTCGCTTACTGGCGATCGAAACGCATGCCCTGTGTGGTGGTTCGTCTGTTCAATACAGTCGGGCCACGTCAGACTGGCCGTTACGGTATGGTCATTCCGCGCTTTGTTCGTTCTGCCCTATTGGGGGAGCCAATTGAAGTGTTTGGCGACGGCAAACAGACGCGGTGTTTCGCCTACGTAGGTGACGTCGTGCCGGCGTTATGCGGATTGATGGAAAGCAAATCGATCAACGGAGAGATTTTTAACATTGGAAACACTGAACGCATTACGATCGCCGATCTCGCCGAGCGAATCATCGCATTGACGGGAAGCAAATCGAAGGTCCATTTCATTCCATATGACCAAGCATACGGCCCGGGCTACGAAGATATGCGCCACCGCGCACCGTCATTGGACAGAATCCGTGCAGCCATTGGATACGACCCCAAGACGTCACTCGATCAGATATTAAAATCGGTGATTGACGATATGAAGGCCAATCCCAACCGCGCGTTTTAACTGTAGGCGCTAGTTCAGCGATCGCGGTTTGATCTCTTTCACATTTGCATTCGGCGGAACCGGTAACGCTTCAGAAGACGCCACGGGCTCCGGCGCCGCGCCGGTCTCGAGGCGTACGCGCGTTTTCCCGCCCTCCTCGACTCGTTCGCTCACCTTCGCAGGCGCAAGTCCATCATTCTTAATCTTGATCCAAATGTCGAAGGGATCTTTCTTCGTCGGATCGATTGGAATGATATCCTGTGCATAAATCGGCGCCGTCATAGACACCATTTCAAGCGGGCCAATTCCCTTTTCCGTCGGCGTCTTCGACAATCGTGCCCGGTATACAGAATAAGAAGTGGGTGTGTCGGAAATTCTAAACACCTCCGCTTTGTCACTCTCGACTTTCTTGGAGAGGATAGACCAGCCGTTCCGCAATACTTCTAGCTTCATTCCCTTTGCATTCTTTACTTGCACCGTAAAGTCCACCAGCAATCCAAGCGGAACAATTCCGCCGATGCTCACATCAGGCCGACCCACCGCTACTGTCTGTTTTGGCACTTCGGCTGCGGTAAGGTCTACGTTCAAGGTCCGCGGTTTTGTTTGCGCGTCTGCAACAAAATCGATAAATGGCGCGTCGAGCCCCGAGGCCACAACCGTCCGGCCCAGTCTCAGCCCCTCAAGAAGCCCTCGCACCGATTTCTCTTTCGCATATATATATGTAAGCGGCTGACCCATCGGGACTTTCGGGCTTGAGGAAAGGCTGCCAGCAATGCAAGCGGCCTTCAGCCCGCGCGTAGTCTCATAGTCCCAAAACATGTTTGCTTGCCCATTGGCGGAGAGTTCCAGCGCGGACGCTGCAAGCGACATTGAGTATACGAGATTGCCGTTTTCATCCCGTTTTCGGTAATCGTCGGACAACTTATCCAACGCAATACCCGGAACCTTTCGATATTCACGGCACCATACTTCAATAGCATTCACATACCGAAGACCGCGCTGCCAGGGTGCTGTTTGAAAGCACGGGTGCGCAACGGCGAAGATTCCGCCCTGCGCCTGCACCAACTGGCAGACCCCTTGATCCTCTTTAAAGTTCGAAGGCGGCGCCGGCTTCGTGCTGGGCCCATAGATTAGCGCCACGCCGCGCTTTTCGTCCCCCCACTCCATCGCCGGCATGAGGACAACCTTGTCAGACTTAAAATCCGCCTGATAACAGGCTTCCATGGTGTTGCGATCGGTTATCGCTATATAGTCCAAACCACTCCTTTCCGCACGCTTTACTAGTTCTGCAACAGACTCGACACCTCCGCCGTGCACTGAACGAACGTGCAAATCTCCTTTGTACCAACCTGAACTTTTGTTCAAAATTGGCGAATCAAAAGGTAGTGGTTCTGCGTTCGGAAAAGATATTGGACTTGCAGGATCTGTATTAACTTTCAATTCAAGTTCATCTAATACCAAATCAAAATCTTGATCAAAATTACGCAAAGGAACGTCCACGCCTTGTGTAAGTTCATAGGAAATAAGAGAGGTACCTCCCTGTGTTACAGTAATATCTTGAATATCACACAGAATCGGGAGATCCCAGTCATAAATATGAATATACGCCTTATATTTACCGGGTGGCATGGGCCGAAGTGCCTTGCCTTTTTCCAATTCCAGGCGCACGGGCGGTGTATTTAAATTATCTAAACTAATTAAATTGACATACCCCGGCAATGCCTGTTTTACGATATTGGTAGCTTCAACAAATACGGATGACGCATTTTCGGAGCGATTCATTGCTGGCGCTCCGGCCAATGCCAAAGGGCTACAGGCCAGCAGGAGCATGATATAGGCGACATGAGGGTACATTGTTGTATCTCCAGTGTGGCGATTAAACTGGCTATAAAATTGACTCTCGTACTAGCATGAGTATAGACTATAGACAGTATCAACTGGGGGGCGCGGCGCATAGTGTGGTCGTCGCGATCCCGATTATCATCATTTTCCTACATACGGGGGTAGGGTAATCGGCGTACAAGCGTTAGCGTGCGCTAAGGTCAAGGAGCTTGTCAAATGCTTTCAAGTATCGACATTAACAGCAGTGTGGCGGTTTATGTCCAAATCGAGAATCATGTGCAGTTCGCCATCGCTTCCGGCCGACTGAAGGCAGGAGATCAGTTGCCGTCCGTCCGAGAATTATCCGAACGATTGAATGTTAATCCGAATACAGTAGCAAAGGCCTACCGCGACCTCGAGGTAATGGGACTTCTCTATACTCGTCGCGGTATGGGCGTATTCGTCAACAAGGGTGTAGAAGGCAAGTGCCGTGACGAGTGCCGCAAGCGCATTATCGGGCGCCTTCATGAAGTGGTCGCCGAAGCCAAAGCAGCGGGCATGACCGGCAAAGAAATCTCCGAGGTCACAGAAAAGAGCTTCCAGATGGAGAGCGGCCCCTACAGCGCAACCCCGAATTCCTTGACCGCGCTCGCGAAGGCAGCACCGAAAAAAGTCAAAAAATAACGCCATAATCCTTAACGCATTTGTAAATGGAGAACTGGGGCCGACACTTGTCGTCGTCTCCAGTTCTTTTCTATTTTCAAGTCTATATTTCGCAGGCAGTTATATCATTAAAAGGTTTACCCAAACTATTCCGGAATCGAGCACTGCGACGACTCACCTTCCAATTTCGCTCCTAAATACGAAAATGGACAGAAAAAACAATTGACATTTTGCTCCTCTTGTTCTACACTTAGTATTGACGACTTGGGAAATGGCGTTGAGGGTTGTCGAGGCCTGCTAATTAGCAAACCTCGGCGAGTTGAACCTGCTAATGGGCTATCAGCATGGTCACTCAACCACTGATTGGGTACATGGTGCAAATGGAACCAATTGACGAGCAGTCAGTAGAACAGCGGGGCGCACACACCGCAGGTTTAACCGATGCCTCCATCGGGTCTCGGACTATGCCTGCCGTCCAAGATAGACCCACGCTGAATGAACACTTCGACTCGACCGCGCGGCTTTCGCACGGTGCGAAAGTCAAACGTGGACAGCTCACCGCCGTTCAGCAGGGACGCTACGGCACAGGCCCTGCCCCATACGGCTACCGCCGCGGGAACGATGGCGAAAAACCGCTCGTAGTAGACGATCGCGAGGCTGAAGTTGTCCGTATCATCTTTCGCGAATATCTCGCTACCCGGAGTACGGGCAAGGTAGTGTCCTACTTACATTCAAAGCAGATTATGACGCGCAAAGGCAACAAATGGTCGCGTCAGGCGATCGCCATCATTCTTTCAAACCGCACCTATCGCGGACGTGTCAGTTATGGTGACGTCGAAACTCAAGGCGTGCACGATCCTATCATCGATCCCGCGCTCTTCTACAAAGCGAATGCTGTTCGCGAACGGCGAAAGCGTCGTCGCGATTCTGACGACTAGAATAGGTTTCCTGGGCTTGGCGCGGCTTGGGGCGAATTTTATCGCCCCAGGCCGTATTTATTTTGCGGTGCAGGGCGCGCAGCAGGTACGATCCACTATCGACATCCCCCAAGGAAAGGCCCATTCATGCTCGATCGCAATAACGCCGCGCTAGTCGTTATCGACTATCAAGAAAGACTCCTCCCCAAGATTCATGGCGCAGAGGCGGTCACCGAACAGGCCATCAAGCTTATCCGTTTCGCGCGCGAACTCGACATCCCGATTTTATGGACAGAACAATATCCTAAAGGACTCGGGCACACCGTAGAAACCGTTGCCGCGGAATTGCGCGGCAAAACGCCCATCGAAAAAACGGCATTCGGCTGTTTGGGCGACACCAATTTCGCAACCGCAGTGGACAACACCGGCCGCAAGCAACTATTGCTAACGGGTATCGAGGCGCACATCTGCGTTATGCAGACCGCTTTACTCGCCCTCGAAAAAAATTACGCCGTCTTCATCCCCCGCGACGCAGTAGGCTCCCGTTTTCCGAACGAATACGACGCAGGCCTCAGCCGCCTTGAACGCGCCGGCGCCGAAATCGTCACCACCGAAATGGCTATTTTCGAAATGCTGCGCGAAGCGGGCACCCCTGAATTCAAAAAAGCATTACCGCTCATCAAGTAATACATCTGCGCGAGGTTTCCATGTCGTATTATCGATCTTCGAATTCGCAGGCCCTATCCTTCTCTCGTAGTCGCGCTCGCAATCGAACGTTCGCCTTTCTATTGCTCATCGCGCCATTCCTTTCGATCTGCACGCAGGCCGTCACCACCGCCTACGATACAGACGGTACGATCACCGTCGATGGCAAGAGAACCTTTATCACCGGCACCTATATGGTTGGCAATAAATACAACGCGCCGACCCCGACGCCAGCACTCTACAAAGAACTCGCGGACGCAGGGTTCAATCTCGTGCAAGCCTCCGGCGAGAGTATGGATCACGCCCAGGCTGCAGGGCTCATGACGTGGACTGGTGCTGGCGTTATCGATTTAAAGGACCCAGAAACAAGCGGAAAGCAATTGGCCGAGCGGGTAAGCGCGGTGAAGGACCATCCTTCGCTGGCGTTTCTCGAAACCTCCGACGAGCCTGCGTGGACATGGATGAAAGCGGAACCGCGCCTCACCGCCGACGCATTTGCAAAGTCATATCCGATCGTTAAAGCAACCGATCCCAACCATCTGCTTTACACAAACCACGCGCCCACAAATCTGATTAGCACCCTTGTGCAATACAACGCGGGTACCGACATTGTCGCTGTCGATATCTATCCCGTAAATCCTGGCAACCTTAAACCACAGTACGCGCTTTTTGAAGACGGTCTACAAGGCGATCTTAACAACACGCACATCAGCCAAGTGGGCGAATACTGCGACAAGATGCGAAAGGTCGCCGGGCCAAACCGCCCCGTGTTCATGGTGTTGCAAGCTTTCGCCTGGGAAATGCTCACGGACGAAAAAGAACGCGACACTACAAAAGTCCTCTACCCCACCTTTGAACAATCACGATACATGGCGTGGCAATCCATTGTTCACGGCGCGAACGGCATTGTTTATTGGGGCAGCTTTTACACGCCTCAACCCTCTGACTGCTGGACAGGCATTACGCGCACAACGCGCGAAATTTCGGATTTACGCGAAGTGCTCGCGCAACGCAACGCTACACCAAAGATTGAATTTGTATATCATGAGCTGGGGCGGTCGGTGGACAAAGGCGTCGAGTGGATTGCGAAGGAACACGAAGGCAAGCTCTATCTCTTCACCTGCAATTCCGATAAGAGTCCTTGCCGCGTCACGCTAAAGGGATTAGACGGTTGGAAAGCGGCAAAAGTAATCAGCGAGGACCGCACGATCGCCTTGGCAGAAAGTTCAATGACGGAGGACTGGGCCCCTTTTAGCGTGCACCTCTACGAATTTGCCCGCGACTAGTCAGAACCATCTTTCGGGCGCATGTCGTACGCACTTGCGGCCTGATACTCATCCTCTTCCGTCATGGGAGGAACTGGGGCGTCGCCTTCATCTTTGCGCTGCCACTGCGTATCTTCCGAACGGCTTTCAGCCGATGGGCTTTCAGACTCAAACGCGACCGGCGCCTCATTCGCCCCAGTCGTTCTCGCGACCGGTTCTGCGGCGGACACTGAAGTCGAAGTTGCCGCGGGCGGCGTCTCATCGCTCTCCCCCGTCAACTTGTCCAGCAATTCCTCCGGCTTAAACTTCCGTAGATCGCGAAACTCTTTTTTTACCGGATTAATCTCGTGCAGAATATCGCGCTTTGCGTCATCCCAATGTTCGCGAAAATCGCGCACGAGCCGCAGAAAAACCTTCGCCTGGGTTGGAAATTTTTCAGGACCCAGAAAAATGAGCGCGACCGCCGCGATAATGAGAAGCTCTGTTGTCCCAATGTTAAACATAGTTGCTTGACACTCTCGCTACGCCACCGATTGCCGGCGTGCAATCAGATATGAAATCCATATGCATGCTTCGTACATTAGCACCAGTGGAATCCACATCGTCAACAAATTGATCGGATCTGCAGTCGGAGTTAGTGCAGCCGCGGCGATACACAACAAAACCGCCGCAATGCTCCGATATTTCTTCAGCATTTGAGGCGTGACCAATCCCAAATAAACACATATCAAGACCACCATCGGAAATTGGAATGCGAACGCAAACGCCAGCAAGAGCAGAAATTCAAAGTCGATCGTGTCCGACATAAGCAACTGTTGCTCGACGTCCGGGGGGTTCCATTGCACCATCATGGTAATTAGCTGTGGCGAAACCAGGAAATAAGCGACGCCGGCCCCCGAAAGGGCTAGCACCCCACATCCAAGAATTAGAATCAATGCGACTTTTTTCTCTTTTGGCTTTAGACCGGGGAAGACGAAGGCACATAATTCGTACATAATGTGCGGCAAACAAAATACCAGGGCGCCGTATGTCGCAAGTTTCATTGGGACCGTCATCGGTTCCATCGGTTTGTTGGTAATCCACTTGACATTTGCAGCCAAGAGTGGATAGCGCATAATTTCGAATAAATATTCGGAGAGGGCGAAAGAAACGCAGAAAGCAACCGCCAACCCCACGACTACGCGAATCAATCGAACACGCAATTCGCCCAGGTGCTCGGTAAATGTCATCCGCTTGTCGTCGTCACCCAACATGCCCATAGTCGCCATAGTATTTCGTATCGTCCTGAGAGACGCAATCGCGTCATTTCATGTCAGTTTGCAGCAGCCACGCTCGCAATCTAGATCGTACTAGTCACCCAAGCTCGTTGCAAATACCTCGAGGCAAAAACACTAAAGGCGACCTTGCGGTCGCCTTGGAAAAATATCGCAAATCGAGTTATATGCTTGGCGCGCTTGCCGTTCCTAGGTGTTCCACAGGATCGCTAAACGAGGGTGGCGGCAGTTTGCCAGGGTCCTGCACGTACTCTTTAAGGGCCTTGCCTGGCTTGAACGTAGCCACCTTCTTTTCGGAGATCGGCACCTCCTCACCCGTGCGCGGGTTACGGCCAATGCGCGCATCACGCGATTTCACTTCAAAGACCCCGAAATTGCGAATCTCGAGGCGCTGCCCTTCAGATAAACACGCCACAATTGCGTCAAGCGTGCCTTGAATTACTACCGATACTTCGTTCTGTGTGTACCCCAACCGTTCCGCAACATCAATCACAAGTTCGCGCTTGGTCAAGCGACACCCCCTCTTCCACTAGATCCCAATATCCCACTGAAGTCCATCCGCGAGAAACAATACGGCTGTTTACTGTGCAGGCGGCAACGCTTGAGTTGATCGCCCTCCGCCAAAGAGATCATTAAACGAGTCAACCCACATTTGCCCATACCCGGTAACTGACGCGATAACAATAATGGCAATGATGATGCCAATTACGATCAATGCCTGCTTCGTACCTTTGGACATCCCCTGCCTTGCCGGAGCATTGATCATATTGCCGACAATGACATTCTCGCCGGCTTCAGCGCGCACCTTCTTGTCTTCCAGCGCGCCCAAGGTCTCGTTGATCGAAATGAACGAGCGGTGCCATTCGTTCTGCAATTTCTTGATGGCCACTTCCGACTGCGAATAGATCGCTTCCAGGTTGGTCGCGCCCGAAACGATGTTCATCGTGTTCGCGTCGAACTTGTAGTCCGCGCCGAGGCTCTCCTTCAGCACCTGGTGCTCGCGCGCCAGCTTACTCTTGATCTTCAGGAACTGGTTCTCGAGCTGCGCTTTGTTCACACCAGGGCTGGGATACGCGCTCAGAATCTGGTTGAACAGCAACCAGTCGTTCATGAACTCGCGAGTGAGCTGGATGCTGCGATCCAGCAATTCAATGATCTTAAGTTGTTTCTTGTTCGGGGCCATGGGGCACCGCGCCTCCGCTGTAAGTTTAGGAACTCCCCAAGAGAATCTGTTGACTGTAACATATGACGGAATGCAAGTCAAAAGCCTAAGTAGCACGCAGACACGAGCTTATGGCAATCGCCGCAAAGTGGAGCACGGGCGTCTCGCTTGTGTTTTCTTATCGTCCGCCGTGCTTATGGTCCATCAATCCTTTGTCTAGACCTTCACCGCCATAAAATTCTTGATCATCTGCTTGCCGCACTCCGTCAGTATGCTTTCCGGGTGGAATTGAACTCCCCAGACCGGGTGCTCTTTATGGGCAACCGCCATGATCTCACCCTGGTCCGTGGTCTCCGCAGTGATTTCGAGGCAGTCCGGGCAGGTGTCTCGTTTGATTACGAGACTATGATAGCGCGTTGCATTGAACGGAGACGGCACGTCGGCAAAAAACGAATTGCCGTTGTGCTTAATCGAGCTGATCTTCCCGTGCATAATCCGGTCCGCGCGCACGACATCTCCGCCGTAGGCCGCACCGATGCTCTGATGTCCGAGGCACACGCCAAGAATTGGGAACTCACGTCCCAATTCCTTGATCGTATCGATTGAGATCCCCGCCTCATACGGCGTACACGGCCCAGGTGAGATTACTATGCGGTCTGGCTTCAATTCGCGCACACCGGCCACGGTAATCGCATCGTTGCGAAACACGCGCACGTCGGGTTCCAACTCGCCGAAGTACTGCACGAGGTTATAGGTAAACGAATCGTAGTTATCGATAAGCACAATCATGCTTCGAGTCCTTTCTCCGCGAATTCCACCGCGCGGAACAGCGCCTTGGCCTTGTTCACCGTCTCTTCGAATTCACGCTCCGGTACGCTGTCGTACACCACGCCCGCGCCCGCCTGCACGTACGCGACGCCATCCTTGATCACCATCGTGCGAATGACGATACAAGTGTCCATCTCGCCGTTGAAACTGATGTATCCCGCGCCACCGGAATAGATGCCGCGCCGCACCGGTTCGAGTTCGTCGATGATCTGCATCGCGCGGATCTTTGGCGCACCGCTGACCGTACCCATTGGGAACGTGGCGCGTAACGCTTCAAACGCGTCCGCGCTGTCCAGCATATCCCCTTCCACTTGGCTCACAATGTGCATTACGTGCGAGTAACGCTCAATCACCATGCGCTTCGTCGGCGAGACTGTACCCGGCTTGCTGATGCGGCCTACATCGTTTCGTCCGAGATCGAGCAACATGACGTGCTCGGCGATCTCTTTAATGTCCGCGAGCAGTTCCTTCTCTAGCGCCAGATCTTCCTCCACCGTCGCACCACGCGGTCGCGTACCCGCGATCGGCCGTAACATGCAACGCCCACTGCGCACCTGCGTCATCACCTCCGGGCTCGAACCCACAAGCGTCACGTCTGGGTACTGCAGAAGTACCATGTACGGCGAGGGATTGATGCAACGCAAAGCGCGATAAAGATTGGTCGGTGTGGTCGAAACTTCACGCTCGAATCGCTGCGACAACACCACCTGGAAGATATCACCCGCGCAAATGTACTCTTTCGCCTTTCGCACGGCCTCGCAGAAACCTTCCTTGGTGAAGCTCGATTTTACTTCCGTATTTTTTGGAACAACCGCTTTCGAATCCGGCAATGCTAAGGGCTGTTTTATCGTGGCGATGATCGAATCAATCTTGCGCGCCGCATCGTTGTATGCCGCAGCCAAATCGTCACCCACCTGCGCATTCGACACAACTTTCAACAAGTTATTCACGTGATCGAAAATCAAGATGGTGTCAGTGATCATGTAATACAAATCAGGCAGATTCAGCGTATCGGGATTGTCATCCGGCAACTTTTCAAAAAAGCGCACCTGGTCATACGACATATACCCCACCGCGCCGCCATGAAACTCCGGCACACCCTCGATAGAAACCGGCTTAAATTCCGCCATCAACTTCTTCAATTCGCCGAGCGGGTCTTCGGATTCAAATGCCGATTCCTTGCCATCGCGCGTCAGCGTTATGCTCGTGCCTTTTGACTTGAAAACTATCGACGGATTCGCGCCAAGAAACGAATAGCGACCAATCGTGTCCGCCCTCTCCACGCTCTCTAGCAGAAATGAATACTGCTGGCCCTTCGACAATTTCATGTACGCCGAAACCGGCGTCTCCAAATCCGCAACGATATCGCGATGCACCGGGACCAAAGACCCTGGCTTCGCGATACGTTTGAACTCTTCTAATGTTGGATGAACCATTTTATTTGCCCTTAACAGCGTGTGCTGTGTTTAAAATTTATTCGGTAGCGACGCCATCGCCGCTCAAAACTAAGGCCCCATCTTCTTTAACTACACGATAAAAGCAACTCGTCTCATTCGTATGACATGTCGGCCCCACTGGGTCACAAACAAGCAACATCGCGTCGTTATCGCAATCCGTCCGAATCTCCACGAGGTTCAGCACGTTCCCGGAGCTCTCGCCTTTGCGCCAAAGCTTCTGCCTGGACCGCGACCAGAAGCATGCCCTCCGCTCGCTCAAGGTGATTTCGAGTGATTCGCGGTTCATGTAGCCGACCATCAAAACTTGCTTCGTATTGACGTCCTGAACGACCGCCGCCACCAAGCCGTTGGCATCCAGCTTAAGCACATCGAAAATCGATTTGGACTTTACCGCATCCGCGCACATGGCAATCCCCTCTCACGCTCATTGGCCCCTCCAGAGGGCAATAAGCGTATTGATCGTTAAGACAAAATGGAAATTAAAGAGTCGGCAGGAACTAGGCGTGAATATGGTGACGCCATCGACCGGGGACTGTCGAATGGAATGGCATCACGTTTCCTCCGCTGCGGCGTTGCCGCGTTAGTGCGGTACTTTTAGCACATGCTTGGTGCAGGTTGCAACCACTGCACCATGTGCAATAGTCGGATTCACCTAGCCAAGCTTCATGCGTACCGGCATCCGCTGTGGCATCAAATCCCCTCTCCGCCACCCGGATCGAAAGCGCGTTGTGGCACAATTGCTCGTAAAATCGCTTCTTTTTCGAGTCTTCCCCCCAGTTTCCCTCGCCTTCATAGAACTCTTCCAAAAACCACGCCCTAAACCCTCCATGCTCCAAAATACGCAAGATACTGCGCAGAAATAACTTGCATCGAGCCGCAACCCAAAAACCCATCGTCGCTTTTCGGTAACCGTTTTATTTTGCTACAATTGCCTGATGCAACGCTCTCCGGTGCAAGAACCATCGCAGATTCTAATCGCCAGCCCAGATATCGGGTTTGCCGCCGCTTTGTCACGCGCGTTGACAATAAGCACCCACAAACCCGAACAATGTCATGACGCCCGTGGCGTTCTCCGCATCGCCGGGAGACGTGATTTCGATGTAGTGGTTCTCGACCTGGAACTTGGCGAACAGGCGGATATTGACTTGGTGTCCTTTATCCGCCGCCGCAGCCCGCGTACGCGAATCGTTTTGCTCTTTGAGATAGCCAAGTTGGAGCGCGCTTTGGACGGAATCCGGCAGGGCGCCTACTTCTACCTTCCGCGCACCGTCATGCCGTCGGACGCCGCCCTCGTGGTACACAAGGCCATTCGCAATATAGCCCACGAAACCGCAGCGCATTCCTACGAGCATGCTGCGGTCGAAGAAATCGCTGGCGGCTCTCCGGCGATGAAACGCGTGATCGAAGTCATCACGAAAGTCGCTCCTACAGACAGCACAGTGCTTCTCCTCGGCGAAAGCGGCACTGGTAAAGAACTACTTGCAAACACCATCCATCGGCTCAGCCCTCGGCGCGACATGCCGTTCATCGCCATTAACTGCGCGGCACTGCCAGACCAACTCCTCGAAAGCGAAATGTTTGGACACGTAAAAGGTTCCTTCACCGGTGCCGATGCAGACAAGCGAGGACTATTCGAAGAAGCCGATGGCGGCACGATCTTTCTGGATGAAATCGGTGACATGGCGCTGGTCACGCAGGCAAAACTGCTTCGCGTTCTGCAGAACGGTGAAATCCGCGCCGTCGGTTCCGCAAAACCCAAACGAGTTGATGTGCGCGTCATCGCCGCAACCAATCGCGACCTCGAACGCGCCGTAGAAAATCTCGGCTTCCGCGAAGACCTCTACTTTCGCCTCAACGTCATCCAAGTTCGAATTCCGCCACTGCGAGAACGCCTCGAAACACTACCCGGCTTAATAGAGCACTTTGTCAACCGTGCAAACACCCAGTACAACAAAAACATCCTGGGGCTGGATGATCACGCGCAGGCATTATTGTGCGACTACTCATTTCCAGGCAACGTACGGGAGCTCGAAAGTGTCATTGCGCATGCTGTCATCATGGCGGATGGGAATCTCATTCGTGCTGAGGATTTGCCGGACCACGTCCGCCGCGGCGTCCGTCCGCGACTTGCGCTACCGAACCTTGCCGCGGATAGTATCTCCTCAATTACCGATATGGAAGCGCAACTCATTCGCGGCGCGCTCGAACGACTCAATGGTAATCAGACCGAAGCCGCAAAACGGCTCGGCGTCTCCCGCTCCACCCTTTGGCGCAAGATGAAAGAGTACGGAATTCCCGCGAGCTAGGTTCGCTTGCTCTGCCTCGCATGTTAGAATTGTGCAGTTGAGGCGGGGAGTATCACATGCCCGTAAAATTCGGTCCGGAAGGTTTCACGAGCGCGACGCTACGGCGCTTCCTTGAGCACCGGCCGCCACAAACGGACGAGTCGCTCACCCACGAAGCACCGCGCTCCACTGGCTCGCGCGTACTAAGTACGCTTCTGGCAATTGGACTCATTGTCGGCGGGGCATATTATCTCGCCCGAACGCACTTCTCACCGGCAACTTCCACAGCGCCCGGCAAGATCCAGAATAAGCGCGAATATCCCCAACCTCATGGGGGCACCCAGAAATACCTTGAAGTGTTAATACGGGAACCATCGGGTAACCACTACCGCGTCGAAATCGAATGCGATGACAAGATCTGGGCCGAATTCCAGGTAAATCAGGAAGTCATCGTCCACTACAGCGGCGGGAACTCAATTGACAGTACGATAGAGCGGCTCGAACCAAAACCTGATCCCGTGAATCTTTAGACGCACGCAGGTTCAATCGTCGTCACCAAGGTAGGCTTCCTTCACGCGTGGATCGTTTAGAAGTGATTCCGCCTTGTCTTCAAGCACGATCGATCCGGTTTCAATTACATAACCGCGATGTGCAATTTTAAGTGCGAGGTGTGCATTCTGTTCCACGAGCAGTATCGTCATACCCTCTCGATTCAAATCGCGAATCGTGGCGAATATTTTCGCCGTGAGAATCGGCGCCACACCCATCGACGGCTCGTCCATCAGCAACATCTTCGGACGGCTCATTAATGCGCGGCCAATCGCGAGCATCTGCTGCTCACCGCCGGAGAGTGTACCCCCAAGCTGCTTTCTCCGCTCCCCGAGGATAGGAAACAAATGGTACATCTTTTCAAGATCGGTCTTGATCGCCTGCTTGTCGCGACGCAGGTATGCGCCGAGTTCCAGATTCTCAAGCACGGTCAATCGCGGAAAAATCTTGCGCCCTTCCGGCACCTGCGCCAAACCTTCTTCGACAATTGTGTGCGGTTTGAACCCGGTAATATCCGCGCCGTCAAAATGCACGGTCCCCTTGCGCGCGCGCAACAATCCCGACACACACATCAACGTGGAAGACTTGCCGGCGCCGTTCGCGCCAATCAGCGTCACGATCTCGCCGCCGCGAACGTTAAGTGAAACACCCTTCAGCGCCTCAATGGGTCCATAACCGGCGACTACATTTTGGATCGACAACAACGGCTCGGGCATCAAAGTTCGTCCGTGCCCAAGTAGGCTTTACGCACTTTCGGGTCTGCCTGGATTTCGTCGGGAGTTCCCTCGGCAATCTTGTTCCCGTAGTCCAATACCGCAATGCGATCTGAGACCTCCATCACCAAATCCATATGGTGTTCTATCAACATTACCGCAATACCGCGATCGCGAATCTTGCGGATTAATAGCAAGAGGTCATCGGACTCCGAAGGGTTCATTCCCGCGGCCGGCTCGTCCAACAGCAAGAGTTTCGGCTCACTCGCAAGCGCACGCGCGATTTCAAGGCGACGTTGATGCCCGTACGACAACGAAGCCGCGGGCGCGCTCGCGTCGTCATCAAGCTCTACAAACTCGAGCAACTCCATCGCCTTCGCCTGGGCGTGCTTATATTCGCGATAAAAAAATGGCAGCCGCAACGCCGCATGCCAGAATCGCGAACGGAGTTTCGTATCCATCCCAACCAGCACGTTCTCGAGCACCGTCATTTGATGAAACAACCGAGGGTTTTGAAACGTGCGCGCCACCCCACCGCAGGCGATAACGTCTGGAGTACAGCGCGCGCGGCGCCACACCGCCACCGATCCGCCCAAGCCCACCAATGCGCCTGTCAACAGCGGCAGGATATTCCACGTCCAAGGTTGGTCACGCAGATGCGTAAGCGCGTCTGAAAAACTCTTGGCCCAGGGAAACGCCTGTTGGTAAACATAGTTGGCAGTGATTGCAGTGTCCCATAATTCTCGAATATTCAATGCCACGGCAAACCCGGCTGCTGTCGTTAAGGCAATGAATCCAAAGCCAATCGCCGTTCTCCATGAAAGGGGGCGCGCACCCGGGCGTCCGTCGATCCGCACGCAACCACAGCTCGGTTCGTACACACCAGTAATGACGTTAAATACCGTCGTCTTGCCCGCTCCATTCGGCCCTATCACGGAAAAAATCTGGCCTCGCTCAACGTTAAGATCCACTTCATTGACGGCCGTTAAACCGCCAAAGCGAATCGTCACATTGTCTACACTAAGTAAACTCGTCATGCAGCGCCTCGGGCGTTTTCCGCGCGTTCGTCTTCTTCAGCCTCGTGAAGTTCCGCTTTGAGCTGCCGCGACGGTAACAAACCTTCGGGCTTAAACCGCATCGCTAATATGAGCGCAAAGCCAAAAATCATGTACTTCCAGTTGCCGGGCACGGTCAGTACGTTCTGCGTGTTCACCATTCCCATTTGCTGCAGCAAAGTCGTCAGCTTATCGAGCACTATGGAATTGAAGCCACCAATCACGAAGGCCCCGAGCAAAACGCCACTGATGTTGCCCATTCCCCCAATGATCACGATGCACAGTGCGATGATCGAAATCTGAAAATCGTAATTGCCTGGCTCGCCAGAATTACTGAACAAGGCTGCGTATATCCCGCCCGACGTACTCGCCAACGCGGCGCCCATGGCAAACGCGACCAGTTTAGCTTTAACGGGATTCACGCCCATGCATGTCGCGGCAATCTCGTCCTCGCGAATAGCGATCCACGACCGCCCGACGCGGGAATGTTCCAAGTTGCGGCTTACGAGAACCACAAGCGCCAGAAACGCAAGAAGCAGGTAATACCACGCCACCTTGTCCTGCGTGTTGAGCGCATGTCCCCAAAACGTGGGGGCTGGCAGAGGATTAATGCCCTGCGTGCCCTGCGTAATGTTGTCGAGGTTTTTCAACGTGTCTTGGACAATTTCGCCAAAACCGAGGGTCACAATCGCAAGATAATCGCCACGCAACCGAATCGTAGGCAAACCTAACACGACGCCTGCAATTGCGCCGATGCAAATCGTGATCGGCATCGCGGACCAAAAACCCAATCGAAAAGGGTAGATGTCGCAGGTAAGGATCGCGTACGAATATGCGCCTATGGCCATGAAAGCCGCGATGCCAAGATTAAGCAGCCCGGTGTAGCCGGTCACTACGTTTAGACCAAGCCCCAGAATGGCAAAAATAAATATGCGGTTCATGTGCCCCGCAATTTTCCATTCCAGAGGCAGGAGGGGATCCAGTATCGGAACCAGCAGCGCGATTCCAAGCATGAACCACCCGGCATGAACAATGACCGCGCGCCGAATCCCGCCTGCCATGTGGTCTATACCTTTTCGCGCGTGGGCGTGCCGAGTAGTCCGGATGGGCGAAACGTCAACACAACCACGAGGATTGTAAACACGACCACGTTTGTCCATTCCGCCGCGATATAACCCTCACTCATCGCACGCACGATACCAATCACAACGCCGCCCAACACGGCGCCCGGAAGACTTCCAATGCCGCCGAGTACCGCCGCGGTGAATGCATCCATCCCCACGCGGAACCCCATTTGGAAATAAATGGTCTCGTTATATGACGCCCACACAATGCTCGCGAAACCGGCAAGCGCGCCGCCAATCAGGAATGTCGCGCCAATCACCCGGTCCACGTCGATGCCCATGAGGCGCGCCGCCGTCTGGTTCTGGGCCACAGCGCGCATCGCTTTGCCAATCCGCGTGAATCGCACAATCAAACTCAGTCCAACCATCATTGGAACGGTCACCATTGCGACAAGGACCTCGTTCCAACGCACGATGATGTTGCTCGATTCGCCAAGAAGGTTGGTCCGGGATACTAAAGCTGGGAAATCCTTGGGCGCCGCTGCGGCAACGCCTCCATTAAATACGTCCATCGGCAGACCGCCCCAAAACAGGCCGAGGTTGAGGAAGATAAATGATACGCCGATCGCGGACACAAGCGGCGCGAGCCTCGGCGCGGAACGCAATGGCCTGTAGGCGAATCGATCCACGCTCCAGTTCACAATAGCGCAAAACGCAGGGACAGCGATGAACAAAGGCAGCACGGCCAAAGACACCGAGTTGGGATCGTAAGCGGCGTCGATTCCTAGGGCGCCAAGAATCGTCAGCGCGAGAAAACACCCGAGCATGAAGAGGTCGCCGTGCGCGAAATTGATTAACTCGATGATGCCATAGACCATCGTGTAACCAAGCGCGATGAGTGCGATGATCATGCCATTGGACAGGCCGATGATCATCTGTTGGAGAAAGACCTCGGTATTCGTCATCGTTTCGCGGGCGCTTTCCTTCCGGTTCCCGTTCTATTGCCCGAGGATTTTTGCGAACTCAAACTTGCCGTTCTTTACGATATTGCCGCTGAGCGTCTTCATGGTAATGTCGCCATTTTCGTCGAACGACCATTTGCCCAGCAGCCCGTCGAAATCTTTAATCTTCCCGCAGGCCTCGGCAATCGCCGCGCGGTCCTTCTTGCCGGCGATGCGAATCGCTTCCAGTGCCGCGCGCCCGCATTCATAGCCATACGCGGAGTACGCCTGCGGCTCGCTGTTATACTTCTTCTTATAATTCTCGTAATACTCCGCACCCTTGCCGGTGAGCTTGTCCGCGGGCAAGCCACCGAAAGTGATGAACGTATTGCCTTCGACATTCTCCGCGCCGGCCGCCTGGATAAACGCATCTTCAAAACAACCATCCGGCACCATGAACTTCGCTGTTACCCCTGCCGCGCGCAGGTCCTTCGCGATTTGTCCCGCGTTCGTCTGGGTGGTGCCGCCGAAATATACGAGGTCGGGATTCGTCTGCTTAATCTTCGTGGCCAATGAACGGTAGTTCGCGGCCTTGGGATCGATGCCCTCAGGCCCTTCGAGCTCCATCCCAAGCTCCTTCGCGGCCTTTTCAAACATGGTCGCCACACCCTTGCCGTACAACTCGCGATCGTGCAGAAGATACACGCGCTTGCAACCCATTTCGTTTGCCCACTGAGCAGCGACGGTGCCCTGCAATTCGTCCGTAGGAACGACCCGGTAATAGGTCACCTTGCCGCTGGGCCTGTAGGTCGCCGGTTCGTTTGCTTCGCCGATGCCCGGCTTCGTCAACCCGGGCCACGTATTCGCCGGGCTGATCATCAACAGGCTCGCCTGGTTGAGAATCGGCATCGAAAATTTCGCCGCTCCCGAATTGAACGTGCCGATATACACCATGATGTCCGGATCGGCCACTGCCTTGTGCGCGTTTGCGGTCTCAACGGCCGAATCCCACTGGCCTCGTTCCGGTGATGCGTCGTCCCACGGCTCATACTTGATGGTAAAATCACCAACCTTTCCACCCACTTCGTCAATCGCGAGCTTGATGCCGTTAACGATGGTCATGATCTGTGAATTCGCGCTACCCGTCTGCGGAAGGCTCGATACGATCTTGATGACATTAGGGTCACCGCCTTTCGGCGTCGGTGTTGCTGCGGTGCTCGGCGTTCCAGAAGATTCAGAAGGAGTCGACGGTCCAGAACCGCCGCAGCCCACGATTACCGCCGCCAATACACCCAGCACAATTGCATGGCGAACAAATAGTGGCGAATGAGCTTTGCTTTGCATGGATATGCTTCTCCTGGCCATTTGCGACCACCGGATACACGTAGAGTTGAGCGCGCATCCCCTGGCGGTAATTACGCGCACCGAGTAGATTCCCACGTTTAGGGGGCAAATTTCAATGCTTCATCAATGCGCCGCTACTGGTGTTCGCCCCTGCGCAGGTTTGGCTGTGTACGCCACTCCGCTTCGGCGCCAAAGCGCATCTGCCCCTTTCCGTTTCTGCCCGCGTGTCCCGCGAAATGTTCTCCGTAAAGCAAGCGCACCGTGGCAAACTGCGCGAAAATGCACACCATCGTCGCCACAACGCCAACAACCGCCACCCGTACTACATACGGCGCAATGCTCGAGGGCGTATCCACCACGCACTCATCCTCGTCGCGCGGCACCGTGAGAATCATCGCCGTACAAATCAGACCATTGACAATAATAACCCACTCCGTCAGCAGTCGCTGCTCATGGAACCCGCTCAGTGCGCGTTCAAAATTGCCAATGATAATGAACCATATGAACGCGAGATAGAAAAGCTGCCCCTTGCCAAGACCTGACTTCGGAATCAGCGCAATCGGCTTTCGGGTATGACGTATCAGCAGGAAAACAACAGTAACCGCGATCAGCGCGTAAGTTAAATTAAACCAAGTCGTCGCGCTCAATTGAATACTATCGAACAACGGCGCCTTCATTGTCTCCGGCACGGGCTTCACGCCTTCTTTCGTCCATACAACAACGTTTTTTACAAGGTTTACGTAAGTGAGCAGCACCAGTATGAAACCAGCCGCAAAAGCCTCCGTCCAAGGCTTTCGCAACGGCGCTTCATTGTCGCGCAAACGCGGCGCGCGTAACGCTAACAGCCCCATCGCAATCGCCACCCCAACGCCATTCATGAACCCGATGCTTTGCTCCAGAAAGCTGTGCCAGTTCGCGCTCTGCCAATGCGCCCACGCGGTTTCGATCTCCGCAGTCGGGCTTGGACTGAGCCGCTCGGGGTTCAGTCGATATGGATTGCCCGGCCACACCATGATCAATTTTAAGCACGCAACGCCGGCGAAACTTATTCCGCCACCAAATGCGCTGATCAGCGACGCGTACCCGACCGGAGCAAGGCCCTTGCGAAACACATAAATGAGCGCGCCCGCAAGCACGCCTGTGATTCCCGCCCAATCGTCGCTCCGCGGTGGCGTCATGCGAAATCCACCGTAGTCCATAAAGGCGTTGCTCAACATCACCGGCATGATCAAGAACGAAACAAGCCAGCCCAATGCCATGTGCAAGAACAAAGAAGAATCGGATCGAAACTTACCCCATATCGCGAAATATATGGCAACACCAGTTACCAACCCGACAATCGCCCCAATTGCATTCGGAAAATCGGACAGAAACTGCGGCCAGTTTGTGAGCAGATTGTCGGCCGGAAACTTAGAAACGTCGCCCTGCGGATGAACGATGTACGTAGCAATCAAATCGGTTAACCCCAATGCACGCATCGCAAAGAACACAATCGTCCCAACAATTGGCCCGCCCAAGGCGAACAAAAATAACGGAGCAATACGCTCAGGTTCTCTACGTCGATCCCACAGATCGAACGCAAGAATCGCGATCACGGCAAACAATGCCGGCAACCAATCCGCATCAAACCAATAGAAGGGACTCTCCTGCCGGTGATCCGTGCGGTCGAAAGCATTCGGGTCCTCGCCCCACACGTACGCACGATACGCCAGCACTGCGGGCACTTCGCCAAACTTCAGCACCGTCCAAAATACAAGCACCCACATCAACGGACGAAACATTGCTGTGAGTCGCTCGTAGCTTGCAACCGCAGGCAGCGCCGTACCCGCACCGCCCAGGCCGGCCCACAAAAAGCCAATGACAAACAATCCAAAGAATCCATACAACTGTGAGGGCGCATGGCCGGAGTGCGTATATGAAATGACTTGCATGTAAGAGACTGACGCGCCGAACCCCCAACCCAGCGCGCCAAACATGCCAAAATACGCTACGCGCTTGCGCCAGTCTTCACGACCTGACACCAAACAAGCAGCGACGCCCGCGAGCATGCCGGGAATCATCGCGCCGTACTCGTGCCCGAAGTTTCCGCGTATCCCCCACCCTATCGACAACGACAAGGCGACCAGCAGAATCGACAACGGCCGCAGACCCGGCGCGCGCACCACACCTTCCACTACACTTCCCCTTCAAACAAACGCGATTGCATCCACCCCAACATCTGCCGCGCACGCGCGCTCGCGGTATGGTACTTCAAAAAGTGCTTTTGCCCGCGTGCGGCAATCGCCGCCGATTCTTCCAGATGCCCGGCGTAATATGCGAGCTTTTCCTCCAAGTCACCCAAGTCGTCGAAAAACACCGCAGTTTCACCGTCAACAAAGTTGTGCGGAATATCTATGGGCATTCGTTCGGCCAAAAGCATCGCACCGTGCGCAGGGATCTCCCAATACCGCACGGTGTCATATCCGAATCCGAATATATTTAGGCCAATACGAGAATTAGACAGCGCCGCGGCGTATTCCTCCTGCTTGTACGATTTGCGCAAGTCAAAACCGAACTTCGCTTCAATCTGTTCAAGATATAAACGCCGCAGTGCAAACTGCCGGTGTCCCGCCCAAAACAGCGGTGTTGTCCTAGCAGTTCCGAGCGACGCGGGCACGCGGAAATCGGCATATGCAAACGGCATCGGGACCGTCCGACCACCATAGTCCCAGCATGACAACATCTCACGTTTGAAATGCATCCGCAGCCCGCCGTCAATGTAAGCATCCACCTTCTCCCACTGCTCCAGCGGATCGTCCTGCGCGTCGAACAGTACGATGGGCGTCTCCCCTGCCGCGGCGCGAATCGCCTTCATGCTCTGTTCATCAATGAAGCCCTCGACGTCGCCGTAAATAACGACATCGAATCCGCCGCGCTCCAATTGCAGCAAGATGTCTTCTAAGGAGTGTGGCAAACCTTTGCGATTAAACATGCACGGATAGTGCGCAAGCTCTTCGGGCTTTTCACCGTGCAATGTTGGTTTGAAGGGATACTCAATAACATTCTCATCACCCAACACCTCGCACAAACCGTAGTACTGCACGTCGAGGCCATAGTGGGGCCGCGGATACATGATGAACAATACCCTCGGCTTCCAGTCCAGAGGCCGCCACTCGGGTGGCACGAACTCGCGCCGCTGAGAATTCTCCACAATCGCCGGTTCTTCAATCCGTTGTCGCACAGATTCCACCGCGGCCTGCCTCGCGGAGCGAATCAAACGCGCGCGCATCGACGGATCACCGATCCGTTTCCAAAACTCCGCGTGACACAAGTATGGCTCATGCGCCAACGGCGCCACTGCCACCGCATCGTAAAATGTGACCTGGCTGTAAAAGAAACGGGCCAGCCGGTTCTTCACCCCTTCCTTGCTGTCCCAGGCAAGGGTACAGATGATCTTGTTTGCCGCGACTTCCGCTACAACCAACGGATCCTGCAGCATCGATTCCGGGATCTGCGTCAAAATCTCAAATGCCCAATCCGGGTGCCTTGCAATCATTAAACTGCGCGCATGCCGTATAGGATCATAGGTACGACGCGCCGCCTTCGCGATGTAGCCACTTCTAGCCGAAGACGTCCCTGATGCGGTGATGGCATCGTAGCCCCAAATGAAGAAATCAAGTTCAGATAACTTTATTTCCAAATCGCTCAGAGGCATTGCCGATGCGTATGGTAGTACGACAATCAACGCTTGGCCCTCCCCCGAAATTAGGGAGAGCCTATCTTTCAAAGTCTCGAAATGATTGACGAAGTTTTCGTCCAGATAAAAGACCACGCAGTCAAGGATCCCCTGATTAGCATTTTCAGAAGTTACGCGGGAATGCGCCCGCGCGGATAGCGCATGCGTAAACAGGTCATGGTTCGGGCCCGAGTAACTGATCTGGCATGCAAATGTAGGCACGAGTCCAGCAAGATGTTGAACAAACTCGGGCGTAACGGGAAGTTGGGTCACGCTTCTTCGCCGGTTGGTGCACGTAATCCCGTCGCGTCAAACTCACGAATTGCCGTAATCAGCACGTCAATCGCCGCTTTAATGCACGGCTCGCTCATAATCTCCCACGAATCGCGGCGGTTGTGATAGTAGTGCGCAGGGTGCGGGTCCATGCCGCCAAACATCGCTGCCTTAAATCCAGCCTGCGCAAACGCCGCAGCATCGGACGATCCCAAGTGCACTGAACTATACGGTAGGTCGCGGCCCGTCGCGTGTGCAGCGCGTTTCAAAAGATCGCACGTTTCACTATCGAGCGCAACGGTGCCGTTCATGTCGCGATTATAGATTGCGACATGCGGCAGATCCCCAAACGTTTCCAATGAAATGACTATTGTCTCGACGTCGCTGCAATCCCGCGCATGACGCCGCGCCCAATCCTTGGCCCCGCGCAGGCCCGCTTCCTCCGACCCCGTGATGACCGCCATCAATTCAGTCCGCTCAAGCTGAACGCCAAATTCTTGAAACGAGCGCAAAATTCCCGTTGCGACAAACGTGCCGCTTAAATTGTCGTTCGCACCGCCCGCCACCACGCCAAAATTGTTGAACAAGATGCCAATCACGCCTGCGGGTGCGAACAGCAGCACGACGATTCCGATTAAATTAATGAACCACGCCGATCCGACGGGCGCGAGAAAGAAGGAGATAGTGGCGACGAGCGAGCCCCCCAGGAGCACAATCAAACCAAGCAACGTGTACAGCACTATCGCGGGAAACCATTTTGGCGTGAGATAGTTGAAACGCCATTCATAAGCGGCGTCGGGATGGCCGTTCAAAATGATGCGCCGCTCCACTTTTCCTTTCGGCGCAATTTTCCCGGCGACGTTACAACTTGTCTTCTTTGGAAAAAACGGATCGAGAAAAAGGTGGTAACGTAGCAATTGGTTATACATCACAACCGCGGACAGCAGTGCCACTACGAATGTCCAGGCCGGATGCACCCAATACAATCCCACCGCCGCGAGTGTCAGCACGCCGCCTATCGCCTGCATGCTGAAGAAGGCCTTCTGCGCGACTTGAAATTCTTCTATCGACACATCCCCGTCGCAACACGCTTCCAGATCTGCCTTTACCAATTCCTGCGTCTTGCGCTCGGCCTCGCTTCCCGGCGGCCTTGGCCCAAACGATTCGATCACATGCTTGGCACGCTCCACGACATAGCGCGCACATACCGCAATCTGGGATTCGGTCAGCATTGTGTGGTCCCGCCCCTCACGTAGATTTCAGGTCGCGGCAGCATTGTGGCACAATTCGGGCGATCACAAGTACAAGATGGGAAGCAACATGGGCGGACAATTCATACTCGCGCTTTTGTCGGGAATTGGCAGCCTCGTTTTCAGCCCTGTTCAGACCATCTTCGCCGTCATCTTCGAGCCGATTGCACTCCTGCAATTCCTCCCGCTGTTTTTGTCCTACCTGGGCGTGTATCCGTAGCGCGGGAAAAGGTCGGCAGGCTACGCCAAAATCTGATCGATGACGTGCCCGTGTACATCCGTGAGTCTCCGGTCAATTCCATTCTGTCGCACCGTCAACCGTTGGTGATCGATCCCCATCAAATGCAGCACCGTCGCGTGCAGATCGTAGCAATAGGTCTTTCCGTCTTCGGCTTGATACCCCCAGTCATCACTTTGCCCATACGTAACACCCGCCTTAATCCCCGCGCCCCACAGCCAAGTCACAAAACTGCCGCCGTTGTGATCGCGACCGAGACTTCCCTGCGCAAACGGCGTGCGTCCAAATTCCGTCGTCCATATCACAAGCGTGTCGTCATCCAACCCGCGCGCCTTCAAATCTCGCAGCAAGGCCGCGATCGGCTTGTCCACACTCGCGGCCATCGGCGGCAATTCCGTCTGGATGTTCCCGTGATTGTCCCAGTTCCCCGTCGCTCCTTGCGGACCGCTCCACACCTGCACAAACCGGACACCCCGCTCTATCAGACGCGTCGCCAACAAACAACGACGCCCAAAGTCTTCGGTCACCGCGTCGTCCAGCCCATACGCATTGCGCACGTACTCCGGTTCGCGCATGACGTCAAACGCGTCCGGCGCGGACACCTGCATCTTCGCCGCAAGTTCATAACTCGCAATGCGCGCATTCAGACGCGAATCCCCCGCGCGTTCCGCCGCATGTTCGCGATTAATCTTGTCCAACAACTGAAGTCCCGCCGCGTCGCTACCCGGCGTAGCAAACTTATAATTGTCACGCGGAAATAGATCGGGTACAGGCTGCGGCGACGCAGCGTTAATTACCGTCCCTTGATGCACCGCAGGCAGAAAGCCCGACGAAAAACATCCGCGCTGGTTGTATGGCAATCCCTTCGCGTCTGGTAATACAACAAAGTTCGGCAGGTTATCGCGCAGATTTCCCAGCGCATACGAAATCCACGCGCCCATACAAGGAAACCCTGGCAGCAGGAACCCCGAATTCATCATGTAGGTGCCGGGCCCATGCACGTTCGTCTTAGTCGTCATGGCCATGAGAAACGCCATCTCGTCCACGAGCTTCGCCTGCTCCGGAAACACGCTGCTTACCCACTGCCCGCGTTCCCCGTATTGCTTGAACGAAAATGGGCTCTTCATCATCGCGCCAGCCGGCGCAGTGAATCCCTCCGGTTTCTCCTTTGGACCAAGCATCTGCCCGTGCAATTTCTCCAGCACAGGCTTGTAGTCAAACGTGTCCATCGGGCTCGCGCCGCCCGTCATGAAAAGTTGTATTACGCGATTCACACGTGCGGGACGATGGTTCACAACGGCAGCCGCCGCGTCCTTCGCAAACATCTGCGCCAGCGCGACCCCGGCGAAACCGCCGCCGATATTGAATAGGAAATTCCGGCGCGAAAGTGAGAGACCATTTTCAAACACATCAGCCATTCGGCGCGTCTTTCTTTCGCAAATAATGTATAAGTAATGCACAAGCAAATACGAAGCTGGCAGTAGAAACGACCATTTTAACCAGATCAAATCCACTACCACTCAAGAGATACGCAAGAAAATACAAAACAATCCCCAAAGTCTGAAACAAAAAAACGAAAGCTATAAACTTCTTGCTTACTCTGAATTGCGGTAGCTTCATCTCTGCTCCAATGATTCGCTAATCCACAAACAAAAACTCGTTGCTATTCAACAATACCCGGCACAACGCCGCAAGCCCGTTCGTGTTGGCATATGCGACAAACTCACTACATTCCGGTGCGTCAACTTCGCGCAACCACGCCAACTGCACCGCAAGTATCGCCTGCTGTTCGAGAGTGCTCGCCTCGCCTTCTACACGCCGCGCCAGCGCCTCGCTTTCGCTCAGCACGAAATCATTGTTATACAGCGCCAACGCCTGCAATGCCGAAGCGGAAAATCCACGCGTGGGCGATAACAGACCCAAATCCGGAAAGTCCAGCGCTTCCATAAATGGATCCGCGATGCCACGCCAAACAAATCGATAGATACTGCGCCGTCCCGCGCTCGCCTCACTCCAACAATATGCACTGTAATCCAATGCTGGCGTCAACTGCGGGCCCTTGGCCTGCGTAAACTGCTTAATACCCGGCCCGCCCATTTTCAGATCGAGCCGGCCCGAAATCGCCAGAACAAAATCGCGATACGCATCGGCATCGAGCCGTTGCCGGTTCTGCCGCCACAGAAGTCTGTTATCGCCGTCAATCTGCGCCGCAACCTCGCGATTGGCGGACGATTGCCGGTAGGTCGCGCTCATCATGATCAACTTGTGCAGTTGCTTCAGCGATCCCCTGGCATCATCGCGAAACCACACCGCGAGCCAATCGATTAACTCTGGGTGCGACGGCGTCCCGCCCATTTCGCCAAAATCGCTCGGCGTATCGCAAATGCCGCGTCCGAAATGATAGTGCCAAACGCGATTCACCACACTCCGCCACGTCAGTACGTTGTCGCGATGTGCAATCCACTCCGCCAAGTCAGCCCGCCGCTCGCTTTCATCATCCATATTTTTCAGAGCAAAGCGCGCAGGTAAATTAGTCAATACAGACAAAGCACCCGGCGGGATTTCCGCGCGCGGCTTATCGAACTCCCCGCGTTCCATCAGGTTGACAATCTTCGGCGTCTCAAGAGAAGTGGTCTTCGGTGCCGGGTCGCCAGCGGGGATCACCACCCGCTTCGCAGCCGCATAGACACTCACTTGTGGCGGCAGTGCAGCGAGCGCATCCCGTGCAATAAAACGCGTAGCAGCCGCCGCTACCACCGCCTGCTGCTCCTGCGTGCGCTCGATTTCTTTTAACGAAAGCATTTCTTCGACAGCCTTCGGCAACGCAACTGTCTGCTCAAAAGTACCCGACGCTGCGGACAGTCGAAACGCGCCGATGACATGCCCGCCCCCATGCGATTGTTCCAGCAAGATCGCTAGCCGCGCCCCGGCCTTCATTTCTAAAGGTTCCACCAACTCAAACACCGCGTAGTGCGACTCGCCTTCCTCCGGATGAATCCCCCACGCTGTGCCTTTATTGCTATCGAGCGCTCGCTCAATACCCCAATCCGCCTGATTGAAATCTGCCGTGGCACGCGCAACCTTCACCTCGCCCGCTTCCGGCGCGCCCGGCTCAAACAGCCTCACGCGAAATTCGGACAAATGAAAATTGCCATTGCTATTGCGGCCAGGTCCAAGTGAAGGTAGCGTATCGCGCGAAAACACGTCGAGCCGAATAGCCGTAACTTGCGGCAACGACGTTCCTGCGGTAATGGTGTACGTATCTTTTTCCGGCAATGTACCCGATGAAACGACGACCCCGTTTTCGTCGCGCGACAACGTCGCGCCTTCCGACGAGAGGAATGTATCCACCTCCAACGGCACCCATGTAGCCCCAGTTCCGCGCTTCTCGTACCACGCATGCACCCGCGCGCTTTGCTCAATGCTCAATAGCGCGCTGGAATTATTTGCATCCGCCGCAGCCATTAGATCGTTCCAACGTTTGCGCTCACGCGCAACGGTGGCATCTTCGTCGTAGGCCACATCGCCTTTTAAAATTCCCGCGAAATTAGCCTGCAACGCGTAGTAATCCTCTTGCGATATTGGATCGAATTTGTGCGCATGACACCGGGCGCAGTTGGCCGTCGTGCTCACAAACGCCGCCATCGTCTGCGTGACCAAGTCGTCGCGATCGAGATAGTCAAAGGTCACGGGCGCGGTGCTGTATGTACTCAGATCAAAAGTGCCCGCCCCAAGAAATCCCAGCGCCGCCGTCGACCGCGGTTCGCGCGGATAGAATACGTCCGCCGCAAGCTGCTCCTTGATGAACCGCGCCCAATCCGTGTCGGAATTGAAAGCGTCGATAACATAATCGCGATAGCGCCACGCATTTTCTCGCGCTACGTCGTGCTCATAGCCGTGCGAGTCTGCGAAGTGAATCGTGTCCAGCCAATGCCGCGCCCAACGTTCCCCATAGCGCGGCGAAGCAAGCAACCGATCGACAATCTTTTCATACGCATTTGAATCGGTGTCGGAGAGAAATGCGGCGACCTCCTCTGGCGCTGGCGGCAATCCAGTGAGGTCGAAATACAACCGGCGAATCAAAGTCTTCCGATCTGCCTCCGGGGATGGCGCAAGATTGTTTTCGGCAAGTTTCGCGTGAATGAACGCATCGATCGGATTGGTTTCAGTGCCAGGTATCGCGGGCCGTTCCAACGGCTTTAAGGACCAATGAACCTTCCCGGATTTCGTCTGTCCCGCAAATTCGTCCGGCCAATTCGGACCCGCATCGATCCACGCCCGGACCAGTTCGATTTCTTCCGCAGTGAGCGCGGGCATACCGCTCGATTTCGGCGGCATCTGCATTTCGGGATCGTCACCACTCACAAATTGAAACAGCGGACTATTCTTCGCATCGTGCGGTACAATTGCCGCCGTGCCGCTGCTACCGCCCTTCAGCGCCGAATCGCGCACGTCCAAACGGTACTTGCTCCGCTGCTTGTCAGGTCCGTGGCACCCATAACAACTGCGCTCGAAGATAGGGCGAATATCGTTTATATAGGTTGGCGTTGCATCCGCCGCGGTAGAAAAAAGAAAAGCGCAGCACGCGGCCCAATAAAGGGCCACCCGCGCAGACATTATCGCTGCCGTACTGCCCATATTCGCCTCGACCAGCCTTCACCGGCACATTTCGCCGACCCATTTAATGTACGCGATTACGCAATGCGGGCGCGAATCTGGGCTAGATCGACTGCCATGCGCATCGTCGACCCCTGAAAGACGTAGCTGATGTCAAAAATGAATTTTGAACCGCGCTATCGCGCCCATTCGTCCTCGGCGTCACGAAGCCACTGGCAATTGATCACTTTCTCCACCAAGTCCAACGGCAAATAAAAATACTGACACGACGGCTCGAACCCGATGCGCGAGTCTTCTCTCGTCAGGGCAAACAACTCCTTTGCAAGCCCGATCTCAGCATTGATAATGCCCTCAAGGTGCCGCGTCATCCGCGCGCGCTCGTCCATCGGCAACACCGCCACCCCAGCCTGCAATGCGTCGCGCGCCATCACAAAACGCGCCTGGTTCGCGACGGATTGAAAATGAATCGCCGACGCGCGCGCGTACCTCAAATCCGCCAGCGCCGCTGCGCGCAGATTATCTGGTGTTGCGTCCACTGCTTTCTGTAATTCCTCAATACCCGGCCTCCATCCAACCGCGATCTTCTCAAACTGGGCCGCCAACACCTCCGGCGGATACGGCCCGCGCCACCCATTCACATCGTCGTACGGAATCCCCCACATCGTCGCACTATACCCTGTTGTTTTTGGATACAACGGATTCGCCGCGCCCCACTGCACAGGCGACGTATACACAACGCTGATATGAAAGGGATACTCACGGTACGCATCGCTCATTATCTTCCAAGCCTTACGCGCATGCGGCGCGCCCGCTTCGCCAAATCGCTCCCTCGCAATCTCATCAAGCACTGTATCGATACTCGGCGTGGGCTTCTTGCTGAAGCGTTGTGGTATCAGCAAATTCGGCGATGGATGCCCCCCCATTGTCCATCCGATAAAAAGCGCATCAAGGTTTGCTTGCGCCTCCAAGTTGCTGCAATGCTCCGCCACCAAATCGAGTACCGGCAAGTATGGAATGCTCGCTATCTCGCAAGTATTGTTGAACTGAATCTCGGTGCCCGTTTTCAGACCCAGCTCCGTCGCTACTTTCCAATGCGCGAGCGAACGGGGACCTGGCCCCACGGATGAAATCGAATACTCCCCCACCGTACTTTTCACACCGCCGCGCTCGATCGGCAAATGCCATTCGCTCACCGACATAAGATAAACAGACTTTGGCATTTTCGCGATGATGTCCGGCGCATCGCCATGCCCCCGCCATCCCCAATCGGAGATCATCACCTTTGCATCCGGTGCGCTGCGGTGAACACCCGCCTCAATCGCCGCGTTCACCTCCGCGATGATGTCGCCATCTCCCCGATCCTTGCAGCGCGGACATGACTTCCAATCACCGTGCGATGCGCAGTTCGTCAGATTCTCGCTCGCAGTAATCGTGTACACCCCGCCAAGCCCGGGCACCTCGCGGAAGATATGCGCCAGCGCATTACCCATCCATTCGCGCACCGACGGTTGCGACGTACACATCGCAGTAAGATCGGTTTCCTTTGAACCCGCGATCTCCGGTCGCTTTTCGAAAAACGGATGCGGCATTGCCCGCGGCTCGTTCAGATACAAATAAACATCGATCCCAAACGATTTCGCGCGCGCCACAAGTTCCCGTAAATTCGCAAGTCGAACCTCGTTCCCGTCGCCAAATTCTGGAAACGCCTCGCCACCCGGCGCAAGATCGCGCAGCACCGCCTGCAACCAAACCCCGTTGATTCCGCTCGCGGTTAACCGTTGCAACAAACCATCCGGATACGGATTTAGTTCGGGATTTTTCAAGGGATCGCCATACACGGCGACATACGAGTAAACAATGCGAAGATCAAACCCCGCGCTCGCTGCATCGGGCTTCACGAATCCAGGCAATGGCGCGGCAAGTTGACGTACAAAATCGAAACGCGGCTCGCCGCGGGTCTTCAACGCATCGCCGAAATTCTTCTCCACCACCGCACGAATTTCCGCCGCACGCGCTTTCGCCTTCTCGTCCGGCGCGCTGTACCGCAACGGCTCGCACTGCGGCTTCACCCGGCCCAGCTTGTACCACAGAAAATCTTCCTCGCGCAGCATCACTGAAAGCTGGTCCGGCGTCATGTCCAACAGTTGCAGCAACTGCTCATACGGAAGTAAATGCCAATTGCGTCGAATAATCGTGACGTAACCGCGCCTGCGCATATCCGGCTCAACCACTGCATCGCGCGGCAGCCCCATCGATTCCGCGATCGCCGACACATCGTCCGCCGACGCCCCAATTACCGAAGCAATTTTTTCGGCAGGCAGTGAGGTCCAATTCCGCCATACGAACTCGTGCACACGACTTGGAAAATATGCGCTGCTCAGCGCGGGCTTCGCATCACCCGCAGGCAAGACCGACTCATCTGCAAAACAAACGCCCGCACCAATCCCCACAAAAAGACAAACGAATCGCCACCAAGATTTCATGCAATGGACTCCGATCTGCAATAAGCCTATTTGGAGTGCGGTGGCGGGCAGACACCGCTTTGGCTGTGCCCGGCCAAGAACTGAGCATATGTAGCGAGCGCGCGAACTGCAAACGGTAGCGATCAGCCCCGCTTCCGCTTGAACGAAGCCCCCATCAAAATCAATGCCACCGCCGCAATCGGCGCAATATCGGCAAATGTCGCCTTTGAGGGCCCGCTCTTCGTCCCCGCAAACCCAATGCAGGAGAAGCCCGGCCCAACCGTGTGCCTGAACGGCTCGGCGGCAAGATTCGGATTTCCCGCGCCATCGTGCGCAACGCCTGCCGCAATATCTGCCCCAACCGATCCGGCGACCCGTGCCGGCAATAACCGAAAATCAAATTGCGTGTAAGCCTTTGACGCCGCGACGAATCCCTCTAATGTACAATTCACCAGCGTGAGGTCGGACGCAGTGAAATCCGCAACCGGCTCGCTGAACGTCGCCGTCACATCAATAATGCGCGTGATATTGCTCGGTTCTGGCGTAGTCGAAGTCATGGTTACCGTCGGCCCGCCCGCGTCAATCGTGCGCGTTAGCGTCTCCGCCGCCTGGTTCGGATTACCGCCCGCGTCTTCTGCTACGCCATCGCCGATATCGGCGGCAACAACGCCATTTCCCTGGGCGGTAAGATTGAATGTATAAGTCGTATTCTCACCATTGAAGTTCTTCACCGTCGCGTTGGTCGTCACGATGTCCGTCTTGGTAAAGCCCGTCACCGGCTCGCTGAACGTTACCGTCACCGGAATCGTCGTCAGGCTCGTTGGATTGGTCGATGTGGAAGTTATCGTGCAGGTCGGTTCCGTCACGTCAAAATTCAAAACCTGCGTTCGTTCGTTGTCAGACATGCAAGCGACACCGGTGCTCGGAACGTCCGCAAGTTCTTCCGCCTTCGCAATCGCTTCGTCAATACTGGGCTGGCCCGTTACGAAATTCATCACAATCGCGGTCTGCCCCGCGGCAAGATTCAGTTCATACTCCCAGAACGGCTGCCCGTTCCCATTCGCGAATGTTATCGCGGACATTTCTGCGCGCCGTCCCGGCCCCTGCAATACATGCGCCAGCCGCGGATCCGGCGACTTGCCAGCCGTGTAATCTTCGTAAGAAACAACCCATTCATCCGCGGTCGTCGCAACTACCGGCGCCTGCGACGACGCCGCGACAACCGTCTTGGCCTCGGAACCCAGATTGTTCAAGATCAGTAGCGTAACCGTCGTTGCCCCGCCGTTGTTCTTGATGATATTCAACCACCTGCAAAACGAATCGTCCTCAGGCACATACACCTTGCGGCGCACAGTCAAGGTACCAATCGACTGCGCGTCAAACTCGACCTCTCGTCCGTCGCAATCGAATGAAGCCGCGCCATTCATGTTGTACACGGTGCCGTTGACGAAAAGGTTGTTATATCCATTAAACGCATCCGCCAACACGGTCGAAGTCGTGCCGCCTCCGCTGGTGGTCGCCGCCACCGCGCCCGTGTAAGCAGCATCCATCGCCGCACCCGACGCGCTCGAACTCGTCGCGAAGGTAACATCCGTATTGATGAGAAACTCAAGGCCCGAAGCGTCCACAAGCGAAACGCTCCCAACCCCCGCCCAAGCCGCCGGCGCCATTACTGCGACAGCCATAATCCCCCAAAATATGCGGCGTAACATGGCTCTCCCCTTTCCGGTACTACCAACTACAGTATACGTAAATCGCACTGGCGTTACCGATTACTTCCTGGCCCCCATCTGTAACGACGCCATCACGTGCGAAGGTGACATCTCCGGCCCAATCGTGTGAATCGCGGCTCGCGACGCGGCAGTCACGTGCTCTCCGAAGGTCTTGTAAAACTCGTTTTTCTCGCCCGCGGTTCCGAAACGCGCCTTCGCCCATTCGCTTGCGTAACCCATCCCCTGCGTCGACTCCAGCATCGTGTGCGCATGAAATATCATTGCCGCGTCATACGCAGGCCCAACGAGCGGCCGCATCGCGTCGGCATTGAAATCGTCCACAAATCGTTGGCCATACGCGTTAATCTCTGTGCCCACAAGTATAGGCAGATCACGGTCGACCGCAAGCGCGACGAACTCGTGCAGCAACCGAGTCTTCTTCGCGCGCGCATCCGGATCAGGCAAGTTCCAATTTCGATCCGGAATAATGTTCACTGCGGCCACACCGTTTTTGACCATCAAATCGAGCAGCTCGCCAATATTCTGTTCGCCCGGAGTGGTACCGTCCAACCAAGCATAGGTCGGCACGGCCCCCGTATTCACGAAAAACCGGGCGACATTCGTCAACTGCGGGAAGTCCGGGCCCTCAGGCTTCACATAACCCGGCCCGCCCGCCTTCATGATCTTCGATCGAATCAACCCCTGAAACACGGGCGCATCTTTGAACATTTCAATCAACGACTCGGCAGGTGCACCCAGTTTCTCCGACCAGAATGCAGCCCGTACGGACTCGTCACCAAATCGTTCCTGCGACTTCTTGTCATAAGCGATACAAACATGCCGCTCGGTGGGATTGCCGTTCGGCGTCAACGTCAAAACGTCGCACTCATAGTCCAACGCTATCGGCCCAAGCACACCGTTGACGCGCTCGACAATCGTGCGTGTACGCTTCTGCGCCATCTCTTTCAAGTGCGGCAACAGCCCGGGCTCATGCAATTTCGACGAAACGAAACCCGCACCCATGAAATACGCAATACCCGGTTCACCCGGAGAATTGATTTCGCGCGTGCCAAACTCCGGCACAAATATCCGCGTCTCCAACCCCGCACACGCGCGCAACCCCAACAGTGCGCACGCGGAAAGAAATTCGTCTATCCCATCAAGCACGTCGAAATCGACCAACCCCACCGCCGCAAGCCCTTTCAGACGCGCTTTCCAAGCGACCGCGGAAGGCGACATTCCGTAACCGTTAAAAGAAAAGAACGTATGACAATGCAGATTGACATCGCGCCCGATAGGAGGCAGGTCGATCGCGCCCATCCGTCCCTGATCGAACAAGGTCTCCAACGCCTCGCGACGAATATGCGGATCAAAATCGTTCAACTGCAGTTCTAATACTTGCCGTGTCGCGGCCATGTGCTTGTAATCCCCGAAAAAGTGTTGCGAACAAAGACTAATAATACACGACGCGGCATGCAGGATTCGACGCCGCCTCAGGCGTTTTGCGCGAGAATCTCCTCCAATTCCGTGCGCCATTCCGACGAAAGCGCGGCCAGCGCAATCGCACGGCGCAAGCCATCTAAGTCCAACTCGCCCCCCTCGCGGAAATGAATCACATGAACGTCATGCACACTCAGCCGGGCCGCGTCTCGCTCGACAATCTCGATCGAATCGCCAGCACCCAACTCCCCCTCCTGCAGCACGCGTAAATAAAACCCGCTGCGACGACTACGAAGAAACCGCTTTACAAACATCGGATCACCCATCTTGATCCCCAACTTGAAACACGGCACACGCGGTTGCGTGACCTGAAATACCGCTGTGCGAATCTTCAAGCAATCGCCAATGCACACGTCGGATTCGAGCAGCCCCTCGGTCGTCAGGTTTTCGCCAAATAGACCAAATGGCATTCGCTCGCGCTGTAGTTCTTGCATCCAATACGCGTAGTGCTCCACCGGGTACGCGTAAACGGCTTTCTCCAAGCCACCATGAAACCGCAAATCCGCTTGCCCGTCGCCGTCAAGGTTGGTTTTGCGGACGGCGATACGGCCGTCAACCGGCTCTTTGAAAATCCCGGTCTCAACAGGGCCTTGCGGTCCCGAGACGACTTTGGGCATCGACAAATTTAATGAAACCAATCGCATTCCTAGTTCCGTCCCTAAAGTTCTAGTCAACCAATCACAATTCGTCGTGTATACTACCCGCTCGCTGCGGCACATGGTGCAACTAAGGAGTCTCCCATGAATATCATCGATGCCTTGATCCAGGAACTACAGCAAGAATCCGCAACAACGCGCAAAGTTCTCGAACGCGTTCCCACGGAAAATTTCGGGTGGAAACCCCACGAAAAATCAATGGCCATGGGCCAGCTCGCGTCGCACCTCGTGGAAAACCTCTCTTGGGCCGAAGGCACCATGAAAGAAGATGTATGGATCATGGACATGGCCACATACAAACCCTACGTCGCGGTCAACACGCAGGAACTCTTGGCAAAATTCGACGAAGATCTGCCCAAAGCAATCGACGCCATGAAAGGCGCTTCCAACGAACACATGATGAAAATGTGGGCCATGAAAACGCCGGACGGCAACACCATCTTCAGCATGCCACGCGTCGTAGTTATTCGCTCATTCGTGCTCAACCACACCTACCACCACCGCGGACAACTGACCGTCTACCTCCGCCTGAAAGATATCCCATTACCCCAAGTCTACGGCCCCACCGCCGACGAAACACAAATGAGTTAGGTCAATTAGGAAAGGTACAATTCCAAACTACGTTGATGCGCGTCCTGGATTGGAGTTCCGCGTTTACGCGGTCTTGGCTTTGTGTCGCAAATGAAACAGTAGAGTGCAGCGTCTAATGTCCGCGAGACTGCCGATGCAGCGCATGATATCCCGAAGGGATTACATCCCATAGCCCAGGGTTGGGTCGCCGAAGTCGCTTCGACTTAGGCGGACCTACCCTGGGTACCGACACCCATAAGCCCGGACAACCCTGCAAGAGTTGCGGCAAGCCCGCCATCCGCCGCTACAAACTCAACAACGCGATCAAAAAATCCAGCCCGCGCACCAGAAAATTGCGCACCCCATTGCCCAACAACGAAAAAATCTGCAACAGAATCAAAATATTCGTCAAATCAGGCGTCTGCTGCGCCATCGCGGGATGTTGTCTCCGAACCTGCATGTTTCGCATTCTCCGTTCCGTTACGATTTTGCCAGCCACTTCGCCGCGTCTTTTGCCCAGTACGTCAATATCATCTTCGCGCCCGCGCGACGAATCGACATCAACGATTCCAACGCCGCGCGCTTCTCATCTATCCAACCGCGCTCTGCCGCCGCCTTCACCATAGAAAACTCACCGGACACATTGTACGCCGCTATCGGCAAATCAAAGCGGTCCGATGCCGCGCGAATAATATCGAGATACGGCAGCGCCGGCTTCACCATGATGATGTCCGCGCCCTCTTCAATATCCAACGCAATCTCGCGCATCGCCTCTCGCGCATTCGGTGAATCCATCTGATATGAACTGCGATCGCCAAATTGCGGCGGCGATTCCGCGGCATCGCGGAAAGGCCCATAAAATGCTGACGCAAATTTCGCGCTGTAGGCCATGATCGGCAGATCGGTAAAGCCCGCGTCATCCAATCCCTTGCGAATCGCACCAACACGCCCATCCATCATGTCCGAAGGCGCAACCATGTCAGCGCCCGCGCGCGCGTGTGCCAAGGCTTCCTTCACCAACAGCCCCAACGTGGCGTCATTCTCCACATCGCGCACGCCGCGCCGGTTGGTCTTCAACGTACCGCAATGCCCGTGATCCGTGTATTCGCACATGCACACATCGGTGATCACGCAGATATCGATCTTCGCCGCTTTGATCGCCTCAATCGCCTTGCAAACGATTGCGTCTTGAATATACGCACTCGTGCCAATCGGGTCCTTCGTTTCCGGTATTCCGAATAGAATGACGGCAGGCACGCCAAGATCGGCAAGTTCCTTCACTTCTTCAACCAACGTATCAACTGAAAACTGAAAGTTGCCGGGCATCGACGCAATCGCGTTCCGCACGCCACTGCCCGGTCGCACGAACAACGGCATGATTAGATCATCAACGGACAAAGTCGTCTCGCGCACCATCCGCCGCAGCGCAGGCGTTGCGCGCAACCGTCTCATTCGTGTTTGCGGAAAACTCACGCGCCTCTCCTAATGTCGTCCAATCGCATCCACAATCGCATCCACAAAATGCGGAATGTCATGCGTCTCAGGCTGAATCGTCACATGCATTCCCAATTCCTCCGCGGTCTTCGCGGTAATCGGCCCGATCGATGCAAAAGCCGCCGTAGCTTTTACGCACGCCACGCGCTCCTCGCCTATCATCTCATAGAAATTGCGCGCCGTCGAGGAACTCGTAAAGGTCACCAGATCAGGTTTATACGCCAGCAACGCCTCCGCGCGTTCATCGGTAGACCGCGGCACAACGGTACGATAAGCCACAAGTTCCTTTACCTCGGCCCCGCGCTTCCGCAACTCCTCCGGCAAAAAGCTCCGCGCAATGTCCGCGCGCGGCAATAGGAATCGCTTTCCGGCCAAATCGCCTTCTCGCGCGACAAGCGCCCCCATTAACTCTTCGGCGACATATTTCTCCGGCATTAGATCTACTTTGAGGAAGCGTTTATGAAGCGCCTCAGCCGTTGCGGATCCAATCACGCACAGCTTTACGCCAGCCAGATCGCGCGCATCACAACCCAATTCTTCCAGACGTTCGAATAACATCTCCACGCCGTTCACACTAGTCAACACGACCCAATCGTAATCACCGATATTCCCAAACGACTCATCGATCTTCGCCGGTTCCACTTCAATAGTCGGAAATTCAAAGATGTCCGCACCAAGATCATGCAACTGCCGCACAAGCTCACTCGCCTGCGCGCGCGCGCGCGTCACCACAATCTTCTTTCCAAACAGCGGCAGGCTCTCAAACCAAGCCAGTTCATCATGCAACCCCGCGACTTCGCCGATTACCACTACTGCAGGCGGCGTAACGCCAGCTTGAACAGCTTTATCGTGAATATCTGTGAGGGTCCCAACCACTGACCGTTGCTTCGGAAAGGTCCCCGACGAAACGACTGCAACAGGAGTAGACGCATCTCGCCCCATGGCAATAATCTTTCGCGCAATGATCGGAAGGTTCTTTACGCTCATATAAAACACGAGCGTGCCGTGCAACGAGATGTTCGCGAGATCGACCTCGCCCGATTCCAGCGCCTGCTCGTCATGTCCTGTAATCAGCGTCACGCTAGTTGATGCCCCGCGATGCGTTACCGGAATCCCCGCATACGCAGGCGCGGCAATCCCCGCAGTCACACCCGGCACAATCTCAAAAGGCACCCCCGCCGACGCCAACGCCAACGCCTCTTCACCTCCACGCCCAAACACAAACGGATCGCCGCCTTTCAACCGCACCACGCGCTTCCCCGCGCGCGCATGCGCCACCAACAAGTCATTGATTTCCGTTTGCGTCAGCGTGTGCTTGTCCGTAGCCTTTCCCGCAAACACATGCTCAGCCTTCGGCGCGTATTCCAGCAATGCAGGATTTGCGAGTGAATCATAAAAGATCACGTCCGCATGTTCGAGACATTCTTTACCGCGTACGGTGATCAGACCCGCATCACCGGGCCCGGCGCCAACGAGATAGACCTTGCCTTGCGACGCACTCATCGGATCGCCGCGATGATGTCCGCCGCGCCCATTTCGCGTAGGTTATTCGCGGCCGCGCGGCCAATCGACGCCGCCTCGTCGCGCCGTCCGCAGCATTCCGTGCGTAGAACTTCTTTACCATCAATACTGCACACACACGCAACAATCGTTAGCGATTCACCCTGAACACGCGCAAGCGAGCCAATCGGCACCTGGCAACCGCCTTCAAGCGAGGCCAGGCACGCGCGCTCTGCCGTTACTTCGACAAACGCATCGTCATCGTGAATGTGCGCGATGATCTCTTGAACACGCGCATCATCCTTGCGAACCTCAATTCCAAGCGCACCCTGCGCCGTCGCGGGAATCATGATGTGCTCCAGTATCACGCTGCTAATCGCATCGGCCCGGCCGATGCGCACGATCCCCGCGCGCGCGAGAATCGCTCCCGCGAACTGCCGTTCAGCAACTTTGCGCAATCGCGTGTCAACGTTGCCGCGTAAATCGACAACATCGAGATCCTTCCGGTATGCGAGCAGCTGCGCCCTGCGCCGCAAACTCGACGTGCCCACGCTAGCGCTTTCCGGCAGCGAATCGATCGTCTCGTAGTCCGCGGACACAAACACATCGTGTGGCTCTTCGCGTTTCGGCACACAACCGAGCGCAAGCCCCTGCGGCAATTCCGTCGGCAAATCTTTCAAACTGTGGACCGCAAGATCGATCTTCTTTTCCAGGAGCGCCACTTCAAGTTCGCGCGTAAACAGTCCCTTGCCGCCGATCTGCGACAACGGCGCATCGAGAATCTTATCACCCTGCGTGTGGATGATCTCGATAGCGACTTCCAAACCCGGCACAGTCGCGCTCAGCAACGCACCAACGGCCTTCGACTGCGTTAATGCAAGCGTGCTGCCACGCGACCCTATCACGATGCGCGGCACCGCTAACCCTCCTTGATTCCAAATAACCGCTTCGCAAACGCCAGCACCTTGCTCGGGTCCTGGTCCGCGACCTCACGCTTAAGTTGCACCGTCGGCTGATGCAGCATCGAGTTTGTAATACGCTTGGAGAGCGCCGTCATGATCTCGCGCACTGCTTCATCGTTTTCGCCGAGATTAGGCAGTTGATTCAGCGACTTGTGTAGCTCGCGTTCGCGAATGGCGTGTAGATTCGCTGCGAGAGATACTATTGTCGGCTCCGCCACAAGCCCCTGCAGCCAGCCCCAGAACTGATCAACGCCTTCTTCGATCCGCTTCATGCACTGATCGACTTCCTGCCGCCGCGCATCCAGATTGGCTGCTGCAACGCTTTGCAAATCGTCAACATCGTAGAGATATACGTTGTCCATTTTCTTCACCGCCGGGTCAATATTGCGCGGCACTGCGATATCGATCACGCAAAATGGCTCATTCCCTCGCTTGCGCAACGCACGATGAAAATGCGCCGGCGTCAACAGATATTGCGGTGCCGCGGTAGACGAAATGACAATATCCGCGCGCGGCAAGTTTTCTTCAAGCGCATCCAGCGGCAACGGTTCGCCGCGTACGCGTTCCGCAAGGCTCATAGCCTTTTCTTGGCTGCGGTTGACCAGCAACACACGATCAACGCCGCGGGTTACCAGGCTCCGAAGCGTCACTTCGCCCATCTTACCTGACCCGATCACCATCACGGTCTTACCCGCAAGATCGGAAAAGATCGACACGGCCAGATCGACGGCAACGCTTCCAACGGAGACTTTGCCCGCGCTAATGCTCGTGCGCGTTCGCACATCCTTCGCGATTGCAAACGCCCTCTGAAACAGCGCGTGCGTAACCTTGTCCGCGCACTGCTCTGTTTGCGCGACAAGAAAAGCGTCGTGCACTTGGCCAAGAATCTGCGCCTCGCCCACTACCAGACTGTCGAGGCTCGACGTCACGCGAAACAGATGGCCAATTGTTTCGCGTCCGTCGTATTCGTAAAGGGCCTCGCCAAATTCGGATTCCGGCACTTTGTGCCAATCGCTGATGAACTTGCGTATCGTGTCGTGCGCTTCACCCGAAGACGCCTCCGTACTCGCATAAATCTCCACGCGGTTGCACGTGCTTAAGATCACAACACCGGCATCGCCCAACTGTTCGCGCAGGTTCATCAGTGCGCCCGGCAGCATCTTCTCCGCGAAGTGCAGACGTTCGCGTAGCTCCACCGAACTCGTGTGATGGCTCAAGCCAACGACGACGAGGTTCATGCGGCCGAACTCCAAAAGCCGGCGTCTTTGAGGTTTGTCACGCTAAGCAATAGATAAATCGCCAGCATCGCCCCAAAACCTATGACCATCACATAGGCCAGCTTTTGCCCCCGCAACAGTCCCAACCGCCGCGAATGAAAGGAAAAGGAATACAACCCCGCCATAAACACCGCAAACAGAATCTTCGCGGAAAGCCACCACCGCACGCCAAGTTCATCGGGGTACAAATACACCCCCACGAACCCAAGAATCAGCGTGATCGCGAAGAATGGATAACCCCACTTGATGAGTCGGTAAAGCGTCGCATCCAGATACTCGAGCGGCGGCAGCTTTGCCGTGCGTGCAGTGTTTAGCGGAGACTTCAACCGCCGCGCCTGCACGATATACACCGCGCTCGTGAGGCTTGCGATCAGAAAAAGCGCATACGCCAGGAATGCAAGCCCCACGTGTACCGCAAGAAACACGTCGTCCAGTTCCTTGGGGGCCTCGTGCAACGTTTTAAACCCGATTGCGACGTTCATTAGCGACAACGCGGCCAAAGGCGGCGCGTAATAACATACCAACGGACGCAACGGTTCTGTCCGAACCAGCATCAGGACGATGCCCGTGGACATCACCAGCAACAAGTTCACGATGTCCACCATTGTAGTGAGTGGTATACGTCCGTAGTTCACCCAACGCAAACAGAACGCGACAAGCAAGAGTCCCGCCGCGATGCTAATCGCCCGCTGCGTCACAGCAAGCATGTTGGGTTTGTCACCGCGAAGGTATAAAAACGATGTCAGTGTGGCCGTGGCAAACAGCGCAAAGGCCGCGTAGAACGCTATGTCTATGACTATCGGCATCGTGGTCGTACCGTCCTATGAATATCAACGGGAAAGGATACCGTAAAGCGGCCCGAAACCGCCAATTTACGCGGATTTTTGCGATGCCCGCGGTTCTAGCGACGCGATAACAACATAAACTACCAGCGACGAAAAGAGTGCGATGAGATAGGGATACGAAAGCGCGAAAGCAAAACTGGAAACTAGCCACGCCGCGCTGCCCATGACAAGCGCCGCTCCCGCCGCCCATTTCCCGCCGAATCCACTAAACAGCGCAAACACGCCCACAATTAAAATTCCCGCACTGCCAAACGCAGACGCCTCTTCTACCTTGTCATGAATCGTGCCCTCGCGAATCGCGAAAAGATACGCCATCGCGCCGAACGCAACCACGCAAATCCGAGCAAGACGTACTTTCAACTCCTCCGTGGCATTTGGAAGCAACGGCAAGATCACATTGTGCGACATCAACGCCGCAGCCGCGAGCAGCGCGCTATCCACGGTAGAAAGAATTGCGGAAATCAGCGCCCCTGCAAATACAACATACAGTGCGGGATGCAAAAGCTTGTCAGCCACAGTCGGCAGAAATTGATCCGGTTCCTCCAAATCGGCGACAAGACTGCCACCAATGAGCGCGATGATTACGGGAATTGCCCCCACAATAAAATACACACCAGCGCCCGCAAGCGCAGATCGTTTCGCAACGTGTTCACTGCGCGACGCCAGCGTACGTGAGATCAATTCCTGTGCAAGGACAGAACCAAAGATCGGAATCGCCCATGCCTCGATCCGTTCTAATACGCTCGCTTCTTCGCCAAGTAAATTTAGCTTCTCCGGGTCGATCTTTGTGATCGCCTCGTACGCGCCGCCCAACTCGCCGACAACCGCAAACAGGATAAAGAATAGACCTAGAATTAAGACGACACCCTGCACCGCATCCGTGACCGCATCGGCAAGCAAACCACCCGAGCCGGTGTACAAGACGACCACAATTGCGGCGCATAGAATCGTGATCTCCGGTCGGATATTGGAAATAGCGGAAATGACCTGCCCAAACGCGTGTATCTGCGCGCCCGCCCAAATCACCGAACTCGGCACGATCACCAGCGCCGCAATTTTCTCTACCCCACCCCCATAACGCTGCCGAAACAGATCGCCCAGCGTCGTGAGGCGCCGCCGGTACAGCGGCACAGCAAATACGAGTCCCATGAACAACAAACAAATCGTATAACCAAACGGGTCCGAGCGGCTCCCCGCGAGTCCATCTTCGTACACCGCGGCGGATGATCCGATACAAGTCTCCGCGCCAAACCACGTCGCGAAGATACTCATCGTGGCCATGAAGTACCCGAGACGCCGCCCAGCGAGCAGATAGTCCGTTTCAGTTTTCGTGCGCCGCGAAACGTACAGTCCGATGGCGAGCTGCAGAAGTACGTAGAAGATGACGCCGGCCAGCACCCAGTTCATGCGCTAATCCAACAGCCGCTGATTCAAACCATTGTACGCGTCAACGCGCCGATCGCGCAGGAACGGCCAAATGCGCCGAACCGTTTCCGTGCGCCCGCGCTCAATCTCCGCGACTATCACCTGCTCCGCGTCAATGTTCCCCTGCGCGATGATCTCCCCCTGCGGCCCCGCGACAAAGCTGCTCCCCCAGAAATGAATCCCCTCCGACGCGCCAGTGGGATCCGGCTCAAACCCCGTGCGATTTACAACAATCACCGGTAAACCGTTCGCAATCGCGTGACTCCGCTGCACCGTTGTCCACGCATCGCGCTGCCGTTCTTTCTCGTCGTCCGGATCGCTCGGCGTCCACCCGATCGCCGTCGGATAGATCAACACCTCCGCGCCGCGCAACGCCATCAACCGCGCCGCCTCCGGAAACCATTGATCCCAACACACGAGTACGCCCAGTCTACCTACAGACGTATCAATCGGGTGAAACCCCAAATCGCCCGGCGTGAAATAAAACTTCTCGTAAAATCCTGGATCGTCGGGGATATGCATCTTTCGATATTTCCCAGCGATGCTGCCATCCGAATCGAACACCACCGCCGTGTTGTGATAAACGCCCGCCGCGCGCCGTTCGAACAATGACGATACGACGACAACCCCAGATTCATGCGCCTGCGTCCCAACACGCGCCGCAGCGGGTCCAGGAATCGATTCCGCCCAATCAAAAAACGACGTGTCTTCGCACTGGCAGAAGTACGGCCCGCAGTGTAGCTCCTGCAACACGACCAGTTCCGCACCCTTTGCGGCAGCCTCGCGAATGAACCGCAACGACAGCTCCAAGTTCTGTTCGCGATCCGTGCCGCACGCCTGCTGCACCATCGCGACTTTCAAAGTCTCGCTCATACCGCCACTCCTGCCGGAAGCTGCATCGTCACGCAATGTAGGGAACCGTGCTGCACAATCAAAGGACGGCAATCGATGCCGATAATCTCCCGCCCCGGAAAACACGCGCCAATCGTTTCAAGTGCCTTCGTATCCGCTGGATCGTTATACGTTGGCACCAGCACTGCGCCGTTGATGATCAAAAAATTCGCATACGTCGCCGGCAATCGATGCCTGTCCGAATCATAGCACGCGCGCGGCCACGGCAACGGAACCAGCGTGTACGGCTTGCCCTCCGCAGTACGCATCGCTTTCAACTCTTCTTCCATCTCTTTCAGCGGACGATAATGTTTGTCGCGCCAGCGATTACACGCGACATAAGCGATGGTATTCGCATCACATAAGCGCGCGAGCGTATCGATATGGCCGTCCGTATCGTCACCCTCGAGATGCCCGTGGTTTACCCACAACACCCTCGTAGCACCGAAATGTTCACGAAACAAAAATTCCACTTGCGACTCGGACGTCTCGCCATTCCGGTTCTCGTTCAATACACACGATGCCGTCGTGAGAATCGTTCCCCGCCCATCGCTCTCGATCGCGCCGCCTTCCAGCACGACGGGAATCGATTCCATCAGTATTTCGCCGAAGGCCTTCTTTGCGAAAAGCGCCGTCGTCAGAGCGTCATCCAATTCCGCCGGAAATTTCCCGCCCCATCCATTGAACGCAAAATCTAGCAGCATCAGCGCGCCGTGGCGATCCACCGTAATCGGCCCATGATCGCGCGCCCACGTATCGTTAGTCTCCGCTTGATACAGCCGCACCCGCTCCATCGTCGCACCCGCGCGTTCGAGCCGCGATTTAACATGCTCAGGATTCGGGCACGCGATGATCACCGGCTCAAATCGGCTAATCGCGACCGCAATCGAATCAAAACACGGTTCCACGTCGTGCAGCGTATCGGCCCAATCAGAATTCGCGTGCGGCCACGTCAACTGCACCGCCGACTGCAGCTCCCACTCCGCCGGCAATCGAATAATCCCGTGCCCGCTCATGCCCCCATCTCGATCGATGACAATAATGTGTGGCGTGGACTATCTGGAGTGCGGTGGCGAAGCGGGTTGCGGAGACACCGCTTTGGCTGACTGAGGAAAGCGCCTAAGAATCTGATCGTATACTTCGTATTGTTGAAGAACAACCAGACATGGAAAGCTCGGTTGGCGTGTAAACGTCGTATATCGCGCAACGGAGTGAAGTTTGCCGCGCTAGAAAGCCGGGGTCTCGCCGGACGCCTCGGCTGGTTCGTCTTCAGTTGACTCTTCCCCTCCGATCAGCTCTTTCATCTTCTTGCCGGGGCGAAACGTAACTACACGTCGTTCCGGCACAGGCACTTGATCGCCCGTGCGCGGGTTACGCCCGATGCGGCTCGCGCGTGTCTTGACTTCAAACACACCGAAATCGCGCAATTCCCAACGCTCACCATCCGCCAACGTACGCGATATGGTGTCGAAAGCCCCTTCAATAATCTTTGCTACGTCGCTCTGGGTCATCCCCAGCGTATTTGCAACCCGTATAACGAGTTCTCGCTTTGTCATAGTCACCGAGCCGGACCCTCCATTTGGTGGAACGCGCGCTTGTAAGTCACGTGTTCACATGGACCAAGCAAAACCTAAGACAGCAGGATTATCTCACCAACTCGTTCCCAAGCTCCCGCTTGAGAACGCAACCGACCGCGAAGCTCAGCTACGCGTCAAGTTATCGCGCTCCTAAGACAGCCGGATTATACGGCAAGGGATATATTCGTGCAAGTCTTTTCCTGCCCGCTGCTTATAGGGGAAAAGTGTCTTCTGTGGCACCACTTTGACTGCACAGAGCCCCCCTCGTATACTTTCGAGAACAGTTTACCCATCGGGAATATTCATGGATCTGAATGACGTATCCGAATTTGTCGTAATGTACTTCTGCCTCGTATTTTCACTCAGCGTTCACGAGGCCTCGCACGCGCTCACTGCTGAACGCTGCGGCGATCCCACCGCCCGTCTGCTCGGCCGGGTAACCCTGAATCCCATCAAACACATCGACCCCATAGGCACCGTATTGATGCCAATGCTCATGTTCTTTACCGGGCTACCGTACCTCTTCGGTTGGGCTAAGCCCGTTCCCTATAACCCCCGCAACCTCAAAAACTTCCAGCGAGACCCCGTGCTGATCGCCTTGGCCGGTCCCTTCTCAAACCTTATAATTACGGTAGTCTTCATATTTTTGATGCGCGTGTTCCTGACCGCTGTCGTCGGTATGGAGGGTCTACAGGAAAACTACGCGGTCGAAATCCTTTGGCAACTCGGCAAAATGATGATTTCCATCAATCTCTTATTGATGCTGTTTAACCTGATTCCGGTTCCCCCGCTCGACGGCTCCGCCCTTCTAAGCTACGTCCTCCCCGAATCCGGCAAGCAGATGCTCGATTCCATCGGGCCCTTTGGCATCCTCATCGCCATATTCATTTCAAGCCGACTCCTCTCCGGCCCGCTAAACTACCTGATGGAAAAAGCCTTCCTCCTCGTCACATACGGTTTCGTGCCCAGCTGATTCGCCGTGTTGCGATCGGCTTGTAGAGCTAACTCACGCAGTCTTCGCCAATACAATTCCCCTTTTTCTAAATTCTGCCAACTAAACAGAGGTCGTTTCGCAAGACAGTACTTTCCCATCCAGCCCATCTGTCAACTGTGACACCCTTGTCTCCGCCCGAGAATTCATATGATTATTGCAACGCGTTGAGCAATATTGTGGAAGGTCTGCTACGTAGGTACTCGTGACCAATCTACACGCAATACGAATACCACGCGGAAAACTGCGAACGCCGCGTGCATGTCGACAGCCTGCAATTGAAGCACTTTACATCGATGCGTATACGCGCCTTGAACCCGCGCCGCTGCGTGCGTAAACTCTCGCTTTATCCCTAGGCAGCAAATAGCACGGAGTATTATTTTTACCATGGCAGAAGTCCGCGGGTTTTCCGCGTATCGATTCGATCCCGCCGTCGTCGGCAACTTGGACGACGTGGTGACCCCGCCCTTCGACGTAATTACCGAAGATGAGCGGGTGATGCTGTCGGCGCGGAGTCCTTACAACTATACGCACGTAATCCTACCGCAGGATGGGAACGGCAAATCGAAGTATGACGTTGCCGCTGGACTGCTGGGGAAATGGATCGCCGAGGGCGCGCTGAAACAGGACAACGAAGAATCGTTCTACCTCCTGGAACAGACCTTTACCGCCCTTGACGGTGCTACGTGCATCCGCCGCGGCTTCTTCGGCGTCGCCAAAGTGCCTGAGCCTGGCGAAGACACGGTGCTGGGCCACGAGCGTACTTTTGAATGGAAGGTGACGGATCGCCTCGCGTTAACAGAAGCGACGAAGACAAACCTCGGCGCGGTGTTTGTTTTGTATAAAGATGACAATCACGAGCTTGGTCCATTCCTGAACCAGATGAACTTGCGCGCCCCTGACTTGGAAGCGCGGACATTTGAAGGCGTCACGCAGAAGGTTTGGCGCGTGAAGGCAGACCCGGCGGTGACGGCGTTCTTCAAGGACAAAAAGCTGTACATCGCGGACGGGCACCACCGCTACCGCACTGCACACACCTACCGCGACAAGATGCGGCTCCAAGAGCATCCCGAAGGGCCACGTCCGTATAACTACGTGCTGATGGGCTTTATTGCAATGTATGACGAGGGTCTGTTCGTGTACCCCGCGCACCGCGTAATTGATCTGCCGCAAGGGTTCAACGAGCAGAAGTTCCTGAAAGACCTCGAACCTTGGTTTGAGGTGTTGCCCGTTGACAGCGATCTGGCTGAGCACGTGCGTGAAGAAGAAGAGTGCGCGATTGGATTGGCGCTGCGTGGTGGAAAGCGATTCGTGTTGCGCTTGCGCGACATCGAGCGCGTCAAACTCTTGGGTGACCAACACGGCCCGGCATGGCGCGATTTGGACGTCTCCGTCTTGCACGGCGGCATTCTGGAGCGACTGCTGCACTTCGCGCCCGATGCAGTCCATATTTACGAAAAAGATCCGGCAATCGCGATCGATATGGTCGAGAGCGGCAAGAAAGGCGCGGCGTTTATCCTACGCAACATGCAGCCATCCCAGGTCTGCGCCTGCGCCGAAGCCCGGGAATCCATGCCGCAGAAGGCGACCTATTTCTTCCCAAAACTGCCGTCCGGCGCGGCGATTTATGTACACGAGGCTCCCGCGGCGACTTAGCACTCAAATGTGTCGGATGATACTTACAAAAGCTCCGTACAGATTCTGATACCTCGGCCCTGCAAGCAATTGCTATCGTCCTGACCAGAGGAGACCGAAGAGGGTGCCCAAGAGGAACAAATCTAGGGCGAACTCAAAGCTCGGGAACCAAAGCAGTACGAGATAGCCGATGTCAGTTCAAGAAAAACATTGTGAAGTTTGTGGCGCGACGCACCTTGTTGAGAGTACCAGAGAAATCCGCGCCGAAGCCGGCAGTGTCGCGTGTCCAAATTGCGGCGCTTCTATCCATTCGTGGCAGATGGGCGTCAAGTGGCGTTTGAGCGAAACTGCGGATTCGCCGCTGCCCAATAATTACCTTCCTTATCATCAACGCCATCGTCATTCCACTTCACATGACAAGCGATGGATCGGCGAAAAAGCCGATTACAATAAAGCGCAATAACTGAAAGGGAAACCTTGTAGATGTCTGCAAATTCACCACGAGTATTGCTAGGAATTGCTGCCGCATTCATGGTGCTCGGTCTGTCCTGCAGCCAAAACGGAAACTTGCTCGTAGGACCCGTTCGCGTGACGGCGACTATCGGCGAAGCTAGTTTTGTAGAGACCTTGTTCTCATTGAAAGGTGGCGCATCGATCACACATAAACAAAAATTTTGCGACATGCCGACTGAAGACGAGCTACAGGAACAGGTGACAACTGTCGGCGATATTGATCTGAGCGCTTTCATACGCTTGGAACGACTGGAACTGGTGGAAACCGTATTAACGGCAACAAGCGGCGATTTTGATTTTCTAACAGGAATTACCGTGCGCTTTTTGCCTAAACCCGGGGCCGGCAATCCTGTCGTTCTCGGCAGTGCGAGCGATCCGTCCGGATTAGGAACAGAAATCGTGCTGGAACCAGAAGACGGCGTGGATTTCCTGGAGCTTATCAAGGCGAATGACGCAGGGGCCCCAGATGCGTGCCCCCGCATTGAATATACGCTCACATTTCAGTCGGTGCCAACACAGGACGTCGAATATCGATTGGACGTAACAGTGGATGGTTTTGCGGAAGTGGGACGAGAAAAGGTGATGGATGCGATCGCGCGGTAACTATTTGAGTAGTTTGCGGCCTTCAGTGCCTTTGATGCCGGTCGTGACGCGGATGAATGCTTCTTCGTCCGCGCACGCGGAGATAGCTTCTTCGCGCGTGACAAGTCCCTTCTTGTAAAGGTCGACTGCGTACTGATCGAAGCTTTTCATTTCGCTGTCAACTTCAATGATATTGTATAGACGCTGGATGTCGCCTTCGAGAATTGCGTCCCGCACCATGGGCAGGTTGCAAAGCAATAGTTCGATACAAGGTATGCGGCCACCTCCGACGCGCTTGAGCAGGCGCTGGCAGCAAACCCCTTTAAGGGTGTAGGCAAGCTCTTGGCGAATGACGTCACGCTCGTCGTTCGGGAAATAGCTGATGATGCGGTTCACAGTGTCTACGGCCGTCATCGTGTGCAGCGTGCTGAACACCAAGTGGCCAGTGGACGCGGCGCTAATCGCAGCGCGAATGGTTTCGCGGTCGCGCATTTCACCGACGAGGATCACGTCCGGGTCTTCACGCAGGGCCCCGCGCAAGGCATTGGCGAAAGAGAAAGTATCGCGGCCGACCTGGCGTTGCGAAATGATCGATTTCTTGTCTGAGTACACGAATTCGATCGGATCCTCGGTCGTTATGATATGCGCATAGCGATTCTCGTTAATGTAATCGACGAGCGAGGCGAGCGTGGTGGATTTACCGCTACCTGTCACGCCACAGACGAGGAAGAGACCACGGTGCATGTCGGCGACGTCGCGAATGGATTTCGGCAAGTTCAGCTTCTCAAAGGGAAACGGTGCTTCGGGGATAAAGCGGATGGCGAGGGCCATTGCGCCCATTTTTATGTATCCGCTGCAACGCAGGTACGCGATGCCGGCAAGGTGATATTGGAAGCTGCTTTCCTTGTCCGTTTCGAGAATATCGACCTGCTGTTGCCCGCCGAGTTGGAACACGATTTCACGCATATCGTCTGCGCTGAGCGGTGGAAAATCGAGCGGCCGCAAGTCACCGTCGATGCGCATATACGGAGGCGTGCCCGCGCGCAGGTGGATGTCTGATCCCTTGTTCTGAGTCAACTGCTCGATGAGCATGTTGATGTTGAATTCGAGCTTACGGAATGACGCGATGCTGACCTGCCAGGAGCGCGACCGTATAGGCTGGCCCGCGTAATCGTAAACGACCTTGTCGATTGGCTCGAGCATATGCATCTGCGGCCATTCGAACGCTGGCAAGGTCAAAGAACATTTGCCGTCGACCATCCGGAACTGATTGGGGATGCGCGTATCTTCGATGCGATGCCGGATTTGATCTGGATCCGAGCCTTCCTTAACAGGAAAATCAATGCGGAAGTACTCGACGCGCTTACCGAAGTCGGTGGATTTGGCCACCATCTCCGTATGATCGGCCGCGAGGGAGATTTCAACAGGCAGACCCATCTTGCGGACTACTTCATGTACGCCCGTACGGAAGACTTCAAAAATGGTGTTGCGCGAATTCGTGCCAATCACCATTGCCATGAAACTACACACTCCAGAAAAACATACGCACCAGGGAATAAGAATGCGGAGTCTAGCACGCTGGATTTTGGGGTGTCAACGCAACGGCGTAAGGTCACGCGGGAACAAATGCTCGCAGACCGTTCAAGTTGAAAAACGATTGCAATGCAACTTAGAGTGCATCCATGTGGTCGTATTATTTGTATATGGGATTGTTGATTTCCGCGCTTGTTCTATGGGGCATTGTTGCGCTGCGCGATGATGGCCAAGAGGGTGGTGGGTCATCCACTGAAAAGAGCAAATCAACCAAATAATAATAGTCCCGTAATTTGAAATTGTACCCTAGACGCTCGGCGTTAGATTTCGCCTTCAGACGGATCCGTGCGATCCAGCCCCAGTGAGCGTAGAAACCTATCGATATCAATACCGGACTCTGGCGCGCCTTGTTCGGGATGAAAACGAAGTGGGCTCTTAATGTAGGCCCGCTGGCAGGTGGGGCATAAGTCCATTTCGAATCCTTTATACACGGATTCCTCAATTTCGCGCGGATCCTTGTGTCGCATCTGCTCAATGAGCTTTAGCATCTCGGCCCGGTGGTCTTGAATTAGTTCGGCAAGACCGATCTCCAGCTTGTCGTACGCGGCACGCACATCGATCTTCACGTGATAGCGGAGTTGGCCCTTTGCCAACTCTTTTCCGCACCCGTCACAACGATGGACGATCATAGAATTTCCCGAGGTTATATTTATTTAGATGCTACCACGTTTCGCTGATATGAGTCGGCAAATGTCATTTCACTGTCAAATGCAGTCTGCAAACCACCATTTTTGATGTCATTGAAGGGGGCGAGGGCACGGCGTAAAATGTTGCATGGTGTAGATATCATCGCGCGTTTGAGCGGTGCCAGCCGATGATACGCGCGGGGGAAAATGAGACTGCCGAAGCGAAATCGCCGCCATCGGCGATGGCGCTTTGAAGGGGGAATCAAAGGCAGACGCTGCCGTGCCCGGCAACATGGGTGCTGCAAACTTCGTCTGGAAGCAGTACTTTTGGCGCCGTGCTTTTGGCGTTTCGTCTGCGTGGAGAGGAACGATCCATGCGAAAGAAACTCACGCTACTTGTTCTACTTGTCGTGCTGACTGTGCTCGCGTTGCCGGTGTCAAACCTTCTGTACAGCCCGAAATCCAGCGCCATGGCGCGCATCGCTACGGATGACAAGAGTTTTGCCACCGCTCTGGAAGTCATGGCGGAGAAATGTGGCAATTGCCACACATCCGATGCATCGCTGCCTATCTACTCAGGGTTGCCGGTCGCGCGAGGAATTATCCAGCGGGATATCGACGAGGGTACGCGATATATGGACTATCTCCAATCGCTTTCGCCAAAAGACGGAAAACCGGTCTCTGAAATTGTGCTGGCGAAAACCGAATTCGTGTTGGAACACGGAACAATGCCGCCCGGCCGATTTCGGCTGATGCATTGGGCCGGTGGTCTATCTACTTCAGAGAAAGCCGCGATGACGAAGTGGATTAAGGAACAGCGTGCGCGGCATTTTGCGACCGGCGACGCCGCCAACAGTTTTGCGTCCGAGGTGTTGCAGCCTTTGCCGAACAGTGTTGAGTTGAATGTCGCCAAGGCGGCAGTCGGCAACAAGCTATTTCACGATAAGCGCCTTTCCAAAGACGATACGGTCGCCTGTGCGACATGCCATGCACTCGATAAAGGCGGTACCGATCGCGCTCAGTATTCGACCGGCGTTGGCAATCAAGTGGGCGGCATCAATTCCCCAACGGTTTACAACAGTGGTTTGCAGTTCATGCAGTTTTGGGACGGACGCGCCGGTAACTTGCAGGAACAAGCGGATGGACCAGTGAACAATCCGATCGAAATGGCGTCGAACTGGCCCGAAACGTTTTCGAAATTGTCGCAAGATACTGTTTTCATGCAAGAGTTCACGTCGGTGTATCCCAACGGTCTTTCAAAAGAAAATTGCACTGATGCCATTGCAGAATTTGAACGCACGCTGCTGACTCCAAACTGCAAATTCGATCGTTATTTGCGCGGTGAAGCCGCGGCGCTTAATGAGCAGGAACTCGCTGGAATGCAGTTGTTTCGGGATATTGGTTGTGCGACATGCCACGCTGGAAAGTTGATGGGCGGCCAGTCATTCGAGCGCATGGGACGCAAATCGGACTACTTTGAGGCGCGAGGCATGAAGATGACAGACGCCGACAATGGAAGATTCAACGTAACGAAGGTTGAAGCAGACCGACACGCGTTCAAAGTGCCGACCCTTCGCAACATCGCCGCTACTGGCCCGTATCTTCACGATGGTTCGCAGACCGACCTTGCGAAAGTCGTCGGCATTATGGCGGCGTGCCAATTCGGTAAGACATTGAAAGAAGACGAAACCACAAAAATTGTATCGTTCTTAAATGCCCTTACTGGCGAGTATCAGGGAAAAATTCTCCAATAAGGTAGGAAGAAATCGATTACCGGTTGTTTATCCACTCGGCAACATCATCGATAGTTTCCTGCGATACGTGGCCCGGGCTTGCGTACTCCGACGGCGAGCTCGGGCCTTTTCCTTCCATGAACAGATGATTCAGCCCTGGATAGGTTTTTAGCGTTACGTTCGTTTTGCCGGAAAGCAATTCCTTCCAACGGGAAAAGTCGCTCATAGTTACTTGGTAATCACGTTGGCCTTGGAGTATTAGTAGCGACTTCCCAATTTGCGCGGACATTTTAACCGGGTCATAGGTGCGGAGATCGAGCCAATAGCTCGCGGGCGCGCCAAATATAAGGGCCGCATCGGCAACGTCACGCTCGGTTAGTTTTTTGATTCGGATTACTTCCAGTTGAACTGCGTCGAGTCGTTTTTGTTCATCCATGGACTTGTCGCCGTCTAGCATCGCGAGATAGTTCGATTGTTCGACAATTACGTCTTCCAGAGGACGCGTGGTTCCCGCGAGAATGATATAACCAGCCGCCTGTGGTGTACGCTCTGATATTTTCGGTATCAGCATGCCACCCAGGCTATGACCCAAGATGAATACTTTTTCCCTATCAACTCCTTTGCGTTGCCTCAAATTATCGAACGCTGCAATGGCATCGTCGATCGTTTCTTCTTTAACGGTGAAGGGATGCGGAAGAGGGTTCAGCGCTTGCGCGTATTGTTTTGTCCGCTTTTCGTAGCGCAGCACAGCAATGCCGCGCGTAGCGAGTCCCCAAGCTATCTCACGGAAAGGCTTGTTTGCGGCCACGGTTTCGTCTCGATCTTGCGGGCCAGAGCCGTGAACAAGGACGATGGCAGGGAACGGACCATCGCCTTTTGGTGCGCTGATAGTGCCTGGCAATATCCACGGCGCTTCGCCAAATGTAACCTCAAACTCTTCAAACGCATCCCGCGACACGTAAGGAGGAGTACTGAAAGCGGGCGCATTGGACGAAGGCAAAAAGAATAGGCCAGCGATTTTTCCATCCGCGTCGTAGACAACTTTCACATCCAAATTCGCGCGCTCAAATTCACAGGTAACAAAGACGATTTCGTAACCGGCGGCACGCTCTGTACGGGTCGCGCCCTGCTTTACAAATGCGCCCGCCTGCCCAATCAAACCATTCCAAATGTCCCGCAATTTCGATTCGGGAAGTGCACCTCGCATAGTGGCGTCGAACGTGTAGATTGCTTTCGCGAAGTCGCCCGTCGCGAGTAAGGCAACGAATGAAGTTGCGTCCTTTGTCCTCTCGATCGTAGGCGTGCCGGTTGCAGCGCTATGCGCGGAGGCGGCAAAGACGATTGACAGACATACCACACGGTACAACATTTGCCACTATCCTCCACGGTGCGATCCAGAATAACCGTTCCGATCAGCACGCGCACCTGGCACTGCGTCCGTAGCGATGCGCAGAGAAAAACATGACGGGCGGCCACGCTCCTTCGAGCGGCCGCCCGCCATGCTTTTGGCTCCGAAAATCTAATTAAGAATGCGCTTCTTACGGTCCTTTGCCGAGCTCATTATTGCGAGTAACTCCTGCGAGATCGCCTCCACCTTTTTCACCATGGGCAAAAGTTCCATGACAAGTTTTTCACGAAGTTGTTGCAGCCGCAGCTTTTCCTCGTCCGTCAACATCAAATCCGACATACTGAATCTCCACTCCTACATCGAGCGGGTCCAGGCATACCCACTCACACCGCACCTACCATCTATGGGGAGCAATATTCCTGCCAATGAGTTAGGCAGGCGTAACTATCCCACACATAGCCTGACAACGCCGAAGTCTACGCACCGAATACTCGAAACACACTCTCTCTAATTAGGTAGAATCGAGATGCCTTTGCCGCAAAACCCACCGCATTGTAGTTTCGCGGGCAGAAAGTCTTGTCACCGGTGACAACCATTTGCCAGCCTTTCGTGACTTCGTCCAATCCTACCATACGTCTAGTGATTTGTCTCGTACTTTATTGTCAAAGAACATGTATGTAAATCACAATAATAGCTACACATAGACAGCGTTACTGTTGCCATTTTTCCGCGCCGATTTGAACGCTTATCGCGCAGTCCGTAAAGTGCACGACTGTGATATACGTCCGAACCAATAGACGATATGAGCATGAATCCATTCAGTAACGCAGGCCGACGCTTGCTCGATCGCCGCAGTTTTCTGGAGCATGCGGGGACGGGACTGAGCGGCATCGCTTTGGCTGCGCTTCTAGGACAGGACAAAGCGCTGGCGGAACCGATACGCCCCGTGATTCAACCGGATGCACCCTTCGCATTCCGCGCGCCGCATGTTTTGCCAAAAGCAACGCGCGTGTTGTTTGTGTTCTGCTCCGGCGCTGTCAGCCATATCGACACGTTTGACTATAAACCCTCGCTCTTCAAATACGACGGCCAACCGCTGCCCGGTGGTGAAGGGCTAATTACGTTTCAAGGCGAGAATGGTAATGTAGCAAAGCCGCTGTGGGACTTCGCGCCCCGGGGGCAGTGCGGCAAGTACACATCGAACCTCCTTCCGAACATGTCTGCGATGGTTGACGACTTCTGCTTCATCCACTCGTTGACCGCAAAAAGCAACACGCACGGCCCCGCCGAGAGCCAGATGAATACCGGGTTCATACTTGATGGATTTCCGAGCATCGGTGCGTGGGTGACCTATGCGCTCGGTTGCGAGGCAGACGATTTGCCCGCGTATGTCGCGATTCCCGATCCTCGCGGGTATCCACAGATGGGCCCGAACAGTTGGACTGCTGGATTCTTACCGGCCGTGTTCCAGGGAGTGTCGTTCAACGCGGACAAACCAATTGCGCATTTGAATACGCCCGGCGGAATTTCGCCGGAGGCAGACCGCGCGACGCGCGAGTTTCTGAAGTTCATGAACGAGAAGCATCTCGAACAGTTTCCCGGCGATTCGGAGCTCAGTGCGCGTATCGCGAGTTATGAGATGGCGGCAAAACTGCAACTGCGCGCGGCGGAAGTGGATGACTTCGCGAGCGAGCCGGAATCGATGCGACAGATGTATTGTGTCGATGACTCGAACAAGTTAAAGGCCGCGTTCGGGCGAAACTGTTTGCTGGCGCGGCGACTGCTCGAACGCGGCGTGCGATTTGTGCATTTGTTCAATGGCGCATACGCAATGGGCGAGGGCGTGGGCAATTGGGACGGGCACAAGGTCATTAAGCAACAGTACGACATTCACGCGCCGATTCTGGATGAACCGTGCGCTGCGTTGTTTAAGGACCTGAAGGCGCGGGGTCTATTGGATGATACGCTCGTTGTGTGGGCCACGGAGTTTGGCCGCATGCCCACCTTCCAAAAAGGCGCCAGCGGGCGCGACCACAACCCTAGCGGCTTCACCGCGTTTATGATGGGCGCGGGCGTGAAGGCTCCCTTCAGCTACGGCGCGACGGATGATTTCGGGTATAAGGCCGCCGAAAACGTCACGACCATCTACGACTTTCACGCCACCATTCTGCACTTGCTCGGGCTCAACCACGAGCAGCTCACCTTCTATCACAACGGTACCGAACGACGGCTGACCGATGTGCATGGGCATGTGATTCAGGACTTGCTGACCTAGTATAGAAACGATCCGGGATTTTGCATCGTGACTAGCGAAATCGAGGAAGACAATCCCCAGTATCTACACCCTGTCTCGCAGAGGAGGCCGTGGTTACGCTATTGGGCCCGCACAATCGATTTGATGATTTCGATATTTGTTTTTGGTCTTGTGGCAAGTATCGCGTTTCCAGCAGTTCTCGAGATCGATGACAAAGTTTTTGGATACGTCTTTCTATTGGCTTACACGATTATAGAATCCGTGATGATGAATTCATTCGGTACGACGCCTGGGAAAGCGTTGCTTAACATTCGCCTTCAGAAACGCGGTGGCGGACGTCTTAGTCTTATAGAGGCATTTGTGAGAAGCGTCAGTGTAACCGTTTATGGAATGGGTGTTGGAATTCCAGTAATTACATTGGCGACTCATTTTGTTGCATATCGGACCTTAACCAGGACTGGCAGTACCAGTTGGGATCGCGCCGGTGGCTACAGTATAACGCATGGAACTGTAGGCTTATTGCGCTCGGTTGTGGCATGTTCAATCGTTGGATCTTTCATTGCGCTCATTGTTTTTCTGCCTGATGAGTAGGCTTCAAATTCGTTTGCACTGTTCCAAGTTACTGTTCAATTTTGTTTCCAAGTCTCGAAAATTGTCACGGCTGACTAATTTTGACAAGCGACTACATTCTAGATTAACCCCTTCCTCTATAACGCTTTAGCCGTCCTTTTAAAGCGTAAATCCGGAGTTGGCATGGCTATTGCCCTTCTCCCTCGGCGAATTGGAGCGAACCGCGCTTTGCGGAAGGACTGAAGGAGCTAAGGGGACGATGCCAACATTTGCGTATGTAGCCAAGACCCGCGATGGCCAGCGGAAGTCGGGCACGCTGACGGCGGAAAACAAGCAGGCCTTGCTGCGCAGTTTGCAGGCGCAAGGGCTTTCGCCGGAGAGTGTGCAAGACAAGGCCGCGAAGGCGGGACAAAAGGGCGGCGGCAGAAAGGTTAAATCAACCGAAATCCTGGTGTTTACCCGCCAGCTTTCGACGATTGTGAACGCGGGTCTTCCGCTCTTACAGGGTCTCGATATTCTCGCAGAGCAAACGGAAGACGCCAATTTTGCCACAACGATGCGCGACATAGGCAGCGCGGTTGAAGGCGGCGATTCGTTTTCGGAGGCATTGAAACGTCACCCGCGCGTATTTACCGATTTGTACGTGAGCATGATTCGCGCGGGCGAAGCGAGCGGTAACCTCGACAATGTATTGCTGCAGCTCGCGGATTACATGGAATCGATGGAAGAGTTGAAACGGCGCATTCGTTCGGCGATGACATATCCGGTCGTCGCGTTCGCGATGATTCTGTTAATAGCCACGGGTCTTATTGTTTGGGTCGTTCCGCAGTTTGCGGAAATCTTCAAGAGCTTCGACAAGGCGCTACCCGCACCTACGCAGTTACTGATCAACATCAGCGAAGTGTTGCGTAGCTGGAAGATATTGGTTGTGATTGCCGCGGGGATTGGCGCCGTTATCGGATTTCGCGCCTACCGTGAGACTGCAAACGGACGTCTGCAGACGGACGCAATGTTTTTAAAGATGCCGGTGTTCGGCAAACTTTTGCGCAAGGTGGCGATCAGCCGCTTCGCGCGCACGTTGAGCACGCTCACACGCAGCGGCGTTTCGATTCTTGCGGCGCTTGAAATCGTGGAACGTACGGCCGGCAACGAAGTGTTCGCACGTGTGGTGCGCAAGGCGGCGGACAGCGTACGTGGTGGTGAGACCCTTGCAGAACCCCTCGCGCGCAGCCAGGAATTCCCGGCGATGGTCACACGTATGATCGGCGTCGGTGAAAAGACCGGCGCGCTCGAACAGATGCTTGCGAAAATATCGGACTTCTACGATTCGGAAGTGAAAGCGGCGGTCGACGGTTTGACCAGCCTTATCGAGCCAATTCTCATCCTGATGATGGGTGTGGTCGTAGGCGGTATCGTCATCGCGCTCTTCATGCCCATCCTGCAACTGTCGAGCCTCGTGCAGCAGTAGCAGGAAAGTCTAATCCAACGCCCGTGTGCCTCAGGCGCGCGGGCATTTTTCTTTTTGCGACGGTGTTGGGCTACTGTAAAGCCGAATGTGATTCGGCCTGGGTCTACGGGTGGTCCACCGAACCGATAGCGGATCGGTCTCATGCAAGGAAACTAGAACATGGAAAAGACGCGGAGAACTTTTTTGAAGACGGCGAGCGGTATTGCGGCGGCGGGCGCCGCGTTTGCGACGCCGGACCTGGTGTTGGCGGCGGCTGATGAGAAGCCTGCGGCAAGCGGCAGCGGAGGCGGGCTGACCGAGCATAAGCTACCGGATTTGCCGTATCCGTACGAGGCGCTTGAACCCACGATTGATGCAGAAACGATGAAGCTGCATCACGACAAACACCACGCGGCGTATGTGACGAATCTCATCAAGGCAGAGAAGGCCCTTGCCGATGCGCGCGCCGCGAACGACTTTGCAATGGTGCAGCATTGGTCGAAGTCGGCTGCGTTCAACGGTGGCGGCCACGCGCTGCATTCATTGTTCTGGACGATCATGGCGCCGGCAGGCAAGGGCGGCGGCGGTGAACCTACGGGCGCGCTGCTTGATAAAATCAATGCAGACTTTGGTAGCTTCGCTGCGTTTAAAGGCCAATTCTCCGCTGCAGCAAAGGCGGTTGAAGGTTCGGGTTGGGCGCTGCTGCACCACCGTGTGACGGATCACCGTCTGATTATTTTACAGGCGGAGAACCAGCATAAGCTTGGCACCTGGGACACTGTGCCGATCATGGGGATCGACGTCTGGGAGCACGCGTATTATCTGACGTATCGCAATGATCGCGCGAAATACGTCGATGCGTGGTGGAACATTGTAAATTGGGAACAAGTAGGCAAGAACCTCGCGGCCCATATGCCGAAGTAAACTTATAAATTCCTCCACAGATTGCGCAGATTCACGCCGATTGAGCGTGAATCTGCGCTTTTTTTGTCGCCACCTTGGCAGGCATGTGCCATAATCATTTTCCGCTTATTACGATCCCGGGTTGCGTGTGCGGAGGTTGCTGTGGTGTCAATTTCGCTACGGATGTGTTGTGTCGCTTTGATTATCTGCTGCACTGCATGGTGCGATACAAAATCCGCGATGCCGTCGTTCACGGCGGACCACACATTGGGGCAGCCGTCCCTCACGGTGAATTTCACCGACACGAGTTCAACCAGCGGTGGCCCTATTACTGCGTGGTCCTGGGACTTTGGCGATGGCAGTCCGCTTAACACCGCGCAGAATCCCACGCATACATACACGATAGCTGGGAGCTTCACCGTTTCACTGACCGTCACTGAAGGCGGCACACCCTACGCGACGTCCGTTCCACGCTTCATCAATGTGGCGAATACGACGAACGCACCGACGGGGCAAATCGATCTCGCAAGCGCAGTTGTCGTGACACGACCCGGAACGCTGCCGAAATCCGAAGCTAAGGCCTCGGTGGTGCTTGTGGAAGAAATTCAAAAGCGCACGGGATTGAACCTTAACGTATCGACGTCGTGGCCCGCTTCTGGAACGGTAATCGCGCTGACATCTCAACCGGGCCTGGGGATTGGTGCAGAAGGGTATCACCTGTTTGCACAAGCAGGCGGGCCAGGCCCAACTGTAGTCTGGATCGTCGGCGAAGATGCACGCGGTGCTTTATTCGGCGTGGGCAAATTGTTGCGCAGTGTCGAGTGGGGCGCGGGCCTATTGCGCCTGGCGCAATCGCCGGAGGTCACCACGGCGCCCGTATATCCATTGCGCGGCCATCAACTCGGATACCGGAACACAGCCAACACCTATGATGGCTGGAGCGTTGTGCAGTACGAGCAGTATATTCGGGAGCTTGTTATCTTTGGCGCAAACGCGATTGAAAACATCCCGTTCGATACCCCGAGTCCGCATTTTCCAATCAGTGCGTCGCAAATGAATCAGGCTGTGAGCGCAATCTGCGACGATTATGGTATCGAGTATTGGGTCTGGACGCCTGCGAATTTCGACTTGAACAATACGACACAGCGCAACCAAGCCCTCGCCGATCACGCGGCGATGTATCAAGATTGCGTGCGACTCGACGGCGTGTTTGTTCCCGGCGGCGATCCGGGAAACAATGCGCCGCTTTTGGTGTTGGATTTCGTCCACGACCTCCACGACACACTTGTCGCTGAGCATCCCGCTGCCGGCGTATGGCTGTCGAACCAGGGTTTTGAACATGCGGACAACGACACGCTGTTCGATTATCTGCAATCGCAACAGCCGACCTGGTTAAAAGGAATGGTGTACGGTCCCTGGACTTGGATGACTATGGAAGAAATGCGTACGCGCACCCCGAATCAATATCCAATTCGCCATTATCCTGACATCACGCATAATTTGCGTTGTCAGTATCCCGTGCCGGACTGGGATCAAGCGTTTGCGCACGTACAGAATCGTGAAGCCTCGAACCCGCGTCCAACGGAACAAGCAATTATTCATAATCGCTACGCGAGCTTGACCTGCGGATTTCTCGCGTACTCCGATGGTGCGCATGATGACGTGAACAAGCAGGTATGGAGCATGCGCGGGTGGGATCCCGGGTTGAACGTGAATGAAATCGTGCAGGACTATTCGCGTTTCTTTTTTGGACCTGATCTTGTTAGCGCGGCCTCGTCAGGCATTTTGAATCTTGAAGCAAATTGGCAAGGACCACTTCTCACGAATGCTGGCGTCAACACAACCTTTGATCAATGGGAAACGCTGGAAGCGCAACATCCTGGGCTTGCGAATGATTGGCGCTGGCAGTATTTACTACTGCGCGCATATAGCGACCAGTATATTCGCGCGCGGCTGATTAATGAGACTGATCTTCAGCAACAGGCGCGCGCGACTCTTGCCAACGCGGCATCGCTCGGCGCGAATAACGCGATAAATTCTGCCGAGGCCACACTTGATTTGGCGACGACAAATCCGGTGCGTGCGGATTTGCGATCTCGTATCGCAGACCTCTGCGTCGATCTATTCGCGTCCATTAAATATCAATCGAGCGTGAGCGCGCCGTATCTGGCAAGCGGACTCGAGCGGAGCTGCATTCTCGACTTGATCGACTGGCCGGTTAACGATCGCCTCCACTACGAGTACGTATTCGCCAACGTGATTGCGCCATTACCGACGCAAGGCGCGAAACTCGACGCCATAGAAACGCTTTTGAATTGGGAAAATCCAGGACCGGCGGGGTACTACGACAACCTCGGAAATGCCACGAAGGACGCGCATCTCGTTCATCAGCTCACTTACGCGCAGGATCCCGGCTTTGTCGAATCTACGCAAAGCGAATTTATGTGGCACAACGGTGACACGAACGATCCAAAACGTGGCGCGGGTCTGCGGTCGTGGCAAGATCAGGGTCAAACGCTCTATGGTCAGCCGTTGGAAATGCACTACAGCAATCTCGCGCCAGATGCGGTGTACACACTCCGCGCAACTTACCTGGGAAGGTTTAGCCCCATCATGACTCTGATTGCCGATGGCAATACGATTGGCACGTCGGGCACGCCGGGATCGTTTCCCTACCAGATTACGTACGCCATACCGCCTTCAGTTACATCGGACGGCGTTCTGCATCTTGAATGGGAACGGGTAAGTGGGCGCGGCAGCCAGATTGCGGAAGTGTGGTTGACGACGCCTGACACCGACGAAGACGGATTGCCGGATTATTGGGAGCAGCGCTATGGTCTCGATATTGGGGATTCCGCTGGCGAAAACGGGGCAATGGGTGATCCGGACGGCGATAACGCTGTTAACATCATTGAGTTCCAGAACGATACGGATCCGAGCGATCCAGATTCTGCGCCGGTGGCGCTACGGGCAGCGGATCAGACGACGCTTCTGCTGGGTTGGATGTTGATTGCTGCCTTGATTGTCGTGCGCGTGCGAAAGGCGCAACGCACCACGTCGGGGTAAGAAACTTTATTTAGAAAGCAATCCCGCTGCGATCTGGTTATTGATGCCGGACTTCTTGATCGCATTCACGCCCGCGCCGAGCAGGATTTGGTTGCGCGTTTGCTCAATCGTAATGCGCGCGATATCGGCGTCGCGAATGCGGGACTCCGCTTCGATGATGTTGTTGTTGGTCGTCTCGCGCACATTAATGGCGCTTTCGAAGCCGGACTGTTGCGCGCCAATACTGGATCTATTGGCTCCAATACTTTCCAGCGCATCGTCGAGATCAGACAAGGCACTCTGGGCGCCAGCTTGCGTGCTGAGGTCCACGCCGTTGATGCCAAGCGCGGAAGCCGTGGACTCGTTTAGTGACAGTTGATCGCCGCCTTCTGTGCCCAGCGAGACTGATGATTGACTACCATCCAGCAACTTCTGGCCGTTGTATTCCGTGTCACTTGCGGTTGCGTCGATTTGTTGCAGTAACTGTTGCGCTTCTTCGTTGAGCGCGGAGCGTTGTTCGTTAGTCAGCGTGCCGTTCGAGGCTTGCACCGCAAGTTCGCGAATGCGTTGGACGGCGTCGCTTTGTGTTTCCAATGCTCCATCGGCAGTCTGCGAGGCGCTGATACCGGACTGTAAGTTTTCAACCTCTTTGGTGTACTGGCGGACGTCGGAACGGAGTGTTTCCGCAATGGCAAGTCCAGCGGCATCATCTGCCGCGCGATTGATGCGTTGGCCGGACGCAAGACGCTGGTAATTCTGAAGGAGTGATTTTGTGGTCTGCTGTACGTTTCGTACCGCGCCAAATGCGCTGGGGTTTTGGCCAATTGACAGTGCCATCGGGCATCTCCTCCCAAGTGCAGAGAGTACCTATTCTTTACCAAGCGAAGTATACACCAATCCCGCAAATCCCGCAAACTATAGCAACGTGCCCCCAAAACATAATGTGAATATCTATAAAATATATCTACATCAAGGTTAATTTGGTATAATAGGAAGAGAACCCTCGGGCTTTCGGGACGAATGGAGCGGTAAGATGAACATATTCGAACCTCGCACCTGGACGGTCTGGGAAATCGGCAGTCTGAAGTGGAGTTGTATATTGTTCGGCGCCATTTTGGGCGCGTACTTTTCAGAATTCGTGATGACCTATGTCTGGTTGTTTGTCATTGGGTTTGTGTTGTTGGCGATCAAGCCGGTGATGAAGTATCTTGGCGGTGTGCATCCTCACAGAGGGGAACCGCGTTCATTGACAGGGTCAACACCGTAGTTAGCCTTCCCGAGATTCCCGCGATTCGCCTGGGTACCTGCAGTTGGAGTACCTCCGACTGGACGGGTAAAGTGTATTCGCTTGGTACGCGGCAGATCGACTACATCCGTGAATACGCGACGCGTTACAACACAGTGGAGATAGACTCTACCTTCTATGGCACGCCACGCCAATCGACTGTAGATGGTTGGCGGGAGCGTACACCCGAAGCTTTCCTTTTCGCGGCAAAGGCGCCGCAGTTGATCACGCATCAGAAATTTCTTGAGAACTGCGAGAAAGATCTCGCTGAGTTTCTGAAAGTTATGGAAAAGCTTGGCCCCCGGCTGGGACCGGTCGTGTTTCAGTTTCCGTACTACTCAAAAAAGTACAACGTCAGAGAAGACGATTTCCTTGCACGACTTAAGCCTTTCGTTAAAGCCTTACCGAAGGACGATGGCCATCAGTTTGTGATAGAGGTGCGTAACAAGGCATGGCTGCGGGCGCCCTTGTGCGAGTTGCTGACGGAACATGGTATTGCGCTTGCGCTGATCGATCATCCGTGGATGCATACGTGCAACCAACTCATGAAGATCGACGGGATATTCACGGGGCCCTTTGCTTATATCCGTTTGTTGGGCGACCGTTACGCGATTGAGAAGATAACGACTACGTGGGGCGAACATGTTATCGACCGCAAGCCGGATTTGGCGCGTTGGGCACCGGTGATGAAGTCAATTCTATCGCAGCGATTAAACGTGTTTGGATATATCAATAGCCATTACTCGGGTTATGCGCCGGGCGATGTCGACACGTTATACGAATTATTAGGCGAGGGAAAATAAGCGCGTAGTCGGGGTCACTTCGTCTGCGGCGTGTCGTAATGTGTGGCAACGGCAATTCGCCAAATGAATGCCGCGGCGGGATAGGGCTTGCGGGTTAGGAGTTCCAAGCCGTGGCCGCCGCCTTCTCCGCGCGAACCAGTACGCGTGGTTTGTTGCACCGTCGCGAAATCGACAGAGAGTATATTTGTACCTTCCACGGTGATATCGCCGGGAACGAAGAGTTTCAATTCCGATTTGGCGTTGGGTTCCAGCCTGGCTTCGCCGAGCTTCTTTCCATTCAATGTGAAAACCGCTTGCTGCGGCGTGGTCATTAACGTGGGAAGCGAGAAGGACAAGTTCAAGTCATACGCGTGGCCCTTGTGCATATACAGCAGCAGTTCGTTGTGCGGTGCTTGCGCGAGAAACGCACCTTTGTGTCGGTAAGCATTGACATAGTCCGTTTGCCAGCCGGTGCCTAGGAAAGGCAGTAATGCAGGACCTTGGACGTCGATGTCGGGCGTGAAGGGCACGCCGCCCATCACATCGTATTGCGAGGGTGAAACGTTGTGTTTTGCCGCAAACAGAAGATTCGCGGGCCAGGAGAACGGATTGCCGACGGTGTCGTGCAAGGTCGTTGCCGATGCGCCCCACACTTGTTGAAACGAAACCGGCGCACCGAATGCCGTCAATCCTGATCGTAATTGAACCATGAGCAGCGCGTTGTAAATGAAAAACAACGCTATCAGCACGCTAATTGGAAGCATGTAGTGTTTTCTGCAGAAGCGCACAGACCATACGCCAAAGGCTGCTATGCCCGGCGACATGAATGGCAGGACGCAGACGAAGCGTCGCATGCCGAAGGATCCTCCTGCGTGCCATGCATCGATTGCGGCATTCGAGTAAACATAGCCAGCGAGTAGGAGCCCGACGCAGAGTGTCGCGTAGCGTGCGCGTTTCCAGAACGCAAGCAGTCCAATGAATCCCGCCAGCAAGACTGGGTGCCACGCGAAAAGACCATGGTGCGCAGACCAGAGCACTTCGAGAATGGCGGGATGCGTCCAGGCCATGGGACTTCCGGGCGGTGTGTTGATGCCCTGTGTTGCCCAGTCGTAGCGGAAATACCAGACGGCGAGTTGGAGGGAAAAGACTGCGGCGCAAACCACGAGCGTGCTCACTAAACATGTAATTACCTTTCCCGCGCCGTGCCCGCGCCTGAGCGCGCGGAGGAAGTCAGCGAAGGGCAATACGATGAGCACCGCATGTGTGGGACGTCCAAGCAACGCGAGCCCGATTGCCGCACCGAGAGCGATGCAGCCCATGAATTCGCGGTGTTCAAAAGTGCGCGCCCAAATCCACAAGACCAACGCAGCCGCGAAGAACGAAGTCGCGTGCGACATCCACGGTTGATCGATCTGATACCAAATGATTGGTGAGCCGAGCCAAAGCAGTGCGGTCGCGAGAAAAGAAGCGCGTTCGGAGAACCAGCGTTTTAGCGTCGCGTGGATCATTAGCATGCCGAGCCACACGCACACACTACTGCCGAATGCACAGGCGAATGCATACGGTGTTGCAATGCCGTCTGTGGGGACGCTTTCGCCGAGTGCATGAAGTGTCAGCAAGACTAAGTGCGCGGAGAGGTAGAAGGGAACCCAGATGATTGCGGTGCCGATTGGCGCGACGTTGTACTCTGGGCGTTCGGGGTGCGCTTCGCTCATGAGCTCCCACGCGCCGGGGATACGCTTTAGTTCGTTCTCGAAGTTTACGTCGCGATCGAAGAACCACGAGTGCAGGTAGGCGTAGTACTGCGGTTCGTCGTGCCCGGCGACGATTCCCCAGTGCGTGAGTCCGCGCGCGGTAGTGACGAATGCGTTGATGCAGATGAGGAACATACAAAGGAAAGCGAAGCGCGCCCAACGCGTCGAAGGCGAAACCGCGTCTGCACGACCGAAAAGTCCGCTGGCTCGGAGCCAGGTGTGTTGGATGGAGAAGAATGCGACAGCGACGCTGTATATCCACACGCCGTTTATGCCGACGATACCGCCGAGTGCGCTTGGTTTCACGGCAGATACGAGCACCGATACGAAGAGCAAGAGGAATGAGCCCGCTATTCCGATGCGTTGCAGCGCACTGATTAAGGCGGCGTTAGGCAGAGGTTGCGCATCGGATTTTGTGTTAGTCACTTCAGACATGCGGGCAATCTTATTCGTGTCGCGATGCAGTCACAAAACATTTAAGCGGGCCTTCCGCTTACGAATTACATTGGCAATCGTTTATGGGTGCCATCGCAGAATGGGGATTTCATCGAATGCTTACACTGGCAGATGGCGTAGTTCCGCTTCTCGGTGATGGTCAATTCGACCGGCGAGAACTCGGATCCTTTGTGCGAGCCATCGCACCACGGTTGGTTCTTGGACTGGCCGCAACGACACCACCAATAAGAACCTGGTTCAAGTTCAACTACTGCAGGTTTTCGATCGGCAATGGTTGGCTCCGACATCTTTGCCTCTCCCTCTTTTACGCTGGTAAAAGTGTAGCGTATGGGCTCGAATCCCGCGAAGTTTATTTTAATCGATCCGAAAAGAACAATAGCACCCGATCAAGCGCGGCACGGGTTGGGTGACCATCGCTATCGATCAGGTCTTTGGTCACCACGCTGTGCGCGGTGCGTATGATTCCGTGCGGATTTCCGGGGTCCGAATTGATCTCTATCGCTTCAAAGGCATCTCCCAGCTCAGCGCGCAGGCGGTCGAATCTTTGCTTTGTGCACAGCGGGTCGGCGGTAAAGCGCATCCCGATTACCGGCACTCCTGAGGCCGCACGCTTTTTCACTACTGCTAAATCGCCATCGGACAAATGCAACCCCGCGCGGCGCTCTTTACCAATTCCGAATGGCAGCGATGGTTGGCTCAGCACCGGCGCCATGACGGCCTCGTCTACCATGAGTGCAAGTGCAAAGTTGCCGGTGAGGCACATGCCAATCGCGCCGACGCCTTTGCCACCGATTTCGGCGTGCACATGGCGGCAGAGCGCGCGGAGCCAATCGCAAATCGGGCTGGATTTTCTCGACGCGAGGACGGAGAATTCACGACTGATGCATGCTCGCGCCATTTGGCCGACGGCGTAGCTGTTGGAGAATTTCTTACCTGGTGTGCCGAAGAGGTGCGGCATGAAGACTGTGAAGCCAGCGTCAGCGACGCGCTCGGCGAAGCGCTGTACTTCGGGGGTGATGCCGGGGATTTCGTGCATGACTACGACCCCGGGTCCGTAGCCTTTTCGAAAAACGGTGCGCGTATCGCCGTCGTGAGTGAACTGAATCTCTGAGAATCCACTAAGGCTCACCGTTAGTCCTCCTTAGCTTCACGACATTTGTTTTAAGAACAAAGCAAAGCGTTTCAAGAGCTGGTTCCCAAATGGAAATTTGGGAATCAGTAGGTCAGAGATATTTACTCCGTGGCTAAAGTAAATTTGAAGCTTGGAATTCCTTCGACTTCGGAAACAGCGTTCTCAATATGTTGAATGTGCAGCATGCCTTTCAGATCGTCTGCGACGGCCTCTAGGTCATCGTGGAACTTTGCTGATGCATTCACCAGTGCTGTCCCTATGGGTGCTTTCATGCTCACGTTCTGATCGGCTTTCCATTTGCGCACGGCTTCAATGAATATTTTCATGGAACAGTAGGTATCAAGACGCGATGGTTCAACTATCGCGGCAAGCTCATCCAGCGTCGGCCACGGGCTGCGGTGAATAGTTTCGCTCATGTCCGAGTCGCTGGCATAAGTCCAGTGCCAGATTTCTTCGGTGAGGAAGGGCATGAAGGGGGCGAACATACGGAGCAGTGCGCGGTGGACGAGGCGCAGCGTGGAGGCGGCGCTGAGTCGGCCTTCGCTGAGTTCTTCTTCGTAGGTTCGGGGTTTGGAGAGTTCGACGTAGTTGTCGCAGAAGGTGCTCCAGAAGAAGTCTTCGGTGAGTTGGAGCGCTTGGGCGTAGTCGAATTGTTCAAAGGCCGCGGTGGCACGCTCGATGAGCGGGCGCAATTCGCGGATGATCGCGCGATCGGTTTCGTGTGTGATGCGTTCGGGGCCGAGTAGCGCAGGGTCAATGTTTTCGAAACGGCCTAGCACGAACTTCGAAGCGTTGAACATTTTCGTGGCGAGGCGTTTGCCGACTTTGAAAACCTGTTCGTCAAACGCTGTGTCCACACCAACGCGTGCACGACCTGCCCAGTAGCGGACGCAGTCCGCACCGTGTTGATCAATCAGCGGTTCCGGCGTGACGACATTGCCCTGACTCTTCGACATTTTTTTGCGGTCGGGATCGAGGATCCATCCACTGATGACGACATTGTGCCATGGGACTTCGCGTTCGTGCATCCATGCTTTCACGATGGTGTAGAAGGCCCAGGTGCGGATAATCTCGTGGCTCTGCGGGCGCACGTCCATCGGGAACAATTTTTTGTGACGTTCCTGATTGGTTGGCCAGTGTGTAGATATCTGCGGCGTGAGCGAACTTGTTGCCCAGGTGTCGAAGATGTCGGGATCGCCTGTGAAGCCGCCGGGCACGTCACGTTGATCTTCCTTATATTCGTCTGGTGCATCGGCAAGCGGATCGACGGGTAATTGCTCCGCGCGTGGTTTGATGACTTGATCGTAGAGCACTTCGCCGTTCTCGCCGAGCTTGAACCAGACTGGGATCGGAACGCCAAAGAAGCGCTGTCGGCTAAGACACCAATCCTGATTGAGTCCTAACACCCAATTTTCGTAGCGCGTGGACATATGCGCGGGGTGCCACTGAATCTTACGGCCTTGCCCAACAAGCGCATCTTTGTGTTCGAGGATGCGTGTGAACCATTGGCGCGCGGGGATAAGTTCGAGCGGGCGGTCGCCTTTTTCGAAATACTTTACGGCGTGCGTGATGTCCTGCTTTGGTCGATCGATGACGCCATCCGTTGTGTTTGCGAGTTCAACGATGATCTTCTGCGCTTGCTTGGCGTATTTGCCTTGCATCTGCGAATAGACATGGTTCGCTTGATCGGGATCGGCGCTGACGAATTTGTGCGTACTGTCGGCCTCGTTTGCATGCACAAACTTGATCGGCAGCAAATGACCGTCGCGATCGAGGACTTGGCGGGTGGGCAGGTTGTAGGTCTTGACCCATTCCACGTCGGTCTGGTCGCCGAACGTACAGACCATGACCACGCCGGTGCCTTTTTCTGGATCGGCTTTGGGGTCGGACATGATTGGCACAGGTGCATGGAAGAGTGGCGTGACGGCGTTCTTGCCGATGACGTTTTGGTAGCGTTCATCTTCCGGATGTACAAGTACGGCAACGCATGCGGGTAACAATTCGGGACGCGTAGTCGCGATGACGAGATGATTGTTTGAGCCTTCGATTCCGAAGCGCAGGAAGTGATAGGCACTTGGCACTTCCTTGTCGACGAGTTCCGCTTGAGCGATGGCGGTGCGGAAATCGACGTCCCACAATACGGGGCGTTCTGCCTGATAGACCTCACCCTTTTCGAGGAGTTCCAAGAAGCTCAACTGCGAGATGCGACGGCAGTGTTCATTGACCGTCGCGTATTCCTGGTCCCAGTCGTAGGACATGCCCATGCGTTGCCAGAGATTGCGGAAGACTTCTTCGTCTTCCTTCGTGGCGATGTCGCAGAGTTTGGTGAAATTTCTACGGGAGATGGGTGTGTAGTCGCCCTTCTTGCCGCGCTCGGCTTTGAAGTTCGGGTCGTAATGGACGTGCGGCTCGCACTTCACGTTGAACAGGTTCTGCACGCGGCGTTCGGTGGGTAGGCCGTTGTCGTCCCAACCGATGGGGAAGAAGATGTTTTTCCCGCGCATGCGGTTGAAGCGGACGATGAAGTCCTGGTGCGAATAGCTAAAGATGTGACCCATGTGTAGCGAGCCGCTAACCGTGGGCGGCGGCGTATCAACGACGAAGGTTTCCTCCCGCGGGCGCGTGGGGTCATAGGCGTAGAGGTTCGTACCCTGCCAGTGCGCGCGCCACTTGGCTTCCACTTCTTCGGGCGCGTAGTTCTTCGGCAATTCGGTGTTTGGCGTCGTCACAGAGGAATTCCTTCGCTTAACGGCTTGAAATGGCGCAGGTTAAAGCCCGCGCGGAACGTGAGATTATAGCAGCAGCACCGCGCGGGTGCACGTGGCGGCTGCCCGAGTGCCACAATCGAAGCACATTTGATGGCACTGTGCGCCGGTTCCTTCAGCAGTGCAACGCTGTATGCGTTGATATCGCTATCCATCTCTTGGCCTAGCGTGTTGCACTTGTCACTTGAATCCGCACGCGAAACGACCTCTGTTTGGTTGACTAATTGTAAAGAGCATAGGGAATTTTTTTTGGGGCCGTCTCTGCGCGGCGAATTTTGGAGCGGTGGGTGTTGGTGGGGCTTCCCTCCCACTCGGGAATCTTCACCACAGATTGCACAGATGGCACAGATTGTGGGCGAAGAACACGGCGGTGCTTCGTCCTTCGCAGTGACGGCTTTGGAGGACAGTTTTTTGGAACGCGTCAGCAACGCGCTGCCAGGTCAGGAGTCATAACTCGGGGTTCAAGAATTTGAAAAGCGGGCGCACGGTGGTGTGGTGTCCGCGGGGGCTTCTACCTATTTGCCCAAGGCGTTGCAGTTTCTTTGACCGCGGATCTTCCTTTGCCGAGGCTATTGAAGACAAGCTCGTGCGGTGGGTGTGGATCGGGGATCGGAAAACAAGGGTGTCTCTGTTGACGGCGGTGGGGTTAGAGGAGGACCGCGGGAATCAGGAGTCCGAAGACAGGAGTAAGAAGAAAGGAGTAAGTATTTCCAAGAGGCGCCGCGGCGATTAGGAACGCGTGCTTGCGGCGGGGTGGTGCTGCGGGGGGGCGTCTGCGTTTTTGGAGGGAGGCAAGGATCCATCAATATCTATTTACTGTTCTGACGAATAATGGTTTTCCTAACAGAATCAGGACTGGACTTTAGAACAAAAATAGGTTTATCGCGACTGGACTTTCAGGCGTTATACATGTCAAATGTACTAACGTTCAATTTCCGAGAGTGACCTATCTTTAACTTAATTATCCCGTAATTGTTCATTGGCACATCTTTCTTAACTATCATAAAAACTTCTACATCTGACACTTTTATAAGTTGCCAAATTAGTAAATAATTATTGCGGGATTTGCGGAGCTACGATATAATTAATTCGAGTTTGCAATGGTATCAAATTGAACTAGCATTAGTAGTGAACCCGCAGATCTGGTCAAGTTGCAGGAGGTTCTATATGGTATTGAAAAATGACAGCGGCTTTTCATTACTCGAGCTATGCATTGCCTCTGGAATTATGGCAGTTGCATTCTTATTTATTATCGGGGGCGTTGTCGATGCAAGCAGCTCGAATTCCGTAATCACGACCAATACGCTGGCGAATACTCAACTGACGAGCACGCTCGAAGAACTGCGTGGTACCCCATTTACCACGATGATCACCACCACCCCGATTACCGTGGACGGTCTTGGATCCTCCGCTGTAATCTCGCTGGCTGCGGTTGACGGGACCGGCGGATTGGCCACCTTCCCCATAACCAACGCTGCTACCGTTGCGGCGCTGCCCAATCCTTTGGAAGTGCGTGCGACCATCACTTGGCGGGATGTGAATGGACGGCTGCTTTCGCAGAGCCTTGCGACCCAGTTCAGGCAATAGCATGAAGAACTGCAAGGGGTTCACCTTAATCGAACTGATGATCGTCGTCGCGGTATTGATGATCGTCATGGGGTTGCTTTTTACGCTTGCGCTCAATGTACAGACCGCGGTTGCTTCGCAGGAAGCACGAATCGCCGGTCAGGACCAGGTCCGGAATGCATCGCAGTGGCTGGCGCGTGAGCTGCGTCAGGCAACTTCCGTGTCGATCAACACAAATGCGTTTCCGGTGACCACACTGAGCTACCGTAGGGCAGACGATGTTGATGGAAATGGCACGGCCGTTGACAGCGGTTTGTCGCTGGAAACAACCGGCTTGCGCACAATTCAACGGGACGTCAACGACGCGAACGGTGACGGTCAAACTATAGATCAATTGGTAATGATTGAGGGCGGCAACGTGACGGTTATTGCCAATGGCCTGCTTCCTGATGAAGACGCCAACGCAAGCGGTGCGCTGGATGCTGCCGAAGACGGAAATTTCAACGGCGTGCTGGATCGGGGACTGTTGTTTCAACAACTGAACAATGGTGTGCTTATCACGGTGCAGGCAATGTATCAACCCAGCCCGCGCGAACACGAACAATTATCCAGCGTGCAATTGCTCGTCACCCCGAGGAATTAGATATGAAGCAGAAAAGACGCAATGACGAAGGTATCGCGCTGCTGACCGCAATGATTTTTATCATGTTTGCGGGGATGATTCTCTGTGCTTTGGCCATGCGCGTCGTGCGGCAGGGACAACAGACTGCGCAGTACCGAATTTTCAACGATAGTTTCCCGGTACTCGAAGCTGCCACGACGGAAAGTTGGGCAGACTTGGAGAATGGCGGTGACGGTAACATCGGGCTTGGCACGTGGGCCCCGGTTACGACGGACGATATTCTCGATCTTCCGAGTTTTGAAGATACGGGCGTCGCGCCATTGATGCTGGCTACGATGCCGCGTGTTCAATATATGGCCTACGCCGACGCGTGGGAATTCGATGGTATTGACAATAACGAGAACGGCACGGTTGACGATGCGACTGAGGCGGACATGTTCACGCTCTATGGCTTTGCCAACAACCAGGGAGTGGAGCGTCGTCTTGAAGTGGTTATCGGCGGATCCGATGTGAATGTCTGGCGCAATGCAATCTTCGCTGGTTCGGGTCAGGCCGGTGGGCTGATCAATGGGAATGTCAGCATTCACGGTTCGGTGCACCTACTCGGTGATGCCACCGTATCAAACACGACCGTACTCGCCGCGTTGGACATCAGCGGTACGAGTCTTATTCATAATAACTACGTGGGAATGCCTGCGTCGCTTTCGGGTCGCATTCCCGCGATCGCGCCGAAAAACGTAAACGGCGAAATGGTGCAAACGTTGAATGCGAAGCTGCGCGTGAAGCGTGGCCTAGTTGGCATGTCGGGTAACTCCGAAATTGGCGAGACCAACGTCACAGGCAACGCGTATAAGGAACTCATGGACGGTACGTATGTCACTGACGGCTGGACGGGTACTTCCGTAACGGACGACGGCGGGCGTGGCGATCCCACCAACGTGTACAGCGACAATGGCTGGGACAAATTGTACGACCTGGGTAATCGCGTGCATCTTCCAGTGATGAGCGATCCCTATGTCGAAGTGGGGACCGGCAACACCTACACCGATCCTGATACGGGCTCGCTTTATACCTATGATTCGTATTGGACAAAGGTACTTGCGGCGACCGCATACAACGGCAACATGACCATTAAGGCGAACCAGAATTTCTATTGGAACGCGCAGCGCCCGACTGACACCTACGCGATGGCAGGTAGCCGGCAATCGGGCGAGGACTATATCTATTTTAATGCGGCTACAAACGTGATGGAGATCAGCGGCCAGGTGAAGGTGAATGGCAACTTCGCTATCGAACGCGGCGCTGGAAACGACAAGACGATTTCGTATACGGGGCGCGCGGCGATACTGGTAAATGGCGATGCATCACTGGATACGAACCTGTATTCGCAGAACGCCAACGGCACGACGGCGAACAGCTTTCCGGTGAACAACATTTTCGGGATTATGACCACCGGCAATCTGACGATGGGCGTGAACTCGCAGTTGGAGTTGATGGGCGCGTTCTATGCCGCGCAGCAGATAAAGTCGCAGAAACAAACGATCGTGACTGGGACCTATGTTTCGAATTACTTCGACATGGGGACGAACGTGCCGGAGATCTATCAGGTGCCGACGCTGGCGGACAATTTGCCGACTGGGATGATTGGCGCCGGGCAGGTACTGGTGTTTTCACAGATATCATGGAGGGAGCTGGGGACTGCATGAGCTCGGATTTCGCAAAACAAACGCTGGTTAAGAATTGGTATTTGTTCATCGTATTGATCGCATTCGTATTTGCTGCCTTATATCAATTTCTTGCTCCAAGGGAGGCGGTCGAAACGGATGCGGCGCAAATGCCGGGATCAGAAATGGCGCGTGTTCAGCGGACAGCGCCGACTGTCGCGCCGCGGGACCTTGTGGCAGATGAGCGGGCGAAGTTGCGCGAGGAGGCATTGACAAAGATTCGGGAGAACGAAGCGGCACTTGCTGAACACCCCGAACCGGAGCGGGCGGCGGCGTTGGCTGCGGGAATCGGCAACATGTACTTTCAGCGGTTGCAGGATTATTCGGCAGCGGCGAGTCATTACGAGCGAGTATTGTCGGACTATCCAGAAGCGCCATTGAAGTATCAGACCTTTGTGCAGCTTGTGCAGTGTTACGAACATTTGAACGATCCAGACAAGCGCCGGGACACGCTGCGTCGCATGATGGAGGCCTTTCCGGAAGACTCTCAGCAGTACACGTACGCGTATCTGGAACTTTATGGACAAATGCCCGCCGCGCCGAAACCGACGGATACTGCCGTCGAGACGGCGGAGTCCGCCGAACAAGAGGCATCCGATCCGAGCACGGTGGTCGCGCAGGCTTCCGTCGCGCAGTAGCACTCCACGCGTCCTACCTCCATTTCTGTCGTTACCGTTCGGTGCAATCTTGCCGTTAGCACGATGACAGGCCGCAGGGTGGGGACTCATCCGGTCGTGCTGCTGCGGTGCTGAACACTTCCTAACTATTTGCCTACCGCATTGCACTCGGAGGGGGAGTCGGTAGCCAGGAGGCAGGAGCGGGTGGCAGTCAGCCAAGGGGTGTTGGAATTTTCTTTTTTGACGATTCAAGGGGGTGTGTTGGGCGAGAGTCGATTCGTAAGTTGTTATTTATCATAGGTGCGTCCTCTCTTGTGTTGCTTTGGGAGGAGGGGGTGTAAGGGGGGTGCAGGTCGGCTGCGGGGTGTCGGGTGTTTGACTCGCGGCTTGGGTGGGGTCGGCTTTTCATCGTCGCTTTCTTTCCGTATTCGAGGCTTGGACCGCGGGTGGGGCCGCGTCCAGTCGCGGGCTGCGGTGCTGATCACTTCCTATCTATTAGCCCACGGCGTTGCATTGGGGAAAGGAGTCAGGAGACAGGAGTCAGAAGTCAGAAGTCGGGAGTCAGAACATAGGATTGCGAAGTTTGGAGAAGCGGGCGCGCGGTGGGGTGGGGTCCGCGGGGGCTTCTATCTATTTGCCCAGGGCGTTGCATCCCCCTTCGCGTAAAGCTCGGGAGGACAGGCATTTTTTGACCGCGGATCTTTCTTCGCCGAGGCTATTGAGGACGTGTTCGCGCGGTGGTCGTGGATCGGGGTTTGGGAAACAAGGGGGTCTTTGTTGACGGCGGCGGGTATAGATGCGACCACATCCTCTCGTGACCGAGTACGGTCACTGTCGGCAGTGGATTGCACAGATGACACAGATTCTAAACGCGGGAGTTACGAGTCAGAAGACAGAAGTCAGGATTTCTAAGAAGCGGGCGGGGTGAATGGTTGGGACAAGGAACAAAGCGGAGCTTCCTCCTTCGCAGCGCTTCGGAGGACAGGTTTTCAAGAGCGCGTTACCAAGCCGGAGCTAGGTAACGAGTTTACGCGGCGCGCGATGGGGTGGTGTCCGCGGGGGCTTCTATCTATTTGCCCAGGGCGTTGCATCCTCCTTCGCGTAAAGCTCCGGAGGACAGGCCAACGGGCTTAGCATTCGGTCAGACAATCCGTAGTTGGCGCGGGCGATAGAGAACGCGAAAAAACAGAAGTGACTAAGGTAGGACTGTTGGGTGATTTGAATTTGTCGGGCCAAATAGCTCAGTACCATTCTCTACAAGCGTCTTAATTGTTTGCAGATTTGCTTGAGATGCCTCTACGCTCGAAATTGTAAAATATTTTTTGTCGGCGGCGTCCTTTGCAGACCCTCCAAGCGCATAGATTCGCTTTTCGTCGAACACAATCCATCTGTCATGTAAGGATGTGTTAAGAACCAGCCTGTAGAGTTCGGGGCCGCGTTCTGACGCGAAAAGTTCCGACACAGCTAAGAACTGCTTCCAACGTATTTTGTCGCGTGTGGAACAACTGGCAATAGGCTCACAGGTAACCAGAGTAATTGCAGCATTAGCGCGAACATTCGACAAGTACCTATGGAATATACTCGAATCAAAATATGGATCAAGCCATCTGAGTGTAGTCAATGCATCAGTCTCACAAAGGGCGACCAGCTTGGTGTAAGCTGTGAACGGGCTACCTGCTTCTAAAATCACCGAAGTGCGAGGTACCGGGATCATGTCAATAGCAGAACGGGCTGAATTCATGTATTTTAAAATTACAGCTTCGGTCGAGACTTTCTCTATCGTCTCGTAGGCCATCTGGTTCAATGCAACTTGGAATAGTTGGGTTTGCAATAGGTAATCATGGTCTTTTTCTCCTTTAGCAAAATTTAGGAACTCATCACTTAGCTTCCGAAATTCAGCACAATATCTCGCATGAACTTGTGCTTTCTCTTGTTCATCGTAAGCGCCGAGATTTTTCACCATCGAAAGAAGCGGCCCGAACAATGCGCCAAGCTTAATGTATAAATCATGTTTTTGTCGCAAACGATCCAAGCTAACAACTCCTATAGAGCGGCACGCAAATTCTAGCGCGAAAGCATATCACGTCACCGGGTCAAAGCCTCTTACAATCTAGGCCGCGCTTGCTATACAACAGACAAGTCGGCGGCGCGCGCAACTCTATCGAGTTCGGGAGCGGTCGAGACTCTCCATGAGAGACGGCACAAAGGGCCGCTTAACGTCAAACAGGTTTACAAGCAACCACGGGTTACCGCTGCCCTTTCGCGTTCTGCAGCTTGATTAGAGACCTATGACCTTCCCAGTAGATAGGAACCTGGGCGAGCATGAGATTCTAGGCTTGTGACTCTAGTGTGTTTTCGTGTTCCCAAGGTGTTCCCACGGTAGACCCGGCTACGTCGAAGCGCCATCGCCCGGTCAACCCTGGGCTGCGCGCGGTAATCCCTTCGGGATATTGAGGTCGATTCTGAAGAATTTGGAATCATTAGGCCTTGGCGTGCGCGTGCCAAGAAAACACATGTTTTAGTTTTGTAGCGTCTCACTTTACATGAAGTCCGTAACTTTATCCGGGGTGGGAATTTCGCACGACGCCCTGCATAGCGTCCGCAGTGCTTTATCGTCCAGCGTGGATCATTAATCCCAGACGTATTTTTCGTCCCATTCGATTTCGTGTTTTTGGAGTAGGTCGCGGAATTCATCTTGGAAGGTTTGTTTTTGGTGATGGGTTTCCTGGTGGGCAATGTATCGTTCGACGTGGGCGATATTGGAGTGGCTCACGGAGAAGGCGCCGTAGCCGTATTGCCATTGGAATTCATGGAGGGCGGGGTCAATTTCTTTTGCCCATGCGCTGGATGCGCGTTTCATTTCTTTGATCCAATCCGCGATGGTGATGGTTCGCGTGAGGCGAGTGAGAATGTGCACGTGGTCTTCGACGCCGACGACGATGATTGGGGTGCAGGCGTGGTTAGTGGAGACACCGCCGATATATTCGAACATGCGCGTGCGGAGTGTGGGGTTTTGGAGAAATGGGGCGCGTTCCTTCGTGGACCATGTCGCATGAATGTAGATAGCGGATAATGATTGCGACATGATTGTCCTCCAGTGCGTTGCAGTGCATCCCAGGAATTTCAAGCAAGGTCATCGCGCGTATTTATCCCGAAGGGATTGTTGCGTGCAGCCTAGGGTTGGGCCGCCCTAGTCGCCGCGACGAAGGCGGGCCTACCCTAGGTGGGTGGCCGTCATTGAATATACCCGGAAAGGGTTGTTGCGTATTGTGGGTACGCGTGAGCAAGTCGGCGTGTGGCATGACAGTGCATCGTCAGGCCCGCGTATTGCGGGCACCACGATTGAAGTCGGTCTATCGCACTCCTCAGGTTTCAGCAACCCTTACAGGGTTGAAGAGGAGGGGTTTGGGTGCGGTTACCCAGGGTAGACCCGTCTGCGTCGAAGCGACTCCGCCGGGTCAACCCTGGGCTGCGCGCGGTAATCCCTTCGGGATATAGAGACGCTCGCTCAGGAAAGACATTCACTCGGGAGACACTTTCATTCGGGAGAGACTTTCGGATAGAAAAGTCCCTCGTTCAGGTTGAGACGTTGGGTCGTTGCCTTTCCCCCCGAGGACCGCTTACAGAGATCATTGACAACCCGACTATTCATCAGGCATACTTATTGTGAAATATTTCACAGCGTTACTTGTTTCACGGTGCGCTGTGGTGAGTAAAACAATGTTTTCTTTGCCTGTTATATCGGAGAAGACGGTGGCGCGGTTGGCGCTTTACCGGCGGCTTTTGGGGGACTTGTTAAGTCAAGGGCGGAGAAGCATTTATTCGCATGAGTTGGCGGCCTTGGCGAAGGGATCGGCGGCGCAGGTGCGGCGGGACTTGATGGCGGTTGGGTATGAGGGGAGTCCTGCGCGGGGGTATTCGGTTGAGGATTTGATTGGGGCGCTTTCGCGGCTTTTGGATCATCCGGCCACGCAGAAGGTGGCGCTTGTGGGGGTGGGCAATCTGGGGCGTGCCCTCCTTTCTTATTTTGCGGGGCGTGGTTCGCAGTACAGCGTGGCGGCGGCGTTTGACGCGGACCCGGGGAAGGTGGGTCTTGCGGTGAACGGGTGTCCGGTGTATGGGCCGGATCGGTTGGCGGAGGTGATCGAGCGCGAGGGAATCGAGGTGGCGATGGTTGCGGTGCCGGCTGGGGAGGCGGCGCGGACGGTGCATGACCTTTGCACGGCGGGTATCACGGGGATTTTGAATTTTGCGCCGGTGCGGGTCTGGGTGCCGGAGGGGGTTTATATCGAGTATTTGGACATGAGCATGTCGTTGGAGCGGGTGGCGTTTTTTGCGCGGTCGAAGCGGCGGACGTCACAGCAAGATAGCGCGTTGGCGAAATAGCGATTCGTGAGTAGCGAGTAGCGAAGTAGTTAGTAGAGAGAATGAGACGAATGTGGAATGACGAGTATGAGGGGGAGAATGTGAATCATGGGCGGGACGCTTCTGGCCCTTTGGGAACACGTGAATGAGAATGCAAATCACGGGCGGGACGCCCGTGCTCATTTGGGAATGAATTCTAATCACGGGCGGGACGCCCGTGCTCCTTTTGGGGGCGCGAACACTCGAGTAGATTCATAACTTGTATAAACGGCGTCGTGATATGGGGGACAAATCATGGCATCTGGTCAGCAACGGAAGGAACGGGAGCAGGCCGCGATCGACGCGGTGCTTGCCGAGCATAAGGGGGCGCATCGGGATTCGCTGATCCCTATCTTGCAGCACATGCAGGAGCGCGTGGGGTATTTGTCTGTCGCCGCGGTGCGGAGCATTGCGCATCATCTTCATCTTCCCGCGAGCAAGGTCTATGGCGTCGCGACTTTTTACAACCAATTTCGTTTCATGCCGAAGGGGAAGTATCACGTGCAGGTGTGCCGGGGGACGGCGTGTCACGTGAAGGGGTCGTTGGCGACGTTGGACGCGGTGCGTCAGGAGCTTGGCGTGGAGCCGGGCGAGACGAGCAAGAATGGCGCGTACAGCATCGAGGTGGTGGCGTGCATGGGGGCTTGTGGGTTGGCGCCGCTGGTGTGTGTGAATGGGACGTTTTATGCGGACATGACGCCGAAGAAGGTGCGCGCGTTGTTGGAAGAGCAGCGGGAAAGGCAGGCGGCACATGAAGCGCGATAGTGCGAATCCGTTGACGAGTTGCTGGGGTGAGCCGGGTGAACCTTCGGCGGAGTTGATGCAGTGGTTGGGGGCGCACGGCGTTGGGATGGAGACGGGCGCGGCGTCGAAGCGGCCTGCTGGTTGGGCGGCTAAGGTGCGGCGGGACGTTGTTGATCGGGCCGTCATATATATAGGTACGGGGACTTGCGGGTTGGGCGCGGGGGCGGCGGAGACGCTGCGGGCGATCAAGCGTCACCTGACGAAGATTGGCGCGAAGGCGGATGTCGTTGAAGTTGGATGTATCGGGCTTTGCTCGCAGGAGCCGTTGGTCGATATTCAGATGCCGGGGCGCACGCGAGTCTCATTTGGGAAGGTTACGGCGGAGAAGGTCCCGGAACTTTTGGACACCATGTTTGCGGGAAAGGTTCCGCATCAGTTTGTGTTGGGGCAGTTTTCGCAGCATTGGCAGTCGGGCTGGGACACGGTGCCGTATCTGGCGCAGCATCCGTTCTTTGCGTTGCAGCGGCGTTGCGTGTTGCAGAATTGCGGGCTGATCGACGCGAACCAGATCGACGAGTACATCGCACGCGGCGGGTATAGCGCGTTGTTGAATGTGTTGCGCACGCAGCGTCGCGAGGACGTGTGCGATGCGGTTGAGAAGAGTGGGCTGCGCGGGCGTGGCGGCGGCGGCTTTCCCACGGGGACGAAGTGGAAGATCGCGTTGAAGCAGAGCGCGGAACAGCGGTACCTGATTTGTAATGCGGATGAGGGCGACCCTGGCGCGTTCATGGATCGCGCGGTGATCGAGGGGGACCCGCATCGTTTGCTGGAGGGGATGACGATCGCGGCGTATGCGATCGGTGCGACGAAGGCCTATGTGTACATTCGCGCGGAGTATCCGCTGGCGATCAAACGGCTGGAAACGGCGATTGCGTTTGCGCAGGAGTATGGACTGCTTGGCACGAACATTCTGGATAGCGGATTTAGTTTAGACGTTGTGATCAAGCAGGGCGCGGGCGCGTTTGTGTGCGGTGAAGAGACGGCGCTGATCAATAGCATCGAGGGACGTCGCGGGATGCCGCGACCGCGTCCCCCCTTCCCCGCTGTCGAAGGTGTGTTTGGAAAACCCACGGTGATCAATAACGTGGAGACGCTTGCGAATGTGCCGGGGATTCTCGCGAATGGTTGGGAATGGTTCGCGGGAATGGGCACGGCGACGAGCAAGGGCACGAAGGTGTTTGCGGTTTCGGGGAAGGTATGTCGCACGGGGCTTGTGGAAGTGGAGATGGGCACAACGTTGCGGCAGGTGGTGATGGATATCGGCGGGGGGATTCCGAATAACCGCAAGTTCAAAGCGGTGCAGATCGGCGGGCCTTCTGGCGGGTGCATTCCCACTGAGCATCTCGATATTGAAGTCGATTATGAAACGTTGAAGACGCTTGGCGCGATGATGGGATCGGGCGGGCTTGTGGTGATGGATGAAGACACGTGCATGGTGGACGTGGCGAAGTTTTTCATGGAGTTTATTCAGCGCGAGAGTTGCGGGAAGTGCGCGCCGTGTCGCGAGGGTACGCTGCGGATGTTGGAGATTATTCAGCGCATCACGCGGGGGCGTCGCAACGAAAAACCAATCGATGCGTTGCGACGGTTTCAGGGCGTCATTTATCTGGAGCGGCTCGTGCGCGTGATTCGCGAGACAAGCTTGTGCGGGCTTGGGCAGACGGCGCCGAACCCGGTGATGAGCACACTACGCTTCTTCCGCGACGAATACGAGGCGCACGTGTTCGAGCGGCGGTGTCCCGCGGGGGTGTGCCAGGAGCTGCGTTCGTTCTGCATCGATGACGAACATTGCACGGGCTGCGGGTTGTGCAAAGTGAAGTGCCCGACGAAGGCGATTGTGGGGATACCGAACAAAATCCATTTCATCGTCGAGGACAAATGCATTGGCTGTGGCGCGTGCCGTGATGTTTGCGCGCACAGCGCCGTGTTGGTCGCGGAACATGAACACGCGCACACGCACGCGCAGGAAGACGATGGATCGTTTCGCGGGTTGTTCAGCGCTGATGTGTATCACCAGTGGCACGATTCGCGGAGTCTGCTACGGCTGAATTCGCAAGACGAAGCCGAGAAGACGCAGTAGCTAGGAAGGGATGATGTAATGAATATTAGTGTCAATGGCCGTGAGGTTGAAGCGAGACCTGGGGAGATGTTGCTTCAGGCGCTTCAACGGAACGGAATTCATATACCGACGCTTTGCCATCTTGATGGGTTGTTTCCAAGTGGTGCGTGCCGCATGTGCGTCGTGGAAGTGGCGGACCGGCCTAATTTAGTGCCGAGCTGCGCGTGTCCCGTGAGTGACGGGATGAACGTGCAGACGCATTCACGTCGCGTCGTCCAAGCGCGGAAGACGATTGTGGAGTTGTTGCTGGCGAACCATCCGGACGATTGCCTCTATTGCGTGCGTAACACCGATTGCTCGCTGAAGAATCTGGCATCGGAACTTGGCGTGCGGCAACGGCGCGTTGTTGGTAGCAAGCGAAGCTTCAAGGAAGACACGGCGTCGCCGGCGATTGAGCGCGATCCGGACAAATGCATTTTGTGCGGGCGCTGCGTGCGCGTGTGCGAAGAAGTGCAGGCGGTGGCCGCGATCGATTTTGTGGGGCGCGGCAGCCAGACGCGTATCGGGACAGCGTTTGAAGAAGGGTTGAACGTTTCGAACTGCGTATTCTGCGGGCAGTGCGTGAAGGTGTGTCCGACTGGCGCGTTACGCGAACAAAGCGCGATGAAGCAAGTGATGCAGGCGCTCACGCGCAAGGACACGATCACGATCGTGCAACATGCGCCGAGTATTTCGGTGACGCTGGGCGAAGAGTTTGGCATCAAGCCGGGCGTGGATGTGGCGGGGTTGATGACAGCGGCGCTGCGGCGGTTGGGCTTCAATTATGTATTCGACACAAGCTATGGCGCGGACTTGACGATTATGGAAGAGGCCAGCGAGCTGGTGCATCGCATTCAGAACGGCGGCACATTGCCGATGTTTACGAGTTGCTGTCCGGGCTGGGTGAAATTTGTCGAACAGTCGCACCCGGATTTTCTTGGCAACCTTTCCACGTGCCGGAGTCCCCAGCAGATGCTGGCTTCGATCATCAAACATCACTTTGCGGTAAAGCACGGGATCGATCCCGAGAAACTGTTCAGCGTTTCAATCATGCCGTGCACCGCGAAGAAGTTTGAGGCGTCACGTCCTGAATTTATGCGAGACGGTATTCCGCAGGTGGACGCGGTGCTGACGACGCGCGAATTGGCGCGGATGATTCGTCTGCACAACTTGAAACTGGATGCACTTGTACCCGAGCCGGGAGACGCGCCCTTCGGCGAGCGCAGTACCGCGGCGAAACTGTTTGGCGCGAGCGGCGGCGTGATGGAGGCGGCACTGCGCACGGCGCACAAGCTGATCACCGGGTCGGAGATGGAGAACCTGAAGATCGATGCCGTGCGCGGGTTCAAGGGGATTAAAGAAGCGCATTGCGCCGTGGGCGATTTGACAGTTGGCGTCGCAGTGGTTAGCGGGCTTGGCAATGCCGAGAAGCTGATGGACCAAATACGCGAAGGGCGCAATGACATTCACTTCGTGGAAGTGATGGCGTGCCCAGGTGGATGCATCTGCGGCGGCGGGCAGCCATTCAGCTTCGATCCGGCGGTGCTGCGCAAACGCGCGCAGGCGCTGTATCAGATTGATAAAGACGAGCCCTTGCGCACGAGTCACGCGAACCCTGCGATACAGGAGCTGTACAAGGAATTTCTTGGCGCGCCGCTGGGCGAACGCAGTCACGAGCTGTTGCACACACATTACGCGCAACGCGACGTGTTGGTATAGGAAGAGAGCAATGAGTACAAATGTAACGAAGACAATACTTGTCGTGGATGACGAACAAGAGTTTCGGGAAGAAGAGCGCGAATTTCTGGAAGCTGAGGGGTACTCCGTCGTCGAAGCGGAGGGGCGCGTGCATGCGCACGAGTTGCTGAACCAGCGGCATTACGACATGGCGCTGGTCGATCTGATGATGGAAGAGGCCGACAGCGGGTTTGTGCTGGCGCGCGAGATCAAACGCGCGCGGCCCGAAATGCCGGTGATCATTATCACGGGCGTGGCGACGGAGATGGGCGTGGAGTTTGACGTATCGAGCGAAGAAGAGCGGCGCTGGATCAAGGCAGACGCGCTTCTCGCGAAACCGATCCGATTCGAACAGTTGACGCGCGAAATGAACCGGTTGTTACATGGATAGGGACGATGGGCGCGTTGACACAACTCGACCTGTTGCTCCTGATGGGGTACGCGATCTTTATTTTTGCGCTTGGCGCGTCGCGTTATCGCAAGAGTGCGAATGCACGCGAGTTCTTTCTCGCGGGACGCGCGGCGGGACCGGTTGCGGTCGGCGTTTCACTAATGGTGAGCCTGGCGAGCAGTCTTGGTTATGTGGCCGTGCCGACGGCGGCGAACCGCTCCGGGATCATCATGTTGTGGAGCCTGCTGGCGCTTCCCTTGTGTTATCCGTACATCACGCGGGTCATCATACCCTTCTATCAGAAACTTGATGTAACGACGCCATACGAATATCTCGAGAAACGGTTTGGACGGGCGTCGCGCCTTGTCGCGAGCGGACTTTTTATTGCGTGGCGCGTGACCTGGATGGGCGCTGTGCTGTATGTGCCGGCGATGGCGTTAAATGTTGCGACACAGGGGCAGGTGCCCGTTGTTGCCGGCGTGTTTGCTTTGGGCGTACTTGCGACGAGCTATACGATGCTTGGCGGTTTGCACGGCGTGTTGCGCGCGGACAAGGCGCAATTTGTCGTGATGTTTGGCGGCATAGGTGTCGCGTTGTATGCAATTTGCACGCAAGTACCGGATGGATTCTCGGGCATCATGCAGCGCGCCGCCGAGACGGGAAAACTAAGTTGGACCGCCGCCAGCGCGGGATGGGACGGCACGTCGTGGCCTGGAATGTTGCGATCCTATCTTTATACGGATTTCACGGCCCCGGCCATCGTACTCTGTTTCACGATTGGAAAACTTGCGAACTACAGCGTCGATCAGTTGCTTGTGCAGCGATTGCTGAGTGCAAAATCTGTAGGCACCGCGCGCCGAGGGTTCCTATTGCACTGCATCGTCTTCGCGGTGTTCTTCACGCTTATGACGTTTACGGGGCTCGCCGTGTCTGCTTACGCAGGCATCCGCGAATTTCCGAAGCTCAAGCCGGACGAGATCTTTCCCTATTACATGGCGAACTACGCGCCGAGCGGGCTCGCGGGACTCATGATTGCGGGACTCGTTGCCGCGGCGGTTTCCAGTATCGATTCCGGAATCAATGCCTGTTCGTCGGCGGTGTGCAACGATTTCTATCGCCACGCTGCGACATCAGACGTCAACGACGTGCGATTCGTACGGATTGGCCGTGCCGTTACGGTTGCTGTTGGAGTCGCGGCGATTTTGGTTGGAAGTTTCGTGGGGCGGCTTGGCGATGTATTTGAAATTGCATTGAAGGTGGTGAACAGTTTTGCTGCCCCATTGCTCGCGATGTTTCTACTCGCGATGTTTTGCAGGCGCGCGACGCAACGCGGGGTGATCTTCGGCGTATTGATGGGTTGCGCGTTCACTGCTTTACTGATCTTTGCGCGGCCGCTTGCGTCAGTATTTCCGTATGCGCGTGTACTCAATATCGGATTTTTGTGGGTGGTACCCTTTGGGTTCGTTTTAACGTTTGTGTCGGGTTATGCTGCGAGTCTTCTGCTTCCGGTGGCCGATGCTAGAAATACGAAATGGTCTTACCGCGCAGTCGTTGGCGCCCTCCCCCCTCCCACGCCGTTGCGCAAAGCGGAGGTCGCATGAACATTTTACGTGACTCGAATCAGTCAAAGCCGTCGGCGCTCAATGCTAAACACGACGTTGGTTTGCCCCATACCGCCCGGCGCGGAGACCGGGCGCTACATCTATCAGCACGACGTCTCGCGCGGGGATTCACGCTGGTTGAGCTGTTGATCGTCGTCGGGATACTTGCTGTGCTTGCGGCGCTCTTGCTTCCGGCTTTGGCGCGCGCGCGGGAGGCTGGACGGCGCGCCGTGTGCGCGAGCAACCTGAAGCAGATGGGAACGATCTTCAAAATCTATACGAGCGAATCGCGGGGCGAGAAGTTTCCGATGAAGCTGTATAACAACGGGGCGTGGTCGCGCGCGCTGACGTGGCACGGGCCGAGTCTGTATCCCGACTATCTCACGGATTACAACATCACTATGTGTCCTTCGGATGCTGCAACAACAAGCGCGCCGATGGAAGAGCAATTGCAGGCGGTGTTGAACGGGACGCTGGTCGCGACGCCGGTGTATCGTCATGGCGATTTGAATGGTGACGGTATGTTTAACGGATTGGATGCGGCGATCTGGATTTCCGCGCCGCGGAGTTATGCGTATACGGCGTGGGCCGTGTCGCGGACGGAAGAACTTGCGGCGGTAATTGGATCGATCGAACGATTCAAAGATGCGACGTTTACCGGGATCGGTGTGCCGCCGTATCCGTGGTCCGATTTGGATGTGCCTGTGGATCCGAAGCCGATGACGTATAACGGAATCACGGTAATACCGGAAGGCACGTTGGGTGGAGAGGACGTGTTGCGATTGCGCGAGGGCGTGGAACGATTTTTTGTGACTGATGTAAACAATCCTGCGGGTTCGGCAACAGCGCAAAGCAACCTGCCGGTGATGTGGGATTTCTTTGCATCGCGCGCGACGGGTATGGCGGCGAACCCGCTGTACTTTGGACAAGGTGTGACAAAATTCAACCATGTGCCGGGCGGATCGAATGTGTTGTACGCGGACGGGCATGTGGAGTTTTTGAAATATAGTGGCCAAGAATTTCCCATGAGCAAATGGTTAGCGGGATATTTTGGCGAAGTGGTTTACGGTGGCGGCCACTAAAAGTGCGAATCAGACCTCCCTATTCGTAAATATCGCAGAATGCGCATGCTCGCGCTTCCAAGATCAGCGGATTCCTACCCGGGGCAACCCAAAAACTGATAGTCAACCTAATGCCTGTGTTGTATCGTTACTCAGGTGCGTGCATGCCGCCTTCTTCACTGCGGCGAAATCCTGGAGTCAACGGTGTTGTACAGCGACGAAGCTTTTTTGATCGGTGCATTTCTTGTCCTGGTTGGTGGATTACTCGTGTTGCGTTTTGGCGCGCGCTTTGGCAGCGCGAAACGACGCGATCCGTCCAAATCGCAATCGTCGTAACGTGGCGTTTTGCACAATCCAGCTGACCGGTACTTAGCGCTTTGCGTTAGTTGCGCCTCATATGCGTTACTCTAGCGTATGGTTGTACGCGTTCTATCTGCCCTCCTCATTCTCGCTAACGCGCAAAGCAGTTCGGTTCAACAAACCCCGTCTGAAGACTTTTTATCTGCGACTGGAAATCCGCTAACGAAAGAAGAACGCAATCTGCTCGAAGAGGGAAAGGTCATTGTGGAGCTTAGCGCGGTTGCGGGCAGCGCGACAAAGAAGTCTGTTGCCGTTGCGTTGATCGATACCGCGCCAGAGGATGCCATCGGGGTGCTCACCCGTTACGATGAGTTTCCTTCCTTCATGCCGTACTGCAAATCCACCGAGGTCCGCAAGAAAGATGGAGATGTCTCGACGGTATATTTTGCGCTGGATTTTCCATGGCCGATTGGCGATAAGCATTACGTCCTGGAGCTCACGGACAAGCGTCACGATGTTGCGGGCAAAGCCGTATTTGTGAGTAGTTGGAAATACAAGCCTGGTAGCGGAAACATCAAGGACTCTTACGGGTCGTGGGAAGTACGTGCATACGACGCGGACCAGACCTTTGTGCGTTACACCGTCTTTACGGATCCCGGGGGTAAGATGCCAACCTGGGCCACAAACATGGCATCGGAAGTAGCCGTGCCAAAAGTTATTGATGGGCTGCGCAAGAAGTCGTTGGAGAAGCAACCATTGACGACAGATCCGGGCGCGACGAATTAGAATTGGCCCTTATCAAAAGTGCCGCGCCCGCTTCCGCTTTGACGCATCAACTAGGGCCATCTTGCAGCCAACTCCTTCCTTCATCTCATAAACGCCGGAAGAATCTTACAAGGGGTTCAGGCGCATGGCGTACAGGGAAAGCAAGTGATACCCGATATGGTCGCGTCGTAACGCGCGGTAGAATTTCAAATGTGCGAGACAACACTCGATAGCGGTTTGACCCGTCTCGCCTGATTAAGTTCGCGGGTCACGATTTAACAAGGTGAGGTAGTAAGTCATGAAACATAAGAAAAACAATGCAGCTGAAATGCACCCCGACCCGATAACAGGTGCACCAGGAGCGCATCCGGTGGGCACCGGAATCGGCGCCGCCGCTGGCGGATCTGTCGGAGGTGCCCTTGGAGCGGTAGGGGGACCAGTTGGCTCAGCGATTGGCATCGCGGCGGGTGCGGCTGCCGGTGGACTGCTCGGTAAAGCAGTCGCGGAAAACACGGATCCCGAAACAGAAAACGAATACTGGCGCGTGCACTACATGTCGCGGCCATATATTGATCGCTCGATGACGTATGAACATTACGAGCCGGCGTATCGCACCGGATATGAGGGGTGGCAGCGTTATCGTGATCGCAAGTTCGAAGACGTTGAGGAGCAGCTTCGTCATGATTACGAAAATAGCGGCAGCGTGAAGCTGGCTTGGGAAAAAGCAAAGTCGGCAGTGCGTGATGCATGGGATCGCATGGCGGACGCGATACACGATGATGACGACTACCCGCGGAGACGCGAGAATTATTAACAGAATGCGTTCAAGTGATACACGCGCTTGGACTGTGGATAGGAGCATACCGATGGAGTGGCGGCGATTTCTGAAGGCCAGCGCATTGGCCGCGATACCGGGAGTCTTTGCGCAGGGACAACCAGACGCCGTCGGCTCACGCCAACCGGTCGTGAAGACGCAGGGCGAAGAAGGGGAAATGAAGTATCGAAATCGTTAACGGGTAATTGAGTCTGCGTTGCGTTGGATCGTGGGCCAGAGTGCGAGCGTGCACACTTCGTGGCCGATGCGGTTTTGGACGGCGAATTGGCGCGTGTGCCGAAACCCAAGTAGAACGTCCTTGTCTCCTAACACGACTTCGAGCAAATCGAGGTGTTTTGAGGCGCGCGTTGGGTCATCGTTGAAACTGATGAAAAGCAATGCCGCCGATTCGATCAAAGGATCCGTTTCAATCTTGCGCGTGTCACGCGCTACGCCGTGCATCCACTGTGTACCGTAGCGGGCGTTGCGGATGTTGCCTTCGGCAAATTGATACGCGACTTTTATTTCCAGCCACAAGGGCGGCCCATGAAAAGATATGGGGGCGATGCGCAGATCGCAGCGCATGCGGTGGCTGAGCTTCTTGCCGGCGCTTGAAGGATAGTGCACCTCGCGAGAGACTTTGTAGCAATCACCAAGGCGTGCTGCCAGGAATGATTGGATGCGGGATTCGTTCCAACTGTCCAGTCCATAGACGGCCTGCTCCTCGCGAAGCGCGGCATCTTCTTTTTGTAGTGGACGCGCGAATGCGTCAATAAGTGATTCAAAATTCCACACGGGTGACTGTGACTAGCATTTAACGCCGCATTTTCTTGCTTCTGCGATCCTGCAATACGATGCGCACGACCATGATCATGCCGCTGCCGGCGGCGACCATGAAGCAGACGATTGCGAAACCAGGATAGCCGAACAGGCGAAACGTAGTCTCCACGCGCATGAGCAATGCGGCGCCGACGATCAATGCCGCGAGGATGAGTCCGAGTGTGATTCGGTTTGCGACTTTCTGAAAGCCTTCGACGAGCAGTTCTTCGTCGATCGCGTCCACTTTTACTTTGAGATTGTTTGTGGCGACCGCATCCATGATTCTGTTGACGCGATCGGGCATGCGCGCGATGAGGTCTTTTACTTCGAGCAAACCGCCAAAAATATTTCCCGGCGAGAAGGAGCGACGCAAGCGAGCGGTCAATAGTTTGTTCGCGTTACTGCGAATCGAAGCGTTCGGGTCGAAGGTCGGATCGAGCGTTCGCGCGATGACGTCGAGATTCAGCAACGTCTTGCCGAGCATGGAGAGTTCTGAGGGAACCCTGAGTTTGCTTTCGCCGGAGATGCGACCCATTTCGAGCATGATGCGGCCTGCTTGGATATCTTCGACGCGCGATCCGAAATTTTCGCTCACAAGGTTGGCAATGTTTTGCCGGAATGTTACTTCGTCGAAATCCTTTTTCGGACTGCTAATTTTGATCGACAAGGTGGCGGCATCGTCGCCGCGGCCTTCGCTTACCGCGAGGACGAGTTGCAGAAGGTTTTCCTGCAGTGTGGGCGCAACGTAGCCGACCATGCCAAGATCCAGCAGGGCGATGCGGCGGTCGTTGGTGAGAAAAACGTTGCCGGGGTGGGGGTCGGCGTGGAAGTAACCATCGACCAATATCTGCTTCAAGTAGGCTTCGAATATTTCCTCGGCCAGTGCGCCGCCATCCAATTCGAGGGACGCGAGCGGTCCCATGTCCGTTATCTTTTTGCCACGTATATATTCCATGGTCAGCACGCGGGAACTCGTATAGTCTTCGATTGGTGTGGGTACAATGATGTTTGGAAATTCTTCCATGTTATTTGCGAGCGCGGTGAGATTGCGCGCTTCGCGCAGATAGTCCAGTTCCCGCCAAATGCTGCGCCGGAACTCTTCAAGGGTGCGGCAGAACTCGTAGCGGTCGCCCCAGCTCGTGTGTGAGTCGAGGAAGGACGCAATCTCCTCGAGCACTTCAAGGTCGCTGGCGACTTGTTCGCGGACGCCGGGACGCTGGACTTTTACGACGACTATGCGGCCGTCACGCAGGGTGGCGCGGTGTACCTGGCCCAGCGAGGCGGAGCCAATGGGTTTCTTCTCGAAATCGGAGAAGGCCTTTGAAATGCGAATGCCCAATTCTTCCGCAACGATTTTCTCTACTTCCTCGTATGAGAAGGGTTCGATCTTATCCTGCAATCGGGACAAGGCCATGATGTAAGGTGGCGGAAGAAGGTCTGGTCGCGTTGACAGAACCTGACCCAGCTTTACAAAAGTAGGGCCCAGTTCTTCCAGGTCGGTGGCAAAGGTCGTTGCATCCGCCGCCGTAGTATCGCTTGCTGCATCGGGTTCCAGGTCTGTGATCATGCCGGCGCTTTTTACTACATCGGACCGGCCGTGGCGAATGAGGAGTCGCGCGATATCGCCATAGCGTCTAATGTGTTTTGGATTGACCATGATGCTCATGCAGAGTTTCCCCTTGTCCGTGCGCTTGCAATGCGAACTTAAAAAATGATGTGCACGCCGGCGGCAAACGCTGGGCTTAGGGGGGACCGTTTGGGGGGAGGATGGGGGTTGGCCGCCGGCGTGCAACGTGTTTCTGAATGTTCAACTGTGAGGCAAATCATACGCGTAAGGCGAAGGACATCGTATCGGTAGAACTGCCAAACCGCTTGTAGGACAAAGTGGGGTTTGCGGTTCATTTTGTGGCACTTATGACTTCTCCCTCGTTGTCGTACGCGGGCGGTACGTAAAGGTTCATGGTTCGTAAAGGCCGCTTGCCGATGTTTCTGATTTGATGCCGCTCGGCCTTTTCAATGAGCACAATGTCACCGGCCTTTAGTTTGCTTGTGCGGTTTCTTGCGCCACGCTTCGCCGTGGTGATGGATCCCGTGCCAGACACGATGTAGACCCACTGTTCACTATTAGGATGTTCGTTGCGAACGGAATCATCGCTGCAATCGCCGGGCTTCAATACCATCGTCGCGACTTGTGCGTTGCGTGAAGAGAACAGCACATCGAATTCCCGTTTCCAATCGACCTTTGAAATATGTCTCATCGTTGATTTCCCTTCCGGTTCACATCGGCGAGACGCGGACAATGCGCCGCGCATTCGTCCGACAGCCGCAATTCTTGCATCGGCGTAATGTAAACACATCCACTGCACCACCATGTTCTAAAAAACGAGAAGGAGTCATTGCAATGGCACGTTATGGAAAGAAGGCCCAGGAATCGGTTGAAGAGGCGATGCATAAACGCAAGCGCGGAGAGTTGAAGAGCGGCCGGAGTGGGAAGACGGTGAAGAGCAGGAAGCAGGCAATTGCGATTGGCCTTTCCGAAGCGCGGGAAAAAGGTGCGAAGGTGCCGAAGAAAAAGGCGAGTACGAAAAAGCGGGCGGCATCAACGACAGCGACGCGCAATTCCGGTGGAAGCAAGACCGGCGCGAAGCGGTCGAGCGCGAAGAGGAAATCGGGGCCGAAGAAGAAAGCCGCTGCAAAATCGCGCAGCAGACGGTAATCGCATGGCGCTTCATTTTTTCACGCGGCGCAGTTTTGGCTTCCCTTCACCAGCGGCGAATGTTTGTTTGAGCGACAAGAGTTCGCGCCACGGATCTTTGCGTTCAATAGGCGTCTTATCGAGTAAGGTCCATCCGCCGGGATTGGTTTTTGCAGTAAAATCTTCCCAATCGATCGGCATTGAGATGGGGGCATTTTCGCGGGCGCGGGTGCTGTATGGCGCGATGAAGGTGGCGCCGCGGCTGTTGCGCAGGTAGTCGATGTAGATCTTTCCGGTGCGTTTTGCCTTGCTCATTGTCGCGGTGTACTTTTCCGGTTCCACTTCCGCCATGTGCGCGGCGATCGCTTGCGTGATCGCTTTCAGGTCGTCCCAGGACGTATTGGGTTCGAGGGGCGCTGCGATGTGATAGCCTTTGCCGCCGGTAGTTTTCAGAAAACTTTTTAGGCCGAGGGCTTTTAGGTGATCGCGCAGGAGATGCGCGGCGTTCACGAGGTCCTGCCCCGTAACATCCGGGCCTGGATCGAGATCGAACACAAGCATATCGGGGCGCTCGACATTTGGTGCGTGACAGCCCCAGGTATGAAATTCGAGCACGCCGAGATTGACCAGGCCGAGCAATCCTTCTTTATCCTCAATCATAAGATAATCTTCGGTGCCCTTTTTTTCGCGAATTGGAATCGTACGCACGCTTTTGGGCAGGCCTTGCGAAATGTGCTTTTGATAGAAGCATTGTCCGGTGCGGCCGTCCGGGCAACGCACGAGACTTAGTGGACGACCGGCGAGGTAGGGCAACATGCGATCGGCGATGCGATCGTAGTACTCCGCGAGCATTTGTTTCGTGATGCCTTCGGGATAGAGCTTTTTGCCGGGATTTGAAATGGTCACGCCGCTGATTGTTACCGGGGCGTTTTTTCCTTTTCGTGTGGGCGCGGGTGATTTATGGGGCTTCGCAGGCTGCGGCTCGTCGATGTCCGCTGACGCACGCTTGGCGAGGCGCGTTGCCGTGCGTGGGACTTCGCGCGTAATTTCGACAGGTTTCTTGTCGTCTCGGATACCTTTAAAAGACGGATGCCGCAGTTGACCTTCTTGCGTCCATTCTGTGAACTCGACTTCGCAGACGAGTTTGGGTTCGAGCCAATGCACGCCGCGGGCCAGCGCGCCAATGGGTGGTGACGCAAATGCGGACTGTTTGCGAATGAGCGGTTTCATCAATTTAGCAACGCTTCGCAGGGATTTTTCGGTGAATCCAGTTCCGACGCGACCTGCATATACGAAGTCGCCTTCTGCATTGTAGTATCCGAGCAGGAGCGCACCGAACGCGGACCGGCTGCCCGAGGGATCGGTAAACCCGCCGATCACGAATTCCTGGCCCTTTAGGCATTTCGTTTTCACCCAAGAACGGGTGCGCTTTTGCATGTATGCGGCGTCCGCTTGTTTTGACACAACGCCTTCGAGGCCAAGCTTGCACGAGTTGCTGTAGACTTTCTCGCCGCTACCTTCGATGTGTTCACTAAAGCGGATAAGACCGTTCTGCGCATCGCCGAGAAGGTCCTTTAACATTTGCTTGCGATCGCGCAGCGTACATTTGGTCAAGTCAAAGCCATTGAGATAAAGAAGGTCGAAGACGTAGTACGCGAGTGGCGCGCGGCAGCCTTCGCCCAAAAAGTTTTGGAGCGATTGAAAGTCTGTCGTGCCGTCTTCTCGCAAGGCGACTACCTCGCCGTCCAGCACGCATGCCTCGGCGATGTCATCGCACGCGTTTGCGATACCCGGGAATTTACTGGTCCATGGTTTGCCGTTACGGCTCATCAGGTCGGTCTTGCCGTTCTTGATCAAGGCTACAATGCGGTAGCCGTCAAATTTTACTTCGTGCAACCACTCGTCGCCCGTCGGCACCGAATCCACGAGCGTACACAACTGCGGACTGATTTGGCGGGGCATTGATGTCTTCACGGCATGTTCAACAGCAGCGGGGTCCACGGCCTTTGCAAGTCCGACCGTCTTTGTCGCGCGCATTTTGCGCTTTGGTTGGTCTTCCGGTGGAATTGCTTTTGACTTGCGGCTGCTTTTCCATACGGCGCCCTTGCCAGCGGCGATCTGCTCGAGCGATCGCCCTGTGGCGGCGCTGTCGGGCATCACTTGCGTTACGTCTTCATCGGCCTGTGCGAACTCGTCTTTCTCTTTAATGAGCAGCCAATTGTCGCCTTCATCATTGTCGCGCGGCGCCATGCGAATGAGCGCCCAGCCACCCTGCAATTTTTTACCGTGCAGCTCAAATTTCATACGCCCTTTGGCGTAGGACTGACGCGGGTTTGGATCGAGCGATTCCCAGGTCCCTTCGTCCCACACCATGACGGTACCGCCGCCGTACTGTCCCTTCGGAATTGTGCCTTCGAAGGTGGCGTAATCAAGCGGATGATCTTCTACATGTACGGCGAGACGCTTTTCTTTCGGATCGAAGCTTGGACCTTTGGGCACCGCCCAACTCTTTAGTGTGCCTTCGAGCTCAAGCCTAAAGTCATAATGAAGACGGGATGCATCGTGTTTCTGAATGACGAAACGCTTCTCTTTTGCACCTCGCCTCCCCTTTCTTGTTCCGCTTGGTTCGGCAGTCTTGCGAAAGTTGCGCTTCCGCTTGTACTCGACCAAGCTCACGACGCTTTTTTCCGCGCGGATTGCTTTGGCTTAGACTTCTTTGCGGTGCTGCTGGTCTTATTCGCGCGGTGCGGCGCTGCCACTTTTTGCGCACGGGCGCCCTTGCCAGACTTCTCCATACTGCGCTTGAGGAGGTCCATGATGTTGACGATATTCGTTGTGGCGGGAGCTTCCTCGCGATCCGGTTCCGGTACATCCACGCCACCGGAGGCTGCCTTTTTCTCGATCCATTCCATGAGCGCCTCGCGGTATTCGTCATGGTAGCGTTCCGGTTTCCACGGCGCGGTCATGGTTTTGATCAATTGCGTCGCAAGGTCGATTTCCTTTGCCGTTACCTTGTACGCAGAGAGTTCGTCGCCCGGCAAGTCGAATTCCTTCGGTTGACGCACTTCGTTGTAAAAACGCAGGACGAACATAAAAACGGCATCGCCTTGCGGCATTACGGCGCAGAGATACTGTTTCGTGCGCAGGACGACTTTTGCGACGCCGGCCATGCCGCTTTTTTTCAATGCTTCGCGCAGCACGACGTATGATTTTTCGCCATTCTTCATAGGCACGAGGACATATGGCTTGTCGAAGTACTGATACGGAATTTTTTCCGCGTCCACGAAATCTTCGATTTCGACCGCGCGCGTCTGTTCGACGGCCGCGCGTTCAAAATCTTTGTCGTCGAGGAGGACGTAGTTGCCGTCCTCGAATTCGTAGCCTTTGACGATCTTGTCCCAAGGCACTTCTTTGCCGGTGACATCGTTCACGCGTTCGTAGCGGACGCGCGCGTTGTTGCGGCTGTCTACGAGGTGAAAACTCAAATCGTGGTGTTTCTCCGCGGAGTGGAGCTCGACGGGGATGTTAACGAGACCAAACGAGATGTTGCCTTTCCAAATTGCGCGTGCCATGGCGCAAACTCCCTCGCGGGCATACCGCGCCCGCATGCGACCGCAGCCCTGCGGCAGCCCCAGTTTCCGCGATGCGCGCGCCCTGTTGGTATCAGCATTAGAATGGCGGTGGCGTAAGAACAAACTGACGCGGATTAGATATGCGCAACATCTTGGGTAGCAGCAAATGCATCCGCTGCCGATTGGATGAGCGCCTTTGCGGATTTTGCGTCCGCACGTCCAATTGGATTGAACTTTTTTCCTTCGGCGAGATTGTAATTCACAAAGAACTGCTCAATGTTTGCGATCAATACGCTGTCGAGATCGTCAAGCGATTGCCACGCGTTGTTTTCCTCGGATGCCGCGGCCACCGCGATGATGCGATCGTTTCGTTGCGGCGGTTGGTCGGGCGCGTACTGCATGGCTTCGATGGCGCCCACAACGCGCGCTTCGACGATACACCCTTGTGGGAGCGGTTCGTCGAGTAACAGCAAGATGTCGATAAAATCTCCATCCTCGCCGCGCGTGGCGGGGACGAACCCGAAGTGAAACGGGAACGCGGTGCCGAGTGGCAAGAGTTTGTGCAGATGAAATATTTCCAACGCCGCGTCATATTTGAATTTTGCGCGGTTGCCGCGCGGTGTTTCCACAACCATAAGCACATTTGCGCTGTATTCATCGGGCGGCTGAAGATTTGTCAATCGCGCAGAATTGTTGTTCATGTGCAGCCGCGCAACACAAAAATAAGAAGTAACACGGGAATCGGGATGCCAAGTAGCCACAGGAGTATGTATCCAATTTTTCCTTCGTTGTCTCTTATCGACATGTTCAATATCTCCTTATTCTAAACTCGTAGTTAATTCTGCACGGAGAATTAGCGCGGCGTCAGTCTCAAATGAATGAAGCGCGAGTAAGAATTTTGCTTCGGATGCAAGTGGAATAGCATTGGGTGCGGAGAGGTTTAGGATGGGTGGACACGCAGTAGATTTTTGAGTACTCCAGTGAAAAATAACAATGACCCGCACCATCACATACAAAACGTTACGCGAATGCTGGACGAATTGGCCAGCCATCTGCGTGCTGATATTGAGAGCGTGCACGAACCAAAGGCGCAGGCAATTATGGAAACCATGTCGGAAGTTTCAGTCGGGACGCGCAGCACTTGTTGACGAAGACTTTGAGGCCGGAATGCGCCGATAATCTTGTAGGAAATGGCCGATAGCCACCTCGCTTGTCGTGGTTCTAGTGCGCGGCGGTCGATTGCTCCGCTACACCTCTGGCGAAAATGAAGGGCTTCAATAGAGGAGAAAGCGGGCCTATTTACGGTGCCTTTTCGCCCTTTCGGCACTGTCGACCGCCGCGCACAACTTGTTCTTGCGCTAGTGCTACTCTGTTCTATAGTTGCTATTTATCGCATCCGCAGACAGTCTTAATTCCTATAAAATCCGCTTTACGTATGTTTCCGTACCGTCGTAAAATCCTTGAACGGTCTTCTTGGCGTCCACTTTAAAGAAAGGTGTCTTTGTGTCCCCACTTCGTGCAAAAAGCAAGGCTGCTGTCGAACGAAAGGAACTTCAGAAAGCTCCGACGGGCATTGATGGTCTTGATCAAATCACCGGCGGCGGGTTGCCGCGCGGACGTCCGACGCTGATCTGCGGCGGCCCTGGTTGCGGCAAGACGCTGATGTCCATGGAATTTCTTGTCAAGGGCGCCACGCTGTTCGACGAGCCGGGCGTACACATCGCATTTGAAGAGACGCCAGAAGAATTGGCGCAGAACGTCGCCTCGCTCGGTTTCGATGTTGCCGGACTAGTTCGTGACAAAAAGCTGTACTTCGACCACATCAAGATCGATGCGAATGAAGTCGAAGAAACCGGCGACTTCGATTTAGAGGGGCTGTTTATACGCATCGGTCTCGCGATTGATTCTGTCAATGCGAAACGGATCGTGTTGGACACGATCGAGACCCTGTTCGCGGGTCTTACGAATGAGGCGATTCTGCGTTCCGAGCTCATTCGCTTGTTCCGATGGCTGAAGGATCGCGGCGTCACCGCGATTGTAACGGGCGAGCGCGGCGAAGGGCAGCTTACACGACAGGGTATGGAAGAGTATGTTTCCGACTGCGTGATACTTCTGGACCATCGCGTGACCGACCAGCTTTCGACGAGGCGCTTGCGTATCGTCAAATACCGCGGTACTACTCATGGCACCAACGAGTATCCGTTCTTGATCCAAGAGACGGGCGTCTCGGTGTTGCCCATCACGTCGATTGGGCTCAAGCATGACGCAAGCAGCGAGCGCGTTTCTACGGGAGTGCCGCGGCTCGACACGATGCTTGAAGGCAAGGGGTATTATCGCGGCACGTCGATTCTCGTTTCCGGACAGGCAGGCACAGGCAAGACGACGTTTGCCGCGCGCTTCGCGGAGGCAGCCTGCCAGCGCGGCGAGAAGTGCGTGTACTTTGCCTTCGAAGAGTCGGAGCGGCAAATCGTGCGAAACATGCGTTCCGTGGGTATCGATCTCGATACCTGGATAAAGCGCGGATTGCTCCATGTGTTCGCGTCGCGCCCAACGTTTTCGGGACTCGAAGCGCACCTCGTGTCAATGCACAAACATATAAATGACTTGAAACCGCGAATTGTCGTGGTCGACCCGCTCAGCAATTTTATGGCGGTTGGCAGCGCATTGGAGGCGAATTCGCTCTTGATCCGATTGATCGATTTTTTGAAGAGCGAACAAATCACGGGATTCTTTACGGATCTGACGGCCGGGCATGGCATCAAGGAACAGACAGAAGTTCAAGTCTCTTCCATCATCGATACCTGGATTCAATTGCGATCCATCGAATTGGCCGGCGAGCGCAACCGCGCGATTTACATTTTGAAATCGCGGGGTATGGAGCATTCGAACCAGATTCGGGAAGTCCGTTTTAGCGACAAAGGAATTGAATTGATCGATGTGTATATAGGGCCCGAGGGCGTACTTACGGGCGCGATGCGCGCCAGTCAAGAGGCCAAGGAACGTGCATTGGCGCTCGAGTTGGTGCAAGCGCAACAGCGCAAACAACTTGCGATCGAGGCCAAGCGCAAAGCCATCGAAGGCCAGATCCGTGCGTTGGAGTCGGAATTTGAGTCCCTCAAGCTCGAGTCCGAGATGGTGAATGTGCAGGCGGTAGACCAAGCTTACATTGTGAGTGAAAGCCGCAAGGATATGGGGCGGCGTCGTGGAATTGATGTTGAAATGAAGGATACCAATGGAAGAGGCGCGAAGGCGCAGCGGGGAAAATCATGAATAAGGCGATAAAGAAATCCAATGTCCTCAAGCCTGAGGTGTGGGAGATTGAGGCGGCCGAAGCCAATTCCGGGAAGTGGGACTTGCGTCTGTATGTAGCGGGCCAGTCGCCGAAATCCATATCTGCTTTCAATAATCTCAAGCGATTATGCGAAGAACATCTGGAAGGCAAATACAAGATTGAAGTAATTGATCTGGTGAAAAATCCTGCCCTGGCCCGGGAGCACCAGATTGTGGCAATACCCACGTTAGTGAAACGGATTCCCGTGCCGCTTCGAAAGATAATTGGGGATTTGTCCGATACCGAGAAGACGCTCGTGGGCCTACAATTGCGTGAAGCCAAATAAATCGCTATGCGTAACAAAGATGCACAAACTCGAGTGAGAGACGAACTAACGTTTGAACTCGACGAAGCAATAGAGACGGTACAAGCCATTCGAGAAGGCAAGGTTGACGCCTTCTTCGTGAGCGATCACGCTGGGGATCAAGTGCTTGTGCTGGATGGTTGCGACGCGCCATACCGGTTGCTCGTGGAAAAAATGCAGCAGGGCGCTGCAACCGTTACTCGCGACGGAACTATTTTCTTCCACAATAACCGCTTTCTCGTTCTCTTGGGCATGGATGAGAACGTGACCGGGCAGAACATCATGTCTTTGGTAAGTGAAAAAGATCGCCCCGCGCTGGAGCAACTTATCGCAGATGGAGATGCGGGCGGAAGAGAAATCGAGGTGCTGTTCCAGCGCGCGGATGGAAGCGAGCTGCCGACTTTGTTGACGCTTAGTCCGTTGCGCAATCCCGACGCGCTGTGCCTGATTTTCATCGATTTGTCCCTGCAAAAGAAGCGTGAGCACGAGCGCGTGACGCTGCAGTGGGAGCGCAATGCCCGCGAAGATGCGGAGCGTACGGCTGCCATGCTCGAGGCCACGCGGGCAGAACTGGAACAACGGGTTGCCGAGCGGACGGACGCGTTGCGCAAGCTTGCGCTTGAGCTGACCAAGACCGAGCAACGCGAGCGAACGCGACTCGCGGAGATTCTGCATAACGATGTGCAGCAGCTTTTAATAGCGCTGAAGACGCAGGCGACGCTGGCTAAAAAACAGCCCGCACGAATGGATCAAATACTCCCGTTAATCGACCAGGTCATTGTAGCGTGCCGTGAGCTGACACTTGGTCTTTGCACGCCTTTGTTGCACCGCTCGGATCTGAAAACAACCATCGAATCGTATGCGAACCAATTGCAGGCGCACCACGGCCTCGCGACGACATTGCTTGCAGAAGACGAGTTGCCTGACCTACCAGAAGCGTCACGGATGATTTTGTTTGAAGCTGCACGCGAGCTTCTGTTCAATGTGATTAAACATGCCGAGAGCAAATCTGCCGACGTCGTGCTCGGTGTAGAAGCGGGCAACGTTTACGTGGAAGTGCGCGACCAGGGCCTGGGCTGCGATCCTGCAAAATTGTTGTGCGATACCAGCAACAGCTTTGGTCTTTTTTCAATTCGCGATCGCTTGACCGCCGTTGGCGGAAGGATGTCTGCCTCCAGCCAAGTTGGCGAAGGCACCGTCATTCGCATAACGGTCCCGACGAGCGACCGTTCGTTGATGCAAGCCGAGAATACGCAAGAACAGCCGGGAGAACAGCGGGTGCCGCGGGTGCAGCGCATTATGGTTGTCGATGACCACGAGATCTTCCGGCACGCCTTAATTCGGCTATTGAGTTCTCAGGGGGAATTTCTCATTGTTGGGCAGGCATCGAACGGCAATGCCGCCTGCGAATTGGCGAAGCAGGTAAAGCCGGATACCATTGTGATGGATATTTCGATGCCAATCATGAATGGTATCGATGCCGCGGGCCTCATTCGTGCGGAAATGCCGGAAGTCCGCATCGTCGGCCTGTCCATGCACGATAGCGACACGATGATTCAAGCCTTCCTGAGTGCGGGCGGTGACGCTTTCATTAACAAGACGGAACTTACCGAAAACCTCTTCGACGCACTACGCTGCAACTAGCGCGTCTTACACAATCTCCTCCCCTACTTCCTACAAGTTCTTGCAAGTCGGGCCGACTCCCGCAGCCGTCGCCAGCAGCCATACTTCTTGTGCGCGATACGAAGAATCGCAGAGGAGTCAGGCAAATGAAACTCGCCAAACTGACCAGGCCCTTGGCCACGTCGATGCGTGAGCGTAGTTCCACATCTAAAGCTATGCCAAAGAAGATGAAGAACGTAGTGAACAATCCCGAGCAAACGCCGCAAGAGCCCAAGCATCGCGTAAATGATCGCGACCGCGTGCGGCAAACCATGGGTGGCGACCACGTAGGAAAGCGTTGACACGCCGACGACGCGTTCGTAGGAATGATGGTACGCACACCGTAAGACGCGACTGTATTTCCCGCAGACCCGACTTATCGCGGAATGAACGCGGCGTCTCGTTGTTAGAGGTGACACCGGCGACTACTGGACGCCTGAGCAAACGAGTTCGGATTAAGGAGATTCGCTATGCGTAACTACCGAGTGGCTACCAGGGCAATTGTGATGTTGAGCGTGTTGTTGTTGATCAGCGTTTCGGCAATGGCGGGCGGAACGTGGGTGAAGACACGCATAGGCCTCAACAACAAAGCGAGCGATCCACTGGCGGATGGAAAAGCGGTGTATCGCGAAAAGGATCTTGGGCTACGCCGCACGCTTCGCGTTGAGGTGGAAGATGTTTCATCGGCAACTAGCGTCGATGTGTTCGTCGATGATGTAAATGTCGGCACGATCAATCTTCTGCTCGGGGCCGGCGAGCTTGAAATCGATACAAATGATGGCGACACCGTGCCGGTAGTTGTATTTGGATCCATCGTGAAAGTCAGAGATTCTTCCGACAATCACGTCATTCTGCGCGGTAGAAACCATTAAGCAAATCGAATTTGCGTGCTTGACGGCAATTTGGCTCGTGGCACGCTAAACCATGGAGGAACGAAGGATGCGATGGCGACTGAATATACGGTTGATGTTCGTAATGGCGGCGACACTGGCGGTATCTGTTGCGTATGCGGCTGAAAAAATTACCGTCGTGAAAGACGCGGATGGCAAGACTATTTATCGGCATGAAGCGTTGGCAGACGATGATCACGATTACGTAACAGTTACTGTGAAGTCTGCGCCGCCCGAACCGATGGAAGAAGTAGTGCGGCTGGAATCGAAACCGGATCCCAAAGCCGTGTGGATTCCTGGGTATTGGCGCTGGGATGCCGGCGAGGCAAAGTATGAATGGGTTTCGGGTATATGGCGCCGCGAGATCCCAGACACCGCATGGATAGCCGGCAAATGGATCAAGATTGGCGACGAGTGGGAATGGCAGCCTGGCTATTGGGCGCCAAAAGAATCGCCGGACATGGTCGTTGTGAAGATTAGCCCGCCGGAACCATTGAAAGAAGAACCGGGCGCGGCACCGGGTTCAGGTTATATCTGGGTGCCGGGTGTTTGGAAATACGATTCGGATCTCGGCAAATACAAGTGGATTCCTGGTTCGTGGGAGCGTCCTGCCACAGAAGGAATGACGTATGTCCCGGGTCGCTGGATCAAGACGAGCAGCGGTAGTACATACATTCCCGGTCATTGGGACTATGAAGTGAAATCGCGCACCTACATCGTGAAGACCGACTGATTGGCGCAACTCCGAAGTCTGGCGCGCTGCGATCGTTCAGGTTGCAGCGCGTTTTGTTTTTGGCGATGAATGTGTCGCAAATGCCGGAGCTGCACCGTTTGCGCCAATGCATTCGTGGATAGTCGCCAAGAGTTCTTCCAATGCGACCCCTTTGCTGAGATAGCGGGACGCGCCCGCCTTGATCATGGCGTCCGCGATATGCTTTTCAGAATGCATGGATAGTCCGATCACTTTTATGCGCGGGTTCCTGGACAATACGATGCGCGTGGCTTCGAGGCCGTTCATGGCGCCAAGGTTCATGTCCATCAGAATTACATCGGGGTTGAGCGATGCCGCGAGATCGATGGCTTGCGGACCATCTTCGGCCTCGCCGATGACCTGGATGCTTGGCTCCATTCGCAACAAGCCGACGAGACATTCGCGGACGATTTTATGATCGTCCACGACGAGGATAGAAATTGGTGTGGCGGAATCGCGGGCCTGAAAAATTCCACCGACATCATCGGCCTGCGGATCCGCTGTTTGCGCGAAAGTCTCGTTTGATCGTTTTACAGGCGAAGTAAGTACAATGCGCGTGCCTGAGCCTGGCGCGCTTTGGATGTCTATGGTGCCGCCCAGATACACAAGGCGCTGTTGTATCGTGAACAATCCAAATGTTGCACTCTCACCCGTGGCGTCGCGTTTTTTGGTCAGGTCGAAACCGAAGCCTCTGTCATCGACGATCAACTGGATGCGTTCATCGTCTGTACGAGACAGGAACAATTCGGCTTCGGAGACACCAGCGTGCTTTACCGCATTGAAGAGCAGCTCGCGTGCGCATTCGAAGAGCAGGCGCCGTTCCTCGTCACTGTCGGGTTCCGCGCCGGGTTCGAAATGACAGTCCACTCTGAACTGATGGTGGTCGGCCATTTCCTTCGCCAGCCATTGCAGCCCCGCCGCAAGCCCAGCTTCTTGTAGCACCGGTGGCGTGAGTTCGACGGTAAGCGAGCGGGATATTGAAAGGGCTTCGCTGAGCAAGGCGTTGACTTCGTCTACGGTTGATTGGCGTGCTTCGCAATCCTTTTCGCGATTGAGAAAGGCAAGCCGCATTTTCGCGGAGACGAGCAGTTGCTGGACTGAATCGTGCAGGACTGCTGCAAGCCGTTTTCGCTCACGCTCTTCTGTTTGAATGAGTTCCGTTGCGAGCGCGCGCAATTGATCTACGAGGGCTTGCACTTCCCCTTTGCTTTCGGACAGTGCCAGTTCCGCTTGACGACGCTCGGCGATTTCGTTCTTGAGGGCGCGGTTTATCCGGTAGAGGCTGACGAACGCGGCAACCTTCGATCTTAGTACGGCGGGGTTGCAGGGCTTATTCAGATAATCGACAGCGCCAACGTCGTATCCCTGCAACACGTGCTCGTCTTCATGGTAATACGCGGTCAGAAAAATAATTGGAAGGTGTTGGGTTTTCTTGCGTTGTTTGATGAGCTGGGCGAGTTCGAGTCCGTTCATTTCCGGCATGCGAACGTCGAGCACGAGCAACGCGAAGTCCTCTTCCACAAGCGCTTTCAAAGCGTCGTCCGCGTTTTGCGCGCGCACGAGGCGGTACTCCGGTGCGCTGAGAATGCTTTCCAGGACTTCGAGGTTTCGGGCATCGTCGTCTACGAGCAGGATATTTACGTCCCGTCCATCGTTGGACAGCGCACCTGAGCCCATAGTGTGCAAAGTCTCCGTCATTAACGACACAGCCATACTCGCAATAAGGATAGCAACTGCTCAATATTAACGGGTTTCGCGATGTAATCGGAAGCGCCCGCTTCGAGGCATTTCTCGCGATCGCCTTTCATCGCTTTCGCCGTGAGCGCGAGGATTGGCAAGCCGCGGAAGCGGGGGTCTTTACGAATTTCGCGCATGGTCTCGAAGCCGTCCATTTCCGGCATCATGATGTCCATCAACACCATGTTTACGTCCGGCGATTCCGCGAGCATCTCGATGGCCTGGCGTCCGTTGGTCGCGGTCAGGACTTCCATTTCGTGGTTCTCGAGTACGCCGGCGAGCGCGAAGATGTTGCGGGCGTCGTCATCGACAATCAGCACTCTGCGTCCGTGCAGGGCCTCGTTCGACAAGTGAAGCCTTTCGAGCATTTGCTGCTTGGGCTTGGGTAGATCGGAAACGACGCGGTGCAGGAACAAGGCGGTCTCGTCAAACAAGCGTTCGGGCGAGTGCACGTCTTTGAGGACGACGCTCTTGGCCATCGATTTCAATTCGGCTTGCTCCGATGTTGAAAGCTCTTTCCCTGTAAATACGATTATCGGCAGTGTCGATAGCACGGGTTCCTGTTTGATCTTGTCCAAAAGCTCGAAGCCGGTCATGTCCGGTAGGCGCAGGTCGAGCACGCAACAATCGAATGGGTTGTCCAAGAGCGCTTGAAAGGCATCCTCGCCGGAGCACGCGGTTTTGATCTCGAGATCATCGTGGGCTAGCAGTTCGACAATGCTTTTCGATTCGGTCTCATTGTCTTCGACAATGAGCAAGCGTTTGAGATGTGGCGTCACGAAGTCTTTGATGCGATCGAAGCAGGTCTCAAGTTCTTCGGTCGTAACCGGCTTGACCAGATATGCGAAGGCGCCGTGCGACAGTCCGTGCTGCCGCTCTTCTTCCAGCGAAATAATCTGTACGGGAATGTGGCGGGTAGCGGGATCGACTTTCAAGTTATTCAGCACTGTCCAGCCCAACATGTCTGGCAGGAAGATGTCGAGCGTGATTGCCGTGGGCAAATATTGGCGCGCGAGCGCGAGACCTTGATGGCCGCGCGATGCGACGATGCCCTTGAACCCTTTGTCGCGCGCAAGACCCAACAAGACGCGCGCGTAATGCGGGTCGTCTTCGACGATGAGCAAGGTCGTATCGCCAGGCCCGACTGTCGCGCGGTCGTCTGAAACCGTTTCTTCGCGCGCGATGGGAAGTATCTGCATCGGAGGCGGCGCGCTGCTTGTGCTAGTTTCATTGGTCGATATGCTGGGCCCCGCGTAGGTCAAGGGCAGATACAGGGTGAATGTGCTGCCTTGGCCGGGGACGCTGCTTAGACGAATTTCACCGCCGAGCAGCGAGGCGAGTTCGCGACTGATGGCAAGACCCAAACCGGTACCGCCGTACTTGCGGCTAGTGCCGGCGTCGGCCTGCTGGAACGCTTCGAAGATAATGCGTTGTTTCTCCGGAGGGATACCGATGCCCGTGTCGGTGATGGACAACGAGATTACGCTTTGCGCGCGACTCAACATCGGGTGGTCGGGTGTCCATCCGTCGTCTGCGCGGCGCACACGCATGGAGACGTGGCCGACTGACGTGAACTTGAACGCGTTCGAGAGCAGGTTTTTCAGAATCTGCTGCAACCGTTTCGGGTCGGTGATAAAAGACCTGGGCAAGTCGGCGGCAAGCTCCGTGTGCAGCATGAGGTTTTTCGATTCGGCTACGTGGCGGAAGTTGCGCTCGACGCTGTCGCGCAGTTCGGTGAACGCCATCTCCTCCGTTTCAACGCTCACGGTGCCGGACTCGATCTTGGAAAGGTCTAGGATGTCGTTGATCAGCGTGAGCAGATCGGAACCGGCGGAGTGGATGTTGCGCGAGAATTCGACTTGTTTGGTTGTGAGATTGCCGGCCGAGTTTTCGGCAAGCTGCTGACCGAGGATGAGGATCGAGTTCAGCGGCGTGCGCAACTCGTGCGACATGTTCGCGAGGAATTCGGATTTGTATTTGGAAGTGAGCGCGAGTTCGGCGGCCTTTTCTTCGAGTGCGCGGCGCGCCTGCTCCACTTCCTTGTTTTTGCGTTCGACTTCCACGTTCTGTTCGACCAACTGTTTAGCCTTTTCCGCGAGTTCTTCGTTGGTCTGTTGCAACTCTTTCTGTTGCGTCTGCAATTCGGCGGTTAACTGTTGCGACTGTTGCAGCAGGTTTTCCGTGCGCATCGTCGCTTCGATGGTGTTGAGCACGACGCCGATACTCATGGTGAGCTGCTCGAGGAAGGTGAGGTAGGTCGTTGGGAAGGGCTTCAACGACGCCAACTCGATAACGGCTTTTGTTTCACCTTCGAAAAGTGCGGGCAACACGACGATGTTACGCGGCGCGGCTTCGCCCAGGCTCGAATGAATCTGCGTATACTCGGCGGGTACTTCCGTGAGCAGGATGCGCTGCTTTTCCACGGCGCATTGGCCGACGAGGCCTTTGCCAATCGGAATGCGCTCGGGCTGATCGTGGCGTTGCGCGTAGCCCGCGAGCAGGCGCAACGACGGTTCGGGCAACATCTCGATTTGATAGATTGCGCCTTGCTGCGCGTTCACGAGCGGCGCGAGTTCGGACATCAGCGTCTGGCCCACGGTGAACAGATCGCGCTGCCCTTGCAGCATGCCCGCGAACTTCGCGAGGTTCGTCTTCAACCAGTCCTGCTCCATGTTACGTTCCGTCGTAACGCGCAGGTTGTTGATCATCGTATTCACGTTGTCTTTAAGCTCGGCCACTTCGCCGCGCGCGTCCACCTGAATCGAACGCGTGAGGTCGCCTTGCGTCACCGCGGTGGCCACTTCGGCGATGGCGCGCACCTGCGTGCTCAGGTTTGCGGCGAGCAGGTTTACGTTACCGGTAAGGTCTTTCCAGGTACCCGCGGCGCCGGGCACGTTGGCCTGACCGCCGAGGCGCCCTTCCACGCCGACTTCGCGCGCAACGTTCGTTACCTGTTCCGCGAAAGTCGCGAGCGTGTCGGTCATGTTATTGATCGTGTCCGCGAGTGCGGCCACTTCGCCTTTTGCTTCCACTGTAAGCTTTTGGCGCAGATTTCCATCGGCGACGGCGGTCACCACTTTTACGATACCGCGCACCTGATTGGTGAGGTTGGCGGCCATGACGTTTACGGAGTCGGTGAGGTCTTTCCAGGTACCCGCCACGCCGGGCACTGTCGCCTGACCGCCGAGTTTACCGTCCGTACCGACTTCGCGCGCGACGCGCGTGACTTCCGCGGCGAACGCGTTCAACTGGTCGACCATCGTGTTAATGGTGTTTTTGAGTTCGAGGATTTCGCCCTTTGCGTCGGCAGTAATCTTGCGCGACAAGTCGCCGCGCGCAACGGCAGTCGTCACCTCAGCGATGTTGCGGACTTGCGCTGTGAGGTTGGAGGCCATCGCGTTCACGGAGTCGGTCAAGTCTTTCCAGGTACCCGCGACGCCGGGCACGACGCCTTGTACGCCAAGACGACCTTCTGTACCCACTTCGCGCGCCACACGCGTCACTTCCGATGCGAACCCGCGCAACTGCTCGACCATCGTGTTGATGGTTTCTTTTAGTTGGAGCAGTTCGCCGCGCACGTCTACGGTGATCTTTTTCGACAAGTCACCGCTTGCCACCGCAATCGTAACTTCGGCGATGTTACGCACCTGGGCGGTCAGGTTCGACGCCATCGAGTTGACGTTATCGGTCAGGTCCTTCCACGTGCCCGCGACCCCGGGAACAACCGCCTGACCGCCCAGTTTTCCGTCGGTGCCCACTTCACGCGCGACGCGGCTCACTTCAGCCGCGAAGGCGTTGAGTTGGTCCACCATCGTATTGATTGTGTTTTTGAGTTCGAGAATTTCGCCTTTTGTGTCGGCGGTAATCTTGCGCGACAAGTCGCCGCGCGCAACGGCGGTCGTCACTTCCGCGATGTTGCGCACCTGCGACGTTAGGTTGGAAGCCATCGAGTTCACGTTGTCGGTCAAGTCTTTCCAAGTACCTGCGACGCCCGGCACCGCGGCCTGACCGCCTAACTTTCCGTCCGTACCCACTTCGCGCGCCACGCGGCTTACTTCGGACGCGAAGGCATTGAGCTGATCGACCATAACGTTCATGGCTTCTTTGAGCTGAAGGATTTCGCCGCGCACATCTACGGTGATCTTTTTCGACAAGTCGCCATTCGCGACGGCGATCGTTACTTCGGCGATGTTACGCACCTGCGCGGTGAGGTTGGAGGCCATCGAGTTCACGTTGTCGGTCAAGTCTTTCCACGTACCCGCGACACCGGGCACTGCGGCCTGACCTCCGAGCTTACCGTCCGTACCGACTTCGCGCGCGACGCGTGTCACCTCGGCGGCGAATGCGTTGAGCTGGTCGACCATCGTGTTGATGGTGTTCTTCAGTTCGAGAATTTCGCCTTTGGCGTCGGCGGTAATCTTGCGCGACAAGTCGCCGCGCGCGACGGCGGTGGTTACTTCGGCGATGTTACGCACCTGTGCGGTAAGGTTGGATGCCATCGAGTTAACGGAGTCGGTCAAGTCTTTCCAGGTGCCCGCCACGCCCGGCACGACGCCCTGTCCGCCGAGCTTTCCTTCACTTCCTACTTCGCGCGCCACGCGCGTTACTTCGGCGGCGAATGCGTTGAGCTGATCCACCATCGTGTTGATGGTGTTTTTGAGTTCGAGGATTTCGCCTTTGGCGTCGGCGGTGATCGTGCGAGACAAGTCGCCGCGCGCGACAGCGGTGGTCACTTCAGCGATGTTGCGCACCTGTGCGGTTAGGTTTGATCCCATCGCGTTCACGGAGTCGGTCAAGTCTTTCCACGTGCCTGCGACGCCGGGCACCATCGCCTGCACGCCGAGGCGGCCTTCCGTACCGACTTCGCGGGCCACGCGCGTCACTTCCGATGCGAAACCGCGCAACTGTTCGACCATCGTATTGATGGTTTCTTTTAACTGGAGCAACTCGCCGCGGACGTCCACGGTGATTTTTTTCGACAAGTCGCCGTTCGCGACGGCAATGGTCACTTCGGCGATATTACGCACCTGCGCCGTGAGATTGGAGGCCATCGAGTTCACGTTATCGGTGAGGTCTTTCCAGGTGCCCGCCACGCCCGGCACTTCAGCCTGACCGCCCAGCTTTCCTTCTGTACCGACTTCGCGCGCGACGCGGCTCACTTCGGAGGCGAAGCCGTTTAACTGGTCCACCATTGTGTTGATGGTGTTTTTGAGTTCGAGGATTTCGCCTTTGGCATCGGCGGTGATTTTGCGCGACAAGTCGCCGCGCGCAACGGCCGTGGTGACCTCTGCGATGTTACGGACCTGCGACGTGAGGTTGGAGGCCATGGAGTTCACGTTATCGGTCAAGTCTTTCCAGGTGCCGCCTACGCCTTGCACTTCGGCCTGTCCACCGAGCTTTCCGTCCGTACCGACTTCGCGCGCCACACGGCTTACTTCCGATGCGAAGCCGTTCAACTGGTCCACCATGATGTTGATGGTGTTTTTCAGTTCGAGGATTTCGCCTTTGGCGTCGGCCGTGATTTTGCGCGAGAGGTCGCCGCGCGCAACGGCTGTCGTGACCTCGGCGATGTTGCGGACCTGGTCGGTGAGGTTTGACGCCATCGAGTTGACGTTTTCGGTGAGATCTTTCCAGGTACCTGCGACACCGGACACCTGCGCCTGTCCGCCGAGCTTACCGTCCGTACCGACTTCGCGCGCCACGCGCGTCACTTCCGCGGCGAATGCGTTTAATTGGTCCACCATCGTGTTGATGGTGTCTTTGAGTTCGAGAATTTCACCCTTGGCATCAGCGGTGATCTTGCGCGACAAGTCGCCGCTCGCGACGGCAGTGGTTACTTCGGCGATGTTGCGGACCTGGTCGGTGAGGTTTGAGGCCATCGAGTTCACGGAGTCGGTGAGGTCTTTCCACGTTCCTGCCACACCGGGCACAACAGCCTGGCCGCCGAGTTTACCGTCGGTACCGACTTCGCGCGCCACGCGCGTCACTTCCGATGCGAAAGAGCGTAACTGATCCACCATGACGTTCATGGCTTCTTTGAGCTGGAGGATCTCTCCGCGCACGTCCACCGTGATTTTTTTTGACAAGTCGCCGTTGGCAACCGCGATGGTCACTTCCGCGATGTTTCGAACCTGAGTCGTTAAATTTGCGGCCATGGAATTCACGTTGTCCGTGAGATCTTTCCAAGTACCCGCCACGCCCGGCACCACGGCCTGTCCGCCGAGTTTTCCGTCGGTACCGACTTCGCGAGCCACGCGCGTCACTTCGGATGCGAAGGATCGCAACTGGTCCACCATGACGTTCATGGCTTCCTTGAGCTGCAGGATTTCGCCGCGCACGTCCACCGTGATTTTTTTTGACAAGTCGCCGTTAGCCACGGCGATGGTCACTTCGGCAATATTGCGCACCTGGTCCGTGAGATTCGACGCCATCGAGTTTACGGATTCGGTCAATTCGCGCCACACGCCGCTCACGCCGCGCACCTGCGCCTGGCCACCGAGCTTGCCTGCGGTACCGACTTCGCGCGCCACGCGCGTCACTTCCGAAGTGAACACGGATAGCTGATCGATCATGCGGTTCACGAGTTTGGCGCAACGCAGGAACTCGCCTTCGAGTGGACGACCATCATTTTCGAGCGCCATGGATTGGCCAAGATCGCCTTTGGCGACGGCGCCGATCGCGCGCGTGACCTCCGTTGTCGGCCACACCATGTCGTCCAGCAAGGTATTCAGCGAATTAACTTCGTCTGCCCAGGTGCCGATCACGCCCGGCATGGAGATGCGTTGTTTCAGCTTTCCTTCCTTGCCGACCACGCGGCAGATGCGCGCGACTTCATTTGAACGCCGTTCGCTTGCCTGAAGGATGGCATTAAACGTATCGGCTATTTTTCCGTGTACACCGACCCATTCCGTGGGCAAACGCTGCGAGAAATCGCCTTCGCGATAGGCGACTAACGCCTGCAAGATTTGCTCGATTCGATGGTCGCCATTACCCGTGTGCATCGCGATTTTGGGATCGAGGACATCGGCGTGTTCAGCAACGGTTGACATGAATAACGACCTTTCACGTGTAGCCGGCGATTGTGGTTTCAGCTGGAACTTCGCGGAAGAAAATCATAATTCAAAGTAACGCGAAGTATTGGCACTCCATGCAGCTCAGACCAAGGTACAATGTGTGCAGGTACGTCCCGACAGCACCCCCGATCCTACGTCACGATTCGACGCTTGTCTGTAGGCAAATGCCTACACCGTTGGCCTACATGAGGCCTACTGGTTAATGGTCAGGGCACTGATGCCATCTTCCCTTAAAAATCGCCACCATGTGTATGTAGCCATTGTGGGTTAGCTTTCGTGGTCCAGCGGTTGCAGTAAAGGAATGTCTATCATGGTTTTATTCTCCCCCGAGTACTTTGCGTTTATTCGCCATGGATCCTTGGTATCAGCCCGGGCGATTGTTCCTTTGCTGCAAAAGTTGACGAAGACGGAGCGCGTGCTAGATGTCGCCTGTGGTACAGGAGAATGGCTGCGCGTTTTTCGGGAGCATGGTGCGGAGCGTGTTTTCGGTGTGGATGCTGCGTGGGTTGACACCCAAATGTTGAGCATCGCACCCGAGGAATTTAGGATCCATGACATTGCCGAGCCATTAGCACTGGACGAAACCTTTGATGTGGCCCTTATGTTGGAGGCCGCACAACATGTGCCGGAAGATTGCGCGGGCGCGGTCGTTCGATCGTTGACGCAACTCGCACCTTGCGTGTTGTTTTCCGCACCGATACCCAATCAGGGAGGGTCCGGACATTGTGTAAACGAGCAATGGCCTAGCTATTGGGCGGCACACTTTGCGGACAACGATTTCGTGTGTATCGACTTATTGCGGCGATTGTTGTGGGACAACGAACAGGTCGAGTGGTGGTATGCGCAGAATCTGCTCTTGTTCGTACATAAGGCCGAAGTCGCCAAAAGCGATTTGCTTTCCATGGCCGTGGATGCCAGTCCTGGACCCCCGCAGCGATTGATTCACCCAAAGCTTTATGAGTCGAAGTGCTATGTGCCACCTCAACCGCGCCGCAAGACATTTGAGCGTGTAGGGCGAGTGCTTCAGTTTGGGCTAAAGATCCATTAATAACAGCGGCGGTGTTAGCAGGATCTGGATGCGTCAGGCATCCAACGGGAATAGTGCCGCAAGCTGCCCCTATTTCGTTTCAGAACGGTGGCCCATTGCGGTCGAACCAAACACCATTAGATTATCGTAGTACCACGATTGCACCTGGCTGGAATTTTTCCATTCCTCCCGCCAGCATTGGGTTAGATCGTCGTTTAGCAGTAGACCTGCGCGCGCGAAGTGTTCGATCCAATAATCGTGCGGCTGCTCGTTAATATGATCGGTGCCACCCTGCCCGGGTCGCGCCGCGGAAAAGACCACGGCGCGATCGAACTTGCGATCGAAAGGGAAAATGTCGCGCGCGATGTCAAAACGCAGTACAGTCAATTCTCTTGCCTCACAGATCGCTCGTGCTGCAGCGGCGTACTCCAAGCCGAGCACATCGCAGCCGGATTCGCGCAGCTGCAGGAGAAATGCGCCGGTGCCGCATCCAACATCCACGACGCACTTCGGTTTGAGATCGCGCAGGATACTTGCAGCGATTGTGGCCGAACTCTTCGTTGCTGGGCCGTCCACGTCGTTCCAGAAGTACGACTTGTTGTACACCACATCGAAGGGCAGCCACTTCGCTTTAAGCCGAGAGACGGTTTCCACGTCGAATAGCGCGTGGGCAATCGTCTTTGCGGGCTTGCGAATCAGCGGCAATACGCCGCGAACCAGTGCATCACGCATGGGCAATGCGTCCAGTGCTAGCTAGTGTTTTTCACTGCCGCGAAAGGATTTTCTGCGGCGGTGAATTGCGAGGCCAACTAGACCCGCCCCCATCAGCAATACGCTTGAGGGTTCGGGAACGATCTCAGAGCCTGGGCCCGTCAGATAGAACGCTTCTTCGACTTCGTAATTGACCCAGTTCTGCAGCTTCTGGTGGGCGTCGCCGCCGTTGAAGTCCGAAATTGACCAGAACCAATTGCAGTCCACGTCGTTTTGAATCGCGAGCCAATACGTGGTACCTGCATCGAGATCAATCGCGGAAATATCCATGTGATACTCGAACTCGGTGTACTCACCAAACGCGTCACCGCCGGTATCTGTACGAAGCACCGAGTCAGTCAAGGTGTGTAACACTGCGCCGGGTTCACCGCCAGCGTCTGAATAAATGTACACGGTGAAATCGTCAAGTGCAGGAATTTCATCGTGTGCATAATATCCCCACCAGTGGATGTCGTTGAGGATGTCCGCTCCTTCATCGAGTACGAAATTGTCGGCTGCGATGAAATGCGTGTCCACTGTGCTGAGCAGACCACCTTGAAACAGCGTCTCGCCGTTCTCGTAGATAATGTCTGCCCACACGGGGGAACTGAATAGTGCCGCAACCATCAGGAACCGAGCTACACTTTGCCCATACATGTCTGGATTCTCCTTACTGCTTTTCCGCTCCCCGAATCGCCAATACTGCCAGCGCCGACAAGAGCTCGTTACTAGAACCGCACTGCTAAGAGGTGCTTCGCAGCCCCACACAGGCTCCGAATTGCTGCCTCGTATCCTAATGAACCGCTCAGTCTTTGACCGTAGGAAGTTTTCTCACGTTCCGATAGGACTTACCCGAAAGCTGTTACGGTATAAAACGGGGGTAGTTGGCAACTTCGCGCGTAGCGCTCGGTCTTGTCGAAGGGTGTTAGAGGAAGGTCACGGACGCGTCTGTTTGGCTAAGACATGACGGCTGACTTACTTAATGCAGGTTTGTCGATCTTCACGTTCCGCAGTCTGTGACAGATAAAACGTCCAGTTACTTTCAATCAAGCGCAGGTGTAGGCGACCGTAATCACTCGATCGTTCACAATCTCACAGGCGTTGCGTCGATGCGTAGGGCCTTGTATCGGCTTCGAGAAATTCTCGCACGTGGCGCATTGCCCATCGATGATTCTCCGGCTTCTCGCTTGCGCTGCAGTTGGATGGGATGTAAAGCGAGAAGTTGCGCATGTGAGCATCGTGCGCTGTCAGCAACACGCACATGTCCGTTTGAAAACCGCCCAAGATGATCTTTCTCACGCCGAGATTATTTAGCAAGAGTTCGAGTGGCGTGAGATAGAATGCTGAATGCTTTGGCTTGAGAATGAAGTAATCGTGTGCGCCGGGTTCCAATATTCTTGCGATTTCGTCGCCATGTGTAGACTCAACGATCCATTTGAAAAGTCGGGGAAAATCAGACTGCCATTGACTGAAATTGTCGTTTGCATAAATCACAGGACGTCCGAGCGATTGCGCCTTCTTCTTCAGCGCCGCCAGTCTCCGTGCGGCGGGAAGCGCATGTTTGCGGAGCGCGTTGCCACCGTTGAAATCAAAAGCGTTGATTACATCGACCAGCACCAGTGCTGATTTCACTCGCGAAGGGTTTCGTGGCCTGCCCTTTGACGCCATTTGTGCATTTCCAATATTTGGATGCCGCGCGGCCCATGCGTGAGAGCGGGCGCGCGCACGGCAGGAAGAAAGATTTTGCATCTGTTCCAAAAAGAACAGCAGTCACAAGAACGCGCCGCTCGGGTGTCAAATTCCGGCGGTGAGTGGGTGTGGCGCTATTCGCCGACGACCTTAGGGCAACTGCGTAGTTATCCCATGCGTTTTAGTCGGGCCAGCGTTTTGTGGCCCACACCTAGGCGCATTACTCGACAAGCACTTTCATTACTCCGCAGTTCCAAGCTATTTGCGGAGTCCAGCTAGTTTTCCGCAATGCAATATAAGTTTTTGCGACCCTTCAGGTACAGTTCCTTGCCAGCAAAGACAGGCGACGCGTCGAAACCGTCGTCGAGGGCATTGGTAGCGAGAAGTTCGAAGGAGTCTGACTTCTTGACGACCGCCACCTTACCTTCGCGATCGGCGATATATATCTTATCTCCGGCGCCCGCGGGCGAGGCATAGATCTGCGCCAACCCTTCGATTTCCTGTCCCGAATACAGCTGTTTTCCAGATTTTGCGTCGTAGCAGGACAACACGGCGCCGCGATCGGCGGTGAGGTAGATGCGATCGTCGTAGAGCAGTGGCGACGCGACATAAGGCGTTCCCTGCGCGACTTCCCAGGCTATGGCGGGTGTGCCGGTCAGATCGCCGGTATGGGCCAAATCGATAGCCTTCAATGAATACCCGCGAAATCCACTGGTGCAGAAGACGCGACCAAATCCTGATACGGGGGTTGGGATGGTGTTGGCGGTGAGTCCGGCACACTCCCAGACAATGTCGCCGGTCTTTGCGTTGTAACTACGAATCCTGTTCGTGGCTGCGGTGACGATTTGCAACGCGCCGTTCACTTCGACGGGGTGCGGCGAACTCCACGCGGTCGCTTCTTCACGAGCTTTTTCCCATAGCGGCTCTCCGGTGTCTTTGTTGAACGCCATGATTTTCGAACCGGCCTCGTGGTCCATCAAAACGACGATGGCATCACCCGCCAATGCGGGAGAACTTCCTTCACCGAAGCTATTCTTCATCTGCATTTTTCCGAGGTCACGGTTCCACTTTTGAGTCCCGTCCAAGTCGTAGCAGTACAATCCACGGGATCCGAAACTGACCCACATCAGCTTGCCGTCCGTCACCGGTGAGCTCGAGGCATAGCTGCCAGTGGGATGCCTACCCTCGTGAGGTACTTCTTCACGGGCAGTCTTTTCCCAGAGCAGTTTGCCCGACTTTCGATCAATGCACACCACGTTGAACTTGTAGGGAAATGTCGGCGGCGGAGTGCGCATACCGCCCCTGCCTGATCTACCGCCTTCGCGGCGGCCGCCGTCGCGTTGGCCCTCGGGTTGCGGCGCGCTTGCCTGCGGTCCGTACGGGTTGGTCCCTCCCGATTGCGGTCCACTGACTTGCGATTTGTCTTGTGGTGGCGCGGCGGGCGGCGCCGGTTCTTCTTGGGTGGGGACGGCGGTCTGAAAGAATATTTTGTCTCCCCAGATAATCGGTGTCGAAGTGCCGTGGCCGGGCAGCGCGGTCTTCCATTTTATGTTTTGGGTCTCACTCCAAGTGGAAGGAGGATTGCTCTTGGCGGCCACGCCGTTGTTGTTTGGTCCACGCCATGATGGCCAGTTGTCCTCCGGGGCAGCGCCATATCCGGTCAAGGCAGGGACTACGATAGCTACCAGACACCAAATTCGTTGAAAACGCATGGCTCCATCCTTTTGCCGTTGATCGATCGCTGAGGCCTTGCAGCAATGCTTCCTATTCGCGGGGTCGCGACGCTCGCGCGTGCAATGGATTCTACGTTCAACGACGTTCACTTTCAATCACGTGATTGTTTTACGACTTCTGTATATATGGAATCGTCGGGAGATGCTGCACGTAGTTGGTCTAGGGCAAATTACCCAGGGACAGATGGTGGGTCCTACAGGAGTCGAATCTGTAATATTATAAACTTACAGACCTCATTTTAACGTCGCCGTGCGTGCGAAAGCGCTTTTACCACTCCAAGGAAGTCCTAATTTTCATTCCGTAAATAGGCTTATGCGTTCTATAGCTCATCGTCCATAGTCGCGGACTCGGGCAAATAAAAAAGACGCTAACCGGACTAAGCGCTGGGTTTAAGACGCCAGGTTTCGCCTACCTGATGTCGCCAGGCAGCGAAAAATCAGGATTCGTGCGCGCAAACCACCGCGCCCTTATTCCGCCAGATGTCTTCCGCGCCGGGGCGATCGATCCACACGTTGTTCAGCGACCGGCAAAGCTAATACCAATCGCATTCGGGAATCGACGGAATTCTTCCGCGACTTCGTCGCCGCCTGCCACCACGGAAAGGAAGAACAGGGAGCAGCTCGAAATTGATACAGAAAAAACCAGCGCCGATCATGGGCCCCTTACAGGGCGCGCATGATCGGCGCGAATATTTCCTAGAACTTTAGTCCGGTCTCAAGATAGAAGTAGTCGGAGTCGTCATCATCGTTACCTCCGCTGAACTCCAGGCCGTAACGGTGGATGAAGTTGCCGTCTTCAAGTCCGTCACCGGTGAAGAGGTGTTCCCATCCCGCTTTGAAATACAAGTCTTCGGAGTACTGATAGTTCACGAACAGGTGGGCCGTGGTGCCGATATCATCGCTGGACTCATCCGTCCAGAAGCTTAGTGCCGGCGCTACGGGGATCTTGAACTGCCCGACAGTGAAGGTCACGGGCGCGTCGAAGGTCTCGTCCACTCCGTACATCGCAAGTTGAAGCCCCGCGGTAATCGCTTCCGTTGGGTGAGCGACTACGCCGCCGCGCAGTTGCCAGAAGTTGGACATATCCTGCCCGATTTCGAGAATGAAGCTATAAGGTTTACCGGGGAATAAGCGATTGAACGATACGCTTGCATCCGCACGGTAGAATGGATTCAACCAATCGATGACACTGAGGTCGCGATTGTCTTCGCCTTCGAAGAACGCACCGCCGACGTAGACGCGCGGGTTCCACGCCATCTCGACCGTGTAGCCCACTTCAAAATCTGCGGCCCACGCATCAAACTCTGCGTCGTCGTCGCCGTAAAGGAAACCGGTGGGCTTGAATCCAAAACCTGCCGCGCTTGCGTCGCCAAACTGATATGCCATTTCGAGGTCATAGTCGAAGCCGGAAATACCGCCGAACAGACGCGCGCCAACCGTGTGCATATTTGTGGGATCGTAGTCGTCGAGATCGAATGCGTCCTCCAGCCACTCGATCGGCGCGACAAAGTTGGTGTCGTTCAGGCTGCGCCCGTCGCGGATATACATCCAATAGACGGAGGCTTTCAGCCATTCCACCGCATCGCAGGTTGCGTAGATCCCGTAGAAATCGATGTCGCCGTCTTGCTCGCTGGCACCGTTTTCATTCAGTTTGCTGAACCACGCGTCGATATCGACGGTGTCCAAGCTGTATGTTGCACGCACACCGTCAAAGGAACGGCCGCTCAACGCCGTCGTGATGTCATCTACGAGCCAGCCCTTCCCCATTTTCATTTCTTGACGGCCAATGCGCAGACGCAACGGCACTCCAAACGTGTCGTTCGTTTCGATGTACGCCTGATACACTTCCACGTCGTTTGTGGTCACTGCCGCCGCATCCGCGCCCGTGATGTAATTGGACCGGAAGTCGCGGCCCCACAATTCGTAGGCCTCCAGTTCGATAAACGCCTTCACTTCATTGGTGAAGTCGGCATCCACATTGAGGCGCGTGCGCTGTTCCACAAAATCGAGGTCGTTGTCTTTCTCGTCCCAATCGTAGCGGCTAACCGCGCCGAACGGGCCGATGGGGCGTTTGGGCAAATAGAAATTGGGAATGCGAATCTCCCCCGGCCCGTTGATGCCCGTTTCGTAGGTGTTGCTCCAATACCGTGCACGAACGCGGACTTCTCCGCCCACATCGACATTTTGAAGTTCCGCGTATGCACCGCATATCAGCAGCAACGATGCGGCCACAATGATAGTTCGCTTCATGTTGTTTCCCCTTCCCTCGCGTTGTCCAGCCACAATGTTTTTTGCCTAAACCACAGTGGACTTGCTTCACTTGGATATTCTAGTCAATTCCCCAAATCGAGATGCATATTGTCAATGAATCGCACGTCGATGCCCCTCAAGTCGATAGCAGCAGATCCAATGGCAATTCATCGGCAACTTCGCACACCGATCGATAAAACTCATTATTTGAAAGACAAGTTACACCTGCGCCATAGGCCTCGCACACGTCCAAGGTCGCCGCTGCGCCATAATTAATGGCGCCTGCCATGTACGCGGCAATAATCGGCACACAGTCGGGCCGATTCGCGTAGTGAGGATGCACGTGCAGCAGACACTTTCCATTTTCGACAATGGGCTGCGCGAACTGGTGGGGTTCGAGCGGCGATTCGTCAAAGACAATCGAAGTTGGATACTTTACGCAATCGTTGTCCGCCAGAAACGAGTCCAGGTTTTGAGCGGTTAGCGGCCCGCCAATTTTCGCGGTCGCGCGCGCGGCGGCCTCCTGCGCGTGGCGCAGCAGCGTCACGCGCAGGGTCTCTTCGTCGCCGATTCCCTCAATTGCCGGTTCGATCATTTCGCCGGCGCTTCCTTTTTCGCTTCGTAGCGCGCCTTGAACTCGTCCTGGCGTTTCTTGCGCGCCTCGGCTTCAGCGGGGTCCATTTTGTTTACATACCACTTGTGGTTGTCGCTGTTCAGGACCTCGTCAAGCTTAGCTTGCAGCGCGGCGGCGGCTTCCTTCTTCGCGGCGTCTTCGGATTCGAGGCCCTTTTGAATCAGTTCCTCGAGTTGCGGAATAAACTCGGTGTAGAAGTGCTTTGCCACTTCGTAGGTGCCGTGCCAGTGCGTGATGTCCGGGCCCATCATCGACACGCCGTGTCGCGCGCGCCGCCCTTCGTGGTGCCAAATCTCGTACCACGTCCACTCGATTTCATTCGAGAACTCGACGGGTTTCAGCAACGGTTTTGCGGTGTCCATCAAAGCGAGGCCGGGCTTCGCAAATTTGTCGTGGTAGAGGTTGAGCAACTCGTCGTACTGTTTGTAGAAGCTGTCGAAGAAGTTCACGTTGTGACAGCTCAGGCAAACTTGCTTCATGTTTTCCCGGCGTTGTTGCCAGGTGACGTCTTTCGTCGGCAGGCCGAGTTTGGCGTCAGCAACTTCTGGACGCACTGAGACTGCCGGACGGTTATTCCAACTGATGCGCAGCCCCACGTCGTGCGTGACCGGCATGTTCTTCGTCGCGCTGATGTGACAGGTCGCGCAGGTCGGCGCGGCGCTGTAATCCTCGCCAACAATCCATTTGGCGTTCTTCAGATTCATCTTGTCAATGTTCGCGCGAAATGCGATGCCGTGTTTCGATTCGTTGTAGATTTCGATTTGCGGATGATCAGGGCCCATGTGACACTTGCCGCAATTTTCCGGCTGGCGCACCTGCTCGACGCTAAACTGATGGCGCGAATGGCACGCAGAGCACGATCCCTCCGACCCGTCCGGATTAATACGGCCAATGCCCGTGTTGGGCCAGGTTGCGGGGTCTAGTTTGCCACCGGGCAATACCTTTATCTCCACACCGTGACATTGCCAGCAACCGTTCACTGCGGCGGCGGACACGCCTTCCGGAAACGCCGGGGTAATCATGCCGTGGTTGCCCTCGACTACTTCCGCAAGCGTGTTATCGAGCGAACCGAGAATGCGGGCGGCTTTCGAATGGTGCGATGCGGTGAACTCTTCCACTTCGCGCGCATGGCACCGCGCGCAGTCGCGCGGACTGACGATGGTCGAAATGTACTGGCCTTCGTGCAGCCACGCATCGACATCGTCCTTGTTCGCGCGGTGGCATTCCATACAACCGATGTTGCCGCGGAAGTGTTTGCTCGCGCCCCATTCTTCGTAGATTGAGGGGCTTTGGGTTTTGTGACACTCGGCGCAGGCCTTTGATTCGGGTGATAGCTGCGGGAGGATATAGCCTGCACCGGGCACAGGTGGTTGTGGTTGCGCTGCGGGCGCAGCCAGTGCAGTTGACGCCTCCTGCGCGGACGCCGGCGCTGCGAGCAGCGCCAACGCCGCAATCGCCGCGGTCACTGTGATAATGACCATGAGTGGCTGAATCCGCATGGTAAACCTCCTTATGCGTATCGCGCTCGGACCCTGCATTACTCGAATCAATCGTTTTGCGCGCGTCATAACCTCATACCTCTTTGGGCTGGTGGCGGAATTCGCCGGACATGATGGGAATTGCGATGTGGAGCATCCACGAAAAGATCAACAGACCAAACGACCATATCCCAACGCAGACGAGCGCCTCGTTTAGCGAGGGGACATATTCGACAATGTTTCCCAGCGGCGTGGGCACGAAACCAGGAACGATCAAGCCCATACCCTTTTCGATCCAAATCCCGACAATTGAAAGCACGCACGCGATGTTCAGCGGCATGATCCGCTGCGCCAGCGGCGGAACGATGAGAATGATTGCGGCGACCAGTTCCATCGCCATGGCTCCCCACATCCACGGAACCAGCGCGTCGTGACCGTGCAGTCCGAAGAAAAGATATTTTGCCGAGCTGCTGTGGACCGACTCAGAGTAAAACTCTTTGAACGCTTCGCAGCCCAACAGGAACAAATTTACGAGCAATGAGACCGTCACGATGTTGCGGAGGATGTGCAGAGCGCGATCCGAAATCTGATACTTCGACATGCGCCGGATGACTTGGAACACCAGGATCAGGATGCCTGGGCCCGCAGTGAATGCCGATCCTAAGAAGCGCGGCGCCACAATGGCCGAGTTCCAAAATGGCCGTCCAACAAGACCGACGTAGAGGAAAGCGGTGACCGTATGGATGCTGACGGCCCAAGCGATCGCCACCAATACAAATGGCATGTAGAACAAGATCGTCGGTTTGCGATTCATGTATTTCATGAACAGCAGGTAGCCGCAAATATGCAGGTTGAGCAACAAATACCCATTCAACACAATCACGTCCCACGACAACATCGATCCCGGGAAATTGAACTTGCCTACAATGGGAATGAGGTGCCAGAAGCGGTCGGGGCGTCCGAGATCTACGATTACGAACAGGAGCGCCATCACAATCGCCGCGATGGCGAGCAATTCGCCGAACAGGACCACGTCGTGCATGTCCTTGTTGCGGTAAATATACGCGGGGATGACGAGCATCACCGCTGCTGCCGCCACGCCGACGAGGTATGTGAAATTCGCGATGTACGCGCCCCACGACACTTGATCGGTCATGCCCGTCACGGCTAGCCCCTCTACCAATTGTCGCGAGTAAGCGTTGCCGCCGATAACCGAGAGCACGGTTAATACGGCCATCCAAAGGTAAAATTTGGTCGAACCGCTGAAGCTCAATACGAACGCGCGGGCGAGAAATGTTATGTAGTCACGTAGCAATTTCACCAAGGCATCCTCATACATCGAAGTAGTAGAAGAAACGCGGCACCGTGCCGGCGTCTTCTTTCAGGATGTACACACGCTTGTTCTTCAGGATGTAGTTAATTTCGCCGTCCGGATCGAGCATGTTGCCGAACACGCGTGCGCCGGTTGGGCACACTTCCATGCACGCGGGATATTTCCCTTCGCGCGTCCGGTGCAGGCAGTACGTGCACTTCTCGACCACGCCCTGCGGACGGATGCGGTTCGAGAGGTAGCCCATGTTCGGATTGATTTCTTCCGGCGCGATCTCCGCCTTTTGCCAGTTGAAGCGGCGCGCTTCGTAGGGGCACGCGGCCATGCAGTAGCGGCAACCGATGCACCAGTTGTAATCAATAACAGTGATGCCATCGGGTTCGGTCCAAGTTGCTTCGACGGGACAAACTTTTGTGCACGGCGGGTTTTGGCACTGTTGGCATTGCACGGGCAGGTAGTACTTGTCTTTCGCAGGCACCTGCTCGTGGTCGTAGTACAGATCGGATTTTTCGACATCGAGCGAACCCGACGGCATTTCAAGCACGCGAATGTATTGCATCTGCGGGTCGCGCGTCTGATTGTTTTCTTGAACACATGCTTCTACGCACTTGCGATTGCCGTTGCACCGCGTCAGATTTAGTGCGTAGCCATATTGCACGCCGTCCATCGGCTTGACGTCGCGCACGGTTACTTTCGCGCCATAGTCGCGGGCGATCTCGTTCTCGACGCGCCGCAGAATCTGGTCGAGCAGGTCGGGTGTCAGACGCTTATAATGCTGCTGCAGAAATGCGTCCATACTCATGCCGCTCTTCAGTGATCGCAACGGTGCGGCCACCCCCGCCAAAGCCGCCAGAGCGGCCATCGTGCCAACACCCGCTTTAAGAAAACTGCGACGTTGGAGCGCCGGATTCAATGCCTCGCCCTGATGGTCCCTGGCGGGGGTCATGGCGTTTCTCCCGAATGTGTGGCACCCGGCAGCGCGGCGAACCGGTTGCGTTGCGGGGGACCCAGCGGCGGCATCGGCTTGAACTTGGGACTATGCGGGTCGTGACACTGCACGCAGAACAACTTCTTGCGTTCGCCCTTCGACGTGTCCCAATGTCCGTTCTGCCGACCGTGGATTCCAGCCTCCCACTCACGATACGTTGGGCCGTGGCACTTCGAACATAAACGCGCCGGTTGATCAGAAGGAATCTCGTTCCCCTCGTGATCGACGTACACGTCCCGATTACCAGGGTGGTGACAATTAAGGCAACTCGTATTCAGGCCATGATTCAACGTGATGTTCGCGTGCTCGGATTGCAGCGGGTTTTGGCGTGGCGGTGGTTGGATGCTGAAATGGCACTCGGTACAGCGGTACACGAACCCCGCCTTCTCATAATCCAAGGGTTGGAATTCGCCCCGGACGGGCGATGTATCGAATACGTTTCCCTCATTTGTGCGAACAAATAATGAAGCCGCGTCAACGGGTTCCGGATACGGCGCACAGGAGGACCCACTGACGATCATTAGTATCGAAATTGCTGATAGTAGCGCATGCTGGTTGCGCTCGAGCATTCCGGATATCTCCCCCATCCCCACTCTTTGCTGGTCAATTTCTCAGCTTGAACCAAGAAACTAACCTCACTCGTGGAGATTGGGAGCAATAAACATGCCTTAAAAATATATCTTTATCGACATCTTTAGAAACTGCCGATATAACGAAAGTTAGCCCATAACGGATGCAGCGCAGAGAGAACGGAATCTCTCAGCGATTTCTGTTCAAATGCGCATTTATGCTCAGGACGCTTCTACTCATGCCGCAAAGCTGTTGACTCCTGCCCGTAACAACACTCGCAACTTACGAAGATTAAGCACGATCAAATGCGCGCTCTTAAGTGATTCTAGATTTTCGTTACGCAGACCGAAGATTCGGATGTCTCCGGGTTGCAATGGGTTATTCATTTGAAGACATCGTCAGGTCGGGGTATGTCTACGCCACGCAATAGTATCCGCGAATCACCTTTTGATGATTGGAAACCGCCTGGTCTGCCTGCATCCGTAGGTTCGGAAAAACAGCGCATTGGAAAATGAAAAATAAGGACAAGGCTATTTGCGCGGTGTCACCCGCTGACAACGATGGGGAAAATGGTGGGCCGTGCAGGAGTCGAACCTGCGACCTTGTGATTAAGAGTCAAAGCACTTATTTCTAAGTAGCTCAGTTTTTAAGGACTTACAGGCCGGTCAAAAGATAAAAGTAGCAACTAAGTAGCACTTTGATCTATAATTCTACCCATAGGAGTGCTACTTATGGCGTCCGTATATCTCAACGAATCTACCGGTCTACACGTAGTCGCATGGCTGTACAAGGGCAAAAGACATTATAAGAGCCACCCCACACTTGAAAAAGCTACAGAATTCAAAACGTTCATAGAATCCGATCTACTTGTCGCAAAAACCCGAAACATTGAACCCGCCTTTATCGCAGAGACAAAATCCCGCGACCTCGCCCAAGTAGTCAATCCTACTCTGGATCAATTCTGGAAACAGTACGAGGCCGAAACGTCCCTAGCCTACCAGACGATCAAAGGGTACGAGGCCGCATGGGACTCGTTGACAGTAACGCTCCCCGTCAAACGCATTGACGATATAGAACCTAAGCACTTAATCGCTTGGCGCAAAGCATTAGAGGCAGAAGATTACGCCCTACCGTCGATCAATTCCTACCTTCGCCGGTTGCGTGTAATGTTCAATTGGTGTGTAACGCACAAGCTGATTAGGAGCAATCCTGCTAAGACTCTGAAATTCGCCCGTGCAGACAGGTACGATCCGAAACCATACTTGACGAAACCCGAAATAGAGCAAATTCTATTTGCATGCTTATCATTAGGCGGACATGAGGGCCCATTCTTACAAGAAAATGGCAAACTATTGCTTAGTGAAAACTTCCTATTTTCAGAGGGCGCTATTCTTCTTCCACCAAAGACGGACATGTACTTCTTCTGCCTTCTGGGAATCTATGCCGGTCTACGAGTAAATGAGATTCTCAACGCCCGCTGGGAATGGATCAGGCCTCCCCGAGAATTCGATTCCGGGGGTGGCTCCATAACCGTTCAAAGCGGTAAAAATTTCAGAGTAAAGGCACGCCAGGCAAGGACGATTCCGTTGCACACCCGACTTGCACCTATCTTGTGGAAAATAAAAACCATAGAACCGAAAGGATATATCATAAAACGTGACATTACCGAATGGAAAACAAATAGCTATCGTTGGAACTGGCGGAAAAGCCTTACCAAAACCTTAGCCACTGCGGAGTTGGAAACAGTCAACAGGTACGGCGAAGATCAAAACGTAACACCTCACACCTTTCGACATACTTTCTGTAGCCTTTTAGCCCAGAGCGGCTATACCGCTTATGAAATTCAAAAATATGCTGGACACTCTGATCTGAAAGTTTCTGAATCCTATATGCATTTAGCGCCAAATGAAAATGGCCTTGACTGGTAAGCAAACCCTACTCAACCGGATTTATAGCACCTAAGCCGCTTAGCGTCTTAGAACCTTTTAGCTAAACACTTACCTTTAGATTTCCATTAGGCTCTTTCTCTCTCCTTCCGTGAAATTTTTTCGCCCCCAGTTTCGCCTCTAGCCGTTTCAAACTCATTATAATATGGAAGGTGCTTGCACGCCTCAGAAAACGTCCACAGGGCGCAATCCACGCAAATCTCTGGCAACTCTCAACTTACAAAGTGCAGAAAAAAGTCGCTAAAAGCATGTATTAGTATATAGAGGGTGTTGCACGCCTCAGAAAAAGCCTAGAATGCAAAAAACGCACAAAGTTCTACCAACTCTCGACTTGCAATCTACGGAAATAAGTCCATAAAAGTATGTATTAGTATATAGAGGGTGTTGTACGCCTCATTGTCACGGAGCGACGCACCAAATCAGCTATGGCCCAAGGCCAGGAGAATTATGTAATGGAAGAAAATCGAATACTCAAAGATTGGGTGAGTCAAACCGACTGGAAAGACAAAATTCCAGGAAGCCCTTCTAAATCCAAAGAAGTTGAACCACCTCAGCCCCCAGAACCAAAGCTAACGCCGTATGATTTTGTACCCGGAGAAAGCTTTGAAGACTGGAAGAAACGACGCAATTGGGATCCAGATTATATAAGAGAAATGCGATTAGATAAACACGGGCCGAACGCCCTGTTTTATGCACAACGCCTATTAGACATTGCAGATGGAAAAACCCCGGAGGATGTTGAATGAAGAAAGAACTCTTGCATGTAACGCGCATTTTTGACGGACTGAATTATTGCTTTGGATGTACGGAAACGGGCACGGCTGTCTTAATTCATAAAAGAACTCTTGCTAATCCAGATGAATTCAAAACTTTACAGGTGGGCAGCACAATTAAGGCCCAAGTAGTAGAGACTAAGCCCGGTACTTTTGGTGCCGCATTCACAGAGCTTTGCACGGAGGTACTATGACAAAAAATGGCCTAGATAAAGAATGCGTGCGCGCTTGGTTAGCCCAAAAGTTTATACCCGGAGATAGAATTGACTATTTTCACCGTTCATCTATCCGTAGAGCGTACTACGAAGCTTTTGGCGTAACTGCCAAATTAGACCCGGAAGAAGTGATTGACATGTTCTTGGACGTATATCCCAAGGCCAAAGAGAACAATGAACATTTTTTTGGTTACACAGAAACCAACTACAAACTAACAAACTGAAGGAGTATTATGGAACATTGTGTTACGATCAGAGGAACTGATGAGATAAGCGACGCCGCCTTGGATGCGTTTTTCGGGAACAAGAGCAGTGACGGCGCTTATATAATAATGACTGACGAAACTTTGGACATAAAAATTGGTCCAATAACATTACGATCAGGAGAGCACCTAAGCTCCCCCACTTCAATGCCCAAAATGGATGTTTTAGCGAAAGCAAAGTGTGCCGCAATCACGGCGGAACTACTACCGGGCATTGAACCTAAGACAGTAGGAGCGTTAAGAAAATTAGTACAAAGCAGCCTAAGTTTCGATGCCCTTGTAAAAGGAATGAGAAAAGCGGCTAAGACCCTTAGCATCTCGTTTCCTAGAAGTGAAATGGATGGCACCTTACCGCCAGAACTTGAAACAAAAATAAAGACTTGGGCGGATCAGCGCCTTTTTGTTGAAAAATCACGCCAATACAGTAGGTTGGCACAGCGCGATATTATTTTATACCTAGCTAGCAATCATAGTGAAGATTTAAGAGCCTGTACAAACGCGGATAATCCTGAAACCCTTTATTGCTTCAACGGTAAGATTTGGACAACAAACACAGGGACACCACTTCGTCGCTTAATCAATGAAAAACTGGATCGTGAACGCCATGTCGCTGAAATGACAAGCAACGTGCCGCTAGCGAATAGTGCGGCTTTTCTTGGACAGGATGCACAAGTTAAGGCGATGATAAATAGCGTTACTTATGAAGTGCCTACCATTGGCAAGGAGGATTTTAACCTAGCCAATGAACTTTTGGTATTTAATAATGGCACATATTGTCTCGAAAGTGGAAGATTTTTTCCTGGGGAGTTTTATAAAGAAAAGTACCTAACAACGTATTGCAAATATGATTATGCACAATCGACATATGATATAGAGCCAGAAATGGCTCAGGTCTTTGGTGACGAATGGGTTGTGGCAAAAAAGGTTCTTGGATACAGCCTTACTGGCGAAATGTCCCTGAAGAAACTTTTTGTAATCCAAGGCGAAGGGGATTCTGGAAAGACTCAGTTACTCAGATTCATTTCCATTCTACTGGGTGATCCATTGGCAGTATGTATTGACGGCAATCAGATCTTTAAACAAAAAGGGGAAGACAAGTTCGGGCTAGAAGCTATAAAAGTAGCTCGCGTAGTAAGCGTTCCAGACCCTCCACATAATGCTCACTTCAATGAAGGCAGGGTAAAGGCTTGGACAGGGAGCGATCCAATCATCGTACGCCCCATGTATCAATCCCCTTATAGTATTTTGCCTAAGTTTAAGATGTTAATAGCATGCAATACTATCCCCAAGATTTCTGTAATCGAAGAAGCGACACGCAATAGGCTGTTCTTACTTAGAACCAAAAGGATCAATAATCCTATAACTGATTGGTCAACTAAGATTCTATCGAATCCGGAGAAAAGAAATGCCGCTCTAAGAGTTTTGCTGGAAGGGGCCAAAGAGTTTTACGCACTTAGAGCCTCAAATACTTCGTTGCAAATGACCTCACAGAGTGCGCAAGAATTAAGACAGCATTTTAACGACATCGATCCATTTGCTGAATGGTTAGATGCTCATTACGAATACGGGAAGGATGTAAAAGGGGAAATTCTGTTTAATCAGCTTTGGGCTTCCTATTGCACGGTCATGGACGCAACCCAGAAAGACCGACATACTTCTGCCCAGTCGTTCGGAAAGGCTCTATCGGCGGTGGGAATAGGGGATCGTAAATCGAACGGTCAAACATATCGTACTGGAATAAAGAGTAAGATGCTTGCAAGACGATAGAGTGACGTAGGCGCCACTGCCTCTAAGTGATCGGCACTGCGATACATATGGCTTTTGTTCCCCAAAAGGTTCAAGAAAACCGTAGAGTGTCGGAGTGCCGATCTTTTTCATAACCTTCTTATAAAGGGGAGTAGTAAATAGAAGTGTAAAATAAACCCTATACAAGAAAGTTGTGGCGGCACTCACGGCACTCTGGCACTTCTAGGGACGCTGGCCCAGATAATGCGAGATAGAAATAGTGCTCCGATGGCTATGCGGCTCCTGGGCGTCCTGAAAGTGAATGTGTGCCGGTATGGGTGGCATAGAAATACTCAGCATCGCGCGCTAGCTGCGCCTTTCTAAATGCCGCTTTTGTCTTCGCATAAGGGCTTGACTCGTAAGTGACTAAGAACGCTATATTTACGAAAGAAAGATTATAACATCGAGTTTACAAGTTTCTAAGGCCCTTAGGGCCTTTATCCCGACCTAATCGCCAACCTAAGGCCCTTAGGCCCTCTATCTTCCCTCATACGCCAAGGTGTCCATCATTTCTGCAAATCGACTCCAAGAGATTCGCTTGCTTCTTTGCTTACTGGCACCGATCCAATAAAGTGAACCTCTCCCCATGATGATTGTCCCAAGCTTTTCCCGGTCAGCATAGATTTCGAGGTCAAGGCTAGTACCTGCTTTGGTCAATTCGACGACCTGTAAATTGGCCTTGACTGAATGTTTCCGCTTTTGACGCCCTTTTCGCATGGCTATGCCTCCTTGTGGTCGAATCCTATACAATCCGTGGGCTGTTTGTAAGTGCTCAGTGGACGTTCAACCATGCCTATGACCTGTTTGTCAAGGGCACGCGCTGCCAAGATTCTTTGAGCCTTAGACTCTCGGTTGCGTTCCACCGTATCTCTTTATTACCCTACTGAGACTAGGAGGATTTCAATATGCCAGCTCTCGTTGACGGAAAGCCGTGCTTTATTATCACGCCTCTTGGGGAAGCTAACTCCGAAACGAGACGCGCAGCAGAAGGTTTAATAGCTAGTGCAATCAGTCCGGTGCTTTCCGAATTCGCGTTCCATGCGGTACCGGCACATGAAATCTCGGAACCGGGTTCCATCACAGCACAGGTAATCAATTGCTTATTGGAGCATGAACTCGTTATCGCCAATCTGACCACGCTAAACCCAAACGTCATGTACGAGTTGGCCGTGAGACATGCTGTGCGCAAGCCACTAGTGGTTTTGGCAGAAGACGGGACAAAGCTTCCGTTTGATATTGCAGACGACCGGACGATTTTTTATGTTGATGATATGGCAGGAAGCGAGAGCTTAAAGCCCCGTTTGCGAAAAGCGATTGCATCAGCACTAGAGGTCAAACAGCCAGACAATCCGATATATCGGGGAATGACCATAAGCAAAATTTTGCACGAAGCGCAGGAGCCGACGGACAAAACCGCATATGTAATAAATACATTGAGCCGCTTAGAAGCTCAAATCAATAAACTTACATCACCAAATAAGCAAGTGCATACGTCTCCCAGTAGCCTTCCTAGTTTTGGCATAACCGCGAAAGGTAGCCGAGACTCGATTGTGGCTTTTAAATCGCGCCTAATGTCGGTGTTTGAACCGCTAGATATTGTGCAGACTGAGCACACGGTCAATGATAAAGAAGAAGAAGTTAAGCTGATTGTTGTTGAGACTAAAATACCTGTTCCACAAAGCCAGCTTCAATCTGTATTGGCACACCTAGCAGATTCATCGGCTGTTTCTATCGAGAAATTTGAACAATATTACTTGGGGCCAGTTAGATCGAAAGCATTGTGAAAGGCTTATTTATTTCTTTTTCTTTGCGTCCTTGATCGCCTTTGCCAATTGCGGATTGTTCGACCGGATATTGATACCTTCGGCCCTTAGAATCTTGCTCAGTTCCGCCTTACTTGCTTCTGCGTTCTTTCCTATCGCTTTCATGGCCGCATCGTAGACTTTATCCGCATCGGCCTTAACGCTCTTTTTACCCTTGCCCTTTTTCTTTGTCGGGGCATTGGCGGCCACGATCCCTAACTTCTGTAGCATTCGGTTCAATTGCTTGTGGTGCTTGAGCTTCTCTTTTGTTTTGGTCTTAATCTCTTTGTCGAGAGTCGATATGGCCTGCCAGATTTGATCGAGCGTTGATTGTTTACCTTTTGGCATATTGGATTCTCCTTTGGATAGAATCTATCCTGATTCGGCGTTACCTTTCAACAAACAGTGACGGAAATAGCCGAGCACGGTCTGCACTGATTGCAAGTGGGCCGGGGTGCGAATTGGTATGTGAATGGGTTTGGTTTCGGAGGGAAACGAAACGCCCGACGAAGTGCATCATTTTTGACTTTCGGTATCCGATGAATACACTTGCAAAATTGAAGGAATACCAATGCCTAAGCCAGAGCAATCAAAAGCCACTTTTCGGCAGACACTCAAGACCTTTGTCAGCAATAGCGGGAAGATATGGGAAAAGCTTACTGACAAAGAGCGAACTGAGTTAATGACGCGTTTCTACGTTACTGAAGTTTATCGCCCTATAAACGCGGGTATGGTTTCAGACGACAATGAAGATTTGGAGCCATGCTATGTAGATGGCTCGAAAGACCTATGTGTCGATTTTATTTCAAGTTTGGACGGTCGGGTTCTGATTATTCAGACTAAATTTAAGGGAGAGAAAATCAAGCAGCCTGAGTCACTTGAGGATTTTGAATATTTTTGTTCAACGTTGGCACGACTTCGCGATCAAGACGGTAGAGAGTTTCGCAAAAACGCAAAGCTTCGAGATCAATTAGAGGATATAGATTGGGAACATAATTTATTTGAAATGCATTATATTACGCTTGGGCGAGGTACTGAAAGTATCAGAGAGAGAGAATATCGCGGCCAATCTCCTATCAAAGGTTTACCAAACATAGAAGAACGTGTGCGATTTCGATTCCTAGATGAGACCGATCTTAATATAGAACTCAGGCAAGCCGAGGATCGGCAATCTGATATACGCACTCCTGTGACGTTGCGACTGTCCAAGACTGGCCAAGAACCCGCGTGGATCACTTATGAAACAAACCAGCGCAACTGCTATATAGGTCGGATTAGCGGAAAACAGCTACAGCATTTGTACCGAAAGCATCGCCAAAAATTGTTCGCTATGAATATTCGTAATTATGTTGGCGACACTTCTACGAATAAGCAAATAAAAGCAACGGCAAAATCAGACGCTGATAACTTCTTCTTCTATAATAACGGCATTTCTGCGGTCGCTACGAATATCACCGCTGATCCAGAGCGGGACGAACTAGTTTGCGAAAGGTTCTCCATAATCAATGGCGCGCAAACGGTGACGTCGATTTTTGACTCTTACAATAACGACCCCACCCGAGAGGCCGAAAGAACCGAAGTATTGTTGCGAGTCTCGGAAATTTCATTAAGTGGCACTGTAGAAGATGGCGACTTCATTGACAACCTTACGCGATACAACAATACACAGAATGCAATCAAAGTACCAGACTTCAGAAGTAACGACAGGGTGCAATCGAAACTTCATCGATATTTTGCCACGTTGAGTAGAAACGGTAAGCAGTTCAATTATCGTCATAAACGTTTTGTGGACAAATCAAAAAACAAGATTTCTATTGGGATGGAGGAATTTCATAAAACAATTCATTCGTATATGTTTGGGCCTGTAGACATGTTCGGGGGAATATCATATCTTTTCGATATCGGCCAGAATGGAGGGTATCAAAAACTTTTTGGTAACAACGTCTTAGAAGAAGGCATTTCGTTGGAGGAGTTTGAGGCGTTAGCAGGCTGCTGGTTTGTTTGTGAATTTGCAAGAAGTGAAATGGTCAAAGAGCGCGTCAGACTCATGGCAATCGATGAAGAGGAAGAATCAAGTGGAGCTATTAACGCCCCTATTGCGAAACCGGCATTGGAAAGACGCTGGATGCTGTTTTATGTGCTAGGCGAGCTAATGCGGGCCAAGCATAGTCACGATTTGGCTAAGATAAATCGCATTCATCGAGACCTCGGCAGTCCAAGATGGATGGAAAAGAACGGAAAAGAGCAAGCAGCAATTTCGCGGTACACGCGATATGCATGTGAACTCCTAATGGCAGATTATAGTATGGCGCGACAGGATGTAAATTTCATGCCACGTAATTGGACACGCAGCAAAGAAACTCTTAGCCGGCTACGGTACAACGTGCGACGTTCATCTACAGTTTTAGAGGCACTTCCAAGTTTAGCGTAGAATAAAATGAGTACTGCTTCCACATATCTTCCGTACTAATCGCCTTTGTGGTCTTTGTCCATGTCTTTCAAGCACTCGCGGGGATAGATGACGATGGACCGTACAACTAGAAACATTCTGATAGGGCGATTAATCGTTGCTGGTTTTCTGGCTTTGCTTTTGCTATTGAAATGGTTGGGGAAAATCTGAATTTCAAATCGTCAGCCAAAATCTCAGAGAAAAAATCGCGCGGTCTTTAACAAGGAAGGTTCTAAGGCCCAAAGATTCCATACCCCTTTGTCGTGCAGCTTTCAGGAGCTAAGAATGAAAACATTCGATTGCCATTACTGCGGTCACGCACTCCCTACGATGGCGCGTAACGTTGGCTTAAGCCTCTCCCAAACAAGTTGGATGCATACAATGCATGAAGACGATTCTGGCAACCCCATTGTGATACTTGTTGGCCCGTCATGCGAAAAGTGTGCAGAACGCACTGAGATTGAATTCTCAAGTCCAAGGGTGCTCGATTTGTAAGGGGGAGTGGTCAAATTTCAAATCGCCCACCAAAACTCCAGCGAAAAATTCGCGCGGCATTAACAAGCAGCTACGAGCCTAAGATTCTCAGCCCCGTCAATTCGGCAGCTTTTCATCGGGCGCAGTGCTTTCGTGTATTGTGTATATGATACACGGCGTTAAGAACCATAAAATGGTATGCTGCTCCGATGGGTGCCGATCTGATTTTCATTGGCTGCTTCTTGATCGCCTTCGTGGTGTTTGTGGCTACGTTTCAAGCTCTAGCAGGAATAGACGAAAGCGATTAAGGCCAAGCCTCTCTCTACCTCCCTCCCAAGCCCTTTCCAAGCTCCCTAACAACCTTCTCCGCGTTGATCCCAAGCACCTTAGCAATCTCTAAGAACTCGATAACGTCTAGCCGTCTCTCTCCACTCTCATACTTGGATACAAACGATTGAGGGCGCTTTATTTTTTGGGCTACTTCGACTTGGCGTAGACCCGCCTTGTTTCTGGCGTCAATAAGGATCGTGCGAAAAGCGGCATATGCCTCTGTAAAAACTGACCGGCTCACACTGCCCCCCAAAGCATTTGCATTCGGGGAGCGTAATCCTATAAAAGGATATATCCCAAAAGAGGATATTGGAGGCTTCTCATGGTTGTATTGGTATGCTTCGCTTTTGTCTACTTCTTTCCGATGTGCATAGCCATAGGCACACATCATAGAAACGTTGACGCTATTGTGGCGCTCAACATATTTTTAGGTTGGACGCTGATTGGTTGGGTTATAGCCCTTGTTTGGGCGTTGGCAGACAACCGAAGATAAAACTCGCAGGGAGAATTTCCGGGGAAAATTTACGTATGCGTTAACGTTCTTAGCGGCTTAGAACGTAATAGACAGCCGAGGTAGACCATTTGCCCCCTTTCTTACTCGGAATCGAACAATCATTGAGTCGCTGGGCGATCTGCGCATAGGTTAGTTTGTCTTCATTCTTTAATGCTTTCATCTTGTCAATCGTGGCTTGCTCCGTTGGCTCAGGAACGAATTGATCGCCAGAACGGGAGAATCCATAGGGAGTGTGGTTGAAGGCTTTACCTGAGGCTTTCAGGTGGCTTAATGCGAATCTTGTGCGCTCTTTTACAAGCCCCCTTTCCAATTCAGCGAATGCGCTAGCCATTGTAAGAAACATTTTGCCAAGGGCCGTAGAAGTATCAAGCTGAAGGTCTAAGAGGTGAAGTGCGATCCCTTGCTTCTCCCACGCTTCTACTTGGATAAGGCAATCCTTTGCCGATCTAAAGAGCCTATCCAGCTTGAGAGCCACGATATGTTTGATCTTCTTGCCTTTAACTAAGGCGCTTAGCTCCTTACCGCTTGGACGCTTTTCTAAAGGTATACCGCCAGAGAATCCGTTATCCTTTAGGACTGCCACAACGTCAAATCCTTTCGAGAGACAATAGGCCCTAAGTTTCGTTTCCTGAGCTTCTAGACTTACTCCCTGGTTGGCTTGTTCGGCTGTGCTTACCCGAATATAGATTGCCGCATTCATGTTCTTTCCCTCCCCAAAAGCTATTTTCAGTGGTTTGACTATACCACGATATTCACGCAGGATCAAGCCTGAATATTGAACTTGTTTTAATTCCGGCACGATTAAAGCGTTATACTGAAAATATTCTTAGTGCCTACGTACCCACGGGGGGTTATTATTAGACGGGGAATCGGCATAGTGCTAAATACACCACACGGAGCAGGTGTGTGGGCCAGCGCGATTTACTTTTTTGGATCGTCCACTTCTACGGGCGGGTTAAGTTTCAGGCGTGCAAATGCGTCACCGTCTACACAGTGAACAACTACCCACATATTGCCTTTTTTAATTTCACTCTCAATTTCCGTTTCCTGATTCATGGCACCATTCCAAATTGTGCCAGCCTCTAAGAGAAACGGGAATTGTGTACCGAACAACGATCCGGGAGACTTCAAGAAGAAAGATTGATCGGGTTTCTGCATGTATCGTTTCCAACGTTGCACAAGCCAATTGCCAGAGAACGAATAAACATAAGCACTAAGAATCATAGTACCCCTATCGCCAGTGTTCCGCACTTCGATCATGGCGTAGGTTTCCTTGGACACTTCCATACCTTGCATTACTTTCATGCCGGTATTGGCAACCGCTTTTAATTGTGGGCCGGACTTCCACGCGCTCCACCATTGATGCACGAAAGCTAATACACCAGTAACAGCGCCAAGCCATGCAGCGTAATCGGATGCAGTCATTTTGTGAACTCCTTCGATCCGAATTGGCGTATGCCCACGTAGCACAAAAGTAGCAATACAAAAAGAAAAACGGCGCAAGATGCTTATTCTCGTAAGTCCTTGCACCGAAATTGTTTATGGTGGGCCGTGCAGGAGTCGAACCTGCGACCTTGTGATTAAGAGTCACCACACGGAAATTGACAACGGGCTGGCGGACAAGGGGTTAGAGACACCCAATTCTGACGGTTGCAGTACTGGTTGCGGGAGCGACCCCGAGTCCGTGCGACGCGCCTACCTTACCGTGTTCGCGGCTGCATTGCGGACTTTGAGTGATTCAGATCGTGCGGCGTTGATACGGATGCTCGCCGACGGATAATAATGAGCAAAGAAGGCATCGTACGCTCCAATTCCTTAGAAAGTTTGCCCACCCCTACTGCACAAAGGCTTGTTGTTAAGCACGTACTGGCGCAATCAATTTGGCGTCTAAGGTCACCTTCATTTAATAGCTGCGCGGAACCCCTAGAGTTGATCTAGGATTCTTCTGACGGAGTTGAGTATTCTAAATCAGTGAGGGAGTGAGACGCCGCAACTGAAAACCACACCAAGACTGGCTGCAAGCCAGTGGGGGCAGCAGCGCTAAGTTCAGGGGGAACTCGATGAATCGCAAGGACCTAACGTTTCGGGTATTTGTGAGTTCAACATTTAAGGACCTCCAGCCCGAAAGAAACGCGCTACAGCAGCATGTATTTCCCAAGCTGCGCGAATACTGCCAGATGCGTCGTGCCCGGTTTCAGGCGATCGACCTGCGGTGGGGTGTCAGTGGCGAGGCATCGCTCGATCAGCAGACGATGAACATCTGCATCCAAGAACTTGAACGCTGCCA
>JADLHJ010000082.1 GCA_020848835.1 Candidatus Hydrogenedentota bacterium
CGGGATCCGCCCCCTGGGTCCGCCCCGCTCGGGCGGGTGCGAACATCGGCACCGACGTGCCGTAGGCGATGCAGTAGGGCACGGGATGTTCTGATTTCCTCAATGTTTTGATTTCCTCAATTGACAGGGCGTGCGGTGTGCGCTAGCTTGAATTCACAAGAATAAAAGGATTGGCATCGACCAAGCCCAAAGACCAGGGAGGCTCACAATGACCGTTCGGCGGCGCACATACGCCCCTAGGCTCGCGCCCTATGTATTTGCGGGCCTATGTCTCAGCGTCATTTCTCCTGCTGTTTCCCAAACGCTTGGTTCGACGCCCGTCGACGGAATTCGTCCACTCAAAGTCAAAGCAGTGGACTGTTCGCAGTATCCGACGGCTGCCATGCGCGATTGGTGCGGGCAGTACAACGTTGCTCGAGCAGCGTGCGCGGATAAGACCACTCAGCGCGAGATCGGGCGCTGCATGCACCCGCTGGTTGCTCCGGCGCCGCCCATGGATTGCGATGCGGCAACTGTGACAACGGAGCGTCGTCCGGCGTGTCTGGCAACGAAAGCGCTCTACGATAACTGCATCGGCCAAAAGGGCGATGCACATATTGCCTGTATGCGAGCGCAAGTGCCGGATGAGGCGTCGACCGCCATCTCGAGAGAAGTTCCTCTTCCCACGCCCGCGTCTCAGAAGGCCTCCGAGCCAAGACCACTTCCTCCTGGCGCGCCTCGAATCGAGCTTCGGGAGCCGCCGCCGCCTCGGCGCTGACGCTTGAACGAGTACCGCGGCAATTCAAACAAAGGGGAAATCAGGGAGGCCACATGGGTCGAGCAACGGTCGATCGCGTAACGAGCGCCATGCATCTTGGTCGCATAGCGGTTGCGCTCTTTCTCGTTGCGTTCGCTTGTCGTGTTCATGGATTGGTGAGCACGCCGGGCTCTGCAGGCGTCACGCCAACCGGCGCTGCGACGTACTCGATCCCATTGTTTGTGGTGAAGGGAACGGCAGGAATGCAGCCTTCGCTTGCGCTCAACTACTCGAGCCAGGGGGGCGATGGACACTTGGGAATCGGCTGGAGTCTTTCGGGCCTGTCGGCCATCTCCGTCTGCCCATTGACTCCAGCAACGGACGGAGTCAACGGACCAATCCGGTTTGATACGGGCAACTATGCATACTGCTTGGACGGCAAACGCCTGATTGACCTGTATCCGAATCCTATGAGTTGCCCCGCCGGCTCAACGGAGTATCGGACGGAAATAGAAACCTTTGTGCGCGTATGCCGGTATCCCGCCACGAATCATTTCCGAGTCTGGACAAAGTCGGGGCTGATCATGGAGTACGGCACGACTGCCGATTCCAAGATCGAAGCCGCCGGTACGAGCCATGTGATGACTTGGGCTCTGAAGAAAGTACAAGACACCAAGGGCAACTACATGACGGTGCTCTATGGTGAAGACGCGACAAATGGAGAGTTCTGGCCAGAAAGAATCGAGTACACGGGCAATATGTCCGCGCCGCCTGAGCTCTTGCCATACGCCTCGGTTGAGTTCTCCTATACGAGTTTGGCCGAAGCGAACCAGATTCGTGGCTACCTCGCCGGGTCACCTCTGCGTATCTCGCGCACGCTCTCCGTGATCCGAATGAAAGAAGGTACGAACATCGCCCGTCAGTACGAACTTGAATACCAAAACACCGGCGCTGCGTCTCGCCCAAGACTTGTCAAGGTCTGGGAAAAAGGGTGGATCAATGGGACGCAATGGCTCACTAAGCAGTCGACCGTGTTCCAGTACAACGGAGACGCGGTCGCAGTATCGAATTTCCAGAGTGCTGGATATTCACAGACGCAAAATCCGCATAGCTTCGGTGCGGGGGGGTACGCCGACATGGCGCCCTATCTCGGCGACTTCAACGGTGACGGCAAGCTCGATATTTTTTGGCACCGGGAGGATAGCTATCGAGAAGGAATGTCTGATCCGACACCCACTGCGCGTATCTGGCTCGGTGTCGGGCCTTCCAACACTCAGATGATCGAGCTCAGCGGTATTGCCGACTGCACCCCGATCGTCGGTGACTTTAACGGGGACGGTCGCTCGGACATCCTGTGGTATCCAAAGAAAACGCTGTTCAACGTAGACGACGAGCCCACCGGGCCAAAGAACTGCGGCTCAGGCACGCCCGTTGTCGTTTGGCTCAGCAACGGCAACGGAACCTTCACGAATGTAACTGCACCAGGAACGACATCGTTCTACGCTGCCTTCGGCAACCGGGCAACATGGCGCCCGTTCCTTGGCGATTACAACGGAGACGGCAAGACGGACGTTCTGTGGGCAAACATTGGTGAGGCCGGGAGCACCGACGATCCGGTGTACTTCTGGCACGGAGGCGGCAACGGTACGTTCACGCTTAGCAGTGCATTCTCCATTCCGAACGATTCAGCGCCTGAACTTGGCGACTTCAACGGTGATGGCGTCACCGACATCCTTTGGGACAGAAAGCTTGCCGACGGCCGCTCGGCTGGGTATCGCACGTTGTGGATGAGCAACGGCACCGGCGGTTGGACAGCGATCCAAAACGTCGCAAATAGCGACGGCAGTTATTCACCGTGGGTACCAATCATTGTCGACGCGAACGGCGATGGGAAAGCCGATATTCTGTGGGACCTTCGCTACGCCGATGGGCGCTCAAACGGACAAAGAATCCTCTGGATTGGAAAGGGAGATGGGTCTTTCGAAATCAAGCAAAACGTGTTCGGCCTTGACGGATATTTCAATGGTTGCACACTGCTGACCGGCGATTTTAATGGCGATGGAAAAACGGACGTCTTTTGGGATTATCGAGATGCGACGAACCGGTCGACCGGCGGTATCAAGCAAATTTGGATCAGTGCGAATGGATCGGCGTGGAGCACTTATTACCAGGATACGCTCGGTGTAGCAGCGAATGCCTACATCGGTTCCACACAAATCATTGCCGATTTCAATGGGGACGGTAAATCGGATGTCCTATTCAACGTCGTCGACGTCTATGGCCGAACGCAAGCTCCAAGTAACCTCGGTCTCGTTTCGAGCGTCATTCCTAAACAGGATGTGCTCATTAAAGTCACGAACGGAAATAAACTCGAGACATCGTTCACTTACAAACCGCTCAGCGACTCCGGAGGGCGCTACACGAAGGGCACATCAGCGACGTATCCGCAGGTCGATTTGATTGGACCGCTGTACGTAGTCACGGAAAAGACCGTCGACACGGGCCACTCCGGCGCTGGTGGTACGCATACATCATGGTTCTATTACTGGGGTGCGCGCGTCGACGTGCGGGGGCGTGGATTTCTTGGGTTCAGCCAGGTCAAGCAGGAGGATCGTAACAACTTCACGTTCACGATATCCACCCATCGCCAAGACTACCCGCATATCGGATCGCCCTCGCTCGTTGAAAGCTACAGTTCGACCTTTCAACTCGTTGGTTCGGTGTCCGGCACGCTCCAGGCGCAAAGCCTCGGTGGCACGCGCTACCTGCCTTATCTGGTGGACAGCACCGAAATCAAGAATGATCTGAATGGCGCTTTCATAGGCAGAACATTGACGCAGAACAGTGCACCAGACGCCCACGGTAACGTGGCGCAAATTTCTGTGTACTCGCACACTTCCTCCGGCGTGAATGACGGCCACGCAACGATTACAAACAATGTCTACGACACGAGCACCGCGGCCACAGCGAACTGGCTGTTGGGCCGGCTTTCGTGTGCCGCCGTCACGAAATTCATCCCCAGTGGGGCCAATCAAACCCGTGTCAGTGCTTTTACGTATGAAAGCGCGACTGGCTTGCTCCTGACGGAAACCATCGAACCAGGCACGGCCTGTGGATCGGCATCTCCCACAACCACCGATCCACAATTCCGTTTGCGGACAGTCTACGGCTACGATACCTGGGGCAACGTACAAACAAGAACCGTCGAAAGTGCGGTGTCATCTGGTCAACCTGGGTACTTCGCTCCGCGTACGACGACTACGGTCTTCGACTCGACATACCGTCGTACGCCCGCCACGATCACCAACCCGATTGGCCAGATCGAGCAACGCATCTTCAATGGCGTCAAGGACGGGTACACGAGCATCACCGACATCAACAACCTGACGGCGACCATTGAATACGATGGCTTGGGCCGCAAGACGAAGGAGCGAATTCAGACCTCTGCTGGTTCTCCAGGCACTTTTGTCGAACGGACATTCATCTTTGCGGAGTACCCCGCAACATCCCCATCCCTCAGTTTCTGGGTTCAGACCGAAGAGCGCGTCGAAGGCTTGGGGACCCTGGTCCAGCCAATACGGTTCGTCGCGTACGATCGCCTTGGCCGCCCGTGGCGGCCTTATGTAGGGCAACTCGATGGCAACTTCATGATGAAGGAGGCCCGTGACTTCGATGCATGGGGACGCAATACGCATCGTTACCGGCCAGTGATGACTGGCGGGACGTGTTGCCCGAACGAACTGACGTCTCATGACGTTCTTGGGCGGCCAACGATGGTTTACGCTCCACATCCGACCGCGCTGACTTATCAAACGCCCACGTCAATCGTCTACAACGGTCGTATCACGACAATCACCGACCCGAAGGGGCAGGTTACGGAGCAGGAGGTGAATAGCCAAGGCCAGGTCATCCGCATCACACAGGCCAAAGGCACGGCGCGGGAGACCACGCTTGACTATGTTTACGATAGTTTCGGCAACCGAACGACCGTGACCCGCGTCACAGGGAGCTTCACCCATACGACAACGATGCAGTACGACCTTCGGGGCAGGAAGACTGACCTCATCGATCCGGACGCCGGTGCCAGGAGCTACGGCTACGATGCGCTCGGCCAGCTCGTCTGGCA
>JADLHJ010000083.1 GCA_020848835.1 Candidatus Hydrogenedentota bacterium
AGGAAATGTTGCAGCCGTCATTGCACGGCGCGTGGAATGTCGTCTCGCCGGGGTTCGTCGCGCAGGAAACAATTCGCTATGAATCAACCGCGCGGCGATACGAACCAGGTGCGTTGAACCTGCCGGGGATCGTGGGGATGGTGGCGTCGATGGAGTTGTTGATGGAATGCGGGATCGAAGCGATCGGGGAAAGGTTGTTGAAACTGCGCGATGCGATGTTGGTGCAGTTGCACGCATTGGGATTTCGGGGGATTGTGGACACGGTGGACAATGTGGACGCATTGCGTGGAGGATCTTCAGGAATTGTTACGGTGACGCATCCGGCAAAGGACATGAAGGCTTTGTTCAAACAGTTGGATGCGAACGGCGTGACGGCGTCGTTGCGGCAAGACCGCAAGGGGACGATGTATATACGGTTCTCGCCGCATTTTTATAATACGGAGGAAGAAATAGAACGGATTTGCGAGATATTGCGCGCAAATTAGAGTAATTCAACTTTGAGTGTACTGCTTTTTTCTTGCTCGTGCTCCTGCACGTCATCGTTCTCGATCTTTTCGAGTATCGAGTCCGATTACGATGACGACGCAGGAGCACGACCACGCCGAACGCTACAATCTATCTTGAATCGATTTAGTCCGCTTCAATTTAGAGATCATTTTTTGTTTTGCGTGGGTGCTGCAAAGCAGTGCTTTTGAGTGCGTTCCCAAGCGGGAGCTTGGGAACGAGAATTTTCAGGCCGTGTAAAAGCGATAGAGTCCTTCCGCCACCATTGCGGGCTTTCCGCCGTTTTCGATTTCAATGGTCAGCGTGACGCTTACCTGCACGCCTCCTGCAATGCTGTCTACGGCGTTGAGTTTCATGTGGAGCCGCAACCGGCTGCCGATGAGTACCGGAGCCGGAAAGCGTAGTTTGTTCAGGCCGTAGTTGAGTGCGGACGCTGCGCCTGTGATGGCCCAGATTTGGTCAATTAGATATGGCACAATCGAGAGGGTGTAGTAACCGTGCGCGATGGGGCCGCCGAAGGGCGATTCATTTTTGGCGCGCTCGACGTCCACGTGGATCCATTGATGATCGTGCGTGGCGTCTGCGAACGCGTTGATTTCTTCCTGCGTCACATGGTGCCACTCGGACACACCGATTTCCTGACCGGCGAGATCGGATAGACCGTCGATAGAGATTTCTCTTGGGGGCATTGGGATTCCTTATTTCTTGTCGGCGGCAACGAGACCGTTGACGTAGTCGATGTACTGTTGTTTCGCGGCGTCCTGCGAATTGCCTTCGAGGGCTTTCCACGCATCGTACTTCGCGCGGCCCACGAAATCGAGCATGCCTGGCCGCGCGCCGGTGCAGTCGCCTTTGGTGGCCTGTTTGTACATGCCGTAAAGTTGCAGCATCGCCTGGTTGTCGGGCGGCTCGGAAAGCATCGTTACGTCCTTGGCGGCCTGTTCAAACTTGGATTGTAGATCGTCTGACATGGTGTCCCCCTTTCAAAAAACTACCTGTAATCGTCCCAATCGGGTTCGTTGTCGAAAATCCAGTGGTAGTAATCTTTGTTCTGCAGTTTGGAGCCCGCGGCCTCGTCGATGATCACGTGGCAACTCGGATGGAGCTGCAACGCGGAGGCGGAGATCATGCTTGTAACGGGCCCTTCAACGGCTTTTGCGATCACCCCGGCTTTTTCTTCGCCGGTCGCGAGCAGGATAATTTCTTTTGAATCAAGGATAGTGCCGACTCCCATCGTAATTGCGCGGCGTGGCATGTCCTCTGGATTGGGGAACAGCGGTGAATTTTGCGCCATGGTCGCGGGTGTGAGCGCCTTCGCGCGCGTGCGCGAGAACATGGCGGAGAGCGGTTCGTTGAAACCGATGTGGCCGGAGCGGCCGATGCCGAGCAACTGCAGATCGATACCGCCGCATTCGCGGATGGCGGATTCGTAGCGGCGGCACTCGGCTTCGATGTCGGGCGCGTTGCCGCGCGGAAAGTGCGTGTTGCGCAGATCGATATTGACGTTCTTGAAAAGCTGTTCGCGCATGTAGTGACGATACGACTGCGGATGCGCCGGCGGCAGGCCGATATACTCGTCCAGATTGAAAGTCTCAACAAGTGAGAAATCCAACCCTTCGTCCTTATGGAGCCGAACGAGAATGTGGTAGACCGCTTCCATCGTGCGGCCTGTGGCGAGGCCAAGCACGAGTTTTGGCTTCTGACGAATTGCGTGTGCAATGAATCGCGCGGTTAGTTCCGCTGCGTCTTCATGCGTTGGACGAATGACGACTTCCATGATTTGTATTGGCCCCTTCCCTGCGGACGGTATTGTAATAAATTTTGAGGCGCGATGCAGCGTGGGCGGTTCAGCGAGATACGGGCGTCACCGAAGAAGGGGCGATCGCCCGTTTCCAGGATTTTGCAGCGCGAAAGGCTTGCCTGGTTTGGAAATGACATCGATGAAATAAGTGTCCGGGGGCATCTTTTCGCCCAGCGCGAAAGGCAGCGGTCCCCAAAGATCACTGTAGAACCCTGCACCGAGTTCGGTGGACATTGTGGCTATCCGGCGATTGATAGCTACAGTTTCGGAACGGCGTTCGGCGATGTAGTCGTCGGGCAGAGGACGAACATTTGCGTTGTTCTGCGCGTAAACGATCATGTCGCCGGGCTTGAGTTCGGTGGTCTCGAAGTCGAACGGCGCGATCCCCGCGTCTTGCATGTAGTGCTGGAAACCCCAGTGCCCTTGGAAATAGGTGGCGCCGGGGTGTGACTTCGCAATTTGGGCGTAACGTGTCGCAGCATCGCGCACGGTCTGCGCCCAGGTCATGTCGCTTCGCGCGACGCCGAGCGAAACCAGTGCGGAGAGGACTAGCGATGACGCGATGCGCCGGTTCGCACGCTTTGGATTGTCGAAGGTGATGGTGTCGATTCTGCGCGCGGCCAAGATGGCCATGGGCGGCACAAGCGGCAGCAGGCTGCGAACATTGACCGACCAGGTAACAAACGCCGCGAATAGAAAAGTGCCGAAGACCCAGAACGTAAGCAGCCATGATTCGGGATCGCGTCGGTTTCGGACGTCGGTGGTGCAGAGCGAGAGGATTTGGGTGCCGCCCATCATGAAGATTGCGTAGAAGATGAGGGAGACCAACGGCAAATCGAAGCCGAGCGTTTGTGCCCGAATGCCATTGGCGTTGAGATAATAAAAGATGCAGGACATTGCGGCGACGAGCGATGCGCCGAGGACCTTGAGGCGGCCGTTCCAAAGTACCGCGCCGATCTGCATGACGGAGAATGTGCTTCCGCCGCAGAAAGAGAATGCCACCATGAGCCAAAGCCAAAGCGGACGGTCCGGGCGGTCTTCCGTGACGACATCGGACACGTTGCCGAAAAGCGAACGGCCGTAGTGTTGGTAACAATAGACCTGCTCGACGGCGATCATCGCGATTGGAATGAGTAGAAATAGCAGGCAAATCGTGGGGCGCTTATTAAAGATTAGCGTATATCCTGCCAACAGTGGAATCAGAACGATTCCGAAATATTTGCTCCAGGCGGCGAGTCCCGCGCAGAGTGCGGCAAATGCCAGCCAGCGCAAGTTGTGCGTTTGCATCCCTTCTATCCAGCTCGCGATGGATAGCAGGATGAACGCGAGGAGCCACATGTCGAGCATAAGCGTCGTGCCGGAGACGACGAATGCCGGCGTGCAGCAAGTTGCGGCGACCGCGATGAGCGGGCGTTTGCAAAGGCGTCGCGCGAGCGTGAAGGTGCCGAGGCTCGCAAGAATCGCGGGCAGCAAAAAGCCCATGTGCAGCACCCATTCCTGCCAGCCGAACAACGCGCCAATACACGCAAGATAGATATTTGCGAGGGGCGGGCTCGCGTGCCACTGGTAAACGGGCGCGGAGACTCCCTCCCAGTTTAACGACACGCCGTAGTAATCGTATGGGTGCTGCGTGATGTGTTTCGCGATGGCGATATACGCGGCGTCGTCGATATGAATCGGCTTGTTGATAAAGGGCAGCAACAAGAGCGCCGGTAAAATAATGGCGACAAACCATTGCCGGCGCGTAGCGGGCAATAATGACGGTTGAATGGTTTCGTCCGGGTCGGTCATGAGCGCGAGAAACGTAGCATTTATGAATGTGAACTTGCGAGGCGGTCGCTGAGAATAAGAACGGGCCGCGCAGATGCACGGCCCGTTCTGTTGTCGATTGCAATCTACTATCTAATAGTGCGGCGGCGGGAAACTTTCATTGCGCCGTAGACCGTGAGCGCTACCAGCAGTGTCAACACAGCCAACGCGCCTGCGGCGGGCACAGCCGGAAAATCGAAGGGATCGAGCGGATCGGTGCCAGCGCCAATCTCAGTGTTGTCGTGAATGAAGTCGCCGTCCGTGTCCGTCAGCGTCGGGTCTGTGCCGTGCACGTTGACCTCCACGCCGTCCGGAATTGTATCGCCATCACTGTCGGCCGCATTGGGGTTACTGCCGTGATTGTTCACTTCATCGCCATCGTTTAGTCCGTCATTGTCCGAATCAGAGTCATTCGGATCGCTATTGTGCGTATTCACCTCATCACCGTCCGAGAGGCCGTCATTGTCCGAATCCGAATCGTTTGGATTCGTTCCGTGCGTGTTCACTTCCGCGCCGTCCGACAGCCCGTCGTTGTCCGAATCGGAATCGTTTGGATCGGTGCTGTGCGTGTTAATCTCCGCGCCATCGGAGAGTCCGTCGTTATCGGTGTCCGAATCGTTGGGAAGGGTGCTGTGTGTATTCACTTCCGCGCCGTCCGTGAGGCCGTCGTTGTCTGAGTCAGTGTCGAGCGGATCGGAGTTGTGTGTATTTACTTCCGCGCCATCGGTCAGACCATCGTTATCAGTGTCGGTATCGAGCGGATCGGTGTTGTGGGTGAGGACTTCAGGCCCATCTTCGAGCCCGTCGTTATCGCTATCCGGATCGTTCGGGTTCGTGCCTTCGGTTCCTTCTTGCGAATCGGAAAGACCGTCACCGTCGGTATCGGGATCGGTGCCAATGATCTTGAAGATCTCGCCGCCGGTGTAATCCACGATATAAAGCTCGCCGTTCGCGTCTTCGCCGAAGGAGGCAACATTGTTAATTGTGCGCGCGCCGGGGGGATCGAGCTCGGTACTACGGTTGGTGAAATTGTTGATTGTGCCGTTGTAGTCGAATGACCAAATCGTGCCGAAGATGTAGTCGGCAAAGAAATAAGTGCCTTGCAGTCCAGCGATGGCGGTGCCTCGATAGACGTAACCACCGGTGACCGAGTGACCGTCCGTGCGAGGATAATCGTCAATCGGCGGCGTGAAGCCGGGGTTCGTGCCGCAGGTGCCCGAACCGCCGAGACAAGCAAAACCTTCCGCGGTGACCCAACCATAATTTTCACCGCCGGTGCTCGATGAATCCTGGAAATCGATTTCTTCTCGCGCGCCTTGGCCGACATCGCCGATCCAGAGATCGCCGGTCGAGCGGTCGAAGCTGCAACGCCACGGATTGCGCAAACCGTAGGACCAAATTTCGTCCGATCCGGCTACGCCGACAAATGGATTCGTGGCCGGAACGTAGGGCGCTGCTGCATCCACGTCGAGACGCAGCATTTTGCCGAGCAGTGTGTTGATGTTTTGACCGTTGCCATCGGGATCGTTGGAACTGCCGCCATCGCCGCACGCGACATAAAGATACCCGTCGTTTGGCCCGAATCCGATCCAGCCCGCCTTGTGGTTGTCGCGACCCGCCGGCTGATTTACAGTAAGCAAGGTGAAAGGCAGATTCGACGTGGAGTTTGTCAGCGCAAGATCGAGATTGCCACCGTTCACTTCGCAGCGCGCAATCTTGCTGTTGAAGTTCCCGCTGTCTTCGATGTAATAAACGTAAAAATACGGTGTGGTCGGATAATTCGGGTGGAACGCAAGACCCAGCAAGCCACGCTCGCCGTCGTCGCGAACCAGCGCTGAAATGTCCATGAACGGCGTGCCGAGCACGGTACCGTTTTTGATGATCTTGATCACGCCGGCCTTTTCGACGACGAAAAGACGCGTTGTGTCTCCGGGAGGCGAGGTGACAAATAGTGGACTCGTGAACCCATCCGCCACAAATTCGGACGCCACCGGAACTGCGTGTGCGGCCGGCATCATCGTCGCCACTACGAATGCAACTGGAAACGCGCGGAACAACAAACTGCGCAGCATACCCACCCCTATTTCCGCGAGGCTCCACCCTCGCTTAATGAAAAACTACCCACAGAAGCCTTTGGCGTATGAAGTTTATACCCGGCTTTTGTGTACAATGGCAAGGCATTGGATGGATTTCCTGTAAGAATGGGATGACGTTAAGATATTGCGTCGCTTAACGTTGCACAATGCGCAGATTGGCCAACAGAACACTACAAATACTGCGAAAACTAAAAGCGAGTCACGAATGTCGAAGAGTTTCTTGATAGATATGGATGGCGTACTTGTCAGTGGGCGTACCATCATCCCCGGCGCGGATAGATTCATCAAGCGTTTGGTGGACGGCAAGGTGAATTTCCTGGTGCTCACCAATAACCCGCTTTACACGCAGCGCGACCTTGCGCACCGATTGAAGGTCGCTGGGCTGGAGATCCCGGCGGAAAACATCTTTACCTCGGCGATGGCGACTGCCCGATTCCTGCGTTCGCAGAAGGAGCGCGGGACTGCATTTGTGATTGGCGAAAGCGGGTTGACCGGCCCGATCCACGAGATCGGCTGGGTCATGACGGATCACAATCCCGAATACGTAGTGCTGGGAGAAACCTTAACCTATAATTTTGAGCTGGTCACAAAGGCGATTCGCTTCGTGGCCGCGGGCGCGCATTTCATTGCGACAAACCCGGACCCGGCGGGTCCGAGCGAGACGGGTATCGTGCCTGCGTGCGGTGCATTGGCCGCGTTGATTGAAAGCGCGAGCGGGATGAGGCCTTTCTTTGTGGGCAAACCGAACCCGCTGATGATGCGCACGGCGCTGAAACATCTTGGCGTGCATAGCGACGACGCAATCATGGTGGGCGACCGGATGGATACCGATATCATCGCTGGCGTGCAAAGCGGGTTGGATACGATCCTTGTGCTGAGTGGCGTCACTTCGCGCGAGTTGATCAAGCGGTATCCGTATCAGCCGACGCAGATTTTGGATTCAGTGGCGGATATAGAAATTAAGTAGACTTTTCGATTCTGGAGAAAGAAGTGAAAGCCATACGATGGTATGCGCCGCGCGACATGCGCGTAGTGGAGATCGAAAAACCCACACCCAAACCGCATGAAGCGTTGATTCGAATCGAATCGACAGGGGTGTGCGGCTCGGACATGCACTATTTCGCCGAAGGGCGCATCGGCAAGACGGTCATCACGACACCGATCATTCTTGGACATGAATACGCTGGAATTGTTGAAGATGTCGGCAGCGAGGCGGACCGTTCACTTTTAGGAAAACGCGTAGCCGTCGAGCCGGGCATTCCGTGTATGCGCTGCGAGTATTGCCTGAAGGGGCATTACAACGTCTGTACCAAACTGCAATTCCCCGGCGGGCCACCGAACGACGGCGCGTTGTGCGAATACATCTGCGTGCACGCGGCGTTTTGCTTTCCCGTCCCCGAAGGAATGACGTCTGCCGAGGCTGCGATGATTGAGCCGCTGGCCGTAGCGCTGCACGCAATTGAATTGGCGAATTTGAAGGCAGGCGAAACCGTAGCAATTTTAGGGTTAGGCCCAATCGGATTATTAACTGCGCAGGCCGCGCGCGTTGCGGGCGCAGGAAAAATCTACGGTTGCGATTTGCATGACTATCGCGTCGCAGCGTCCGCTGCACATGGTGTTGATATCGCGTTCAACGCAGCGCACGAAAACACGCTGGACGTGATCCTCCGCGAAACGAATGGCCGCGGCGTGGATATCGCAATCGATTGTGCGCGCTCGACGGAAACACCCGCGATGTGTTGCCGCGTTGCGCGGCCTGCGGGACGCTGCGTCCTCGTGGGCATCTCCGGCGAAGAGAATGGCTTGTTTCCGGTGGACATTGCGCGGCGTAAAGAATTAACGATTACGTGGTGTCGCCGCTTCCTTTTCAACTTTCCGACAGCGATTGATTTAGTGGCGTCTGGGCGCATCGATGTGAAATCAATGATCACGCATTCGTATCCTCTAGAAAGATCGCTTGATGCGTTTAGTCTGGTGGAGCAGGCGTCGGATGGAGTGTTAAAGGCTTCTATCGATCAATAGGCTGCGAAGCAGAGCTTCGTGACGGGTGCGTTCCCAAGCAGTAAGCTTGGGAACAAGTTTAGTGAGGATGCGATGTTTAAGAAGATATTGAAATGGGCGGCCATCGTATTGCTGCTGCTCGTCATCCTGTTTGTGACGTTTGTTGGCCCGTGGCCTACCTACGGGTCGAGTGACGTGACGCAGGAGCCGTACTTCAAGGAAGTCGTTGCAAAGATTGACGAGAACATCAAGCAGTCCACTATCGGCGCGGAAGTGGGTGGCTTGGAGGCGGGCTGGAGCAAACAATCGATTGTGCCTGCGATTGGGACGCCGCTGGCGGGATACGGGAATCGCGAAGGCAAGCCTTCAACCGGCGTGCATGACGAGATCTTTGTACGGGCGCTGGCATTGCACGAGGGCGATGATACCGTCGTGATCGTTGGGTCGGACATGTTAATCGTGCCCAACAATGTCGCCGACATCGCGCGCGCGGACGCTGCTGCTGCCACACCGTTGACGCCGAACGACATTTTGTTCAACGCGTCGCACACACACTGCGGACCTGGCGCGTGGGGGCCGGGGTTTGCAGGCAAGGCCTTTTCCGGGGATTACAGCGAATCCGTGATGACTGAATTGGGGCATTCCTTTGGTGATGCGATCATTGCAGCGTACAAGGCGCTGGAACCTGCGGAAATCGCGCACGGCACGCTCGATGTGCCGGAGTTCATCCGCAATCGCGTGCGCGACAATGCGCCCACCGACAATCAATTGAAGTATCTCATCGCGAGACAGGCTGACGGGGATACGTGTTACCTCGCGTCGTATTCGGCGCATCCGACTGTCTTGGGTGGCAGCGTGATGGAGTTTTCTGCGGACTATCCTGGCTATCTATACCGCTACATCGAATCGCAGACAAAACAATTCTCCATGTATCTCGGCGGCGCCGTTGGCAGTATGGGGCCACGTTCGGGCGGCAGCGGAGACGGCTTCGATAAAGCGCAAAATATGGGCGAGGAGCTCGCGAAGAAAATACTTGCCGATGTGGGCAACGCCAAGTTCACCAATCGTGCCGAGATTGCATCGGTTGGATTTCCGTTCGAGACACCTTCGCTGCAAATGACGCCGATGGGGCGTAAGTGGCGCGTATCGCCATTTTTGGTACCGATGCTTGGCATAGATAATATTGCATGGGTGCAAGGCGTGCGCGTGGGCGACATGTTTTTCTATGGGACGCCCTGTGATATGAGCGGCGAGATTGCGATTGAAATGAAGCAATGGGCCAAGGGCAAGAATGTCGATCTCTGGGTGCTGAGCTTTTGCGGCGACTACATTGGTTACGTATCGCCGCAGAAATATTATTGGACCGCTGACCCGAATGGCGACGAGCAGTATGAGATGTTTTTAATGTCCTGGTTCGGGCCGAACCAGGAGCCGTTCTTCACCGAGACAATGGAAACGATGGTGGAGAAAATGTACGCGGCGCTTTAGCGCAGACTATTCAGCCGTTCTGCCCGTGCGGTAGCCCGCGAGATCGAGCGTGACGTATTTGTAGCCTGCATTTGTTACTTCGCGCACGACGGCTTCGCGGATCGCGTCGTCAACAAGCTTTGGAATATCAACTGCATCGATTTCAATGCGGCAGGTGTCGCCATGATGACGTGCGCGATACTGTTTGAACCCTAGGTGCTTGAGTGCTTCCTCCGCGCGCTCGACTTTCGCAAGGTCTTCTACCGTTACCCGCGTGCCCACGGGAAAACGAGATGAAAGACAGGCGAAGGATGGCTTGTCGTGCGTGGGCAGGCCTCGACCTTCACTTAACGCGCGGATTTCCGTTTTGCTTAACCCGACCTCAACGAGTGGGGACACCACACGAAATTGCTTGGCAGCCTTCGCACCTAGGCGCGTGGTATCTGCTAGGTCATCAACAATTTCACCATATGCGAGAACTTTGATGCCCGTGCGTTCCGCGTAGTCCCGCATCTTGGTAAATAGCTCCGAGCGGCAGTGGTAACAACGCGTGCCGTCGTTGCGCAGGTATTCTTCGTTTGTGAACTCGTCAGTGAAGATGACTTCGAAATTCCACCCGCGCGCGTGCGCGAGTTCGGTGGCCTCCGCAACTTCCGAGCGCGGCACGCTAGGCGAATCGCCTAGTATGATTTTTGCATCCGCACCAAGCACTTCATTCGCAACATCGGCGAGATAGGTGGAATCAACGCCGCCAGAATATGCAACTGCCAGCGCGCCGTAACCGCGGAGCAATTCCCTGAGGCGTGTTTCCTTTGCGACGATGTCGCGTTCGGTATCTTGCAATGCGTTCATACAGTCATTTCGGCCGTATCGAGTACCTGCCCCATGGCGTAATCGCCAATGATCTCGTCTACGCGCACGGTGCGCAGTTCGTTTTCCAGATATTCATGGGAACGAACGGCGACGCGAACATAATTCCCGGTGTAGCCCAACCACGCGCCGTTTTCCTGGTGTTCAAACAAGACTTCAACATCCGCGCCCAGGTGACTATCGTAAAACGCACGGCGCTTCCTCGCGCTGATTTGACGGATACGTGCGCTACGCAGGGCCTTCGTTTGCGGATCAATCTTGTCTTCCATGCGCGTGGCCGGCGTGCCAGAACGTTCGCTATACGGAAACACATGCGAATAGTGAATGGGCGCGGACGCAAGCAGCAATGCGGTCTGCGCAAAGTCCTCGTCTGATTCACCGGGCATGCCGACAAGAATATCAGTTCCGATACAAATACCGGCTACGGAATCGTGCGCAAGCTCGACGAATGCGATGTATTCCTCGCGCGTGTATCGGCGCTTCATCGCGGAGAGTACAGCGTTCGATCCGGACTGCAGCGGAATGTGCAGGTAAGGAACAAGCCCATGCGCGGTGTCGTTCATGCGATCGAAGAGTTCCATTTGGATGGTAGTAGGCTCGATGGAGCTGATTCGTATGCGGACTAAACCGGGTATTTCATTCAGCGCATCTACAACGTCGAGAACGCTCTTTTGTTGAAAATCATAGGTCCCGACGTTTACCCCTGTTAAAACCAACTCCTTCGCGCCTCGATCGACAAGTTGGTTTGCCTCATCAAGCAGGTTATTCCACGCGCGACTACGGGCGCGTCCCCGCGCGAAGGGGATGATGCAAAAGCTGCACATGAAATCGCAGCCATCCTGAATTTTCAGGTTAGCGCGACGCGCGGTGTTTGTCTCCCCCACGATCTCAATGGTGAAATCTTCGCGCTCAATCCGATCGCGCACGACGAGCGGCGCATCGTTTTTCCCCTGCGCCACGTAGGCGAGAACGTTCAATTTTTCCTGATTCCCAACAATGAGATCGACGCCTTCAATCTCGGAGAGCGCTTTGTGACCCATTTGCGAATAACAGCCGATGACCGCCGTGTAAGCGCTTGGATTTCTGCGGATAAACGAGCGAACAAGCTGACGTGATTTGGAATCCGCTTCACCTGTAACCGTGCAGGTGTTGATGATTCCCAGATCGGCGGACTCACCAAACGGCACCACATCGTAACCCGCTGCATGCAACTGTTCTGTGAGAATCGCGGATTCCGACTGGTTCAACCGGCAACCAAGCGTATGCACGGAAGCCCGTTTACGTAACGCGGTATTCACGCGCGCGCCTCTGATTCAGCGCGGATATATTCGCTCAGCAAACGCACACCATAACCGCTGGCAAATTTGGTATCCAGGTACGGAATGGATTTTGCCCCCCACGCCGTGCCCGCCATGTCGATGTGCGCCCACGGCGTGTCACCTACGAATTCTTTTAGAAACACGCCACCAATGATCGAACTCGCCTGCCGCGATGGGCCAATGTTGCAGAGGTCGGCGTGTTCGCCTTCGACCAGTTTTGAGTAGTCCTCCCAGAGCGGAAATCTCCACACCCGCTCGCCGGTGAGGTCCGCTGCGGATTCGATGGTGTCATAAAGCGAATCGTCGGTAGCCATCACGCCCGCAGCGTAATGTCCGAGCGCGACAATCACACCACCGGTGAGCGTTGCGAGATCGACAATCTTGTCGGGCGCGTAGTGATCGACCACGTAAGAAAGTGCGTCCGCCAGGATGAGACGCCCTTCAGCATCGGTATTGTGAACTTCAATCGTCTTGCCGTTATAGGCGCGAACAATATCGCCGGGCTTCTGTGCATTGCCGTCTACGCAGTTCTCCGCGGACGGGACTACCCCGAGCACATTAACCTTCGGCTTGGTTTGTCCAACCGTTTTCATTGCACCGAGCACCGCCGTAGCGCCGCACATGTCATATTTCATTTCGTGCATGCCGTCGGACGGCTTGATACTAACGCCGCCGGTGTCGAAAGTGATTCCCTTGCCGACGAGCGCAATCGTCGGGGCGTCGTGCGAGACATGATAGGAGAGAACAATAAGTTTCGGCGGTTCCTTGCTCCCCTTCGCCACACCAAGTAGCGCGTTCATGCCGAGTTCGGCCATGCGCCCCGCATCGAGGCATTCGTATCCGAGCTTATACGTGTCCGCAATCGTATGCGCCTCCAACGCTAGTTGCGCGGGGGTCATATCGTTCGATGCCGCATTCGCAATGTCGCGCGCCCAGTTGGCGTTTTCACAGACCCGCGCGGCGTAGCGGCAGTGTTCGAGGTCACCGCTGAGCACGTCCGGTTTTTCCGCGACGAGAACGATGTCATCAATCGCTCCGGTGAACGCATCGGGGTCGGGCGACTTGTAACGGTCAAAACGGTACTGGCCAAGCACGATCCCTTCGACAAACGCAGCGACTGGCCATAGCGAGCTGCAATCGATGGCGAGACGCGTGACGCGATAACTCTGCAATAAAGCAATTGCTTTTCCGGCCGAGCGCCGAATTTTCTCGCGATCAACGTCTGCGTCATCACCGATGCCGACGAGTACGATGCCCGCCGAGCCTGCGCCACCGAGCGGAAGAAAGATGCACTCCCCCACTTTGCCTTTGAATGCGCCGCGTTCGCGCGCGGCGGCGACGACTGGCTCGATTGATTTATCAATGAGCGGAGAAGCGCCCGCGGTCGCGCGCTGCGCGACGACGATACAGGTCGCGACGTCCGCGCGCTTCCATTCCGATACCTTTGAAACGTGGATTTCCATGAATATTCGGCCCTTGTGAAATTAAGGTCGTATGGTACTGGATTGCTTGGAAAGTGGGCAAAAAAGTGTTACGAACCGTTAAATTCAGGCGCTTTCGGCGAAAGTGCCCTACCTTTAGAGATGGTGTCGCAGGGTAGGGACGGTTCGCCGAACCGTGCGACGCATGAGCGATGCGATCTGTTGTTAGAAGCTGGCGAGGCGCTGGAACTCCGCGAAGCGTTTATCAATGTCCGCGCGCGTGATTTCGGAGAGGCGGTCGGGGCCAAACTTTTCGCAGGTGAACGACGCAGCGACACTGCCATAGACGACCGCGCGGCGCAGGGCCGCGTCATCCGGTTTTTCGGATTTGGCGAGGTGGCCGATAAAGCCACCGGCAAAGGTATCGCCAGCTCCGGTAGGATCAACAACTTCTTCGAGCGGGTATGCGGGCGCGCTGAATATGCCGGACTCGCTGAAGAGCAGGCAGCCGTGTTCGCCTTTTTTTACGACGACGATACGCGGCCCGAGTTTCTTTATTTCACGCGCTCCTTTCACCAGGTTTGTCTCGCCAGTGAGTAGCGCTACTTCGGAGTCGTTGATGATGAGTACATCCACGCGCTTCAACACTTGCTTAAGATCGTCAAGCGCGATGTTGATCCACAGGTTCATCGTGTCGAGACCGGTGAATCGCGGGTGTGCCTGTTCCAATACTTCCAATTGCAGCGAAGGATGAATATTGCCTAGGAAGAGAAACGGCGCGTCCTTCGCGGATTCCGGCAGCTTGGGATGAAAATGCTCGAACACGTTGAGCTGCGTTTCGATTGTGTCGCGGTCGTTCATGTTCTCGTGATATTTGCCCGTCCAGCGAAAAGTGCGTCCAGGCGCGCGTTCGAGGCCTTCGAGATTGATACCTTTCGATTCGAGCAGCGCAACGTGTCGATCGGGAAAATCTTCACCCACTACACCGACTAAATTCACCGGCGCAAAGTTTGATGCGGCGAGCGAGAAGAAAGTCGCGGCGCCGCCAAGACCTTCGTCATTGCGTCCTGCGGGAGTTTCAACGGTATCAAACGCGACAGAACCGACTACGGTGATGCTCATGGTTTTTCCTGTGTATCGCGCAACGATGGCGCGTGATTGCGTGGCTGACGTAACAATAAAAAAGCTACCGCGGAACTTAGCGGTCCAATGCAGCTAACAATCCAATCTGGCCGCGGTGATACGAATCGTGCAGCACCATGATATTCAGCGTCGTACCAATGCTGCTGAAATGTTGGCGCAATGGATCCGGGATGCGGCCCGGCAGCGGTTTTGGCAAGTCGGCGTCGGTCAGTTTCTTCACCCCTTCGACCACCGCGTCGAATACTTTCCCGTAAGTCGCGATAACTTCATCCCACGTGGGGTAGTCGGTGGCATTCGCTGTGACCGGATCGCCGCCCCCAAAATCGGGCGCAAACTTTTTGCGAAATTCTTTTGTGGTGATAGGTTCGGCATTGAGCGTCCATTGGATTACGAGCACGTTTCCTGTGTTTGCGAGGTGGCCGAGCAACCAGAGCGGGTGCCCTTTACCCGGGCGCAATTGAACGAGACGGCTGGATTCAGGCACGCCGGAGGCGGTCTTCACAGTCTGTTCACGGCAAAACGCGAGCTGCTCGGCAAGGAGTTCGACTTTCGGATTCATTGTGTTTGCCCCTCTGGAAATGTGGAACCGGGAGACTATAGCGCAGCAGGCGCGGGAATCTAAAGTGACGGGCAAGAAGCCTATCGAGGGGAAATTGCGCGCTGAAGCTCTTCTTGCGACTGCTCGATCAGCGAGATCAGCAAATCGATGTCGGCCGCGCCGGTTGTATTGATTGAAAACGTGATACCGAGCCAGGGGCCACAGGTCATCGCGATGCACCCGATGCCGATGTGCGGGGTAGTGCCGCCAATCGGATAGCGCATCGTGACTGGCCGCCCCGCAATCCGCAACGGCGCGGGCCGGCGCGGCACGTTGCTGATGATCATCACTGCGCCGACTTTCTTGCCCGGCTGCATGGAGCTGCGCTGGCTTTTCACGGAAGCGACCCATCGCTGCACGATCGGCGCGAACATGGGTGTGAGACAAAACAGGATGGCGCCAATCGTTCGGTGGGTGGCGAGCGAGGCGCGGCACTTCTTGACTGCCCGCATGTATTCGGAAATGTATTTGAGCAGATCGAGCGTGTTTTCGAAGTAGAGTGGAATCGGCACCGGGGTGAGCGTTGCGACGTTTCCCATGTTGCGCGCTTCGCCTTCCTTGCGCATGTTCACGGGGATTTGAACCTTCATGACTTTGCCCGCGGTTTCGATATTGTGCTCTTTCGCGTAGCGCTGCACCGCGCGGCCGATAATGGTCAATAACACATCGTTCACGGTTGCGTCATGTGCACGGCGCATCGCGCGCAAATCTTCCAGCAGAAACCTCGTGGTCGCCACATTGATTGAGCCGCAACTCGGTGTGTTGAATGGAAATCGGATGCCCTCCGCTTCTTTGAATATCTTGCGGACGCGAAACGTTTCGCGCGCGTCTTCGGAGCGGAACCACTGGGCGAGGCCTATCGTATTCGCGGGATAACGCGAAACAACGCGCAGACCGGTGATCACATTGTCGCGCAGGCCGCGAAAGAGCCGCGCCGATGCGGAGGGCAATGCCGGTATTGCTTGATTGGACTCGGGGCGAATAGGCGGCGCGTCTCCTTCAAACATCACACGCTGAAATGCTTCCGCGCCCACGCCATCCATGATCGCATGGTGGTATCTGAACAAGACGGCCGATTGATTATTCTCGAGTCCCGTGAGCAAACGCGCAGACCAGTAAGGACGATCTTTCGGCAACCATGTGCTCAGGTATTGTGCCGCGGCATCGAGCACTTGCTGCCAGCTTCCCGGGGCATCAAGGTGCACATGATCGATGTGCTTTGAAAGGTTGAATTGTGGATCGTACTCCCACGTGGGATACGCGAGATTCAGCGGCACAAAGGCGGGCACCTGACGAAATCGGGGCAGGTCCTGGACCTTGGCTTCGAGGTCTCGGCGAAACTCGTCGAACGAAAGTTCACCATCCACCAGCGAGATGGATCCCGTATGACCGAAGCCCAACTCGCTGACGAAGTGCAGCAGCGATGCGTCGTAGGCAGAGAGTCGCTCGCCCATGTGCCCTTACCCCAGTGAAAGCCGTGCGGCGGAGTATAAACAAACGAAGAAGGCGGGTTCGAAAACCCGCCTTCCCAAGACTAAATTCTTAATGCGAACCGATCGCGCGTTAGCTAGATCGTACTGGTTGATTTTTACGGCGCGTTCACCGTCACACGGAACACGCGCTGACTACTCATCACGGGGTTGCCGTGGTCGGTCGCGGTAATAGTGATGTTCTGATACACACCCACGTGCGAGGCGTTCGTCTGCCACACGAAGAACCCTGTGCCGAAGCTGTCGCTCGTGTAGGTCGCGCCCGGCGGCAGGTTTGCTGCCGTAAGCGTCGGAATGTCGCCATCCGTATCCCACGCGCCGATGCGCAAATTGATTAACGCGCCCGCGGTGACGGTTTGGTTCGACACCGTATCCATCGACGGCGGTTTGTTGCCCGCCATCACCTCGATAAACAACACTGCCGATCCCGTTAACGGCGGCGAGCCTGCGTCGGTAGCGTTGATCGTAATTTGATACGAGCCCACCTGCGCGGCCGTCGGGAACCATTCGAAGTAGATGCTCGGGTTACCCGCGAACTGGATCAACTGCGCGCCTGCCGGCAGGTTCGGACTGCTATAAGCGACGCTACCACCGTCGGGATCGGTCGCGGTGATGTAGAAGCCGATGCCGCTACCCGCTGTGACCTGCCGCGCCCAGATCGTCTGGAACACCGGTGCCTGATTGCTGCTGGTCGTGACCGTGATCACCGATTGCTTGCTGTCAGTCAATGCGCCGTCTGTCGCTCTGAATGTAACCGTATACGGCGAACTGCCAACGTTGTTCGGTGTCCAGGTGAAGGTGCCGGTGCCATTGCCGTTATTCACAAAGTTCGCACCGCCTGGAACGTTCTGTGCGCTGAGGGTCGGCACAGTCCCATCCGGATCGCTTGCGGTTACTGTGAACTGCAATAGCTGACCCACGACCGCTGTCTTATTTCCAACTGCGGCCACGACGGGCGCGCGGTTCACGTTTGTGACCGTAATCTGCGAAGGCTTAGAATCGGTCAAGGTTCCATCGCTTGCGACAAAGTTTACGTTGTACGGCGATGCACCCGCGGCATTGAAGTCCGGCGTCCACGTGAAGGTGCCCGTGCCGTTACCGTTATTCACAAACGACGCGCCGCTCGGCACGCCCGTTGCCGACAGCGTCGGCACGGTGCCATCGGGATCGCTCGCCGTCACCGTGAACGTGAGTAGCTGGTTCTCTGCCGTTGTCTTATTGCCGACAGCAGTCATCACCGGCGCACGGTTCACATTCGTGACAGTGATCTGCGAGGGCTTCGAATCGGTCAGCGTGCCGTCGCTCGCGACAAAGTTCACGTTGTACGGCGATGCACCCGCGGCGTTGAAGTCCGGTGTCCACGTAAATATTCCCGTGCCGTTTCCATTGTTCACAAAGGTCGCGCCACTCGGCAGGCCTGTTGCCGACAACGTCGGCACGGTGCCATCGGGATCGCTCGCGGTCACCGTGAACGTGAGTAACTGGTTCTCCGCCGTTGTCTTATTGCCAACAGCCGTCATCACTGGCGCGCGGTTCACATTCGTCACGGTAATCTGCGAAGGCTTGGAATCGGTCAACGTGCCGTCGCTCGCGGTAAACGTCACGTTATATGGCGACGCACCTGCTGCATTGAAATCCGGCGTCCACGTAAACGTTCCCGTGCCGTTTCCATTGTTCACAAAGGTCGCGCCACTCGGCACGCCTGTAGCCGACAACGCCGGCACAGTACCATCCGGATCGCTCGCGGTCACCGTGAACGTAAGAAGCTGGTTCTCCGCCGTCGTCTTGTTTCCAACAGCCGTCATCACCGGCGCACGGTTCACGTCCGTAACAGTAATCGTGGACGACTTCGAGTCGCTCAATTGGCCGTCCGTCGCAGAAATGGTGATAGCGTGCGGCGAGGTCGCAGACGCATCGAAACCCGGCGTCCAAGAGATTGTGCCCGTGCCATCTCCATTGTTTGTGAAGCTTGCGCCCGAAGGCAGCGTTGGCGCGCTCAACGTCGGAATTGTGCCATTCGGATCGTTCGCTGAAACGTTCGCGGACCAGACCTGCCCTTCCGCAATCGTGAACGGCCCAAACGCCGCGACAACCGGGGCGCTGTTCGCGGCAGGATTGATCGTGATGGAGACCGTTTCGCTGTGGGTAAGCGAACCGTCAAACGCCGTGAACGTGACTGAATAGGGCGAGTTCGCCGATGCGCCGACGGGCGGTGTCCACGAGAAGCTCCCGTCGCCGCCACCGAGATCGGTAAACGTCGCGCCGTTGGGCACGCCGGTCGCCGAGATTGTTGGAATCTGTCCATCGTGATCGTGCGCATGCATGGAGAACGCGAGAAGCTGCCCTTCCGTGCCCGACTTCGGGCCAATCGTCTCGAGGTGCGGCGGGCTGTTCGGGCTTGTCACCGTAATCTGAATCGTTTCACTGTCGCTGGTTGTTGCATCCGTAGCGACAAATGTCACCGCGTACGGCGAATCTTCGTGATCGCCTACTGCGGGTGTCCAGGTGAATGTGCCGGTGCCGTTTCCGTTGTTGATGAATGACGCGCCCAACGGTAAGTCAATTACGCTCAGCGCAGGAGGCGGACCATCGGGGTCGTTCGCCGTAACCGTAAATTGCAGTTGCGTGTCTTCCAGTGCGGCCTTGGCGCCAATCGGATCGAGCACCGGTGCGCTGCCATTGCTCATCACGTTGACATTGAACATCGCCTTGTAGGTCAGCGAAGGCGTGGCCGAATCCGTCGCAAGAATCGTAATGTTGGAGTGATTGCCCACATTACTCGCCGTCGTCGGCCAATTGAACACACCGTTACCACCGCCCGTTGGCGTGAAGGTTGCCCCAGCGGGCAGATTCTGCGCCGTCAACACGGGTATCGTTCCATTCGGATCGGACGAGGTGACGTTCAGCGTCAATGTGTTGCCCGCAAGCGCGGTGCTCGACGGTATCGCCGTTATCACGGGCGCGTTGGGCGAACCATTTACATTGATTTGGAATATGCGTTGGCTCGTCAGCGGCGGCACGCCGTGATCCACCGCGTAGACACGGATGCCCGTGTACACACCGACATCGGCCGTCGTCGTCTGCCAGGTCAGGAATCCTGTACCCCAACCGTCTTCGCTGTACGACGCGCCCGGAGGCAGGTTCTGCGCGAACAAGTCCGGCACATCACCGTCGGTGTCCCACGCGCCAATGCGCAGATTGATGAACGCGCCCGCGTTGACGGTGGTGTTCCACACCGCGTCCATGCTTGGCGGTTTGTTCGCGGAGAGCACGTGAATAATGAGATTGCCTGACGTGCTCAAGGGCGGCACGCCAGTGTCAGTGGCCGTCACAGTGATCACGTGATCGCCCGCGTCCGCCGGCGTTGTGAACCATTCGAAGTACACGCGCCGATCCGGTTGCTGAAGGAATTGCGCGCCCGCCGGCAGATTTGTGGCAGACAATGTTGGCGCGGGACCATCGGGATCGGTTGCGCTGATGTAGAAACCGATACCGTTGCCCGCGGTAACCGATTGCTCCCAAAGCGGTCCCATGACGGGTGGATTATTCGAGCCGCCACTCTGCGGAACGAAGTTTGCCGTGATCGTCATCGGCGCGGCGGAAAATTGCACATTGTGAGACTGCGCCCCCCCATCTGACCAACTGGAGAAGTCGTAGGCCTGCACTCCAATTGCCTGTGGCGAGAAGGTATTAATCGTGGATTGTCCGTTCACGACCACTTCGCGCACAAGCGGCGATGCCGCGGTCTCCGCGTATACTCCAACAAACAATCCCGGTGGATTGGATTCAAGCGTCAACGTTGTCGTTTGCGGGAAAATGTCGCGCGTAGTGGAAACGGACAGGCCGTTCGGCCCCGGCTCCGTCGCTGTCAGCGTAATACGGATAGCGCAGGGATACTCGTGATCCACCGCGAGGAATTGGCCGGAATCGACGCCACTCGTTTGAAGAACGGGGTGTTCATGGCAGTCAATAAAGTCGGTGTCCGCGCAGTGCAACAATACAACTTCCCAAGACAATTGCGACGCCGCCAATAGTCCCGATTCTGGGTCCGTAGCGCGCCCGCTGAATGAAATCGTGTCGCCCGCTTTCCACTCCGTATCGATGGACGGCGTGAGGATCTCCGGAACGGGCGGAAGGTTGTTGACACTAATCGTTACGCCCTTCGTGTCCGATGCACTCTGCGAGTCGGTCACGCGCAGCTTTACCGAATAATTGCCGGAAGCGGTATAAGTGTACTGGGTGTTCGCAGTCGTCGCATCGCCAAACACATTGTCGCCGTTCAGATCCCAGCTATACGTGAGCGTATCTCCCGCATCGGGATCGGACGACGAAGATCCGTTGAACGTAACATCGAGCGGTGCGTTGCCGCTGGTGGTGCTGGCTTGAATGACTGCGTTCGGCGGGTTGTTGCCTGACAAGTAGCTGATACGGCGCACACGGTTTGCATTAAGATCCACGTAGAAGATATCGCCGTTTGGTCCGACCTGAATATCGACAGGCGCGGCGCCGGTTGCGATGAAAGTTTCAATGTTGTTTGGATCGGGTGCGCCATCGCTTCCCTGCAGCATCACCTTAATCCAGCCGATCGAATAGTCGCCGAAGAACATCGCGCGGTAATACTTCGCGGGGTAATTGCCATTCAGATAAACCGCAGCGCCGGTGACCGAGGCGCCACCGGGGTGAGGATAGCTGTAATACGGCGCGGTGGCCGTTCCCGCGGAATAGAGCGATTGCAGTAAGGGCAGATTGGCAGCCTGATACGAAGGCTGCGCATTTGGCCCTTCATAGGCGGGCCAGCCGAAATTTGGAGTCGGATTTGGGAATGGAAATGGAACTTTATTGATCTCTTCGTAAAGGGTCCAGCCCACATCGCAGATATACACGGCATTGTTTGTGGGGTGAATGGTGAACCGAAACGGGTTGCGCAATCCGTAAGCGAGAATGCGGTCATCCGCAGTGGATCCGCCAATCAACGGGTTCGAGGGCCACGCCGCGCCGGTATCCGGGTTGATACGAATCAGCGTGCCGTTCAGTCCAAGCGGATCGCCGGTCGAACGAAGGTCCTGGGTCCGAAGTGCGCCGCCTTCCAGTGGCGGATCGTTGATGTCGATCGGGCCCGCCGGATCGCTGTCCGGATTTACAGGTTCTGTCTGGCCCCAATCGGTGAACTCGTAGCTCGCTGCGTCACCGAAGGTCGCGTATAGCGCGCCCTCAGGCCCGAAGCGCAGATCGCCCGCGCCGTGGCTGGGATACACCGTCGCGTAATCTTGAGCAAGGATTAGTTCCGAACCGGCTGTCATTTGGTTCGTGGCCGGATTAACCGTGATACGCGAAATCCTGCCGCCGGGCGAGCCACGCAATGCGTAAAGAACGTAGAGATAGGGCCGGGTGGGAAACTGCGGATCGACTGCGAGACCTAGAATCCCGTGATCGTGGAACGAGTAGATTTGGTTTCCGAAGTCGGCGACAATCGTCTCGGTAGTATCGGAGAGATTGTCGAACGCCTTGATCCGTCCCCATTTCTCAAGGACAAAGACCCGACCATCCGGTGCGAATCGAACCGCCACCGGTGTAGCAAACCCAGACCAGACCGTGCTGACTTGGAACCCGGACGGCTGGGCATATGCCCCCATCGAGCAAAAAACGAGCAGTAACAAACGCGCTGCCGCGAAACGCAACCTATTCACAGAACAAAACCTCCACCCGGGGGTTCTAAGGTAAATCTTTATTCGTGCATCTGCTCCGAACGGAGAGCACTTCTGTCAGCGAAAACTTACACAAGTCCTTATGCGAATCGCACTTTGCAGCTTATTCAAAGATATAGAATCTAACGCTGAAACGTCAAATCTATTCCCCCAAGCACCTTACTCAAGCTAGTTAACAATGTTACGCAAATTTCAGTCCGTTAGTTTTAGGCATTATTTACACATTATTTGTTTCCAGCGATCCAGGAAAGGCATAAAGTCCGTTCGTTACAAAGCGACAAATTTATCAGCAATGACAAACCTTTTGCAGGATAACACGCCCTTCGAGTACGCTGGCAATCAATAAATTCTACGCTCGGAGGCCAGATGATTATTTACAAACAGAAACATAAAATCGCCGATTTTCGGCGTCGCATAGGCAATATGGACCAAGTCGCCGGGATTCGCCTGGTCACGTTGGAGGATGGAAATGAGCGTCCAACCCGCGCAGCGCTCATCCATACTGGTAGTGGACTTGAATTGACGGTCCTGTTGGATCGCTGTCTCGACATTGCCTCCGCGTCGTATTGCGGGAAGGCTATGGGCTGGCGCTCAACCACCGGTGACGTCGCACCACAATATTACGAGGCAGAATGGTTGCGCTGGCTGCGCAGTTACTTCGGCGGACTAGTTTCCACTTGCGGGCTCAGTAATGTCGGCGCGCCCACGAAGGACAGCGCGCTCTTGGGCAACGGCCTTCACGGACGTATCGGCAACACGCCCGCGCGCGACATTAAAGTCACGCAAGAATGGCAGGGCGATGATTATGTGCTCAGCGTCGCGGGCACCATGCGCGAGACTGTTGTGTTTGGCGAAAACCTTACGTTGACGCGCACGGTATCGACAAAGCTCGGTGCGACTTCTTTTCAAATTCACGATGTCGTTACAAACGAAAGCTTCAAGAAAACGCCCTTTCAATTGCTCTATCACTGTAATATTGGCTGGCCAACGGTTGATGCTGGATCGGAATTAATTACGCCCACACAAACCATCGCCCCGCGCGATGCGGAAGCCGAAGATGGAAAAGAGAATTGGAATCGCTGCGATCCGCCCATTCATGGGTATAAAGAGAAGGTCTATTACCACGACATGGCCCCGGCGAAGGACGGCACGGTTACCTGCGCGCTCATCAATGATGGATGGAAACGCGGCGAAGGATTCGGCGTCTACGTTAAATACAACAAAAACGAACTCCCCCGCTTCGTCGAATGGAAACAAATGGGCGAGCAGGACTACGTCGTCGGCTTCGAACCCTGCAACTGCGGCGTCGAAGGCCGCCATGTGGATGAAGAACTTGGCCTCCTCCACTATCTCAAACCCGGTGAGCGGCGCACCTACACACTTGAATTCGGCGCGATAACTGAAGCGAAAGAAGTAAAAGCACTAAGAAGTGGACGCGCTAAAGTAAAAACAAAGTGGACGAAGAGCTATCGCGATTTCGTGCCGAAGAGTAAATAACGGGCGATTTCTTTACCCGCGCGCACGCGCATTCACCATATAGACAAAGGCCAATACTTCCGCCACGGCGCGGTACAACGCTTCCGGAATTTCACGATCTACGTCCAGCGCCGCGAGTATAGACACGAGGTCTGGGTCTTCATGGATCGGCACGCCATTCTCTTTCGCGATCGCGATGATCCGTTCCGCGAGCAAGCGATCGCCCTTCGCAACGACCCGCGGCGCGGCGTCGGATTCGGCGCTGTATTTGATTGCGACGGCCCTGCGTTTGACGCGTTCCTCTTCGTTCATGCTTGGATGTTTAATCCTTTGAAGCGCCGCATCATCGTGGCAAGCTCGCGCACGCGGTCGCCGTCCCACAACGCCGTCTGCACACTTGCATTGGGATATCCCGCGCGCGAAAGCCGGCCGGCAAGTTCGTCCTGCATCTCCTGCAAGGCCGTCATCGCATCCACATCACGCGCGCGAATCCAGCAAGAACACACGCCGTGTACCGCGCTAAGCGTGATCCACAAATCGCCAAGCGCGGACGTTGACAGATCGATTACCACTGTTGCGTTTGCGGCATCAAAGCGTTGCGCTTTGCCTCCACCCTCCCCCATCACATGAATGTGCGCGTGATGGATTGGCGCATCCGCGGGCATGGGCAGCGCGAGAAATAGATAGGGCACTTCCGTGCCGCGGGAGTTGATCAATTGCGCCGCCGCAAAACGATCGGCCAGATGTTCGACGCCGCGTTGATAGTCCACCGCGTTTCCCGTCTGCAACAGGAATTCCGAAAATGCTTCGTTGTCCACCAATCGCGCGAGCGCCGCAGGCGTGTCTTGCGCGATTGATGCAAGAACCTGTTGCATGCCGCCTTTGCCGACAGCCTCTGCGAGCCGCGCGGCAAGGGGATGTTGCGACGTCGCGGCATGTTCACGCAGGGCCGTCGCGATTTGTTCAGGGCGGGCCGATGCGACCGCACGCAGCAACGGCAATAAGTCCTTTACTTGTGCTTCGGGTAACACACCGTCGTCCACGGCTTGCTGAACTATTTGCACCAAACGGGCGGCGTGATCATCAATCCCCTCGCGATCCAGCAAAAGGGTGAGTACGAGACGGATGGCTGCGGGATTGTTTGCTATCGCGCGCGGAACCAGTGCGACCGCCTGCTCGGCATACTCGAGTTTGCCCAGGGTCTGCAGCGTGTTGACGATGATGTCCGGCAAATTGCGCAACGGCGATGGCGCCAAGTCCTGCGCAGCAGCTTGCGTTTGGGATTGCGGCGCAGGAGTCAAACGCAATTGCAGACCTTGGTCGCCGCGCACCACTTCCGCAGTAACCGCCTGGCCCGGTTGAAGCGCTTCAACCTGTTCTACGGGGACTATTAGCGTTCCGAAGCGAATCAGCGTTTGCGGCTCAATGGACTGAACCAAACCCTGCAAAACTTGTCCAGGACGTAGTGCCGCCGCTTGAAACGGCTGCGTGAGTACGGAAGCCAATATCGGATTTGCGCTGCCGATGCCGCTTATGCCGCCAAAACCCGCCATGGCGGTACTCCGTTAGTCGCCTTTGGTCTTGCGCAAGCTGAGGATGAGGCGCACTTCGCCCTTGCCGATGCCGAGCTCCTGCGCAATCTGCGCGACATTCATCCCCGCATCGTTATATTCGTATACGCGCGCGTGCAACGGCGGCACCGGGCGGCCATTGCCCGTCGTCGCGGGCGGTTTCGAACGTGGCATCGGCACAATGGAGTTCCGCTCTATCTGTTCTTCCGGCGCGAGATTCAGCAATGCACGAAACGCCGAGCGCGCGGCGTCTGCATCGTGCGGCATTTCCGGCTCCGTCTCCGGCACATCAAACCCGAGCGGTTCGGGTTCGTCGCCGGCAAAGTCTAAACCGGTCCACGCGTCAAGCGCGTCTGTCGCGATTTCAGGTTCGCGCGGCATAGCGAGCACGCGCAACGTCGGGCGCTCCTGCTCTTTCGGTGGCGCTGGCGGTTCAATGGGTGGCGGAGTATATGCCGAAAGTTGGCGCACGTTTGCAGGTGCTTTGCGCACGGGCTGTTCCGCAGCAGCCGGTTGCGCCTGGGCCTGCGCCTGCTGCATCTCCGCCAACTTCACGGACTCCTGCTTGATCCGCTCGACGTCGTCGTTGATTTGCTTCACGGACTCGCGCATCGCGGTCATCTCGCTACGCGCGCTTTCCACAGTTTGCTTGATGAACTCGACGCGCGCGTCGAGCGCCTTGTTTAACTCGCGCGCAAAGCCTTTTTGTTGTTCGAGGAGGTCGCGCATGGTCTGCAGCAGGATCATCATGCTGGCGAGATCATCGCGTTTGGTTACCACGCCGGTTTCACGCTGCCGCTTTTGATAAACGTAAAACAGCGCACCCGCGCCCAAAAACGCGCTCGCGCCGACCAGCACAATAATTAAAAAGAGGTTTGTCATCGCAACACGACTACACCGTCACGTCCAGACGGTGCTGCTCTTCGTCCGGTATGATTGCAAGATCGCCGGCGCCGTGATCCCCATGGGCCGCTTCCGCTCGGTCCTCCGGTTTGCCGTGCTGCTGCTTTCGTTGCTGTTCACGGTTTTCGCGCCGATCGCTAACGGCAGGGTCTTCCCCACTATCGTTCGATTGTTGCACAACCGTTTCCGCGGCAACCTGCTCTTCCTGCGCGTGCTGTACCATCCGTTGTTGCGCGGCGAGCGACGCACGGTCAGCGATTTCCTGTACACGTTGCGCCGCCGTTGATCGCGCAAATTCCGTGTTGATGTCGATCGGTTGCGGCATTAGTGTTCTCCGCGCACTGCCTTGCGCAGCGTCTTCATCGCCGCCGAATGAATCTGACACACCCGCGACTCGGACACTTCGAGGACTGCGCCGATTTCTTTGAGCGTCAGCTCTTCATAATAGTATAGATGCAGCACTTTTTGCTGCTGGTCCGGCAATCCGTTGATTGCCAGAACGATCCGCTCTTGCCGTTCCTTTTCGGTCATCGTAGCGTCCGCAGGTTGTGCGCGCGGGTCGCTCATGACGTCCAACAGACGGGGTTCGCCGCCTTCGTCGGCGGGAATATAATCTTGCAAGGACAAGACTTGCGCTGTCTGTAGCTGCGCGACCGTGTCTTCGACGTGGTCGATGGTGGTTCCGAGGACATCGGCAATAGCGTCGGCGCTCGGCTCACGTCCCAGTTCATGCCGCAGCTTGTCGCGCGCCTCCCCCATTTTTCGCGCCATAGCTCGCAGGCTGCGCGGCGCCCAATCCAGCGTGCGGATTTGATCGATGATGGCGCCGCGCACGCGAATCGAAGCGTAGGTCGTGAATTTGATGTCCTGCTTGTGATCGTAGCGATCGATCGCGTTCAGAAGCCCCAGCACGCCCCAGCCGATCAGATCGTCCATCTCGACGCTCGACGGAACATGGATCGCCATGCGCCCGGCGATGTATTTCACGATCCGCATGTTGCGGACGATCAACTCCTCGCGCGCGGCCTGGTCACCGCGCTCTTTCCAGCGCGACCAGAGTTCCGGGTCTGGAACAGCCGTCATGGTTGGCACAGCATGGCCTCAATCGCCTCAGCGCAGGCTTTCGATGCGTTCGCGCGGGCTGATAATTTCGGTAATGCGAAGCCCAAACTTTTCATCTACAACCACTACGTCCCCACGCGCTATCAATTTGTCGTTCACCAGCAATTCCACTGGTTCGTCCACGAGATGACCCACTTCTATGATCGACCCGGGACCGAGCGTCAATATGTCGGAAATCTGCATTTCAACGCGGCCTAGCCTCGCCGTCGCGGTAAGGCGTATATCCAGCACCATATCGAGATTGCGCGGGTCGGCAAGCGGCACGTCGCGATGCGCCGCGCCGGCGACGGGCGCCGAGTAAGATTCGCTGTCCGCGTTCGGCCCGAGCCCGCTCAACATCGCGTTTACTTCATCCTGACTCATCGCTCCAGCCACGGAACTACCTCCTTGCGCAGGCGCTTGCTGCGGGACAACATCGCTCAACACGTCGGAAAAAAGCAGCACACCGGCCGCGTCATGGCCTTCACCAAGCGAAAACGAAAACTCGGCGGCACTGCTGCCCGCGCCGAGATACTGGTGCAGGCCCGCGGCAATGTCTGGACCGCAGGCCAAGGCCTCCGTGCCTTTCAGCGCGAGCACCTTACCGTACTTCTCTTTGAAAAAACTTGTGCCGCCGCCAAGACAGGGCTCGAACACTTCCCGTAGCGCCGCCGGATCGCGGCCCGCTATGGATACATCCGAGACTTCTGCCTCGCCTAGCGCGCCGGCGACAATCCTGTTGGCGTCGGCGCCAGACATCAGCAACGCCACCGCGCCGCCGCTTTCGATTTGCGCGCGCATCAGCGCATTGTATTTCGCCAGGTAGCCGGTCACTTCCGCCGCCCCGCTGGGCTTTACGGTGGATACCATGTTTGCGGCGGGTTGCGCCAGCATCGCGGAAACGACGTCGAAGAAGCCCGTCACGTATCCGCGCGCAAATGTCTCGATCGACGCTTGATTCAATTTAGTATGCCCCGGCCTGTGTTCATGCGTCTTCGCTCACAATATCTACCAATTGAATCGCACTCGTCTCGCCTCGGCGCCCGCACACAGCGCGGTATTTCGGAATGCCGCCGATCTCGACGTTTAACGGCGTGCGCGTATCGGAATCGAGCTGGATAATATCGCCTACCTGTAATTTGGCAAGTTCAGACAGCGGCAGCGAAGCGCGGCCCAGGATTGCATCCACATGCAGCGAGGCCTTGCGCACCACCCGCTCGATCTGAAAGCGTGTCTTGTCCATCACCTCTTGCGGCATCTTGCGCATGAAACGCGTCTGCTGCGAGATCTGATCGAGCACGGGGTTCAGCACCATCAGCGGGATGCACATGTTCATTGCACCCACGCTCTCCCCGATGTGAATTTCGTACGCAACGAGGATCACCATTTCGCTGCCCGCCACGATCTGCACGATCAACGGATCGCTTTCCTGGTGCACGACCGTCAGCTTGAACTCGATGAGCTGTTCCCACGAACGACGCAGGCTATCGAGGATCATCAACATCACGCGGTGGATGATGCGGTTCTCAATTTCCGTCAATTCGCGCGGCTTTGGAAGCGCTACACCCTTGCCACCAAGGATGCGATCGACGATTGGAAATACGATCGATGGACTTAACTCAATTACCGCGTTCCCTTCCAACGGCGCCATGTTGATGATCGACAGCGCAGTCGGACGTGCAACAGACAGAATGAATTCGTCGTAGGTAAGTTGATCGATTGAAACGAGATCGGCGCGCACAATTTGGCGCAAGAACGGCGGCAGCATAATGCTCAATTCGCGCGCAAACGCTTCGAAGAGGCTCTGAAGTCCCTTGAGTTGTTCTTTGGATACGCGCTCGGGCCGCCGGAAATCATAGTGCATGATGTCCTGGCGATCGGGAAGGCCGCGATGCTCGGGGGCAGGGGATTCTACTTCGCCCTTGGAGACAGCATTGAGCAGCAGATCGACTTCGTCTTGACTGAGAATGTCTGCCATGCCATTACCTGTTTGCCGCCGCGTTCAACCCGTGCAGAGCGAGTATAGCATGGGGTTGTGAGGAGGGCAAACACTACCCGTTGTATAACGCCTTAAACGAAAAGCACATACGCAAGGCAACCGCTCCGCCGGGCGAAGGCTGTCAACCAATTAGTCTGGTGCCCCGTTTATTCAGTGACATGTTGGATACGCAGCGAACAACGCGAGCTTAAAATTCTAACCGCTGTGTACGGCGCGTGGGTCCCTCTCTCCCCTCTACCCCAAACCCCACGGAGGCCCACGCGCCCCTCCTTTTAAGCCACTCGATTCAACATCCGTCTCGCAAACATCCCCGCGGGCGAATCCAGTACGCTCAACGCATCCAGCTTTCCCGTCACCTTCGCTTCGAAGGATTCCATCGTGTCGGTCGCGTCGATCCAGATGCGGCGAAGCGTGAAACGATCGCAGCCTGGGACGTTGTAACCATAACGGTTCGAGCACGCCAACCGGCAGCCAGCCTCTTTCGCAAAACGCACGCTGTTGTGGTCGTAGTCGGCTGAGGTCCCGTAGGGATATGCAAAGTACGGCACCGGCGTTCCCAATTCCTGCGCGATGCGCTCACAACTTCCGATGATCTCCTCGCGCTGCTGATCCTCGCTCAAGTGACTCAGCCGGGGATGCGTCAACGAGTGCCCGCCAACGGCAATTCCCATTGCGCTGAGTTCCCGCGCCTCGTCCCAGTTCATCAAATGCCCATGCCACGGCTCACCATCGGTCACCAGCAGATCGCCCAACTTCCCCGCCGTCACAAACACCACGCCAGGTACCTCGTGCTTCACCATGATCGGCGCCGCATTGGTGAGGTTGTCGCGATAGCCATCATCGAGCGTAACCGCAACCCCAGGTTTTGCATCTGCCGCATCATCCAAGGTGTTGATTTGCACATGGTCCGCAAGCCACGCCATTTGCTCCGCGAAATTTCGCGGCGTGACATTCATCGCGTGATCGAGATCGCCGACAGAGTGATACGTGAGAATGCGCGAGGGCGGACGCGGAGTTCCCAGCGCAGGCCCCAGCAACATGGCTCCGCGCTTGAAGGATCGTTTGATGACAGTGCGAATCGGCGACGGCACTACGGCGCGAGACTCCCCTTTTTCGCGGTGAGCATGCCCCAAACATAGCCCACTCCGTACGCGCAATACGCCACGAGGCGCATCGCCTTGCCTTCCGCCGCCGCCTTCACTAGGCGCAACGGAAAGCGCGCCGCACGATACCACAGCGGACGCCGCGGAACGAAGGCAGCCGCATCGAGCGCCTCATGCGTCTCGTACACGCTGTCCGGCTGAAACTTTTGCGCGTATGCCGACCCAAACCCATTGCGAAAAAACATTCGCACGAGCTTATGCCACGAGTCCGGTAAGGGATGATAGATCCACGCGTTCGGCGCCAACACCACGCGATAGCCCGCGTTCCGCATGCGCACACGCAGATCGGGATCGAGCCCACGGATGATGTCCTCGCGTTCACGCCCTATAGCCTCGAACACTGCCTTCGGCATCGCGCAACACCCGTGGCACGCGAGGTCACTGTCGGTCACCCGATCCACCACCGGCGTGTTGAAGCGCGGAAACTGCCCCGCCGCGCGCTGCTGAAACGCATTCGCATTCGGCGGCGTGACGATACTCGCGCCAGCAAACCCAATCGACGCATCCTCATCGATCACCCGCACCAACGTCTCGAACACCGTCGTGTCCGCCAACTCGCTGTCATCATCGAGAATGATCAGGATCGATCCCCGCGCCAACCGCGCCCCTTCGTTAATTGCCTTCCCCTGCGGCGACACGCCTTCCACAATATGCGTCTCAAAATCCCGAAACGTCTGCGCCCGTACACTCTCCAACAACCGCGGCACACACCCATTCCGGTGCCCGTCCCATGAAGGAATAATCACCGAGACCCGCGGCGCTATGTCACTCGAATCCATCGCGCGGAAGTATATCGGAAACACCCGAAGCGAACCCGGTCTGTTACACGATTAACACCGGCCGCCGCCGGCCCCTTTCACGACGGCGGCCCAATCGTAATTCTGTCGTTAGTCAGGTCGCCAAGTGTGCTCGTTAACAGACTGCAAACGAAAGGAACGAACCGGAAGGGCCGATACATGAAGTGTGGACGCCGATGGGCGCGACCGCGTGCACGCATGAAATCGGGCTATTTGGCGTGCTTGATTTTGAACGGCGCATCGCTCTCATCGAAGACATTCGAGTCAATCGTAGACAACACCCGCAACCGGTATCCGTTACCCGACGTCAAGTCATTCGGTATTGTCCAATTGTACTCTCCATCATCGGGTGTGGATTCCACGATTGTACGGACGAACGCGCTATTGCGGTATAGATCGAGCTTGACCGCCGGGACGCCGCTATTTGCCGATATCCACTCGATGGTCCGTTTCTTGCCCGCCTTCCATTCTTCGCCACCATCAGGGACAACAATGACGAAAAAATTGTCGGTCAAATCCAAATCGTTACTGGTTGACACGTGAATGTCGGGAGAGTCGTAAATGGACGGCGAAACGCCGATTTCTTCGGAGTCCCAGACTGTCAGCCAGTTACCCAAATCGTCCGTCGCGATTTTTGGTTCCTGATCGGGTCGTCCGCCGCTGATTGAGTTGGAATTCAGAAGTCCCGCATTGCCCCAGGTGGCCCCGGCGTCCGTCGAGCGGGCGCAAAATATGTCGGGGTCCGAGTTCGATCCGAGATACGGTTCGTTTGACGACCACACGGCGACCCAGTGGCCGGCCGAATCGGCAGCGATGTGTGGATTGAGATCGTCGCCGGAATCAACGGCGGCGGTCGAGTTGAGCGGGGCCATGTCCGACCACTGCGAGTCGCCCCCGGTCAGTCGCGCATGAAAGACGTCCGCGTCGCCTCCAAACCCCAGCGCATCGTCGTTCGAAACCCACACGGCAATCCACGTACCGTCGCGGTCTGTGGCAATCTGCAGTGTGCGATCGTTCGCCGTGTCCGACGTAGCGTTGCTATTGACGACAGCCGGCAAGGTCCAAATTTCCTTTGCCGTCCCGCCGCGCGTCAGCGACGAACACAAAATATCTTGATCGGACCCGGAACCGCCGACATTCTCGTTCGATACCCATACGCAGATCCACCGCCCCGCGCCGTCCGTGGCGATACTAGGATTGAGATCGTTCTTCTTGTCTGTGGTCCCGTTCCGGTTCAACAAATCCGGCGCGGACCAGGTCGCTCCGCCATCGCTCGAATACGAGATGAAAATGTCCGCATCGGTTCCCGCGCCGTTAAGGTCTTCGTAGGAATGCCAAACCGCGGTCCAGTTACCCGATCCGTCCGTCGCAATTTGCGGTGCATGATCGAAGCCCGTGTCCGCGGCCGCGTTTGTATTGAGCGCCGCGGGTGACGACCAAGTTGCGCCGCTATCGATTGACCGGCAGAAATGGATGTCGCTGTCGGAACCCGTACCGCCCAAGTCCTTGTCGGATTCCCAGACAATTACAAACGTTCCAGTCGCGTCCGCGCCGATCTGGACTTTGCTGTCCACGCCGGCATCGTCGTCTCCATCGGGATTGAGTAGTGCCTCCGTGGACCATGTCGCCCCTACGTCCGTCGAACGCGACACGAATAGTTCCGGGTCGGGAACGCCCCGCACGCGATATCGTAGTTGCCACACCGCCACCCAATTGCCCAAACCGTCCGTTGCCAAGGTCGGGCTGCGGTTGCTATCGAAATCGTCGATGTCGTCGGTGTTCAATAGGCGTGGGCCGTCAAAACCAAGTGCTGCTAGCGCCGGCGAGCAACACAGGACTAACGCCAGCGCTGTAATATAAACTTCCAGTCCCTGGCGGTAATGTATGCACATGGAAGGCTCCCTAGGATTGCTCCCAGATTCTACTTTGTGCCGTCGCTTCAATAGAATCCTCTGCTAAGTGAGCATATGTCAATACCCCACATGGTCGGTGCAACGCGTTCAAAATACTCCTTGATCCGTACGCCTCCTAACCTTTGCGATGCGCCGCGTGAACACGAAACTAAAAACCTGTGCAATTGGTGGTTGCATTTTTGTATCCTCGCTGGCATGCAAAACCACACCGAAATACCTCGACGCGATTTCTTGGCCGCATCCGCCGCAGGCATGACGCTCGCGAGCGGATTGGCCTTTGCTGCGGAAGGCGAAGCCGCAAAGCTTGCCGTTGATGGCGGCGCGAAGGCGGTAACGATGGCCTACGCCGCGGGCCCACGCTTTGGCGCGCCGGAGCGGGAACGCGTCGAGCAGATGTTGGGGCAGGACACGCTCTTTTATTGGAAGGGTCCGCAGACCGGTATTTTTACGGAGCGGTTCCAGCAGGTGTGCCCCGCGAAGTACGTGATGACCTGTTCCTCCGGGACGGCAGCGCTGCACATCGCGGTCGCGGCTGCGGGTATTGCACCGGGTGATGAAGTGATTACGTCGCCGGTAACGGACATCGGCTCGGTGATTGGCGTGATCTACCAGATGGGCGTACCCGTGTTTGCCGATCTGAATCCATCATCACTAAATTTGGATCCCGCGGATGTCGAGAAGCGCATCACGCCGAAGACGAAAGCGATCATCGCTGTGCATCTCGCCGGCAACCCCTGTGATCTGGATGCGCTGAAAGCTATAGCGGACAAGCACAATCTCATCTTGATTGAAGACTGCTGCCAGGCTTGGGGCGCGAAGTATCGCGGTAAACCGATCGGTTCGATCGGGCACATTGCGTGCTGGTCGCTGCAAAATTCTAAACATATCACCACCGGTGACGGCGGTGTCGTTGCGTCCAGTGATGAAACTTATGGACCGAAATTGCAGCGTTACGGCGACAAGGGATTCGACCGGATCAAAGGCGGTCAGTTTGAGTTCTTCTCGACAAACTACCGCATGAGCGAAACGCAAGCGGCCGTCGGCGCCGGACAATTGACACGGCTTGAAGAGATCATCGCTTCGAGATCGAAGCTGGGGAATTCGTTGAGTGAAAAAATCACTGGGTTGAAGGGCGTTACGCCGCACAACGTGCATACCGAGGATCGATGCTCCTATTGGTTCTATATGTTCCGCATCGATCCCAAAGCGTTCACCTGCGATCGCGCGCAGTTTGTGAAAGCCCTCTCGGCGGAAGGTGTGCCGGCATCCGCGGGCTACATTCCGGTGACGATGCACAAGAACCCCGTGTTCCAGCAGCACGGATTTTTCGCGGGCAAGTGGCCGGTAAAAGACCTTGGCCTTACGTCGATGGATTTTACCAAACACGAAACTCCGGAGGCCGAAGCGATTCTGCAGACTGGCATCCGTGTCACGATTCACGAAGCAATGACCGAACAATATATCGACGAAGTCGCCACGGGGATCCGCAAAGTCGCGCAGCACTACGCCGCGTAACAGAGCGCTGGAGGTTTCGTCGAAGCTGTAGCCTTTGGGGGAGGCATTCATGAAGCAAGCAGTACGCCTTTTCGTCTTCTCGATTCTTTGCACTACGTCTCTCTACGCCGACGATTTCCTTAGCCCGTACACGCCCGGCCCCGGCCTTTACCCGCGCTGGACCGCAAAAGAAGCTGAGCCCGGTCTTACCTATGGCCCGGGCGATCCAGCGCAGATGCCGAAGACCTTGCTCTATGGCGTCTCGCTCGACGAACTTTCCGCAGACGCTGAAGAATGGGTAAGGCACGGCTACGGCGGGTTCTTCCTCACCGGCATCGCAGGCGAATGGTCTTCAGATGTGTGGGGTATCGACGGCGCGCCGTGGACCATTGGCGCATCGGACGCAACGCTACAAAAGGCCAAGGACACAATCGCCAGATGTCGAACACTCGACGCCGACGTCTTTCTGACGACCGCGTTTTCGCATCCCTTCGAATGGTTCAACGACACCGCGTGGCAACGCATCGAACATCAATTTCGTCAGCTCGCAATCTTTGCGCGGGACTCCGGCTGCACCGGTCTTGCAATCGATATCGAGTACGTGTGGCAGCAATACCATTTCAACTGGGAAGGCTACGACTACAAGGGCTACACACGCGAAGATTTAGTAAACACCATTCGCGCGCGCATGACGCGTGTGGCTGCGGCGATGTATGAGGAATTCCCGGACATGGTGCTGCTCACCTTGCCGGAGAGTTCGATGTCGCTGGGATCCCACATTCAGACGGCATGGATCGAAGAAGCGGCGCGGCGCGAAGCGCCCGGGGGCGTGCACCTCTGCACGGAGTACACCTATCGCAGACCTAATGCGCGGTTCATGTTTGGCCACGCGTGGATGAATACGGAGTTGCTGCAACGGCGACTTACTAAAGGGGCATTCAAATACTGGCAAAACACGGGCAGCATCTCCGAAGGCATCTGGGTATTCGGTGAGGACCCGGAAGATTATCACGGCGCGCCGCCCAATCTTGCGGAGTTTCGCCAGGCCTTCGCCGCGTCGCTCATGGTTGGGCGCAAGTACAATTGGATCTACAGTCATACCTTTCGTCCGTGGTTTCTCGGTCGCGAACGCGAAAAATATACCAGCGCGGATGCTTTAGATGGATACATCGATGTTATCCGCCAGCGTGAAGTCATCACGGACGCGAAGTATGCAGGCGTTGCTGACTCACTGCGCACGCTGACGTTGCGTGACTACGCATCCGAGCTTGGCCTCGCGATCGTCCCCACTTTTGCCGGCCCGCGGGAGGAATTGGAGGTCAATCTGATGCCTGCGGATGTTTATCGGCAAAGTCCGATACATCAGAATGGTGCCAGGCTTTTTGATTTGGGGCTTGAAGTTTTCAACGGAAAAACGGTGAACACGCATGCTGCGCTCGACACACAGGTCGAATGGCAACTCGCGGGTCCATTTTCCAATATGGAAGGTAAAGGACATAACGAAGCATACCAGCCGGAGATCGATCGCGCCTCAGCGAACTGGAAAAACTACACTGCCCCCGCAAACAACGCTACGATCAATCTTGCGAGCGTTTTTCAACCGTCCGATGATGCGTGCGCATACGCGTTGTGTTACATCAAGTCCGATAACGCGCGCGACATCCAGATTCGCCTCGGCGCGAACGACACGTGGAAGCTTTGGCTTGGCGACAAATTATTGCTCGATTGCACTGATGTGGGCCGTATTATTTATGACCGCGAGATTATTCCCGCACATATTGAAAAGGGTCTGACCCCGCTAATCCTGAAGGTCTGCAACGGTAAGAAGGATTGGGGATTCGTGCTGCGCGTAACGGACGCCGAGGGCGAGCCAATCAAAGGTGTCACTCTTTCGGCGGTTCCGTAGGCTCGTTGCGCGGGGTTTCGATGACACGTTTCAGTTTCTTGCGATGCTCACGGTCCTTGCTACGATCGCCGAAAAGATCGCGGCGAATACGATCGCGCTCGCGGTCCACTTGTTCGCCGGTGGCGCCCAGTTGGCGCAGCATGAACTCCGTCATGCTGAGGGCCACTTCGCCCTCGCCTGAAAACACCGCGTGCGCGCCCGCTTCGCGCAAGTCATCCAAATCGCGCAGGTAGTTCGTGCGTGCAAACACGCGCATGCGCGGATTCAGCTCGCGTGCATGTTTGATGAGTTCGGCGGTACCGCTCATGTCGGCGGTACTGACAATGAGCGCGATCGCATTTGCCACGCCGGCTTCTTTCAATGTTTCGGCGTGTGTGACGTCTCCATACACCGCATTGACCCCTTCCGCGCGCAGTTGACGTACTGTGTCGATATTCATCTCGATGATGGTGGGCTCGATCTCGCTCGCGCGTAACAATCGCGCGACGGTCTTCCCAACGGGGCCGTATCCTACGACGATTGCGTGGTATTGCGACTCCGGTCCGCGTTTGGGCTTTTCGCCGCCGTCTTCTTCGTATAGCCGCGCACCAAACATGCTCCAAATTTTCGGGCGGCGACGCGCCCAACTTTCGATGCGGTCGTTTAGTCCATAGATCAGCGGATTAAGGCTAATCGAAATAATTGCTGCGGCTACCAGCGCTTGTGTGCCGAGTTCGGGGAAAATGCCCATCGTGGTGCCCAGCGAAGCGAGGATGAAGGAGAATTCACCAATCTGCGCAAGCGCGACCGCTACGATAAGTGCAAAACGCAAGGGATATCCCAACAGGATGACGAGTACGAGCGCGGCCAACGGTTTACCGATCATTACGATGGCGAGTGTCGCGGCGATCAAGGCGGGCGCTTCCATCAAAGACGCCGGGTTGAACTGCATGCCAACGGACACAAAGAAAAGCACCGCAAATGCATCGCGCAAGGTCAGCGCTTCGGAAACGGCGCGCACGCTGAATTCCGAACGCCCTACCACCATGCCGGCCAGGAATGCGCCCAACGCCATCGATGCGTCGAAGAATTTTGCAGCGCCCACTGCTATTCCCAGCGCCAGAACAAATACGGTGAGTGTGAAGAGTTCGCGCGAACGCGTTGCGGCGATGTGGCCCAGCAGCCAGGGAATAACGCGACCGCCGACGATAAATGTGAAGCCGATCAGGAAACCGATCTTCAAGATCGCCCAGGCGAGTGCGAGCACGATGCCGCCAGCGCTGCTTTGTTGCGGTCCTAGTAATACGGGCATCAACACGAGGACCAACACGGTAAAGATGTCCTCGACGACGAGCCATCCCACGGCAATGTGCCCTGCGGGCGTGTGGAGGTCGTTGTTGTCTGCGAGTACGCGCATGAGCACGACGGTGCTTGCGACCGAAATCGCGAGACCGAACACAAGCCCCGCGCGCCAGTCCCAGCCGGCTTGGTGCGCTACGAGGCATCCCAACAACGTTGCGACCGTACTCTGAACAATTGCGCCGGGTATCGCTACACGACGAACCTTAAACAGTTCCTCAATATGGAACTGCAGGCCGACACCGAACATGAGAAGAATGACGCCGATTTCCGCCATCTGCGTCGCGATGCCCTCATCTGCGACGGGGCCGGGAGAGTTTGTGCCCAGCAAGTAGCCGGCGATCAGGTATCCGACAATAGGCGAAAGGCCAATTTTATACGTGATATAGCCGAGCACAAGCGCCACAGCGAGGCCGCTTGTCAGGGTCATGATGAGTTCGTAGTGACCGTGCATAGTGGAGCGCATTCTGCCTATGCATGGCGGCAATGGCAAGACCCGCTTGGACAGCGCACACCGCCGTGCAATACAATCTCGCGTTTGCATGAATGGTTTCGAGAATTAAGAGGTTTTGATGTCGATTGAGAAGACATTTGCACGCACCTTGGTGACGAGTGCGTTGCCTTACGCGAATGGGTACATTCATCTGGGGCATATCGCGGGCGCGTATTTGCCAGCGGATATCTATGTGCGCTTCAAGCGCTTGTCGGGCCAGCCGGTACTTTATATCGGAGGATCGGATGAATACGGTGTCCCTATCACCTTGACGGCATTGAAAGAAGGTATCTTACCCAAGGAAGTCATCGATCGCTATCACTCCGCGAACACGGAAGCCTTCGAACGACTCGGCATCTCCTATGACATCTACGGTCGCACATCGTGGGACTTGCATTCAGACACCACCCAGGCCTTCTTCACAAAGCTGTTGAAAGGCGGTCACATCGATCAGCAGTCGATGGAGTTGTGGTTTTCGGAGCAATCACAAAAGTTCTTGCCCGACCGCTATGTGAAGGGCACCTGCCCAAAGTGTGGATACGAAGACGCCACGGGCGACGAATGCGAGAATTGCGGCGCACAGTATGCCGCGCACGATTTGATCAATCCTCGCGTAAATATTCCAAACGATTCTTCGACGCCGGTGTTGCGCGATTCCAAGCATTGGTTCCTGCGCCTGCAGGATTTCTCGGCGCAGTTGAAGGAATGGCTAGACGGCCACGACGAATGGCGCGCGAATGTGAAGGGGATCGCGAACGGGTGGGTGAGCGAATTGCGCGCGCGCTGCATCACTCGAGATACGGACTGGGGCGTGCCAATCCCGCTCGACGATGCGGAGGTCGAAGGCAAGCGTATTTATGTGTGGTTCGACGCGCCGATTGGTTATGTTACGAACACGCGGCAGTGGGGCATCGACGCGAAGGGTGACTCGTGCGCGTGGGAATTGTGGTGGAAAGACCAATCTACCCGCATGATCCATTTCATCGGCAAGGACAACGTGCCCTTTCATGCCGTGATCTTTCCAGCGATGTTGATGGGGCAAGGCGATTACATCCTGCCGGACAATGTCGTTGGCAATGAATACCTCAACGTCTATAACCGCGCGACGGGCAAGGCAGAAAAGGGTTCGAAATCGAAGGGCAATATGATCAGCGTGCGATGGTTTATCGAACGCTTCAGCCGTGACGCTATCCGGTACTACATTTGCGCGATTATGCCAGAAGGCAAAGATGCTGCTTTTGATTGGGATGAGTTTCTTAATCGTTACAACGGCGAGCTCTGCGATGTCGTCGGTAACTTTGTGCATCGCTCGCTGACGATGACAGTGAAGAATTTTGAAAGTAAGGTGCCTGAACCCGGCGCGTTCGATGACGAAGATCGTGCGCTGCTGGATTCGCTGCCCGTCCAGCTTGATGGAATTGCCGAGTCGATAGAGAACTTTCGCTTCCGCCAAGCATCGGAGCGGCTAATCGACATAGGCCGACGCGCGAACGTGTATTTTGATGGCAAGGCGCCGTGGACGACGCGCAAGACTGACATGGTGCGCACGGCGACGACGTTGTATGTGTGCTGTCAGGTTGTGCGCGCGCTTTGCACCGCGTTGGTGCCATTTACGCCGGACGGTGCGGCGAAACTTGCGGGCATTCTCGGGGTTTCACTTCCTGTTGGCGGACCGGATGGCGGCGATGACGGATGGAATGCGGCCAAAGAGGGGCTACCCGCAGGGACTCCCTTGCAGCAGCCTGAAGTGTTATTTCCCAAACTCGATCCCGAAGTTGTCGAAGCGCTCGCGGTGGAACATGCCGCGGGTCAAGCGACCTAACAGCAGAACCGTAGAAGGTAGTACACGTGGAATTCATCAAGAGCGCCATCGATCTCTTCTTGCATCTCGATAAGCACATGAACGAGATCATCTCGCAGTATGGCGCGTTTACGCACGTCATTCTATTCATCATTGTATTCTGCGAGACAGGGTTGGTGGTGACGCCGTTCTTGCCGGGGGATTCGCTCTTGTTTGCAGCGGGTGTATTTGCTGCGTCGGGATCGTTGGACATTTGGATTCTCCTCATCTCTTTGTCCATTGCGGCGATATTGGGCGATACGGTGAACTATAAGCTGGGCCAGGTTTTTGGAGAGCACGCGCGGTTCATCAATCCGAAGCATATCGCGCGGACGCATGAATTCTACGAGCGATATGGCCCTTCAACGATTATCATTGCGCGTTTTGTGCCTATCGTGCGGACCTTTGCGCCGTTTGTGGCGGGCGTTGGCAAGATGAGCTACGCGAAGTTTTTACTATATAACGTCGCCGGCGGCTTACTCTGGGTTTTCCTGCTGACTCTGGGTGGATACTTCTTCGCAAACGTGCCCATCGTGAAGGACAATTTTTCCATCGTCGTGGTCGCGATTATCATTATTTCGGTGATGCCCGCCGTTTTTGAATTTGGCCGTGCATGGCTTGCCAATCGCAAGGCCAGCGACACTAGTGCACCTTGACCACTAGGCAATCTTTACGATTAGCTTGCCTTTGTTTGAACCGTCGAATAGGCGCAGGATCGCGTTCGGCGCGTTTTCAAGTCCCTCTACGATGTCTTCGCGGTGTTTGAGTTTGCCTTCGGCGAGCCATTGGCCCAGTTGCATGACGCCTTCCATCGCGCGGTGCATGTAATCAATCACGACAAATCCTTCCATGCGCGAGCGCTTGGTAAGCAAAGAGATATAGTTCGAAGGTCCCGGTACAGCCTGTGTGGCGTTGTACTGCGTGATGGCACCGCAGATGACGACGCGCGCGTGGACGTTGATCATGCCGAGGACCGTATTGAGGATCTCGCCACCGACGTTATCGAAATATATGTCAATTTTGTTTGGGCACGCCTTGCGCAGTTCAGCGGCCACGCTTTGTGTCTTGTAGTTGATTGCCGCATCAATGCCCAAGTCATTTATGAGCCAGGCACACTTGTCGTCGGAACCCGCGATGCCCACAACTCGGCAACCTTTGTTCTTTGCAATCTGGCATACGATAGAACCGACCGCGCCGGCGGCAGTTGAAACAACTACCGTCTCCCCCGCTTTCGGCAGTCCGACATCGAGAATGCCGAAGTAGGCCGTGAGACCTGTGATCCCGAGTACGCTGAGAAAGTTGGTGAGTGGAAAGGGAACGTCGGCGGGAAGTGCACGCGCGCCGCTCTTGGGACCTGCAATCCAGTAGTCTTGCCAATTGCCCATGCCGAAGACTTTGTCGCCAGGTTTGAACTCGGCGCTATTTGATTTCACCACTTCGCCAATCGTGCCGCCACGCATGACATCGCCGAGACGGACAGGCTCGATATAGGAATCTCCTTCGCGCATCCAGCCGCGCATGGCAGGATCGAGGGATAGGTATAGGTTGCGAATCAGCGCCTGACCCTCACCCGGCTCCGGTGCGTCCACTTCCTGATATTTAAAATCGGTAGACTTAATTTCTCCGACAGGCCGGGCGGCCAGTAGGATTTGACGGTTCCGGATAGCGCTCATGGTCTTCTCCTAGTTATTTGAATCGCGCAGCATCTTCAGCAGGTCCGCTGCTTCCTGCTGTAATTTGTCCTGCTCTTCCAGGTTATCTTTCAATTTCACAATGATTTCTTCAATGCTGCCTTTTGTGGTCGCGCGTAGCGCCTCGCGCAGCAGCTCGTTGTGGCTCTCCTGCAGGTTGTTTACAACGACCGCGACAAACAGATTCACCACAACGAATGTGCCGAACAGAATGAACGATAGAAAATAGATCCATGCCCAAGGGTGATCGCCGCGCACGGAGTTCATGACTTCGACCCAGCCTTCGAGCGTGACGATGCCGAACAAGGTTAGCAAGGTTCGGTCGATACGTCCAAAGTGATCGGGCGAACTTGAGCCGAACATCATGGTGCCGATTACGCCATAGAGGTAAAAGAGAATCGAAAGCAGCAACATGATGTTGATAAGCGAGGGCAAGCTGCGCAGGAGCGTGGTGACGAGCAAACGCAGTTGGGGGAACATCGATACCGTGCGCAGTACGCGGAACACACGCAGCACGCGGGCGACGGACGCCTGCGGGAAAATCGAGGGGGCGAACGCAATTGCGACGACGATAATGTCGAACCAGGTCCATCCGCTGCGAAAGTGCGCGGCGCGTGACGGCGCGGCCCATGCGCGCAGGAAGAGTTCGAATACGAATATCCAGAGCATGATGTGATCGAGCATGTGCAGCGCGTCGCCCCATTGCTGCATCACCTCCGGATAGGTCTCGAGACCGATGATAACGGCATTCGCAAGGATAATCGTGAGCATAATGCGCTCAAAGGCGGCGCCATTGATCCATTGGCGTAATCGATCCAAGTGAACTCCCTTTCCCTAATCTTCCGCGCTCAGCGAGCGAGGCGCTACTTGATGGCGCGTACCGGCAAACGCTGTGCACCGCGGATGTAATAAATACATCAGCCGCGACGCGATAGTCTGCTATTCGTGGATAGTTGTTACAGGTTTGTCAGAGGTGACAAACATTACATCCCGAATGAGAACGCCACGTATGGCGGCCTCAGCGCAATTCTATGTCCTACAAGGTAAACCGTTGACGGGCCTAAGACGTTTGCAACTTTGCCACACTCTATACATTTGGCCCGCTTGTTGCATTCCAATCCCGGGACACGCCGCAAGGAGGCGAATTCAGGGAAGTAGAACTGTCTGGGAGTGAGGTAGATGGGAAGCACGCGCGTGGGCGCACTATTGCTCGAAGAGAATCTGATTGATTCGGTGCAGTTGCAGCGCGCTCTAGAGCATCAGCAGCACCGGGGCGGCCGGACCATGGGAATTCTGGTCGAGCTCGGGATGATCGAACACGATCAGGTCTACAAGTTCCTGGCAAGGCGCGGCGTGCCGGCGATTAACCCGGTGCATTGCAACGTGCAACAGAACGTGATCGATCTCTTGCCGCGCGATTTCGTGATTGATCACGAGATCATACCTGTGGATCGGCTGGGGCGATTGCTTACGGTCGCGATGGTCTATCCATTCGATATCGATGCGATTGCGCAGGCGGAAGAGGTAACGGGTTTGCGCATCAAGCCGATGCTGTGCCGCGCGAAGGAATTTCACGAGGCGGCGCGGCGACTGTATCCGAACGAATATGATCTGTGCGGTACATCACAACCGCACCAAGCCGCGAAATGGGTTTCGACGCGACGCGTGCAGCGGACCAACGAGCAACTGACACGGCACACCATCTCGCGCATTCACGAGCTGCGGAGATTGCCAGTAACGAAACACACCAAAGGCCGCTTGGCATTGCTGGATGCGGCACAGGGCCTCAACGTGGATCGCGCCGCGGAGATTCTTTCGCGCGATCCGATCGCGCTGGCGCGCGTACTAGCAGAGGCGAACTCGCGTGAGTGGACGAAGCGGCGCCCGATCTTGTGCCGCCGTGAAGCGATACAACGCCTTGGCATGCGTGGCGTCGTAGAGGCGTTGGAATCGCTCGATTCCTGGGAATCGCAATTGCGCAGTGTTGAAGCTGCGTTTACGCAATGGCGCGCGACTGCGGTAGCTGTTGCAGAGACGGCCGCGGGTATCGCGAAAAACTACGCGCTGGCGGGAGCACCGGGTATCTATGAGGCGGCGCTGCTGCATAATCTCGGCAGTCTGGCGCTGCTTGTATTGGATACCGCCAATTACGCGAGCGTGTATGCGATCCAACCGTTAGAGCGACGGCACTCTCGCGAGCTCGAACTTTACGGCGTGACCGATTCCGAAGCCGGCGCCGAACTCGCGAGCGCATGGAACCTGCCCGATCCAATTATTACGACGATCCGGTATCTGCTCAGCCCTGAGAACGCGCCATCATCGCATGACACGGTGGCGGTGACAGCGCTCGCGCACCATATCGTGCAGATGGAGCGAAACCTGGAAGTGGAATGCTCCGAGGCATTGCGCATACTGGGACTAACGCACAGCACGCTGCGCACAACGATTCTCCGATTGCACGCGAATTCTCACGCGGACGCCGTGGAGATTTAACACCGCTAATTGATAGCCCAAGGCGTTGCACTCATGTGCGACGGCACTGCATTGGGCAGCGGTCAGGCTCTGGCTGCGTTTCCGAAAGGGATTCAAGGGTATTTTATTGAATTAATTATTAGCTTCATTTTGATTTCAATAGTAATTCATTGACAAAGCGTATAGGCTGCGTGCAATTCGCAAGTTACGTAAACGTCTGCGGTGTGACGGGTTGCATGTGGATCGAGGGGGTTTGCAATTCGGCGGAAATGCGGTATTCTTTAGCAGAATGGAGCCAGGTGCATTATGCAAAAACTAAACCGTGACCTTCCGCCTTCAGATCGCGTGCGCTACATGGTGGAGCGCGCCGCCTGGGACGCAGTAACTCGATTGCAGCCCGGTGAATCGTTGAGACTGCCAATCGAGTGGTGGCCGGTGTTTTACGACAAGCAGAAGTCGACCGGGAAGCTGCCGAACTGGGTTGTACGAAATTCGCCGCCTGCGGGCCAGCAGTTTGCGGGACATCCGATCGTGTGGGTGCCTCGGAACGAGAACGGTCACCGCTAAACACACTTGCAGGACGAGTCAGCCGGTTTCGTTTTCGTTGGCGCCGGTGTCCCATTCGATATTGCAGGATTCGCAGTAGTAGTGAATGGCGGGCATCGCTTGCTCGTATCGCGGAAGGGTGGCGCCGCATTGGGGGCAACGGTAGTAGCGCGCGGTCTGCAGGCCACGAACAACAAGGTTTATCGAGGCGGCAACAACCAGCACGATTCCGATGACGATGAGGAGCGCCATCGTGTTTAAGAGGGGTGAATTCTGATCCAACACCATGACCGCGCCGATCGATCCCATTATCAGGAACATCGGAACTATGATGTACGCAATGCCGCGCATGCTACGCGATTGCGTGACCAAATCGTCGCGCAGCACCCGATCTTTTCTGGGGCGAAGATATTGCGGTTTCCAATCAGATCGCACCTCTTGCGCGATACTGTGTATTTCCGGATACCCGGCGAGCAGCCGTTCGGCGAAAAACGAGATTTCGCCGCGCGTTGTACCAATGATTAGCAGTGGCCTTCGAATGCTGCGTGACTCTTCGGGTGGGTAGCGCCGTGCTGCCACGAACTCGCTCCATGCAATCGGGAAATTCTGGTTTGGCGTCATGCGCACAAGCACCCCTTCGGGCCCGATGAAGACGCCTTGACGCAACTGGCCGCGCCGGTCATCAATGCTCGCACCATAGGTTACCCATGCGCGGCGCAGTAGAAGTAGTGGCACCGAGGCGCACCCAAGTGCGACGGCGATGATGCAGCCGAGCATGCCCAAGTTGGCGGAAATCGATTCCCATTCTTTGATGAGGATCACGAGCAACAGGGCGGGCACCATCCCGAAGAGAACGCCCATGGCGAGGAAGATTGACACGTCGCCACGAAGATCGATGGTCCTGCGCAGGAGATGGACGCCATTGGGAATGGGCGCGGCTTTATTGAGCCATCGCTGGAATTCGCGGGGCAGCCGATTATCCCGAATGCTTTTCATCTTATGACTTCAATGGCATGATGATTCGGTCCTGCGAAATGCACTCACCCGGGCGAGAGTGTAGCATGCTGAAAATCTGCATTTGCAGGACGAGCGATCGCGCGAATTGCATCGCCATTGATGAAAGGACGACGCGTTGCGATTTCGGATAGCCAAACATTTTCTGGCGATGACGGGGACAGCCGCGTTTGTTGCTGCTGCCGCTACCACATTTCCCAATGAGCTTGTGAACTTTACAGCCGATCCTCGGAACCCGGTTTTCGCGGGTGCGCGCGCGGGGCATTGGGATGAGCGCATTCGTGAACGTGGCTGGATCATGTTCGAGGATGGTGCGTTTCATCTTTGGTACACGGGGTACCGCGGGTCTGACGACGCGAAGAAGTATCTCGGTTACGCGACATCTCCGGACGGGTATACATGGACACGCCATGGGGATGGGCCAATCTACTCCGATCATTGGGTTGAGGACATGATGGTCGTGCGCGTTGGTGATACGTACTTCATGTTTGCCGAGGGAGAAAGAGATCAGGCGCACTTGCTTACGTCGAAGGACCTCGTGCATTGGAAGCGCCAGGGAGTACTCGAAATTCGGAAGTTGAATGGTGACCTCATTGCGCCGGGGCCGTTCGGCACTCCCGCGGTATTGCATGAGAACGGCCGTTGGTATTTGTTGTACGAGCGCAACGATGAGGCCGTGTGGCTTGCGGAATCGACTGACGCGTTGCATTGGCGCCATGTGCAGGACGAACCGGTGTTGACACCCGGGCCGGATGATTACGATCGCGGCATGATTGCCGTGAACCAGATAGTGAAGTACCAAGGCAAGTACTACATCTACTATCACGGGCTGACGCCCAACACGAAGCCGGAACTGTGGACTACAAGTATAGCGGCCTCCGACGACCTTCTACATTGGGACAAGTATGCTGGGAATCCAATTATTACAACGAACAATTCCAGCGCTGTGCTGCTGCGTGTCGGCGAGGATTTTTTGTTGTACACGATGCATCCGGACGTGTGCGTGTTTCACTCCTCCCAAGCTTCTACGGCTAAAGCCAATAAGTAACCAGAGGCAAGTTTGCTCATAATCATTGATCAGGGCGAAGTTTCGCCAAATCGGGATGCAACTGAAGTGAATCGTTCGCGCGCGTAACACCAAGCAATTGGTCGAGGCGTTGTTCGACGGGATCGGGGCCGGTCATGTTGAGGCGGGCGCGGACGTTCTTTCGGAGCCAATGGTAGCCGGAGTTCCATGAGTAGAGGTGGTGGCCGTGGGGATGGCCATCGACGGTGCTAATGGATTCGTGGAATGCGGGCATGGTGGCGAGTTCTTTTTCCAAACGCCAAATGAGTTGGTCGTCGACCCATTTTGGATCCATGCCGTGGATGAGCCCGCAGAGGTAGTTTGCGGAATCGTTCAGAAACCACGAGCCGCCGTAGACGTAGACGCCGGAATGGCCATCCACGAGATCGCCATTGGCTTTCGAGATCACGCGCATACCGTAGGGCGTCTGGATGCGCATGGTCGTTTCGAGGTGTTTTTTCACGATGTCGTCGGGCAATAGTTTTTCACCAAAGACGCAGAAGGTGAGCACTTCGCCGTAGAGCGAGTCCTGTCCGATCAATTCCGGTTTCATCAGGCTGGTTTGCATGTATCCGCCTTCTGCATTGAATTGGCGGATGTAACCGACCTTTGCTTTCTCGATTTCTTCGTCGCTGATTGTGTAGCCGAGTTCGCGTGCGGCAAAAAGCGCACCGCAATGAAAGCCTTGGTTGGCGGAGGGCGTATCGCCGTCTTCGTATTCGAGCATGTCGTGGTAGGTACGGAAGCCTTTGTGATCAGGCTTGAGGCGCGGGGGCTGGAAAAGGCCGTCGTGTTCGTTGGCGCGCATGAAGCGGTAGGCGCGATCGACGGTGCGCATGTCGATGTCTCCGCCGGCGCGTTTTACGAGCGCGGCCCAAATGAGGTAGTACTGCGCGTTATCTTCGTAGGCGATGCGATCGTAGAAAATGGCGTTGAAGGCTGCGGCGTCGTACTTTGGATCGTCGAGGCCACGCGCCATATAGAAGCCGTCGGTGACCCATTGTTTCCAGCCGTAGCCGACGCCCGATATGAAAATGTAATCGCTCTCGGGGCGGAGCATGTTGCGACGGAGTAGCATGTAGGACGTGTTGCGGAGAATGGCTTCGAGTCCGGAACTGTTCCAGCCTTTTGCGTTAGCGAGGGCGAGGTGCGCGCCGAGTTGAATGTCGTACAGTGTTTTCGCGGGTGATTTGAAAATCCACGTAGTGAAGGATTGCGTCTCCCCCGCTTCGATGTGTTGCCAGCCGTCGAAGGTGGCGCGGTAGACGGTGGTGGCATCGACTTCACGCGGGATAGCGATGACGCGTTTGGGCGAGCCGTCGCCGTTTGCGAGGTGCAGTGTGCGTGATTCGAGATCGAAGTTCATGAAGCAGCGGTTTTCCCAGAGGCCGGGCGTGTCAGCGATGATGCCGTATAGCGTGCCGTTGTGCAGGTAGCCCATGAAGGGAAAGGTTTGATACGAACCGCCGCCGAATTCTGGACCACTGCAGCTTGGGGTGTATTTCGCGGTTGTGGTTTCTTCGCCGGTGAAGGAATAGATGGAGCCGTCTTGTACGGCGCGCCAGCCAAAGTCGATGTGGTAGCGCGCATCGGAGGATGCGGTGACGGTGATGGTGCGCGAGATGAGGTTGGGGCTGAGGTTGGTGATGGATTGATCGAACTTGAAGAAGTTGGGATCGGTGGGTGTAGTAAGAGCGGTTGGAGTTTGCCCGATTGCCGCGAAGATGGTTTGGTTGTTATCGGTGATTGTGGTGGTGTCTTGGTTGAAGGAGAGTTCGGCAAGTGCCGGAATTATGGAACAAATGAGAAATATCGGAAGTACGGGACGAATGAAACGCATAGGGGAAGTCCTGGTTGTTTGGTTCGTTTAGTCAAAGGCTAGTCTACCGAGAATTAGTCATGATTACGATTAGCGCACGCGCGCAAAAACGCATTCTCAATTGCTGCAAGACAGGTTACTACCTGCTGAAGAAGCGTCTCATTAAGGCCTGGGCCATGCCGGCTTCTGCGCCGGGGCGTTCGGGTAATCCTTTGGGCAGGTGCCAGCTTGACGCCATGCGTTCGACGATTTGCATTACGCCTTGCGGGTGCAGCCAGCCGTAGCCGCCGCAGCCGAGCGCGAAGAAGAGGCGGTTGAGATCGGCTTCGCCGTATTTTGGGGAGCCTCTACGTGTGAGGGCCTGCATGATTTTCTTTTCGTTCGCTTCGCGATTGGGATCGAGTTCCGCACCGTAAGGTGTGCAACTCGTCAGGAAATTACGAACAAGGGGCTCGGCGCCCGGATCCCATGGCGCGGGTGGACGATCGTCGAGCGCCCAGTCGAGCGCCCAAACGCGGATGGTTTGGTCCTTGCTGCCGGAGATCATGTAGCGGCCATCCCTTGTGAAAGCGCACGTTTCGACGCCATCGCCGTGGCCTTCGAAGGTGTAGACGTGCTTGCCGGTGATCATGTCCCACATTTTCACCGTCTTATCGCGGCTACCGGATAGCACATAGCGGCTGTCCGCGCTGATGTCCACACAGGTGACGGAGTCGCCGTGGCCTTCGAACGTGTGGACGCATTGGCCGGAGGTCAGGTCCCACACTTTTACTTCGCCCGGGCGTTGCCATATCGAACCACCACCCGTTATCGCGAACAACCCATCGAAACTGAAACAGCATGAAAGAATGGACTGCGTGTGACCTTCCATGGTTAAGAGGCATCGGCCCGTGGCGATTTCCCACACGAGGATGCGTTTGTCTTCTCCCCCGGTGATTGCGAGGCGGCCATCGCTGCTCCACGCGACGGTGTTCACATCCGCGACGTGACCCTGCAATTCGCCCATGGCGCGGCCGGTCGCCGTTTCCCATAGACGCACGGAGGCGGCTTGTGCAGAAAGCGCGAATTTACCGTCCGGGCCGATGGCAAGTGCGTTGACGATATCTGACTGGCGATCGAACGTACGTACGTGGGCGCCGGTGCTCGCATCCCAGAGTTTGATCTCCCACGCACCCGTCAAAATCGATTTTCCATCGAAGCTCATGCTCGCGGCCTCGATCGAGCCGGTGTCTTTCTCAAAGGTCTGTATTTGATTTATGCGAATGAGGTCCCAGATCGCCATCGTGTTTTTGCCGGACACGACAAGACCGATTCTTCCACCGGTGGTCAAACAGATTTCGGAAATCGGCTCCTGAATTTCGCTGATCGTGGCGTGTTCCCACGCGCCGTTGAACGAAGTGCGTGGAAGACGCGTGTAGAGTTCGCGCCAAATCGACATCGCTTCTGGTGCTCGGCGGCGCCCGGATTGCGAACGCGCCTGGCGAACGAAGTTTGCCGCGCCAAGCGCGTCCCCGGCTTCGAGCGATTTACGTGCAGCAGCGAGTGCGCCTTCGAATGCTTTATCCATGGATTGCGCAGCTTCTGATGAAACTGCCTGACAAATAATCGTCGGTGCGGTGTGGCCGTCTTTTGTAATGCCGAGACACCACGCGGCAGCCTTCTTGTCGCGGCTTGACGAGAACATTTGTTTCAGATCGCGCGGGAATGCCACCCCGGTAGTTTCGTTTGTATGGCCCGAGAGCGTGCTGATACATCGGCCCGTGGCGACGTCCCAGAGGCGAACCGTTTTATCGAGGCCGCATGACGCCGCAAATTGCCCGTTGTAACTGAGGGCCACGCCCCTCACGGGCGCCTGGTGACCTTCAAACGTTGCGATGAGTTTTCCAGAACCCGGATGCCACACGCGCAGGGTTCGGTCTTCTCCGCCGGAGATTGCGACGCGGCAATCGTCGCTCATGCAGATCGCGTTTACGGGACCCTGATGTCCCTGTATCGCGTGGGTACAACGGCGGGCGCGCACGTCCCACACCTTGACAATACCGTCCTGGCCAGCAGTGACCCCGCACAGTGCGGGTGGGTCCATCGCGATGGAGAGCACACCGCCGTAGTGTCCTTCGAGCACTTGCTCGCATTTGCGTTCGCGCACGTCCCACACACGCAACGTGCCATCGAGACTTGCAGAAACGGCGATGTGACCGTCTTCGCTAAATGCAACGTCCTGCACCGCGTCGGTATGGCCTTCGAGTGTGCGCAGACATGAACCGTTGTTTGCATTCCAAAGTTTTACGGTCCGATCTTCCGAACTGGACATTACGATCTGGGCGTCAGAAGTGAAATGCACGGAGGTGATCGAATTCGTGTGGCCCTCGAACGCACGGACACAGATCGCGGTGTGGCGATCCCACATCCTAATCGTGTTGTCTTCACTGCCGGTCAGAAGGAATTTTCCGTCACGGCTACACGCGATGCACGTGAGCGCGTCTTGATGCGCTTCGTAGGTGGATTCCATGCGGCGCGTGGCCGGCATGTTGAGCTCCGCGGTGCGCAGAGCATCATGCACGTCACGGCGCTCGGGCATGGCCTGTGCCAGTTCGCGGAGGATGCGCGCGGCCTGCCGGAATTCCGATTGCTCCATGTATACCTGTGCGAGCAGCCATTGTGGCATGCGTTCCCTGGGATGGAACTTCGCAATGTCGTTTAGGCGTAGGAGCAACGCGTCGTCCGTGAGACGGCCCGTACGCCAGCGGTAGAGTCCCCAATTGTAGGTCGTCTCCGGGTGATGCGGATCGGCCTTTAACGATGTGGCCCAGGTTTGTTCCGCGTGCTGGCCCCGGCCCAAGTCGAGCAGCGAAAGCGCACGGTTGTTCAAGCTGTTCGCGAGTGCCTCGGTGGCGCGCGGCTGCGTGCGCGGATAGGGCTGTCCTGTCACGACTTTGTATGCCTCGGCCGCGTGCGCGGCGATCTCGTTCATGGACTCGGGGCGATTCTCTTGATTGACGTCGAGACAACGCTTCATCACGGCGGCAAGCGGTGCAGGTATTGGCAGCATGCGCGGATTGTTGACGGACTGCTCGAGAAATTTATTAAGGATCGCCGGGCCTTCGGTGCCCTTATACCAAACGACTTTGACCGTGAACATTTCGAGCATGGACATGGCCCAGCTCCACATATCCGTTTTCTTGGAGAGTTTTTCGCGGTTGGATTGTTCGGGTGAACAGTAGAAGCGCGTCATACCGACGTTAGTTACGTCTCCGGAGACATTTCCGGGGTCGGAATCCGGATCAACAAGCGCGCGCGCGCGGGCGAGACCGAAGTCAGTGACTTTCGCAAGTTCGCCGCCGGCGATCAGTACGTTTGCGTTCTTGACGTCTTGATGGACGAGGCCGCGATCGTGTGCGTGCTGGAGGCCCCAACACATTTGCACGCCGAAATCGCAGATTCGCGCGAGGGCTTTTTGCGGCCCGCCTTTGTAAAGGCGCCCGTTTTGAATCCACTCCCAGATGGAGCCGTCATCCACATACTCCGCGAATACCCTGGGTACACCACCAAGCCGGCGCACATAGTGGCAACTGACGATATGCGGGTGAAGTCCGAGGTTGACCCAGGTTTCGCACTCTTGCTCGAAGTTCGCCGCGCCATCACTCCGCAGGACGATGCGTGCCTTTGGACTTTTCACGGCGAGCGGCATGTTCCACCCTCGGTGGATGACCTTGTAAACCTTGCCCATGCCACCTTCGCCGAGCAAGCCGGTGACTTCGTAAAGGTCGAGGATAACATCGCCCTGCTTCCATTCGACGGGAACCCCGTCGTTGGACATGTTTGCGAGTTGGCGCTTTTCTTCTTCTGTGGGTCCTTCTTCGGAATAGGGCAGGGCGAGTTTTGGATCGACGAGGACCGGCTGGCCGCAGTGGACGCATTTGCCAGACTTGCCGAGCATTTCCTGGCCGATGACCAAGCGCTTGCCACATGAACACGCAATAACGTACAAACGCGACACTATAGTCGTCCCCGGACCAAGTTCAGCACCGGGCGACACTATACCAAAAACTTTTCCGTCTGCCACACTACATTTTGGTAACAGTAATGGAAAGATTCCTGTGAGTACGCTTCTCGTATTGATAGGCGGGCCGACCTGCAGTGGAAAGACTACGATCGCGCGCCATCTGCGTAATTCGCTGCCAGCCGGTACTTCCACTGTTGTTGGGTTGGATTCGTATTATCGTGACCTCTCACATTTGTCGCTTACGGAGCGCGCGGCAGCAAACTTTGATCATCCTGATGCGTTCGACTGGCCCCTGTTAAACGCGGATGTTAGGCGGTTAATTGCCGGGGAAAGTGTTAATGCGCCGGTATATGACTTCGCAACCCACGCACGAACCGGTTCGACAATATTGTTAGTTGCGGCAGATGTGCTCATCGTCGAGGGTATATTGGCATTGTACGATGAAGAACTATGCCGCATGGCCCAGTTACGTGTGTTCATTGAAGCTGTGGATACGGCGTGTTTGGAACGGCGAATCGATCGGGACATTGCCGAACGCGGGCGCACCGAGGCGTCGGTGCGCGAACAATTCGGCGCTACCGTGCTGCCGATGGCGAACCAGTACGTGTATCCGACAAAAACGCGTGCGAACTTGATGCTGAGTAGTGGCGAAGGAATTTCGATTCAGGTGCAACGGGTGTTGACTCGAGTTGATGAACTACGCGATCACAGTTGAAACGCTTCAAGCACGGGACGCGCAATCCAGACGGACGGCTGCTTCAGACCGAAGATATAGGCAATGGTTGATGCGGTTTGGTACGTGTCCACAGGGACCGTAATCTCCTTGCCCGCGGCGACGCCAGGTCCGGCGATGATCCAGGGGATTTCAATTTCGTCCATGGTGTTGCCTCCATGCCCTTTGTTCTTTCCGCCGTGATCGGAGGTCACAAGCACTATGGTCTTGTCCTCAAGCCCCGCCTTCTTCACGGCATCGAGTATTTGACCGAGAAGTTTGTCGGCCTTGGTCACTGCGGCGGTGTATTCGGGTGTGCCCCAACCTTTTTCGTGCCCGGCGTGATCGACATGGTCGAGATGTACGAACAAGAATGTTGGCTTGTGTTCGGCGATGTATTCGCAGGCGCGCTGCGCTGCAACGACTTCGGTCTTCGGGTTTGAGATGTAATTCACGGCGTCGCGTTCGAACAAGCGGCCAAAGTCTTTCCAATGATGCAGCACTGCTATGTGGGCTTCAGACTTTTGTTCGCGCAGCACGGAGAAAACAGTTGGAAAGATTCCGCCGGAACCTTTCGTGATGGGAGCAATGTCGTATTTGTCAGGCTGCCAATCGTTTGACGTTACGCCGTGTTGTTCGGGACCTGCACCCATGATCATCGAGGCCCAGTTTGAACTGCTACTGGTGGGCATGACGGCTCGGGCGTGCATGGTATAAGCGCCGCGCTGCATCAACGCGTCCATGATTGGGGTGTCAGCTTCTTTAATGCCGAAAGGCGCCATCCCGTCGACGCCAATCACAACTACATGTTCTACGCCGGGAACCTGTGCGTAGAGGAACGTAGAGACAAAAATGAGAACTAAGAATACCAAGGCACGCATGAGTGAGACTTCCCCAATCTTGTTCTGGAGCCGGCGCTTGTCGATCACCTCTCACTTACGATAGACCGGATCCACAAAGTATCGCAATTATTGGTCAGACGCGGATGAGGCAACGCGCGGCATCAACCAAAAGATTTTCATTTGTGCTGCAAGTGAAGCGGATTTTATGCATTCGGAACATTTGACTCTGAACGTGTGTTGCGTCAACACCACGATGAAAGGAGTCACAGCATGCGCAAGCACAAACCTCATAGAGAGCAGATGGAGCACCTTCGCGATCTTATTAAGGGAATTCGCGTCGCAATGCTTACAACGGTGTCGGACCACGGTGTCCTTCACAGTAGGCCATTGGCGACGCAGGAGGTGGAGCCAGACGGAAATCTCTGGTTCTTCACGAGGAAAGATTCCTCGAAAGTTTTCGATCTGCGAAAGAACAGTTCGGTCAATGTGTCTTACTCAGACCCGGAAAATGACCGATACGTGTCAGTGGCTGGTCATGCGGAGTTGATTGAGAGCAAGGCGAAAGCGCGCAAGCTGTGGAGCCCATCGCAGACGGTGTGGTTTCCGGATGGAGCGGATGATCCGTATTTAATGCTGCTAAAGGTAAATGTTGAACAGGCTCAATACTGGGACCATTCTGCAGGGAAGATGGTGATGTTTCTCGCGTTGGCAAAAGCATACATCACCGGGGAACGGCCAAAAGAGAGTCCGAGTAACGTGATTCATATTTAGCCTGTGGATACACGCTGTGGCTATTTGGTAAAGCGCAGCAGGTGATAATTCTTCTTACCAGTGCGCACGACCGCGATGCGGGGGGGGTTAACAATTCTGGCGTGAGTTTCGTGTCGGCCTGCGTGATGCGTTCGGTATGGACTTAAAGACCGCCATTGTGAATAAGACGGCGTGGGCGCCCATGGTCTCGCCTCCGCGCCGTATCAACGCATCCATGACAGGAGTATCGGCATCTTCAACGATAAAGGGCGCCAAGCCATCCACACGCTTTAGCCACACAACACGTGCCAAGCAAGCAGCCCCAGAATATTATAATGTTCCCTTGGTACACCTTGCCTCAGCGATGGTGGATGATTTAATCCCGCATTCGCCCAATCCGCCTGTCGCGGCAACTAATATGTGGAAGTGTAAGTGGAAGACTTGGAGATGTGGCACATGTTCGCTCGGAAACGATCGGCCTTGGAAAATTGGATTGAACATCGTAATCCAGAGGCCTTTCAAGAGTTGGTCCAGCAGTACTCCGGGATGGTTTACGCCGTCTGTCACCGGATGCTGCGAGACAGCTTCGCCGCGGAAGATGCTACTCAGGAAGTCTTCGAGGCGCTTGCGATCGCGGAATCCGTGCGTCCGGACGCCATTCGCGCGTGGCTGTATGGCGTCGCCACGCGCAAATGTCTTCACCGGATGCGTTCGGACCGCCGCCGCTTGGACCGGGAGGAGCAATACGTCGCCATGCACGAACCAAGCATCGCGCCTGTCTGGGAGGAATTGGCGGGCGATATAGATGAGGTGATTGACGAGTTGCCGGACGAATTGCGTATTCCCCTGGTGGCGCATTACATCGGAGGAGAATCCCACGCAGCCATCGCGCGTCGCATGGGATTGCCTCGCCGGACGCTCAGCAGCCGGATCGAACGCGCGCGTGACGAAGTGGCGGTGCTGTTGCGCGGGCGTGGAATTGCCGTCACCGGGGTAGGGCTTGCCACGCTACTTGCCACCCATCTTGCGGAGGCTTCGCCGCTTTCGCACAGTCTTTCACTTGCACTTTCACAACTCGGACACTCCGCTGCAGGCTCCGCGCAACTTGGCGCTGTTGCCACAGCAGCGGGACACAGCGTGAAAGGAATTACCATCATGAAGACTTTTGCTGCTTCTGCTTCTGCTTTTTCGATCATTACCGTCGTTGGGGCGTTCTTGTACTTCTCACAGGCAGACGACGCAAAAACAACAACGCCGATTGCTAAAGTTTCCACGGGCGGCTTTAGGGAAGGTGCTGCAGACCAAGCACCGCAGGAAGCACCGGCGAACATACTGACGACCTCGGAACAAGAAATGCCAAGTCCCCCGACGGCGGCCGCGCTCGTCGCTGCCCTCTCACGGACTCTGGACGCGCAACACGAGCGTATCGCTTTTGACTACACCAGTTCGGAAAAGCGCACCAGCCAAATCGCGAGTGTTCAGAATAGCTTCAGTAACGCTCCTCGCGAAATTCATAACGACGGAAAAATCGTGGTGCAGGGGGTTAAGGCTTCTCAACAAAACGTGCTCTGGGGGCAAAACGGAAGCTTTGATTTCTTGCCGCTCAGCCGGGGTGCCAATGTTCACTTGTTTACGGCAGGCCAAGAAGTGTGGCGCTACACAAAGAACAGCGCAGACAAAGCAATGCCACACGGACAAATCGTGATGGAGCGAGAGCCTGGCGAGGTATATGCCGAAATTTGGGGCGGGTCTCCGGGGCATTTCCTTTTCGGATATCTGAGCCAGGTTTGGTTCCGTATAGACAAGATACTTGCCGAAGCGCAATTAACATTACGTCCATCGATGGACAAGATTGGGGAGGTCGATTGTTATCCCATTGAGTTCGAGTCCAAGTACGGACGCGGCGTCCTTTGGCTTGACCCGGCCCACGGTTATTGCATTGCCGCGGCTAACGTCAACGTTCGTGCGGGAGATATTGCCCGAGGCGTGGTTCGGGATGGAACGGTCACCGACATGTCGATGCGCGACGTAACATTCCAGGATGTTGACGGACTTTGGGTACCGGTATCCGGGATCTTCGAGTACTGCGGTACATGGGGCGCTGATTCCGAGACCGGCGTTCGGACGGTGCGGCTCAGCAACGTCACAAGGCAACCGGACATAGACGCCGCAATTTCTATGGCCAATATAGAGGACGGAGCGTACGCTTCTTACAACTCTGAACGAGACTGGTTTCAATGGCGCGGAGGACAGTTGGTGCCGTCGCATGAACCCCAATTTGAGGACTAACTTAACACCTCTACTGATCCGCCGCGGAAGTAAACGCAGTGAGGGCGCATTCCGCGGCGGACGTTATTGTTGCGGGGACGCGACAAAACGCAATAGGTGATAGTTCTTCTTTCCCGTGCGAATGACACATATGCTCGTGCTGGCCAAGGCAGACTCTGTCAGCTTTGCGTCGTCGGCAGTAATTCGCTCGTTGTTTAAGTATAGCCCGCCGCTTTGGATTAAACGGCGCGCTTCGCCTTTGCTCTTAAGCACGCCGCACTCTACGAGTACTTCGGTAAGCAGTTTTTCCTCGTTCAACGTATTACAGGGCAATTCGGACGATGGCATTTCGCTGAAGATATCTTCGAGCGTCGCGTCATCGAGACCGGCGAGCGATCCGCCGAACATGGCTTGCGATGCGCGGATCGCGTTTTCCAGTGCCTGGTCGCCGTGTACCATGGCCGTGACCACTTCGGCGAGCCGCTTTTGGGCGCTGCGTTGATCGGGCCGTTCACGCAGTTCATCTTCCAGTGCGATGATTTCTACCTGCGAAAGAAATGTAAAGGTGCGCAACCAGCGCGGCATGTCGGCGTCAGCCTGGTTAATCCAGAACTGGTAGAACTTGTAGGGCGAGGTGCGGGCAGAGTCGAGCCAGATCGCGCCAGACTCGGTTTTGCCGAATTTTGTACCGTCGGATTTTTCGACGAGCGGGAAGGTCAGGCCGAAAGTCTCGGCCTGTTCGAGACGGCGCGTGAGGTCCATACCCGCGACGATGTTGCCCCACTGATCGCTGCCGCCGATTTGTAGTCGGCAACCGAAGGTGCGATTGAGGTGAAGAAAGTCGTAGGCCTGAAGCAAGACGTACGAGAATTCGGTGTAGGAAATACCGTGGTCGCGGCTTTCGAGGCGTTGCTTCACGGCATCGCGCATGAGCATTTGGTTCACCGAGAAGTGCTTGCCGATGTCTCGGAGAAATGGAATGAAGCCGATGCTGCGGAACCAGTCGGCGTTGTTGACGAGTATCGCGCCGCCGCCTTCTGAGAAGTCGAGGAAACGTTCGAGTTGCGCGCGGATACCGGCGACGTTTCGTTGCAGGTCTTCTTCGCTGAGGAGCGCGCGTTCTTCGGTTTTCTTTGGATCGCCGATCATGCCCGTCGCACCACCCACGACCGCGATGGGTCTGTGGCCCGCGCGCTGGAAACGCATCAGGCCGAGGATAGGCAGCATGTGACCGATGTGGAGGCTATCGGCTGTCGGGTCGAAGCCGCAATAGACGGTGAACTGCTCGCGATCCAGCTTTTCCGCCAGCTCTGGGTGGGTCGTCTGGTGGATGAGATTGCGCCAGGTCAGTTCAGCGAAGAGGGACATTCGACTTCCTTTTTAGGTCACGGACAAACAGGGGTGCGCACAAACGTACACGGACCAATGTTTATGCATACTACGTTTCTGGAGAAATTTGGCGAGAGTGTAGCCAATATTTTGCAAATCCTTCAAAGTCGTGTTGTGGAAAGTGCGCGCATCTGCTAGCGTCATGGTGGGCCTGTGACCATTGTGCAAGGGTTATTAAACACGTTAGAGGGAGTACTGCAATGAACAGGTTTCGCGGAATTGGTTTGGCGGTCGTAGCGGCGGCGTTGGTCGTCACGATGACGGGATGTCCGAACGGGGGCATTCCGGGGACTTTTGCCTTGTATATCATCAACGCGACGAGCGACCACACGATTGGGCTTGTGGGCCTCGACAACCATGAGGACGCTGCAAAAGAGTTGGTTGACGTACTGGACGAAAACATCCCGGCGGGATCGATGAAGGTGCTGTTGCTTTCGGAAACGGTATATGGCGACGAGAGCGGCAGCGTGCAGATTGGGATCGTGAATGTCGGTTTTGAAAGTATCGAAGACGTGCAACTTGGACCGGAGCCCACCGCGATTCTCGTTGAAGATGATGGCGATGGCGTATCGCTCCGCGAGATTGCGTTTCAAAGTTAATTCATGAGCACGATCAGCCTCAGCAGAAATACCACCGCAGCGCGGCGCGGTTTTCATGTGATGACGAAAGCCACGGGGCCGATCTGCAATCTCGACTGCAAGTACTGCTACTACCTGGAGAAAGAAAACCTCTACCCCGAGACCAAGAATTGGGGAATGAATGAGGATACGCTCGAACGGTACGTGAAGCAGTACATCGAAGGGCAGGACGTGCCCGAGATTCATTTCGCTTGGCAGGGCGGCGAACCGACGATTCTGGGCGTGGACTTCTTTCGTAAGGCGGTCGAATTTCAGAAGCAGTATGCCAACGGCAAAACGATCACGAACGCGCTGCAGACGAACGGCACTTTGTTGGACGATGAATGGGGCGCGTTTCTTTCCGAGCATCAATTCCTGATTGGTCTGTCTGTGGACGGACCGCGCGCTATACATGATGAATACCGCGTGGATAAGGGTGGGCGTTCGTCCTTCGATCGCGTGATGCGCGGGCTCGATTTTTTGAAGAAGCATAACGTCGAGTTCAACACGCTCACCTGCGTACACCGCGCGAACCAGAACAAACCGATTGACGTGTACCGGTTCCTGAAAGACATCGGGAGCCGGTACATGCAGTTTATTCCCATCGTGGAGCGCACGGCGGATGCGCCCGAAACGTTGAAGCTGGTGCAGCCCGATTATGAGGGTGATGCGCGGCTTTCGTATTGGTCGGTGCGACCGCTGGCGTACGGAAAGTTTTTGTCCGCAATCTTTGACGAATGGGTGCGCAAGGATGTTGGGCGTTACTTCGTGCAGATATTCGACGTGGCATTGCAGGCCTGGGTCGGGATGGAGCCGGGGTTGTGCGTGTTTGCGGAGACCTGTGGCAACGCGCTGGTGATGGAGCACAACGGAGATTTGTTTTCGTGCGACCATTACGTCTATCCCGATTTCAAGGTGGGCAATATCAACGACGCGCCGTTGAGAGAGCTAGTGCATTCCGAAGTGCAGGCGGCGTTTGGCGAGGCGAAAAAGTCGACGTTGCCTAAGTACTGCGTCGAATGCGAAGTGCGGTTTGCGTGCAACGGCGAATGCCCGAAGCATCGTTTCATCGAGACGCCGGACGGCGAAGCGGGACTGAATTATCTTTGCGCAGGATATAAACATTTCTTCAACCACATCGACCCGCACATGAAATTTATGGCGGGCGAAGTGAAGGCGGGACGCCCCGCGGCGAATGTGATGCGATACGTCGCCGTGGACTCCGCGCTTGGCGATAAGGCGCAGGCCCTCTCCCCCAACGCCGCGTGTCCGTGTGGGAGCGGGAAGAAGTACAAGAAGTGCTGCGGGGCTGCGTAGCGTCGCAGCGAGAATTAAGATCAAAGCAGAGCTTTTCAAGAGTGCGTTCCCAAGCTGGAGCTTGGGAACGAGAGGTTCGGCAGCGCTCGCTTCTTCGCCCTCCTCATTGACCCATCGTAGCTCCTACTATCTATTTGCCCATCGCGTTGCACTGTTGGGTGCGAACGGGGGTGGTTTCCCAATGATTTGGAATTTGGGAATCAAGGGATAATCAATTGACGCCTTGGCGCGGATTCGAATTGTTGCGCTAAATCGAATCGAACGTGGAAATGTTTTTCGCTCGGCAAGATGCGCACTATAGGTCGATTCCTACGTTACGTTCAGAAATAGGCGAATTTCTCGAAGATCGTAAATAATTAGTCTTGTCAAATTCCCCATTGGGGTCTATGCTGAACGGAGTTCTGGTGCGCCTTCTATTTTTCGCGTTGTGCCCCTTCTACAGCGGATACTTTAGGGACAGGGTACGGCTTAGAGGGGGAATTGGTATGAAAGGCAGAAATACGTCTAAGGGAAGAAAAGGTGCAGCCGTTTCGTCTGCGACCAAGGATGACGCTCATAGTGGGAACAGGGTGGGCTCTGCCCAATCTGGAGTTGATGACGCGCATCCAGATCCTTTGGCGGTCCCGCTATTAGAAGAGAAGACGGTTGCCGCAGACGAAGAAACGATTATTCTCGCAAGCGGCGAATCGGACGCGACAGATTTAACGGCGCAAGGTGACGCTTCGCTGGTGGCCCATGAAAAGACGGCCATAGCGAATGGCGAAGATGGTCCTGCTGGCGATGGCAAAAAAGTTGATACGCCTTACATCGTCGGGATAGGCGCATCGGCGGGCGGGCTCGAAGCACTCGAAGCGTTTTTCCGGGCGATGCCGACGGATTCCGGAATCATCTTCATCGTCGTCACGCACCTGCAGCCAGATCAGGTCAGCTTGCTGCCGCAGCTCATCGGCAACATAACGTCGATGCCGGCCCACCACATTCAAGACGGCGAACTGGTTCACCCGAACAATATTTACATTATTCCGCCGGGCGTGAATGTTGGCATCATGAACCGTGCGCTGCAATTGTTCCCGCGTGAGCGCGAGCGCCCCTCCCAGCCGATCAACTTCATGTTTCGCGCGCTTGCGCAAGACCATCAGGAACGCTCTATTGCCATCGTGCTTTCGGGAACCGGCTCGGATGGCGCCGAAGGCATTCGCGCGATTAAGAGCGAACTCGGCATGGTGATGGTGCAGGAACCGGAATCGGCGCGTTTTAGCGGAATGCCGTTAGCGGCCATCGGCAGCGGCCTTGTCGATTTTGTGCTTCCACCGGATTCCATGCCGGAAAAGCTATTGCATTACGTCAATGCCCGTGAGAGAGGGCCGCGGCAGTATACGCTGGATCAGAAGACGCGCGAGTCGCTGCAGAAGATCTATTTCCATCTTCGCAACGCGACGAGCCACGATTTCTCACAGTACAAGAAAACAACGATTCTACGGCGCATCGATCGGCGCATGCGCGTCCACGGGCTCGACAACATTCACGACTACGCTGCGTTTCTCCAACGCAACGAAAAGGAAGTAGTCGCGCTTTTCCGCGAACTGCTTATCGGCGTGACCGATTTCTTTCGCGATCAGGACGCTTTCGAGCTGTTAAAAACGAAGGTACTTCCCCTGCTGCTCAGCGGGTTGCCGGAATCGACGCCGTTTCGCGCGTGGGTGCCGGGCGTCGCGACGGGAGAAGAGGCGTACTCGAACGCGATCATGCTGCAGGAATACATGGAGGAGCACAGCCGGAATTTTCACGCGCAGATATTTGCGACGGACATTAACGAGGACGCGATCGACGTGGCGCGGCGCGGGTTGTATCCCTCGAGCATTGAACCGCACATAAGCAAGGAACGGCTCGGCCGCTTCTTCACACGCGAGGACAGTGGTTACCGGATCAAGCGCGAGATCCGCGAGATGATTATTTTCTCGACGCAGAATTTGATCAAGGATCCGCCCTTCACCAAGCTCGATCTCATCTGCTGCCGCAATCTGCTCATTTATCTCGACATGGAATTGCAGCGAAAGATCATCCCCTTGTTCCACTACAGCCTCAAACCGGACGGAATATTGTTTCTGGGATCATCCGAGAGCATCGGTGAATTCAGCGATATGTTTACGGTAGTCGATCCCAAATGGAAGATTTTCAAACGCAAATCGTCGTCAGTTCCCCATCGCGGACCGATGGATTTCTCGGTGTCGCCGCGGCCGGAAATCAGCGCGCAACGAGAAGTCGCCATCACGGAGCGCAATGCCGCGCTGCTGGTGGAGCGCCAGCTTCTAAGCATGTATGCGCCTACAAGCGTCGTGGTGAATCGGCGTGGCGATATTCTCTACATCCATGGGCGTACCGGGCGCTATCTCGAACCTGCGCAGGGACAGCCCAAAAACAATGTCTTCGAAATGGCGCGGGAAGGCCTCGCGGGACAGTTGCCCGCTTTGATTCACAAGGCTTCGTCCCAGAAGGCCCCGGTGCGTTACGGAGGGTTGCGCGTGAAAACCAATGGCGAAACGTCACTCGTCAACGTTACCGTGCAGCAATTGCCTGCGCACCCCACGGTCGACGGCATCTTTCTCATCGCGTTTGACGAAGACACTGCGGCGCCGCAGCAAAAAGCGACCCGAACGTCGAAGGCAAAGAGCGGATATATCAACGATCTGGAACGCGAACTGGAGAGCACGCGGGAGAATCTGCAGACGACGATTGAAGAGCTGCAAACGTCGAACGAAGAGCTGCGCTCGATGAACGAGGAATACCAATCCACGAACGAAGAATTGCAGAGTGCGAACGAAGAGCTCGAAACGTCCCGCGAAGAAATGCAATCGCTGAACGAAGAACTGTCCTCCGTGAATACCGAGATGCAGGACAGAATCGACGACATGACCCAGATGCACCAAGACCTTCAACGATCGTTGGACAGTCTGGATATTCCCAGCCTGTTCTTGGATTCCGAGTTGAAGGTATTGCGGTTCACGTCGCAGGCGAAGCAACTCATTAATTTATTGGACCATGACATCGGCCGGCCTTTTCACCATATATCGAACAACCTCCGGGGCATTGATCTCACGCAGCACGCCCTTAGCGCGCTCGAAAGCAGGCGCCACGTAGAACGGGAAGTGCAATGTACCAATGGCGAATGGTTCATCATGCGAATCACGCCTTACCGTCCCGTAGGTTCCGGTAAAGACGGCGTCGTGATCGCCTTCGTCGATATCCATAGCCTCAAATCGGAACGGCACGCGCTCGAATTGGCGCGCACGGCAAAGAACTATGCGCAGAGCGTGATCGAGAGCGTGTTCGACATGCTGCTGATCGTGGACGAGGACCTGCGGGTCGTGTCCGCAAACGGCGGGTTTCTGCTCCGGTTCGGATTGAATCTGCACTCCATCGTCGGCAAGGAACTCGGAGAGATAGCCGACGATCACTGGGATGCGAAAGCGCTATCGACCATGCTTCACACCGCATTGAAAAATCGTACCGAACTCGAAAGCGTCAAGGTCGCGTTGTCGCGCGACAACGGCAAGATGCTGGTGCGGTCGCGCCTGTTGGACGTAGTCGCGGATGGGGAGCGGCGTCAAATCCTCCTAATCCTGCGGGAGGCGTAACGCATCATGGAACGCCATGACGATCAAGACGCCGGGAAATCGGACTTGCGCCGGAAAGCGGAGGCGCTCGTGCATGAGAACCCGACGTATGCGATGCGGCATGGCAAGGACGACCTCGAGCGATTGTTGCAGGAGCTCCAGATCTACCAGGCGGAGTTGGAAGCACAAAACATCGAGCTCCGCGATGCCCAATTGGAACTCAGAACGACGCGTGACCGCTACTCGGACCTGTTTAACGCTGCGCCGATTATCTACATCACCCTGGATGAAGCGGGCATCATCACGCAGATCAATGCAACGGGTCGGAAAATCCTGGGCGTCAACCGAAGACAGACCGAGGGGCGTGCGTTCTACCGTGCAATAGCAGACAAGGACCGGGAACGTTTTTTGGAGTTTCTTGCAAAAGTACAAACCAGCGACGAGGAACAAAGTTGCGAAGTGGAATTGGCGCGTCTGCCTGACGAGCCGCGATGCGTGCTGCGGCTGGAAGCGATCCGGTCCTTTGACGAAAACGCGCTAAGCACGGAGGTGCGCATTGCCGCAGCGGACATCACCGATCTGTGTACCGCACGCGAAGGTATGTCACGACTGAATGGAGAACTGGAGCGCCGGGTCAAAGACCGCACGCGCGAGGTCGAGCAGAAGACCGTGCAGCTGCGGGCGCTGGCAGAAGCGCTGGCGCGCGCGGAGGTGGATGAACGGCGCGCTATTGGCATCAAGCTGCATGATTCGCTCGCGCAGACGCTGGTGGCGTGCCGGATGAAACTGACGGCAATGCGCGGCAAATTTAAGAAGGCCGGCGTGGAAGACGAACTGCACGATTTGGATGCGCTGCTGGCCGAGGCCACGCAGTACACGCGCGGTCTCATCAGCGATTTGAATCCGTTGCCGATTGAAGGCGGCGGGTTGGAACCGGCCTTAAAGCATCTTTTCAACGAGATGAAAAAATATGGACTAAGCACGGACTACCAGTTCACGTGTGAATTTGATTTGTCTAATCACGCGGCGGTCATTCTCTATCAATGTATCCGCGAATTGCTGTTCAACGTCGTGAAGCACGCGGGTGTGGATGCGGCGTGGGTTTATGTCCAGCGCAATGGCGACCAAGTTCAGATTGCAGTCGTGGACAAAGGCGTCGGGATTATTAATCCGGACAACTCGGTATTACCGATTGAGGGGCGGCGCTTTGGATTGTTCAGTGTTCAGGAGCGGATTCAACGGCTTGGCGGGACGTTGGTGGTTGAATCTCGCCCGCGTGAGGGCACGACGTGCACACTTATCGTGCCGAATTCGAACCACCCGCGCAACGAGATTCCCAGCAGTCCCGTATTGCTTAGACGAAACAAACGGCGTTCTCATGCCAGCGTGTTGATTGTGGACGATCATCCTGCGGTACGGCAGGGATTGAAGCAACGCCTCGACCTGCACCCGGCGCTCAGTGTATTGGATGAGGCGAGAGACGGCATAGAGGCGATTGAGAAAGCGCGCGCGTTGCACCCGGATGTGATCATCATGGACATCAACATGCCTAGCATGGATGGCATCGAGGCGACGCGCCGCATCATGGCGGAAATGCCGGACACTTGCGTCGTTGGCCTCTCGATTCGCGACGATGAACGCGCGCAACGGGAGATGATGTCAGCGGGCGCGGTAGGCCTGGTGAATAAGGGACAGCCGCTTGATTTGCTCTTTGAACTGCTCGAATCGACCTGCGTGCAGTCGGGAATTGCGCCGGCAACTTAACCGGTCTCACCTGCAGACTATTGTTTCCCTACTCTTTAAAAGCTCTCGTCAAACCTTGACACCTTCTCCCCCCTTTGTTATAGTTGAAGAAGCCCCGCCGGAAGGCGGGGTTTGTTTTGTTTGGCCGCTGGCGTAGCTCAGTTGGTAGAGCAGCTGATTTGTAATCAGCAGGTCGGGGGTTCGAGACCCTTCGCCAGCTCCATCAAAAAAAGTAAACCGGCGGACGTGCGGGTTGAGATAGTTTTAGACCGGGTGGGATGCCCGAGTGGCTAAAGGGGACGGGCTGTAAACCCGTTGGCTAGCGCCTACGTAGGTTCGAATCCTACTCCCACCACCATTTTAAATAGAAGTCAGGAGTCAGAATTCAGGAGTCAGAATTTTAACGCGCCTGTATCGCGGTTTGTTTTCCACTGACTACTGACTTCTGATTGCTGTATTCTCAATGTTTTCCGCGGGAGTAGCTCAGTTGGCTAGAGCGTCAGCCTTCCAAGCTGAGGGTCGCGGGTTCGAGCCCCGTCTCCCGCTCCATTAATTGAATTTGTAGCGTCCGGGTTCCATCCCGTACGGAAGACGCCCGCCATGGAAGGCGGGCGCTACAGGCGAATAGGCAGGCCCGCGTAGCTCAGTTGGCAGAGCGCCTCCATGGTAAGGAGGAGGTCACCAGTTCGATTCTGGTCGTGGGCTCCACTTTTTTCGTAAACGGAGTGAAAGCAGGTCATGGGTAAGGAAAAGTTTGAGCGTAAGAAGCCGCACGTGAACATCGGGACGATTGGTCACGTGGACCACGGCAAGACGACGCTCACGAGCGCGATCACGACGGTGTTGGCGGCGCAGGGCCGCGCGAAGTTGATGGCCTATGGCGAAATCG